>CAWFUE010000001.1:0-27538 GCA_963818905.1 uncultured Acidobacteriaceae bacterium
ATATGTCATCTTACTCGACTCATCGTGTTGCTCCTCCAATGCCGGCGTGGCGCGGCGATACCGCGCGCGCTCGTTGCTGCTGTTCGTCATCCTGCAATGCGGGTTGTACAGCGTCGACCTAAAGCTTCTGCCGATGTGGGGCGACGAGACCTCCACGCTGGACAAAGCGCTCGCGAGCCCCGCGCACATCATCGCAATCGGCCGGGAAGATATTCATCCTCCCCTCTATTTCCTGCTGGCGCATTGCTGGAACCGTATTCCCATCGGCTCCGATCCACTGCCGCGAGTGCGCGCGCTGTCAGTGCTCTTTGCCATCCTGACAACCGTCTTCATCGACCGGCGATGGCTCCGCGATGCTCCGTCAAAGTTGCGCAACTGGTTTCTGCTGCTCTGGATCTTCTCGCCTTGCCTCCTGCTTTATAGCCGGATGGCGCGCTATTACAGCATGCAGGTGTTCTTCGCCGCGATCGTCATCTGGTATCTGCTGCGCTTTACCGAGGATTCCGCCGGATGGAAAAATCTGGCGGCATTGGTGGCTGCTATCACGGTTCTGCTTTATACGCATTATCTGTCCGGGATCGCGGTCTGGGCGGGAGCAAATCTGTTGCTGCTGATGAGGTTTCGACGTGGCCGTTCGATCTGGAAAACGTGGCTGCTGCCTAATGCGCTAATGGCTGCTCTTTATTTTCCCTGGGTCATAACGTTCATCGGCGCGCTTCGGCAATGGCAGCACAGCGAGGTTTATTCCCTCGCCGGCAATCTCTGGGCCGAGCAGGCGGTGAAACTCTGCTACTGGTACTACTCCTTCGTGTTCGGCGAATCAATTCCTGTCTGGCTGCTGCCGGTTACGCTGCTCCTGGCACCGGCATGCCTGTGGCTGTTTGTCTGTGGAGCACGATTGCGGCGCGAATGGCTCTGGCCTGCACTCTTCACGGCGGCTCTCGCCTTTTTCGGCGCAACCCGCTGGGTATCGTATCCCTACGTGCCCGCACAACTTCTGTTTCTGCTGCCTTTGTTTCTACTGGCCTTGGCTGCGGGAGTGACGGCCAAAGCCCGCGCCGGTACAGTGCTGGGAGTGACTCTGCTCGTGGTCAATCTGGCAGGCGTGTGGACTTATTTCGGCGCCAGGGACATCCTGAATGCCGGATACCTGGTGCCCAGTGATCTTATCGCCAGGCAAATCGCCCAGCATTCGAGCAGCGGCGACACCGTCGTCTGGATCGACCAGCAGAATTTCGAGGGCAGCGCACTCGAGTACTATCTGCCCAAGGACTTTCGCATACGCTGGCTGACATCGGCCGAAGAAGTTGACGAGGCACGGTCTGAACTGGCTTCCGGCGCAATCCGCCACGTGTGGTTCGTGCGCGGTTCCAAGGACAAGTCCCCCGGGCACATCTTCGAGAAACTCACATCTCAAATGACCGAGGCGTCGAGCGAGCATGCCGTGTACAGCTACGTTCCGTTTTCGCCTGTCCACCTCGCCTTGCTGCGGGCGATAGCCATTCTGCGTCAGCAGGATGGAATACAGCCCAGACGCGACGTGTGCGAGGTATGGGAATTCACTACCCCCACAACAACGCAAATCAAGTAAAAACCGAAGCAAGAAGTGGCTGAGGTTCCAGTCCGAAACAGAGACACTGCAGACTACTCGTAATCGGCGTAACAAAAGCAAAAAACGGGGCGCCTGAGCGCCCCGTTTCATTCCGCAGCTATCGTTTATCGAGGTTAGCCTACTCGGCTGCTCCGAACTGCTTCAGGTCTTCCGGACCGTCGGCCAGCGCCACGGCCTCCTTGCCCTGAACCATGACGCGGACATTTTCCACCACGTCAGGATTGGCCAAGGTGGTGACGTCACCTGTCGCCATGTTGTTGGAGATGGCCGCCAGAATACGCCGCATGAGTTTGCCGGAGCGCGTCTTGGGCATGTCCGGAACAATCAGGATGCGCCGCGGACGCGCAATCTTGCCAATCATGGTTTCGATGACATGGTTGACCTTCTCCAAAACCGCTTGCGTCGACTTCGCATCGGTCGGCACATCCGGCTGGAGAACGATGTAAACCTCGGGCACGCGGCCTTTGATTTCGTCGACCACCGGTACCACAGCCGCTTCCGCGACTTCGGCAACGGTGAGGCAGGCAGACTCGATCTCCTTCGTGCCCAGGCGATGGCCGGCTACGTTGATGACGTCGTCGACGCGTCCCAGGATGCGGAAATAGCCATCAACAGCCAGCACCGCGCCATCGGCAGCAAAGTATGGCCAATCGCGCCAATTCTTGCTGTTGGTGTCCTTGCAGTACTTGGCGTAGTACTGAGCGACGAAGCGATCGTTATCGCCCCAGATGGTTTGCATGATGCCCGGCCAGGGATTGCGAATGCAGATGTTCCCCGCTTTGCCCGAACCGGCGTGCACTTCCTGACCCATTTCGTCGATGATGATCGGGTAGATGCCCGGCATACCTGGGCCCGCGCTTCCTGGCTTCATGGGATCCAGCCCCGGCTTGGTGGTGCAAAGAAAACCACCGTTCTCCGTCTGCCACCAGGTATCGACAATCACCGCTTCCCGCTTGCCGACGGTGTCGTAGTACCAACGCCAAACCTCAGGCTCAATGGGCTCGCCCACCGTGGTCATGTGCTTGAAGTGGTAGTTGTACTTGGGCGGTTCATCGTGACCGGCCTTGCGCAACATGCGAATCGCGGTTGGCGAAGTGTGGAAGATGTTGACGTCCAGCTTCTCGGCGATTCTCCAGGGCCTGCCCGCATCCGGATAAGTCGGAACGCCTTCGTAGATGACGCTGGTCGCGGCCAACGCCAAAGGCCCGTAAACAATAAACGAGTGGCCGGTGATCCAGCCGATGTCGGCCATGCACCAGTACACATCTTCGGGATGGATGTCCTGAATATACTTGGAGCAGCCCGCCACATAGGAGAGATAGCCGCCGGTGCGGTGCTGACAGCCCTTCGGCTTTCCGGTGCTGCCGCTGGTGTACATCAGGAAAAGCGGCGCCTCGGCATCCATGGGGACAGGAGGTACGAGGACTCCCGAGTAATTCGGGAGCAGTTCGTCAACCCAGAGGTCGCGCCCGTC
The DNA here is from genome assembly GCA_963818905.1 of uncultured Acidobacteriaceae bacterium. Classification (GTDB taxonomy): domain Bacteria; phylum Acidobacteriota; class Terriglobia; order Terriglobales; family Acidobacteriaceae; genus Bog-257. The sequence goes on from CAWFUE010000001.1 coordinate 3,087, forward strand.
CACGAAAGCTGAAGTGGTGGCACTCTGGCCGGCGTGGCGTCTCCACACCAGCACCTTCTCCACCACCGTTCCCGACTGCTTGGCGGTCTCGACCGCGATGTCGGCATTGGCCTTGTGGTCGAGCAGCTTGCCATTGCGATAGTAGCCATCCATGGTGATCAGGACGTGGCTGCCGGAATCGGCGGCGCGCAGCCCGCACGCTTCGCCGCTGAAGCCGCCAAACACCACCGAGTGCACGATGCCCAGCCGGGCGCAGGCCAGCATGGTGATCGGCAACTCCGGCACCATCGGCATGTGGATGGTGACACGGTCGCCGGCCTTCAGTCCGCAGGAATCGCGCAGCAAGGCCGCGAATTCATTCACCCTGACGTACAGTTCGCGGTAGGTGACGGCCACGGGCGCTTCCGCTTCCGGTTCCGCAACGAAGATCAGCGCCGCTTTGTTCTTATACTTCGCCAGATGCCGGTCCACGCAGTTGTACGAAGCGTTGATCTTGCCTCCCACAAACCACTTCCAGAACGGCGGGTTGCTGGTGTCGAGCGTGGTGTGCCAGTACTGATCCCAGCTCAAAAGATCGGCGTACTCGCGGAAGCATTCGGGGAAATTTTCTTCGGCGAAGCGCTCGTTGATGCTGGGATCGCTGAGGTTTGCCTGGCCAATGAATTTCGGGGAAGGATAATAATATTCTTCTTCGCGCCAGTGGACTGCGATCTGAGCCTCAGTCACACCACCCTGCTGTTGAACCGGTTGAGCCATATCCGTCACTCCTTAGATTTCCTGATTTTATTCGAAATTTTGCGTTGCTACGACAAAAGCTTGGCTGGACTTCACGCCTGCTTCGCTACCGAAACGTTGACCTTAAACTGACTCCCGACACGCTCCGGTGCGCCTTTTAATAGCGAATAGACGTCATCGTAGAGCGGGCCTTCAGGCCCACGTCCCTTGCCCGGTATTTCATCGGGTTGAGGGGCTGAGATTTTCGATCTCAGCCCCTCAACCTCGCTTTACTTACGCTCCTCGACGCTGGCCTAAAGGCGAGCTCTACTTGCATTGCCGGAACGCTGCGCTCAGTTCTTCGGCTGCGAATCGAGCTGCGCCCGCATCTGGTGCCAGGCGTGGCGAGCTTCTTCCACGGAGCCTTCGTCCTCGATGGTCGTGATGTCGCCCGGATTCTTCTCCTGCGTGACCGCCTTGAGCACGCGCCGCATGATTTTGCCGCTGCGCGTCTTGGGCAGCATGTCGACGAAGTTCAGATCGCCGATAACAGCGACAGGCCCCAACTCATGACGAACCTGGTCGAGCAGGGTGCGCTTCAGCTCGTCCGAGGCGGTGAAACCCTGCTTCAACACCACGAACGCCGAGATCACTTCGCCGCGTAGTTCGTCGGGCCGGCCGATGACGCCGGATTCGGCGACCGCGGGATGCCCCAGCAGCGCGGTCTCGACCTCAATGGTGCCGATGCGGTGTCCCGCAATCTTGATGATCTCGTCGGCGCGGCCGGCGAACCAGACGTAACCATCCTGATCGATCTGCGCCGAGTCGCCGGTGTAATAGACGTTCGGAATGATCGACCAGTAATCACGGCCATAGCGTTCCTTTTCGCCCCAGAGGGACGCGGTCAATCCGGGGAACGGGCGCTTGATGACCATGATGCCTTTCTCGTTGACGCCACACGGCGTGCCGTCCATCTGTACAACTGTGGCCTCGATGCCCGGCATGGGGATGGTCGCGCTGCCCGGCTTGATCGGCAGCATCCCGATGCCATACGGATTGCCGAAAACCGGCCCGCTGGTTTCGGTCTGCCACATGTGATCGATCACCGGAATGCGGTTGTGGAAGATCTTCTTCTGCAGCCACTCCCACGCCGGAGCATTCAGTACTTCGCCGGCGCAAAAGACGCGTTCCAGCGCGCGGTAGTCGATGTTGCCGAAGGGACCATCGCCGTATTTCATCAGTAGCCGCACCGCGGTGGGCGAGGTGAAGATGCCGGTGACACGATATTCCTCAATCAATGCCTTCCAATTGCTTTCCGGCGCTGGATAATCCAGTGCGCCCTCGAAAGCAATCGTCGTCGCCCCCGCGATCAGCGGAGCGTAGATGATGTAGCTGTGCCCGACGATCCAGCCAATATCGGAGGTTGACCACCAGACATCCGACTCCTTCAGGCCAAACAACCACTTGCCCATCGCGTCGATGTGTACCTGATAACCGCCATGCGTGTGCACCGCCAGCTTGGGTGTCGCCGTTGTGCCGGAGGTCGCCAGAATAAACGCCGGCTCGTTGGCTTCCATGCTGACGTAATCGCCGCTGTGACCGGGAGCGCGGGCAAGAAACTCGTCCCAGGTCAGGTCGCGTTCGGCGCGCATGGGAGTTTCGCCGGGCGTGCGCTTCAGCAGAATGACGTGCTCCACGCTGTCGCCTGTGTTATCCAGCGCCTCGTCGACAATCTCCTTCAGCCGCGTGTCCTTGCCTTTGCGGTAAGTCACGTCGGCGGTGAATACCAGTCGCGAGCCGCTGGCCTGAATGCGATCGCCCAGCGCCTTGGCGCCGAAGCCCGCGAATACCACCGAGTGGATTGCGCCGATACGCACCGTCGCCAGCATCAGGATGATCGCCTCGGGACTGGTCGGCATGTAAACGGTAAGACGATCGCCTTTGTTGATGCCCATGCCGCGAAGTGCTGCCGCAACCTGCTCAACTTCGTGCAGCAGGTGCGCATAGGTGTAGACGCGGCGCTCCCCGCGCTCGTTCAGGTAGATCAGTGCGGTGTGTCCACCACGGCCACGCTTCACGTGATAATCGAGCGCGTTGTATGCCAGATTGGTTTGTGCGCCGGTAAACCACTTGAAGGTCGGCGGCGTCCACTCCAGCACGCGGTCCCACTTGCGAAACCAGGGCAACTGATCAGCCGCCCGGCCCCAGAAGCCTTCTGGATCCTGGCTGCCCTCGTCCATCCATCTCTGCACCACCGGACTGACGAGCTCATGCGACAAGGCGTGAAGCGCGTGTTCGTCGATATCTCCCTTGGTGGCTTCCGCCAGCTTTGTTGCGCTATCCATGATGAGAACACTCCTTCAAAAGCTATGAACAGTTATGAGGCCCAAATAACTGCGCCGGACTTTGTGGGTCCGGCGCTAGGATAACGGTCACACGTGCTTGGGACGCCTTGCCAGGCACTCGGAGATCAGCGCCACCAAGGCCAGAACTGCAGCCGTGTAGAACGCATACTGGTAGTTGTGATACTTGTCAAACAGCTTGCCGCCGATGCGACCGCCAAGAAGGCCGGCCACGCCCCACGCGGTAAACAGCATCCCGTAGTTGATTCCGGCATTCTTCGTGCCCCAGAAATCGGCAGCGGCAGCGCCGTTTACTGATAACTGCGTGCCATAGCACCAGTACACAATGAACAGCATGATAAACAGGCCTACGACGTTGCCGCCCACGGCATAAAGAATGGGCATAGCCACCATGGAGATGCCGATCATCAAGCGCAAGACGTTGATGCGGCCCAGGTGGTCCGACATCCAGCCGGACAGAATACGTCCCGAGGCATTGCCGACCGCGCCCACTACCAGACCGAGAGAAGCCAGCATAGTGCTGGGGATACCGACGCTCTTGGCGAAAGGCACCAATTGGCTGATCACCATCAGACCGGCGGTGCAACCGAGGGCATAGGCAATCCACATGAAGTAGAAGGTCGGGGTGCGCAGCGTTTCGCCCGGGGAGAAGTCATAAGTAGTCGCCGCCGATTTAGAGCTCGGAGCGGGCGTCCAGCCGGCAGGCTTATAGCCGGGGGGAGGATTTTTCAGCAGGAAGGCGCCGATCACGGTCATGACCAGGAAGATCGCACCCAGGATTTGGAAGGTGGTGCGCCAGCCGAAGTTTGGGATCAGGTAGCTGGCGGACAAGGGGCCAAAAATGGCCGATCCGGCTCCATAACCGCCGACCGCTAGTCCCACCGCGAGACCCCGCTTGTCGGGAAACCATTTGGACATGACCGGAATCGGCGTGGAATAACCGAAACCATTACCCAAGCCCCCAATCACTCCGAAACAGATAAACAGGTAATTGAGGTTGCTGGTATAGGCGCAGAGGAAGAAGCCCAAGCTCACCAGAACCCCGCCGGTAAGAGAAATCCAGAAAGGCCCGAACTTGTCCTGAAGCCGTCCGGCGACAATAAATGTCAGCGCGAAAACCACCACGGCGATGGTGAAGATGGTGGAGGTGTCGGCCCGCTTCCAATGAAACTCCTTCTCCAACGGCGCGACGAAAACGCTCCATGCGTACAGCGTGCCCAGCGCGAGATTCATGGACATCCCGCCCACGACGCGCCACCAACGGTTCAAGCCGATGCTGCCGACTTCGATTGATTCGCCCGTTTGCGTTGTTGCGACTGCCATATAAATTTCTCCTTATGCCGGTCCCCGCGAATGCGCGGGGTGCTCTGACATGCTCGATCAAAGGATTCGGGGGCTGAAAGATGGCGCAGTCGAGAGAGTGATCTGCGCAAATTGCCACCGGGCCGATTGGACATCAGCGAGTTCGTACCTCCACAGATTGCGACTACGAACCATTTCTCGCCTGGTCTGGGCAGCACCGGTGCGAGCCAAACAACCGTCGGCGGGAAGCGACATGGGGTAGAGGAGAGTGGCCAAATTCTCCATCCGCGCGGCTGGGGTGTCAGGTCCCAAAATCCTGCCAGCGAACGTTCGTTCGAAGCAGGAAAACCGGCAGAGGGGGAGAGACCGTTCGCTTCCCGCCTATTGAGCCGTTGTGGGCTGCATTGTCCTTCGCGGGGCGGGCCAGGGTCTGTGACCCCCGATACGCGCGCTTGTGACCTGCGTCACAAGGCGCTGGGTCATGCCCAGCAGCGGTCCGCCAACGCTGACAGCTTAGCTGATCCGGAATCCCCCGCCATCCTACTTATAGGGGATGTGCCGGAATCCTAAGGTGATAGCATAGTAGGTAACGCGGGAGGGCATGTGGGATCACCTTACGGCTTTGAGCTGGTGGAAAATTGCGTAATCTGCAAGCTTCGCAGCGACAGCTTCTTCTGCTCACTCCCCAAGACAGCTCTGGAAGCGTTCGACAAAATCAAGTACTCCGCGGCCTATCCTGCGGGCGCGGTGCTGTTTGTGGAAGGCCAGTCGCCGCGCGGCATTTACATGCTATGCAAAGGACGAGTGAAGCTTTCTACCACCTCAGCTGAAGGCAAGACTCTTATTCTGAAAATCGCCCAGGCCGGCGAGGTGCTGGGCATGCATGCGACGGTGTCGGGAACACCTTACGAGATCACCGCCGAGACCGGGCAGCCTTGCCAGCTGAATTTCGTCAAACGCGAAGATTTCCTGGGTTTTCTCCAGAAGCATGGCGACGCCTGCCTGAAGGCGGCGCAACACCTGAGCAAGGATTGCCAGAGCGCTTATCAGCAGATTCGCAGCCTGGGGCTGTCACATTCCGCCCCAGAGCGACTGGCTCGCCTATTGCTCGAATGGACCGCAACGACTCAAAATCAGGCTGAGCCCAAGGTCAAGCTGGCGCTGACGCATGAAGAGATCGCACAAATTATCGGCACTTCACGCGAGACCGTGACGCGCGTGCTTGCCGATTTCCGCAAGCGTCAGATCGCTGTCCTGAAGGGTTCTACCCTCACCATCCGTAATAAGTCCGTGTTGGAAAAACTGGTCGGCGCGTAAAGGCGTCAGTTTTATCGGGATACTTCGCTTGCGGAGTACGAGGCCCGCAAAGCTCCCCGATGTTTTTCTATCTCCACTTCTGCCTGGCGAACCAACTCCGGCAATCGCAGTCGCGCGTGATGGGAAACCTTGTTGCCCAGCGCGAACGACCAGCCCGCAAGAGTAATGCACATTGCTTCCGGCACGTCACCATAAAGTTGCTCCGCCGCGGTGAGCAGCGACGCCGGCGTGAGGCTGTGCGTGAAACCGGCGGAAGTCGCTTCCGGCAAGACGGGGAATCGGCAGATCGTTCCCGGTTCGGCCTGCGACGCTGCATCGATAAACAGCACGAATTTACTATGCGCAACATCTTCCGCCATTTCCGGCGTCAGTTGCTGCGTTGCGATCACTTCGATGCGCGGATCGTCTCGATAGTGTTGCTCGAGTTCGTGCGCGGCGTGGCATCCCACCGCGTCATCACCACGCAACAGACTTCCATACCCGATGATTAATGTCTCGGCCAATGAGGATTCTCCAGATTTCAACCGGGAAGCGGTCTACCTCATTCATATTCTTTCAGCCGCTAACCTGGATGTGCGATGTCTCACGTTGCAACGTGACAGGCGGATTCCCCGCTGCAGAAGGACCTATGGCACGGCGAAGACGCACTCGGTCGTGCGGCAGTTAAAAACGCGCCACAACTTCTCTTATCCCACAACATAAGAGTCCCACATCCAAGGACTACTATTCTCGGATTGCATCACTGTCGAGTCTCTGGCTCCAGTTCGTTCAGCTCCCCCATCTGCTTCAGATATTCGAAGGTGCGCAGCGCTTCTTCTTCGTCCAGCAGGCTGATGGCGAATCCAACGTGGACAATGACGTAATCGCCAATCTCAGCCTCAGGAACGTAAGCCAGGCTGACCTGCTTCACAATTCCTCCAAAGCTCACGCGCCCGGTGCGCGCCAGATCCTCGCCTGCGATGCTCAGGATCTTTCCTGGAACTGCCAGACACATTGTTGGTCCCCCTGTAGACAGGGTAGGCGGGAGGGTCACAAGTGTCTGTGACGGCTGCACATGGCGATTGGTTGACCAATCAGGAAGACGGCTTCTTCTTTCCCGGCAGCCCTGCGGGATTTTCGTGGGTTCGTTCGCGAAAGCGCGCTTTCATCCCGGTCGCGAGTGAAATGGCGTTCTCGCCGTATTTGTCACGCAGGCGATCAGCAGTGGAGAGCGCCTGGTTCCATTTCTCGTGCGAGCGCTGTCCAACGAGATTGATTTGCTCGCTCTCGTCTTCAAAGTGGGAGGCGTGAACTCCAAGCAGACGAAGCGCATCGCCCTTCCAGTTGGCGCGGAAGAGCTGACGAATCGCAGAGAACACTTCGGAGTCGACCGACGTCGGCCGCTGTAGCGAGTGAGCTCGGGTGATGGTATGGAAGCCGGAATCGCGCAGCTTCAATTGCAGCGTGCGGGCGTGCAGTTTCTGCTCGCGCAGGCGCCGGCAGACCATCTCCGACAGCCGTGCCAGCGTTGATTCCAGTTGCTGCGGATCGCTGGTGTCGCGCGAAAAAGTGTGCTCGTGGCTGATAGAGCGCGGTCCTTCGTCCGCGCCGATGTCGGCGTCGAACCACGCTCCCGCATCAAGTCCACGGGCTTTTCCCGACAGCGCCAGCCCGAGCACTCCAAAATTCTGCTGCAGCCAGCGTTCATCGCGCGCAGCCAGATCGCCTACCTTGGTGATGCCTTGTTCGTGCAGGCGTTGCTCCATCACCTTGCCGACGCCTGGAATCTTGCGCACGTCGAGCGGCGCCAGAAACTCGATTTCGCCGCCGGGCACGATCCACAACACGCCGTTGGGTTTCGCCTGATCCGAACAAACCTTGGCCACCAGCCGCGAGGTGCCAATCCCGACCGAGCAATTCAGTTGCGTTTCAGCTTTCATCGCGTTGTGCAGCGCATGGGCGGCGCGCATCGGCGGACCGTGCAGGCGTTCCGTGCCTGTCATGTCCACGTAGGCTTCGTCGATGGAGACCATCTCCAACTTGGGCGAAAAGCGATTCAGAACCTGGAAGACTTTAGCGGAATATTCGCGATAGCGGTCAGGATGGCCGTCGACAAAGACGGCTTGCGGACAGAGTTTTGCCGCAGTGCGCAGAGGCATCGCCGAATGCACTCCGAATTTGCGGGCGGCGTAGGAAGCCGCCGAGACCACGCCACGCTCGTCGCGCTGTCCGCCGACCACGACAGGCTTGCCCTTCAGCGACGGATCGAAGAGCTCTTCGACCGATACGAAGAAGGCGTCCATGTCGACGTGAAAGATGGTGCGCTGCATGTAAGCCATGCTGAGCGCGATTGTAGAGCAAATCCGTTCTCGAGAATCGCGTGAAATGACACGCAAAAAAAGAGCCCTACCGAATGGCAGGGCTCCAAATCGTCAGACTTCGATGAAGACACTCTAGAATCCAGACGCTTGTTTGGGAGTGCCAAGACCGGTGCATTGGTCCCAACCAAACGAGGGTGTATTTGGACAGCCGTTGCTGCCGGTCGGAACGTTATAGAAGTTGTTTAGCCACGTTGTCGGGTTCCAGTAATAGCCGTACGTCATGCCGAGTTCCAGCAGGTTCGAAGCCTTGAACTTGCCAGACTGATTGACGATGCCGGCCAGCGTAGGCGAGGACACGCTGGTCCCGCCGACGATGCACCAGCCACCACAGTAAGTGGAGCTGTAGATGTCCACGCCCGACGACGGATCAGCATCCAGGCTCCAGTCAGGAATACCGCGATGCGGCCCGTTCTTAATGCCCAAAACCAGCTGGTACTGCGGAAGAGGCTCATACTGGCTGATGCCGCCACCGCTGCCATTCCAGCAGGCTTGGCCTGTGAAGTTGCCGTTGCTGTCGCGCTGGACATAGGTGCCGCCGGCGGAAACTACGTTGGGCGAGACGCTGGGGTAATTCACTTCGCAGCCGGAGTCGCCGGCCGAAGCGAGAAATACGACCCCACTCTGCACGAAATAGGAGTCGTAATTGAGCTCGCAGTTGCCGGAACCGCACCAGTTTTCGCCGCCGTTGTAGCCCCAGCTATTGGAGACTTCGCCGGCGCCATAGGTGTTGGCGATGTACTGGGCAGCCCCCAGCTCCGAGCCGTCGGTGAGGGGATCATTGCTGAACGACGCGACGATGATCGTGGCATGGGGCGCCATGGCGTGCGCGTACTGTACGTCGAGCGCTTCCTCGATGTCCCATCCCGTTCCCGCATTGTTTTGGCACTGCTGTCCGCTCGGATAGCACTGCTGTACGATGGTCGTGGCCGGCAACCCAAACTGGGTGTCGAAGGTATTCAGGTCGCTCTGTACGTTGGAATAGGTGCCGTATTCAATTACCGCAATGGCCTTCGAGCCTCCGGTGGGAAGCACGGTGCCAGTCTTTGGGCAGCCACTGGTGGGAGGCACTACGCCATAAATGCAAGCGATGGAAGCGGGCGTCTCGCCGTCGGGAATGCTGTCATGATTCGCTTTGTCCGCCGGTATGAAAATATACAGCGGAGTGTGCACCTTGCCGGGAGTCCGGACCAGAGTGCTGGGTGGAGCGATGATAGTCCCTTTAGCAGGAGCAGCTACGCCCTGCGCAAAGCCGCAAATGGCCAGTGCCAGGACTGCTGCCACAATCAGCAAAACTGTACTTCTCTTCATTCTTTTTTCTCCTCATGCAGTGAATGGTTGCTTGCCTCGAACCTCTTCACGTATTTCGCGTAGCCGAGCAGCCTTTCGCGAGAATTAATCCGAGGCAACGAGGCACAAAAACGAGCCCTGCCGGATAGCAGGGCTCCAAATCGTCAGACTTCGATCAGACACTCTAGAATCCAGACGCCTTCTTGGGAGTGCCGAGACCGGTGCATTGGTCCCAACCAAACGAGGGTGTATTTGGACAGCCGTTGCTGCCGGTCGGAACGTTATAGAAGTTGGTAAGCCACGTCGTCGGGTTCCAGTAATAGCCATACGTCAGACCGAGTTCCAGCAGGTTCGAAGCCTTGAACCTGCCAGACTGATTGACGATGCCAGCCAGCGTAGGCGAGGACACGCTGGTCCCGCCGACGATGCAAAAGCCACCGCAGTAAGTGGAGCTGTAGACGACGACGCCCGAAGCGGGATCGGCATCCAGTCCCCAATCAGGCGTACCGCGATGCGGCCCGTTCTTAATGCCCAAAACCAGCTGGTACTGCGGAAGAGGCTCATACACGCTGATACCGCCACCGCTACCGTTCCAGCAGGCTTGGCCTGTGAAGTTGCCGTTGCTGTCGCGCTGGACGTAGGTACCGCCCGCGGAAACCACGTTAGGCGAGATGCTGGGGTACGACACTTCGCAGCCGGAGTCACCTGCCGAAGCGAAATACACGATGTTAGGCTCAGCGAAATCCTGGTCATACTGCAGCTCGCAGTTGCCGGAGCCGCACCAGTTTTCGCCGCCGTTGTAGGTCCAGCTATTGGAGACTTCGCCGGCGCCATAGGTGTTAGCGATGTACTGCGCCGCGCCCGTCTCAGCGCCATCGCCCAGCGGATCGCTGGTGAACGATGCGACGATGATTGTGGCATTCGGAGCCATGGCATGCGCATACTGCACATCCAGAGCCGTCTCTAAGTCCCAACCCGTTCCGTTGTTGCTGGGGCACGGCGGAGCCGGGTAGCACTGCTGGATCAGGGTCCCCGCCGGCAGGCCGAATTGGGTGTTGAAGGTATTGAAGTCACTCTGCACATTCGAGTACTGCCCGTATTCGACAACTGCGATGGCTTTCGCTCCGCCGGTGGGAAGCACGGTTCCATTCTTCGGGCAGCCATTGGTGGGAGGCGTCACGCCATAGATGCAAGCGATTGATGCCGGCGTCTCGCCATTGGGGATGTTATTAATCACTTTGTCCGCCGGTATGAACACATACAGCGGAGTGTGCACCTTGCCGGGTGTCCGGACAAGAGTACTGGGTGGAGCGATAATGTGGCCTTTGGCAGGAGCAGCTACATCCTGCGCAAAGCCGCAAATGGCCAGTGCCAGGACCGCTGCCACAATCAGCAAAACTGTACTTCTTTTCATTCTCTTTTTCTCCTCATAACTCGGTGGATAGGCTATGAAGGCCACGGCAGAACGCAGTCTTCGAGGGTTTTCGATTAGGAATGCTGAACGCTCCATCGCAAACATCAGTCTGCCTTGATCCGGAAACTTTGCTGTCAAGTTCCCACATCATTAAGCAGGCATTCCCGATAATTGTGCACTCCGGCAGAAAGAATTGGAGTCAGCCGCGCAGAGAGAGGCTTGCACTTTCGAGGCTTACGCCAAACATCCTGTCATGAACTGGAAATCTACTGCGCAATGTTGCTTACGACGATTGTTCCGGCGCCGTTGCCTTCGCGATCCGTTTCATTTCGTCGCTAGCTCCATCAACTACGCCCACCTTGTATCCTTCCTTCCAGCCATCCCACCAGGTAAGCGATCGACGATTGACGCATCCCTTACCTGATTTCTTTTCCGCCAGCGTTTTGTGCCGGCGGATGTGGTTAGGCAGGCCACATTTAGAAAATGTCTCGCCACAAACCGGACAGCGGACAACAGTGAAATTTATCCCGCCGTACATTCCCCGACCGAGCATGGAAGGAGGACCTCTCGGCGCGTGGGCGTCGCCCGTGCGACCGCTCACGCGCACATAAGTTACCTCGTGCGGCGAACTACTACCAGCAAATAGTTGTTAATTTTTGCATGGCCGGGAAGTGGGGGGCCAAATTGGGAAAGCCGAAAATCGACAAACTCAGCGCTCTTAAGATTAGCTTAGTAAGCTTTCGAGTAGGTTGGGAGGGATTGTATCCGGCAGTTTCAAGCTATTTTACGGCCACGCCACCGAGCGGCACTGTGGCTACGTCCATCCAGCGTTCCCCCACTCCTTTAACAAAGGTCACCGATTCGAGCCGCACCTCGCGAGGACCGCTATACGCTCGCCAGCGCTGTCGGGCAACGTCCAGCACTTTGCCGACCTCCTCCTCGGTATCCATCTTGGCGATGGTCAGATGCGGCATGTACGACCATGGCTCATGGAAGTAGAGGACACCGCGATTCAGTTTGTCATGCAGCTCGCGCAGGCGATATGCGCCCCGCGCCACCCGCAGGAAGATGGTCGGGGTCAACGGAAGGAAAGTCTCAACATCGCCCATTGCGACCTCAAATGGCCGGATTGTTTGGCAGTCCTCCGTCAGTTGATCGAAGGCTTGCTGCTCCGTTCCGCTCAAGAGCCGCGGAGGAAGGACGGTTACGTGTGCGTCCGCATGGGTGTGTGCGGGATGCAATTCGCGGCGCAGTTCCTCGACAAATATCCCGACCGGGCTGCGCACATATGCAACCGCGGCATATACCAGGCCAGTCATGAAGCTCTTATTATAGCGGCGCAATCCGCTGCATACATGACATCGTTTTGCTGGAGTCCTTTATCGAGCATTCATTTTCCAAATCGGCCTCCGCACGTGACTGACTATAGCCTCGTTCTCCATGTTTCGTTGTCATCGCATGCGCTCCTGTTACACTCTCCGCAATGCGAGTTCTCGGCATCGATTGCGGCGGCGAATATACCGGCTACGGTGTCGTCGAGCAGGACGATTGTGGTCGCCTGCGACACGTCTGCAGCGGAGCGATTCACCTCTCGCCGCGCCAGGCGCTGGAACTCCGGCTCAAGAGAATCTGCGAAGAGCTGAGCGAGATCATCACGACTCACTTACCCGAGCAGGTTGCGATCGAAGACGTGTTCTACGCCGTCAATGTGAAGTCGGCGCTGAAGTTGGGACACGTGCGCGGGGTTGCGATGTTGGTGGCTGCGCAGGCCGGACTTGAAGTCGTCGCCTATTCTCCTTTGTCGATTAAGTCAGCCGTGGTGGGTTATGGCAAAGCGGAAAAATTGCAGGTGCAGATCATGGTGGCGCGCCTGCTGGAGCTGCCGGAGCCGCCGCAGCCTGCCGACGCTGCCGATGCACTGGCCATCGCCATCTGTCATCTGCACACTGCGGGCACGCTACGGCGGCAGCAGGCTGGCGCGCACTGACTCTCACAACGCCAGCCTTTCATGTTTGTCATCCGTCCCGTCCATTCGGACTCAATCTCCACCGTACCTTCCACTCACGTGGCGTAATAGCGAAAGCTGCTCCACGGCCAGTCTGCGGGTTTCTCCACGAGTCCGCGCTTCACCGGATTTGCAGTGAAGATAGCGCAGCTTTGCGATGAGTTTCTCGGTGTACCGACATTGAAGTCTAGAAGCGGCGCTGCCAGAACTTGGTTTCCCACCTTCTCGCCAACGACAGGCGCGAAGGATGAGGCACCCGAAGTTAATTGCTTCATTGATGCAGTCGAGATCACGTGGTTGCGCGGTTTTCGTCAGATCCCTTAAACACCGTGGGATGCGCAACGGCGGGAGCAACGATCTTCCTTGGTCTCTGACCCTTTGCTCCAAAAGGACGGCGCAAAGGATGGAGTACCCACAGCGTTGTGGGTTGGGACAGTCTCTCAATCAAATTAAGAGGCCCCGCTTACGAGGGACGGTCAGCGTCGGGCGTGGGAGGACCCCAGCCGCCGCCGCCGGGAGTTTCGATACGGATGCGATCGCCGCGGCGCAAGCGCGCGCTGGTCTTGCTCGGCAAAATTTCAACGGAGCCATCGCTGCGCAGGATTTCAGTGCGGCCAGGAGCGCCATCCGCGCCGCCCGCTAATCCATAAGGGCGCGTCTTGCGACGATCGGCCAGCAACGTGACCGTCGCATCGGTTAGAACCTCGATCTCGCGCACAATGCCGTCGCCGCCGCGATGCTGGCCGTCGCCACCGCTGCCGGTTCGCAGCGCGTACTTCGTCACGCGAAAAGGATAGCTGTACTCCAGCGCCTCGGCAGGCGTGTTGAGCGAGTTGGTCATGTGAGTGTGTACGCCGGAAACACCATCGTGCGTAGGGCCTGCGCCTGAGCCGCCCGCGATGGTTTCGTAATAGGCGAAGGGAGCGGGAGCAGTTCTGAGTTGTCGGTTGCCGGTTGTCGGGTGCCCCATCCGTTCGGCCGGTTTTGGCGAAAGGGTGGGACGCCGATCGTCGATGCCGCCGATGGTGAGGTTATTCATAGTGCCCGATGAGGCCGCGGGGATGCGGTCGGGGAGGGCCTGGGCTAAGGCGCGCAAAAGCACATCAACAATGCGCTGTGAAGTTTCCACATTGCCTCCGGCAACGGCGGCAGGAGGTCGCGCGTTGACCACGGTTCCGGCGGGCGCGATCACGCGAATGGGCCGCATGAGGCCGGCGGTGGCGGGGATGTCGTCGCGTAAGAGGCAGCGAAAAACGTAGAAGCACGCGGACCAGGTGATAGCTTCGACCGCGTTGATGCTGCCCTCGACTTGCGGCGAGCTGCCGGTGAAATCGACCATCACAGGCTGTTGTCCGGAAATCCTACTCGGGAAAGTGATGCGCACTGCGAGCCGGACGCGGCGATCGATGTCTTGTCTCACATTGTGGTAAGTAGTGACAGATGAATGCAGGCTTTGCGCGATCGTGCGAGGCAACGCTCCCACAGTGCGGGACGGCACCGAAACGCCGCAAGCGTTGGCCCCCACATTGTGGGATGCCGAACCGGCGGCCGGCGGAAGATCGGCGCCTGGTGCCAAATCATTGGCGGCATGATTCTGCGGGAAAGCATTTGCCGGGTCATTGTCGACGCCGTTGTCATCCAGGAAATCTTCAGCAGAGTAGGCGCCGGACGGAACAGCGGCAAGGAAAGCGCGCATCATCTGCTCCGAGTAGCCGAGGAGAGCGTGTCCGGCGCGCTGAACACGCGCCAGACCGTAGCGCTCACAGAGTTCCTGCAGACGGGAAATGCCAGTGTGACAGGCGGCGAGTTGGGCGCGCAGATCACCCTCACGCTCGGCGGGAGTGCGAACATTGTTGAGCAACAGCTGTAGCACGTCGCGATCGACCTCGCCGGCGCGCGCAATTTTCACCGGCGGAATGCGCAGGCCTTCCTGGTAGATCTCGCGGCTCGGCCCCATGGAGCCGGCGAAAGCTCCACCGATATCGGCGTGATGGGCCCGAGCGGCAACGAAAAAATCAGGAGCGCGGCGGCGGTCGCGAGTGGGCGAGTTAGGAGCGGCGATGCGGCGTGAGGTTGAGATGGTGAGGTTGCGTGAGTGTCGAGCGGCAAGGTTGCGAGACTTTTGGGCGGCGATGAAGACCGGCGCGATGACGGTGATGTCGGGCAAGTGCGTGCCGCCTCTGAAGGGATCGTTGAGCATGGCGATGTCGCCGGGGACGAGCGTGAGCTCATCGATGGCGGCGCGCACCGACATCGGCATGGAGCCAAGATGCACGGGCATGTGATCGCCCATGGCGAGGACGTTGCCGCGGCAGTCAAACATGGCGCAGGAGTAGTCGCGGCGCTCCTTGATGTTGGGCGAGAAGGCGGTGCGGCGGAGGGTGGCGCCCATCTCTTCGGCGATGGCGTGGAAGAGATGCTTGAAGACGGCGAGCTCGATGGGATCGCGCGGCATACGGGAGAGTGTAGCGCGCGGGTTCGTCGAGGGGACAGGGAGGGGACCTGCAACTCACAAATTCGACCAACGCGCAAGAAAATTGTGTAGGATTTTCCTTGACATCCCTGAAATATAACCGCAATATCTTGGATAGCTTTGCTGCCCATTCAATATCTTGGGCAGCGTTGGGCCAGAGAAGGAAATTTCCAATGACCCTTCAAGGGAGGGTTCAAAAAGGAGGCAACATCTATGCCAACGAAGAAGAAGGCTACCAAGAAAGCTGCCAAGAAGAAAAAGAAGTAACGATGCGGCGAGGCTTCACGCCTCGCTAATTTTGTGCGTAAAAAGCTGGCCTCCGCAAATGTTGTTCGCGGAGGCCATTTGGTTTTCCAACGATTTCAGCGGACCTGCGACACGGCCCGCACCTTCCTTACTGCGGCGAGCCCTCCAGCGAATAGTCGCACGTGCCATTCGTCGGCTGGGTTGGGAGGGCTGGCACCTGCAGCATCTCCGGCGACGTGAAGTCGAAGAAGCCGTTCGTAGGATCGGTCATATCTCCCGTCGTCGCGTCCCGTTGTGTCAGTGCCGGCACATTGAACCGCGTCTCGATCAGCTTCAGGATCGACGTGCTGTCCGTCGGCAGATGCACCACGGTTTGCGCCTTCACCCACGGCGAGACAACGATCACGGGAACGCGGAATCCGGTCACGTTGAACAGACCTTGCGTATCGCCAGGCCCGAGGTCCTGCGGTGGCAGGTCGTCCGGAGGCGTTGCCAGAATCGGTCCCACGTGATCGAACAGTCCGCCGCCTTCATCCCAGGTCAGAATGAACGCTGAGTCGGGCCACGCCGAGCTGTTCAGCAAGGCGTTGACTGCGTTCTCGGCAAGTACTGCACCCTTCTGAATGTTGTTCCCGGGATGTTCATCGTACCCGGTTGCACTTGCGCGTTCGATGAACACAACCTGGGGCAGCTCCTGGTCCGCATTCGGACTGGAGAGAATGTTGTAGTACTCGCTGATATTGCGCACATTCTCCTGGATTCCGGGATAGTTCCAATCCGCCCACTGCGCCAGGAACACGCTGTTGTCCTGGTAGTAATACCTCCAGGTGATACCCGCCAACGTAAGCGCTTTGAAGATGGTCTCTCGCTGCCAGGCTGGGTCGTTTTGGCTGGTCGGCGGGAAGGCATGACCATAGGATGTAGCCGCGAACAGATACATCCGGTTGGGAACGGTATTCGCTGGAATCGGCGAACGCCATGTATCGCTGGTAGCGAATTGCGTTGCCAATTCGTAGTAGTACGGCAAGTCCGTCTGATCGTAGTAGCCCAGCGGACGCGAATGCGTGGGATCGTACTGATCCCCGGTGCCGCCCGACAAGGTCGTGAACAGGAACTTGTCCATCAGGTACTGCGAGTTGTCGGTGAGTTCCATCCAGTTGTCTCCAACCAGATCCATGTCGTAGTGCGTCTCGTTCCACGACGGAGAGAGATTCTCGATGCATTCCGTTCGCGCATGGAACGGCGCAAACGCCTGTCCTTGCGGATTCTTGATGGTGTAGCCCGGCGGCAGCGTGTGCAGGTCGTTCACGTCGCTCATCTGCGCTCCCTGTATGGGCGGCTGATGATTGACCCGATAGGTCGCCAGTACCCCAAAGTAATTATCGAAGGCACGATTCTCCTGCACCATCCAGATAATGTGCTTGAGGTTCGTAACCCCGCCCGTACTCACCGTCACGTTTGCCGTCGCCGTTACCGGAGGCGCGCCAGGATAAATCGAAGTCGCGGTCGCCGTGTAAGTCGTGCTCTGAGTCGGATTCTGCGTGGTAGTTCCATTCAATGGCAGAGATCCTATCGCCGGAGTGCAAGCAGGTACACAGGTGATCGCCACCGAGGTTGCGTTCCCCGTGGTCCACGTCAGCGTCACTGCTCCACCGGATTGTACTGTCGTGGGATTCGCCGTCAACGTCACCGTGGTTGGATTGCCCACGGTGATCGCTACCGGCTGCGAAACCGACTGCCCGCCCACGCCGTTGGCGCCAAGGGCAGCTTCGACTTCAAAGCTGGTGTTCGCGCTGAGTGGTGGTGTCGTATATGTCCCCGTGCATGTGTTTCCGGAGCACGCAGGCGTCGGCAGTTGCGTTGGACTGGTGTTGCCAACCGTGATCAGGCTCCACGAGCTGCCGTTGTTGGGGCCGCCGTACGTCAGGACCACTGTTTGTCCCGCCTGGATCATTTGCGCCGAGGCGGTCAACGTGAGCGGAACGACAGTTAAGCTCGCTGACACGGGCGTTGACTGCGTCGTGCCCGAGCTCGCGACAGCTTGAAACGCCGTCGTCTGCGTCAGCCCATTGGTGTTGTACGAGAAGTTTGTGCCCTGCAATGGCAACGTCTGCTCATCCTGGTTGATGGCCGGCGTCACGTTGAAAGCGGTGGCATTGGTGGTGGTCCAGGAAAAATTGGCAAACTCACCCGGGGCAACGATGGTAGGTGTCACCGTGAAGGCAGTTACTGCTGGAGCTGCGGGCGTCGTTCCACCGCCGCCGCTTCCGGTGCTGCCCCCACCTCCGCTTCCACTTCCACTTCCACTGCCGCTTCCACCGTTATTGTTGCTACCGGAATTATTGTTGCTTGTGCCACCGCCGCAACCGACGGCGATCAGGAGTGTGAGCAGGGCGAACAGATATGGCCAGTAACGTAAGCGGGACATAGTTTTCGAAACCTACCTCTGAGTCCGGGCACATGCCAGCCAGAGCTTTGTCCTAAGCTGTTAGCTTGGTTTCGTCTCATGACTGCGGGCCCTATTCTTCTCGTCTTCTCTGACTGGACGAAAACAGACTCTTTGATTCCGCCGCTCGCCGTAGAGTTGTTTGCCTCTAAGGTTGCCTCTGCAGCCTACAAATTTCGGGATATTCGAATAGAGATCAGTCGGTGGATGGCATGGCTGCCAGTTTGAAAAACACCTTTGCAGAATGCGGGGAATTGAGGTGAACAAAATCGCCGCATGATTACCGCTGCTAGCGGTAGCGGTTCCTTCTGCTCAAGCTGATAAGTCTGGCCCGCGTCGCGGGAGCAAGGAGCTCGAAAAACCAGCGCCGTAGGCGCGAAACAGTCTAGCCCAGCACGAAGCGAAGCGGAGTGCTGGGTGGACTGGAAAAATGGCCGGAGTCCCGGCGTAGCGTTCGCCGCGATCGCAGTCATCACGATGCGCTGCAGATTAAAGCCACATGAAAACTCAGCTTCGGGATTGCATCCTCTGCAATAGTTCGGAACCAGCCCGCTCCGGATCACCCAGCTTAAAACTGTTTTCCAGAAGGACCGTCGTTGCCTCCGGAGCCAGGGACTTAAGCGAGGCAACCGCACTGTCGGATTCCAGTTGTGAGTTGTCGGGACCAAGAACGATGTAGTCGACCTTGGTGGAGCTCAGCAGCGTTTTGGCATCACGAATCCTGCATGTGGATAAGACCTCGTAGCCGTGATGCTGCAACAAGGTCCGCACGAAGGCGCAGAGGTCAGGCGATTGATCCACGAACAGCACCAGCGGCCCGGCGCTTTTCGTCCCCGCCTTCGCGGGCAGGGGTTCTTTCAGGAAAGATAAGATTGCTTCCTCTTCCGAGTCATACACCCGAAATACCGTAGACAGCCTGGTTAATTCCAGCAGAGTGCGAAAGAAGGGCTGGGGAGCGGCCACACGAAGATCGCCGCCGTTATTGGCCGGTGACGATGCGGCCGAAGCACCGAATTACATACACCTTGCCACAGGGGCGGCAATCCACGGAAAGGGACATGCGACCTCGACGTTACGTAGAGAGTGCTTGCTACTTTATCACCCGCCGAAAACCACTCCCAGAGGGATTAAGGATTGGGAATTGGGGATTGAGTGAGTGAGCTCTCCTGAATCGTCTCGGTGTGCGTGGGCGGCTTCGGAGCCTCCAGTTGCTGGCTCGGAGGGACAGCCGTTTTCTGCTTTTCTTCCAGCTCAATCTTGAGAAGCTCGCTTTCCAGTTGCCGCTTCAGATCGTCGCGCATTATACGAAACTGCGCCATATACTTGGCAATTTGCCGCGCGATCTCGGGCAGTCTTTTGGGACCGAAAATCACCAGAGCGAGTATGAGGATGAACAGAATGTCGGGCATAGCGACGGCATTAAAGCTGAGCAGGCCTCAGCCGGAACGAACTTTGGCGCACTGACCTACGGCTTCTTTTCTTCGCTCGGAGGCGTGGCCGCCGGGTCCTTGCCGTTCATGGATTCTTTGAAGCTCCGGATCCCTTCGCCCAGTCCTTTACCCAGTTCCGGCAGCTTCTTGGGGCCAAACACCAGTAAAGCGATAAACAGGATCACTAACAGGTGCATCGGCTGAAACAAGTTGTCAAGCATATTGACTCCCAGCTATAGGATAGCGCATTCGAAGCGCTTTGTAGCAGAATCTCGCTTCCCTGGCCTGCCACTAGCGTGGGACACGGGTGCTGCAGAAATTTGATTCTACGGAGTAGGCCGCGGATGAAATCAATGGTTTATGATTGCTCCACCGTTCGGGCCTATTGGCATTGCGAAACGAGTCGGTGGATCGGCTGCCGGCATCAGGTATGCGACACGCCGTCAGTCTCCGGGTTCGTGTCACAGCTGCCAATCGCGCCTACCCATGCTTGTAACGAATGATTACATCGGCCGATGAAGGGCAACGGGACCCCACTACACATGAATCACAAAACGCGGATCACAGCGCATCAATCACAGGAGGTGAATTTTTACTGTCACAGACATGAAGCGTCCCAATCGGTGTGCAGTCTGCGAGTCGGAGGAGATCGTCGCATACCCGGTCGAATTGCCCGATCAACTCGGGAAATGGAGACTCCTGCTTGCCGACAAAGTGGTGTACTGCTGCAGTAATGGGCATCGTTTCCTGCTTCTCCCCGACGAAAGCGGCCGGAGCGAGACGCTCCTTTAGTTGCTATCGGCCTTACCGGGGGCAGTCACAACCCAATCGGGCCATCAAGCAAAATTAGAAATTTTCGCCCGCTCCCAACTTGAGCCGCCCGCGGGGGCGGCTTTCTTCCAGACTGCCGAGCGCCATCTCCGGCATGCTCCCATCAGCAGCAGCGCGAGATAGGTAAAGTGGAAGCCGGATGGGTCTTCTCGTAGTGCGCCAGTACCTCTTCGCCGAATACCGCCGCGAAGTGGGCCTGTTCGCCGCAACTCGAAGCGCCTTCGAACTCCAGCGGATCCAGCACTACATTCAGATTGTTACAGGAAACGTCGTCCGGCCAGCCGGTGGGATACGCGGGCAGCCAAACGCTGGCGTGCTTCTTTTTGCCTGCTTGCGTGTAATCGCAGCGAATCGAGACGCGGTCGCCGCGCACGCGGGCAACGCTAAACTTGCGGCCCGCGCCGCTGACGCTCTCCAGATAGTCGCGCAGCGTATTTACCGTCATGACCGTGACATTGTGGCAGCGCGCCGTTAACCTGAGCATTGCATCCCCCCGGAGTTTTCTGATCGGTGAACCGCGATTCGTAGGTTATCTAGATTATAGAACCAGCGCCTCCCAGCTATAATCTTCAAAAGCAACTCCCGCGGGATCACCCAAGAACGTCTGCCGAATAGCGAAAGGCATAAAGCGAATCGCGAAGATATGAGCGAACCGCAACATAACCTGAACGTCGATCGTCTTGAAGTGGTGGATGGTCGCGAGCGCGATCAGATGGAAGGCTGGATTCCCGAGCTCGCCACCGAGGCCGAACTGCGTGATGCGCTGGAAAAGGCCTTCGATTATCGTGGCGACGTCACCATCACTCGCAAGGACGGATCGCGCGTCGAAGGCTACATCTTCGATCGCCGCAGCGGCCCCACGCTCGCCGATTCCGTGGTCCGCCTCATTCCGCAAAATTCCGCGCAGAAGATTTCCATCCCTTATTCCGACATCGCCGCTCTCGCCTTCAGCGGTCGCGATACCGCCGCCGGCAAGAGCTGGGAAGCCTGGGTGCGCAAGTATTGGGAAAAGAAATCCGCCGGCGAAAAAGATATTGCCTTAGAGCCGGAGAAGCTCGACTAGCGGGCCGCGTCAGCTTGCAGGCTCTCTAATCCAATTGCTAAATCCTTACCCCTGTCTCTACAATCACGATTCTCCCATGCTCCGTTTTTCTACAGCCGGTGAATCTCATGGAGAGGCGTTGGTAGCGCTGCTTTCCGGCATGCCCGCCGGCCTGGCGGTCGACCTCGCGTTCGTCAATCGCGAACTGTGGCGCCGCCAGCAAGGCTATGGACGCGGTGGCCGCATGCGCATCGAACGCGACGCTGCGCACATCCTGAGCGGCGTCCGTCATGGCAAAACCATCGGCTCGCCCATCGCGCTGCTGCTCGCCAACAACGATTGGCAGAACTGGAACGAGGCGCTGCCGGTCGAAGCCGGCGATCCCGCCAAGCATAAGCGCGTCGCGTCCCCTCGGCCCGGCCACGCTGATCTTGCCGGCGCGGTCAAATACAATTTTCCTGAAGCCCGTTATGTGTTGGAACGCGCTTCGGCGCGCGAGTCGGCTGCCCGGGTCGCCGCTGGAGCTATCGCCAAACTCTTGCTGCGTGAACTCGGTATCGAAGTCTTCAGCCACGTTATTGCGGTTGGTAGCGCGCGATTGGACAAGCCGGTTGCGTGGGAGGCGATCGCAGCTTTGGCTGTGAAGGGCGACGTTCTGCTGGGCTGCGCCGATCCCGACGCCGAAGCTCGCATGAAGCAGCAGGTCGATCTCGCGCTGCGTACCGGAGATTCGGTCGGCGGCATCTTCGAGGTGATCGCGCACCACGTCCCGCCGGGTCTCGGCACCTACGCCAACTGGGATGAGCGTCTGGACGCTCAGCTCGCCGCCGCGCTGATGTCGCTGCAAGCGGTCAAGGCGGTAGAGATCGGCGATGCGGTTGAGGCTGCGGCTGCGCTCGGATCAACGGTTCACGATGAGATAGGATACGAACGGGGCAAGGCGAGCTCCTACACCGGATTCACACGGCGTTCCAACCATGCCGGCGGATTGGAAGGCGGCGTCTCCAACGGCGAAGACATCCGCGTGCGCGGATATCTGAAGCCGATCTCGACTTTGCGGCGCCCGCTCGCCTCGGTGGACTTCGCCACGCGCGAAGCTGTAAAGGCCGCGTACGAGCGCTCCGATGTTTGCGTGGTCCCGGCGGCGGGCGTTGCCGGGGAAGCCATGGTCGCACTGACGCTGGCCAGATGTGCGCTGGAAAAATTTGGTGGCGATTCGCTGGTGGAAGTACGACGAAATTTTGAAGGCTACTGCCAACAGTTACGAAACTTCTAGATGATCTACCCCATCGTGAAATTTGGCGATCCGGTACTGGAGAAACCGGCCGCCCCTGTGACCGAATTCGACGGCGATTTGCGTAAACTGGTCGAAGACATGTTTGAGAGCATGTATGCCGCGCATGGCGTCGGACTCGCCGCTCCGCAGATCGGCGTCGGCAAACGCATCGCGGTCATCGACGTGACCTTCAAGGAAGATCCCGACGCGAAGATCGTACTGATCAATCCCGAGATCGTTCACACCGAGGGCAAGCTGACCTCCAGCGAAGGCTGCCTCAGCCTGCCGGAATTTCGCGAGAACGTGACCCGCCCGCGCAAAGTTATAGCGCGTGGCCAGGATCTTAGCGGCAAGACCATAGAAGTTACCGGCGAAGAGCTGCTCGCCCGCGCTCTGGTGCACGAAACCGATCACTTGAACGGCAAGCTCTACATCAGCCACATCAGCGCCCTGAAGCGCGACCTGATCAAGCGCAAAGTTCGCAAGCTGATGAAGCAGGGAGAATGGTAGCAAACAGCAGTTAGGGAAGCTCTGATTAAGCAATGCTTTGAAGGCACCGCCTTCAGGCGGTCCGTAAACCGAGCAAATGAAGGCGGCTTTAGCCGCTGAGGGCGTGGGCATTCACTTGATCAGAGTCTCCTTAGCAATTAGCAACCAACAATTAGAAACTGGAACAGATCTCATAAGCCGCGTCGTGTCAGGCACGACTCTGCGGATTGGTGAAAAGCTCTGGATTTCGCCATGGTCGGGTAGAGCCGACCTTCAGGTCCGCGTCCAAGGCGTTGTCTCCGACTTCCGGAGCCGGCTTCAGCCGGCGGCAATGAGGAATTTCAAGTTTTTCAGCGCCCTGTTTCGTCGTGACATACGAGAGATAGGAGCCAGGCCTTAGTCCCCGTGAATGGAATTTTCGGCGGACTGCCTTAAGCTAATTGCTAGTTGCTAATTGCCATGCTCGATCTTGTCTTCTGCGGCACACCGAACTTCGCCGTGCCAACGCTGCAAAAGCTAGTGTCTGGGGGATTTCGCGTGCGGTTGGTCGTCACCCAACCGGATCGTCCCAGCGGTCGCGGCATGGAATTGACAGCCTCACCCGTCAAGCAAGCTGCGCTGGCGCGCGATCTGCCCATCACCCAACCTGAGAAGATCAAGACCAATGATGAATTCCGCGAGCAACTGCAACAGATCGCGCCCGAAGCGATCATCGTGGTTGGCTATGGCCGCATCATTCCGCAATGGATGATCGACCTCCCGCCGCTAGGCAACATCAACCTTCATGCGTCGCTGCTGCCGAAGTATCGGGGCGCCGCTCCGATTCAGTGGGCAATTGCCATGGGCGAGCAAATCACCGGCGTCACTACCATGCGCATTAATGCCGGCCTCGACACTGGCGACGTCCTGCTGCAGTCGGAAGAACAGATCAAAGCGGAAGACACTGCGTTGACTCTTGCGCCCCGCTTGGCACAAGCCGGCGCGGAGTTGATGATCTCGACGCTGGCAGGCTTGAAGAATGGAACCATCACACCGCAGCCGCAGGACAACAGCAAAGCTACGCTGGCGCCGATTCTGAAGCGCGAGGATGGGCTAATCGATTTCTCGCGCACGGCTATCGAAACCTTGAATCGCTTGCGCGGCTTCCAACCCTGGCCCGGCGCCTACACGAGTTTTCGCGGCAAGCTGTTGCACATTCATTCGGCCATGCTTGCTCCCGAAGTTTGCCTGGTTGCCCCGGGACATTTCGCGGTCGAAAACGAGCGTCTGCTGCTGGGATTCGAGCACGGGACGGCCCTCGAGATTCAAGAACTGCAGCTCGAAGGCAAGAAGCGAATGACCGCGCGGGATTTCATCAATGGCTATCGTCCGGATTAGTAATCAGCCGTCAGCAATCAGCAATCAGTATCTAGCAGCCAGGATTCAGACTCCAGTGCAGAATCCGCCGATAAGTGACT
>CAWFUE010000002.1:0-14417 GCA_963818905.1 uncultured Acidobacteriaceae bacterium
GACGCTTGGCGATCTTGAAGTCGCTGGCAAGCAGCCGTTCGGCACTGCTGAGCCAATCGTCGCCGGCTGTCACGTCGGCGGCGGACTGTTCAAGCCAATGCAGTTCCATGAGAGAGTCTGCGGCAGGTTGCGCGAATTCTGCGCCTAGCGAAAGACCGGAAGCCCGGAGGACGGCTCGTCGCCGAAATCGAGGTCGAAGCCGAGCTGGAGCTTTGCTGCTTCCGACATGCGCGCCGGTGTCCATGGGGGATCGAAGACGATCTCGACATTCACTTCTCTCACATCGGGCAGACGCGCAAGTTTGCTCTCGACGTCAGCTTTCAGCACGTTGCCCATGCCGCAACCGGGAGCGGTCATCGACATCTTGACCTCGATCTTATTTCCACCTTGATCGGCAGCGGCAATGTTGCATCCATAGACCAATCCCAAGTCGACGATGTTGACCGGAATTTCAGGATCGAAGACCGTCTTCAACTCATCCCACACAAGCTGCTCACTAAACGTGCGTTGCCCTGCGGCACTCGCTTCGGGAACAGCCAATCCCAACGCATCCGCATCGTGCGCGTCGATACGATACATTGCGCCGTACGGCCCACCGGTGACGGTGTAACTGCCACCAAGAGTCTGCATGATCCTCACTGAAGTGCCGGCGCTGAGCGTGTTGCGCATACCGCTGGGGATCTCGATGACCTCGCAGTCGCGACTCAACGTGATGGCTACACCCATGTGCATAGCGTGGAACTGACCTTTTACGACGCGAACAGTTGCGTCAGTTTGGTTATACGCAACAGGTCCGCAATCCGCGGCGACAAATTCACCAGCTCCAGCCTGCAGTATCCGGCGTTAATTGCTGAAGCCTTAAGACCAACCAGCGTGCCCAGCCCCGAACTGTCCATATGTTCCACATCGGTGAGATCGAGCAAGATGCGTCCGCCCTGCGGAATCAGCGGTTTGACCACTTCTTTCAACTGACCTGCCGTGTCGCTCACGATTCTGCCGTGACACTTCACGGTTGTTACCGCATTGTTAAGTTCGTCGGTTGAGTTCTCGACTTCATACTGCAATGAAGGGCGTGGTGCGGTGCTCATGCCATCTCCTTTAGTTCCCAAACCAAAGCGTTACAGATGCTAGCACTTACATCGCGCCCAACGCATTCACCCGGTTGTAACAAACTGTTGCGGACCTGCGATTCACTCTGTCGTGACTGATTCCTGCTTGCCCTCAAGCGCAGCCTGCAGCGTGTGCCATGCCAACGTCGCACACTTCACGCGCACGGGAAATTCCGAGACGCCGGCAAATACCGCCAGCTTGCCCAGCGACTCGCGGTCTCCATTGGCTTGCCCCGTAACCAGATTGTGGAACCGCTCAAACAGCTTTTCAGCTTCCTCTTTCGTTTTGCCCTTCACGATTTGCGTCATCAGGGAGGCCGATGCCTTGGAGATGGCGCAACCCGATCCCTGAAAGCTCACATCGCGGATGGAGTCACCTTCCAGGTCGAGATAAACCGTGAAATGGTCGCCGCAGAGCGGATTGTAGCCCTCCGCTTTATGGTTCGCACCCTCTAGTAAGCGATAGTTTCGCGGCGCTTTGCTATGCTCCAGGATCACATCCTGATACAGCTCGCGCAGTTCGGACATCAGGCGAAGACCTCCTTCACCTTTTGGATGCCCGCGACCAGCGCATCGATTTCGCCGCGCGTGTTGTACAGTGCGAACGAAGCGCGAGCCGTTGCCGGAATCCGGAAATATTGCATCACCGGCTGCGCGCAATGATGTCCGGTGCGGATTGCGATTCCTTCCCGATCGAGGATGGTGCCGATGTCGTGGGGATGGATACCTTCGATGACGAAAGAGATGACAGCAGCTTTTTCCGCGGCCGTGCCGATCAGCCGAACGCCAGGGATCGCCGACAGCGCGTCGGTGGCATACGTCAACAGATCGTGTTCATGAGCGGCAATGTTCTCGATGCCAAGCTGAGTAACGTAATCCAGCGCCGCGCCTAAACCGATTGCGCCGCCGATGTTGGGCGTGCCGGCTTCGAACTTGTACGGCAAATCGTTGTACAGAGTTTTCTCAAAGGTGACGGAGCGAATCATGTCGCCGCCGCCCTGATACGGAGGCATCGCCTCCAGCAAGTCGCGTTTGCCGTAGAGCACGCCTATGCCGGTCGGGCCGTAAACCTTGTGCCCGGAGAAGACGTAGAAATCGCAATCCAGTGCCTGCACGTCGACCTTGATGTGCGGCGCGGCCTGCGCCCCGTCGACGATCACCGGCACGTTGTAGCTGTGCGCGATCTGAACAATCTTGCGCAGCGGATTAATTGTGCCGAGCGCGTTGGAGACGTGCGTCACCGCGAGAATCTTCGTACGCGAATTGAGCAGCTTGGGAAGTTCGTCCACCAGCAACTCGCCGCGTTCGTTGATAGGAACCACGCGCAGTTGAGCGTGCTTTTCCTCGCACAGCATCTGCCAGGGAACGATGTTCGAGTGGTGCTCCATAGCCGTAATCAGGACTTCATCGCCTTCGCCAACGTGTTTGCGGCCGTAGGTCTGGGCCACCAGGTTGATTCCCTCCGTGGCGCTGCGGACGAAGATCACTTCCCTTTTGTCCGCCGCATTCAGAAAGCGCTGCACGGTGCGGCGCGCGGCTTCGTGTTCTTCCGTGGCGTGCTCCGAGAGAAAGTGGACGCCACGATGAATATTCGCGTTGCCGCTCTCGTAATAGCGGGAGACGGTTTCGATGACGGCGCGCGGCTTCTGCGAGGTTGCGGCATTATCCAGATAGACCAAAGGATGTCCGTACACCTCCTGGTGCAGGATAGGAAAGTCGCGGCGAACTTTTTCGACCGAGTAAGGCGCTGCTGTTGAGCTCGCCATCGAGGGATGAAACTCCTGCGACATGTTGTTCGTGGCCGTGCTCATCCGATTTCCTCCCAATTTCTTCCTCTCTCTTCACCACTCGTCGCGGGCGCGGCAGCCATTCCCGCGACAGCCATTCCAAAAAGATGGCGGTTGATCAATTCCTCGAGGTAACTCCTGACGCTGTCTTCTTTCATGCGATCGAGGCATTCATTGGCGAAGGCCAACAGAAGCAACTTGCGCGCCGACCCTTCATCGATACCGCGCGAACGCAGATAAAACAGCGCATTCTCCTCGATCTGCCCGATGGTCGCGCCGTGGGTGCACTTCACGTCATCGGCATAAATTTCCAGCTGCGGCTTAGTGTCAATCTGCGCGTCGTCGGAGAGTAGCAGGTTGCGATTCGTCTGTTTCGCGTCGGTCTTCTGCGCATCTTTGTGCACGATGATGCGGCCGTGGAAGACTCCGTGCGAACTGCCGTCGAGAATTCCGTTGTAGAACTGACGGCTGTCGCAGTGCGGGCTGGCGTGCTCGACCAGCATGTAATTGTCGAGATGCTGGCGGCCGTTGCCGATGAACAAGCCGTTGATGAGGCACTCCGCGCCTTCGCCCGCGAGCACGGGATGAACATTGTTGCGCACCAGCCCTCCGCCGAGCAGAACGGAATGCGTAGCGACATTAGCGCTCCTTCCCTCCTGGATGCGCAGCGTCGAGACGTTGAATGTCTGAGTGTGCTCGCGCTCGAGCATGTAGTGCGAGACAACTGCACTCTCTGCGGCAACAAGCTCGGTCGCGGTATTGCAGAAGGCCACACCGCCGTCGATGGAGACGTAATCCTCCACAATCGCGATCTGGCTCTGTTCTTCGGCCACGATCAGATTGCGCGGATGGGTCATCAGCGGCACGTCCGAAGCAGTCGTGACGAAGAGCAGATGGATCGGCTGCTGGACGACTACACCTTTCTTCACGTGAATAAATGCACCGTCAGCGAGAAAAGCCGTGTTCAACGCGGCGAAGACGTCGCGCTCGGTGTTGAGATAGCGGCCAAGATGCGGCTCGACAGACGCAGGATTGGTGTTGAGCGCTTCGGCGAGGCTGGCGACGCGAATCCCACCTGCCAGATCGCGGAGGAACGAAAGCTCGGGGCGGAAGCGTCCATCGACAAAGACCAGCTGACAGGCTGCGCCGGGAAGAGACCAGCGTTCCAGATCGCTCTTGTTCATTGCCCCAGTCGTCGACGCAAGACGGAATGACGTCTTGGCGATCGCCGAGACATTCGTGAAGCGCCAGTCTTCGTCGTGCGTGGTGGGAAAGCCAACTTCGCAAAATCGCTCGAAGGCGTCCTCGCGCAGCTTGCGCAGCCAGCCGAGATCGCGGCCGGGCGCGGTCTTCTCGAACGCGCTGAAGGCGTCCAGGTACGTTTCCAATTGTGGGATCGTGGTGATCACGTTCTATGTAGTCCCTCACAAATTCATTGGTGTCATCCTGAGCGAGCATTCGCCGGTTTTGCGAATGCGAGTCGAAGGACCGCTACTCCCCAAGGATCGTTCCACGATAGGGGTCCCTCGACTCCGCTACGCTCGGGATGACACATAAAAAGAACGAAGCATGCCGCGCAGCTAAAGCTGCGCCCCTTCAAAAAATGCGCGGCGACGCTGGCCTGAAGGCCAGCTCTACCGACCTACGCCGTCGTCGTTTCGCGCTCCATGTCGTTGTAGCCGGTTTCTTCCAGTTCCAGCGCCAGCTCGGGTCCGCCGGAGCGCACGATGCGGCCGTTCATCAACACGTGCACGAAATCCGGCACGATATAGTTCAGCAGCCGCTGATAATGCGTGACGACGACGAACGACCGCTCCGGGCTGCGCATCGCGTTCACGCCTTTGGCCACGATCTTCAGCGCATCGATGTCGAGGCCGGAATCTGTTTCATCAAGAATCGCGAGCTTCGGTTCCAGGATCGCCAGCTGCAAAATCTCGTTGCGCTTTTTCTCACCGCCGGAGAAGCCTTCGTTCACGGAGCGATTCATCATCTTTTCGTCCATTTCCAGCAGCTTCAGCTTCTCGCGGAACATGGGCAGGAAGTCCATGGCATCCATCTCGTCGAGCCCGTGATACTTGCGAACAGCGTTCAGTGCCGAGCGCAGAAAGTACGCGTTGCTGATCCCGGGAATCTCGACCGGATACTGGAATGCCAGGAAGACGCCCTCGCAAGCGGCATCCTCGGCCTTCAACTCCAGCAGATCTTTGCCGTTGAAAAGCACCTGGCCGGCAGTGACGTCGTAGCTTTCGCGCCGCGCCAGCACCTGCGCCAGCGTGCTCTTGCCCGAACCATTCGGTCCCATGATGGAATGGACTTCGCCGGGATTCACCGTGAGGTTGATTCCCTTCAGAATTTCGTTGTTGTCTACTTTGACGTGCAGGTTCTTGATTTCCAGTAAGCTCATTCGTTCTATTCGTCCTGATTTGAAGGGGCACGGCTCCAGCCGTGCCCTTTCGCAAAATTGTGAACGACTTCAGCCGCTGAGGGACCTCTGGGTTCGACCAATTAATAAATCCCTCAGGGGCTGAAGCCCATCTTCTATTGCTCGTTGCGGCACGGCTGAAGCCGTGCCCTTTCAAAACCGCTTGCCTTGGGTGCCCCGTTCTACCCATCCTTTGGCAAGGGCGGGCAATAGCGCAATCCGCTTTGCCCCTCGCCTCTTATCCCACGCTGCCTTCCAAGCTGACACTCAGCAGCTTCTGGGCTTCGACGGCAAACTCCATCGGCAGCTCGCGAAACACGCGTTTGCAGAAGCCGTTGACGATCATCGAGACCGCATCCTCGGCCTTCAATCCGCGTTGCCGCAGGTAAAACATCTGATCTTCGCCGATCTTTGATGTCGACGCCTCGTGTTCCATCTGCGCGGTGGAGTTCTTGACCTCTATATAAGGAAACGTATGCGCGCCGCACTTATCACCGATCAGCAGCGAGTCGCACTGCGTGTAATTGCGCGCGCCGGTCGCACCTTTCAGGATCTTGATCAGCCCGCGATACGTGTTCTGCCCATGCCCGGCGGAGATTCCCTTCGACACCACCGTGCTCTTCGTGTTCTTGCCGATATGGATCATCTTCGTGCCAGTATCGGCCTGCTGATAATTGTTGGTCAGTGCGACCGAGTAGAACTCGCCCACCGAGTTGTCGCCCTGCAGAATGCAGCCGGGATATTTCCACGTGATCGCCGAGCCGGTTTCGACTTGCGTCCACGAGATCTTCGAGTTCACGCCCTGGCACTTGCCGCGCTTGGTGACGAAGTTGTAGATCCCGCCCTTGCCGTTCTTGTCGCCGGGATACCAGTTCTGCACCGTCGAGTACTTGATCTGCGCATTGTCGAGGGCCACCAGCTCAACCACCGCGGCGTGCAGCTGATTCTCGTCGCGAATCGGCGCCGTGCAGCCTTCGAGATAACTCACGTACGCGCCTTCGTCGGCCACGATGAGCGTGCGCTCGAACTGGCCTGTCTCGGCGGCGTTGATGCGGAAGTACGTCGAGAGTTCCATCGGGCAACGCACGCCCTTAGGCACGTAAACGAACGATCCATCACTGAAAACAGCAGCATTCAGCGCGGCAAAGAAATTGTCGGTGTACGGCACCACAGATCCCAACCACTTCTGCACCAGCTCCGGATACTTCTGCACTGCTTCGGAAAACGAACAGAAGATAACGCCGGCTTCCGACAGCTTCGCCTTGAACGTGGTCGCCACCGACACGCTGTCGAAGACCGCATCGACGGCCACGCCAGCCAACATCTTCTGCTCGCCAAGAGGAATGCCTAACTTCTCGTAGGTGCGCAGAATCTCGGGATCGAGTTGATCCAGGCTCTCCAGCTGCGGCTTCTGCTTGGGCGCGGAGTAATAGGTGATCGCCTGATAATCAATTGCCGGATACTTGATGTTGGCCCACTTCGGCTCCGCCTGCTTCGCTTCCTGCGATGCCCAATAGCGATAGGCCTTCAGCCGCCACTGCAGCATGAACTCAGGCTCGTTCTTCTTGGCCGAGATCAGACGAATGGTGTCTTCGCTGAGACCTTTGGGAACGCGCTCTTCTTCAATGTCGGTGACGAATCCCCACTTGTACTCGCGCTGCGCCAGATCTCGAATGACGTCGGTATTTGAACTCATTGCACTCTCCCGGATGAATAACCGATGGCCGGCACCAGTTTGCCTTGCGCGTCCCGAATCGCCGTCAACAGCAGAGGCTGGATCAGGTCGGCAAGTGTTACTTTCTCCAACGCGCCGCGCACCACTTGGCTGATGACGCGTTGGTTGTTCTTGATGGGACACCTGCGCTCCAGATCGCATACTCCTGCTATATCCGTGCTGCATTCGGTCAGTGCGATCGGCCCCTCGATGGAGGAAATGATTTCGGCCAGAGAAATTTCCGCTGGCTCCTTCGCCAGCCTGTAGCCGCCTTTGATTCCACGGTGCGACAGCAGCAATCCGCTCTGCAGCAACTGCTTCAGGAGCTTGCTTACGGTCGGCAGAGGCAGCAGCGACTCCAGCGCCAGATCCCGCGCCGTGTGCACACTCGCGTTGCGGTTTCTGGCGACGATGGTCATCAGAACCAGTCCGTAATCGGTGAGTTTGGCAAGGCGAATCATGGCTGCGAGCTTCCCAACAGCTTTAGATGTATATAGTACCGTAAAAGTACTATTTTGTGCAGCGCCCACAGATCCGGGCCTGAAACTGCTTCGTACCCGACGCTGTGTTTATAAAATTTTTGTGTCGAGACTGGTGCGTAGCTCAGCGCCGACCCCCAGTCATGTACCGTCATTAATTGGCGGCTCTCAGGCGCTGTCACATAAACGGTTTGGAATTTGGATAAAACGGCGCGGCTAGTATTTCGCAAGAAATGTTGACTTCGGAGGCCCGTTCACAGTAGATTTCCCAAGCTGTTGCTGAGTCGAGATGTACAACGGCGGCAAGCCTGCAGGATGCCGACGAGCTGCATCGAAACCCATCCTTTAGAACCATTACAAATTTTGAGGAGAAACAATGAAGCTTGTGCGAACGTTTGCGATAGCACTGTCCGTGATGCTTGCGGTTAGTGCTGCCAGTGCGCAGTCCTGGACAGCTGTACAAAATGTACCGAACATCGGTGCGGGCGCAATGGCGCTGCTCACCGATGGCCGGGTGCTTGTCCACGATGAAAGCGGTAACGCGGGGACATGGCAGAACTGGTGGACGCTGACCCCAGACAACACCGGTAACTACGCAACTGGAACCTGGACGCAAGTAGCGTCAACCGCGTCCAATTACGGTCCCCTTTACTTCGCTTCCGCGGTGCTGCCGGACGGCCGGTACATCATTGAAGGCGGCGAATACAACAACGGCGGTGCTGATTGGACCAATCTCGGCGCAATTTATGATCCGGTTGCCAACAGCTGGACCCCGGTCAATCCGCCCAGCGGCTGGTCGCAGATCGGCGACGCTTCCAGCACGGTTTTGCAGAACGGCACGTGGATGCTGGGCTCCTGCTGCGTCACCCCGCCGGCAACCGCTTTGCTCAACCCCTCTAGCTTGACCTGGACGTCGACTGGCGCAGGCAAGTTCGATATTTATGACGAGGAAGGCATCACCCTTCTGCCCGGCGGTACTGTAATCGACGTCGATGCGTACGTTTTCCAGTACAACTCGGCGGGTAAGAATTGGGAAACCTATAACCCCAACACCGGTACTTGGACCAGCCAGGGCAGCACCCCCGAGCAGTATTGGGATTCAGCTGCGAATTGCGGCGGTTCCGGCCACGCTTCCTATGAGTTGGGTCCGGCAGTGCTGATGCCCAACGGCACCATGTTCCAGACGGGCGCGAACAGCTGCGGCGCAGGCCACACCGGTATTTACAGCGTCAGCGGCGGCACCTGGACGGAAGGCCCCGACTTCCCCGGCACCTTCGATATCGCCGATGGTCCGGCTGCGCTGGAAATCAACGGCAAAGTCCTCTCGTTTGCCAGCCCCGGCATCTTTAACACTGGCGGCCAGATGTTTGAGTGGGACGGCACCAACCTCACAGAAACTGTTAACCCGCCTAACGGCTCCGGCGATTCCTCCTACTACGGCCACCTGATGATGCTGCCCACTGGGCAGATCATGTTTACCGACTTCAGCAACGACGTGGAGCTGTATAACTCCACCGGCAGCACCTACACCGGCTGGCAACCGACGTTGCAGATCACCAACCTGGTGTTTACGCACGGTCAGACCTATCGCATCTTCGGCAACAAGTTGAATGGCGTTTCGCAGAACAACGCGTACGGCGACGACTTCCAGGATGCGACCAACCGTTCGTTGGTGCGTATTACCAATACCGCGTCCGGACACGTGTTCTATTGCCGCGTCTACGGCTACAATGCGATGCCGGTCGGGTACCAAGGTCCTGGCTACATGGAAGTGGTGGTCCCGTCCACCATCGAAACCGGCCCATCCACCCTGCAGGCGGTGGTGAACGGTATCGCTTCCCAGAGCTACCAGATCAGCGTTAACTAAAGGAAACAGATCAGTAATCTACCGGCGCCAGAAACTCTGATTAGTCGGCAGAGTATCTGGCGCCTTTCTTTGCCGAGTTAGTCCAGTACTCTCTCTGGTTCGGACCCTCCTGGGTTGTTAAGCTGCCCTACCTAAGCATGCTTCAGTAAGGATCCTCCCGTTTCTTATTTCCCCAGGAATGTCAGCTTTCCCGGCGGCCGAGCATAACTAAAGGCAGTTTCTCTCTAAATGCAACACCGTTTCATCTAGTGTATCTATCAGCACGGAATACTGGCGCCTAGTCAGGCTGTCCCCTCGATGATCTACAGATTTTGTCGCATCACTCCTGACACACTCTTGCAACGTAACGAGGGCCGCCTCGTCAGGCATAGCATATTTCCAAGATGAGGGCTTGTTTCAGACTTCGTTTCCACCTGCAACACTACGACCTTCGAGCCATTTCATCCGGTTGACCTCGGTCAAAAAGCCTCAGTACACTTGCAGTTGGCAAGCGATATGCAACTCAGTTGCAATACAACGGAACCATTCATAACACAACATGCTCTTAGTTACAACAACCACGCCTGAATCCACGCTTCCTGGGAAAAGGAACGCCTGATATGCCTATCGGCCGGCATAGCTATTTTTCATTTTCCAGAGGTAAAGACTGCAGACGTTTTACTGTGGCTCTTGGTTGCTTCAGCATCTTCGTCATCCTGGCCAGTTTGGCTGCATGGGCCGAGGTGGGAGGCAAGTTATCCGGCACCGTTCAGGATGCGACTCACGCGGTGATCCCACAAGCAGTGGTAGCTGCTGCAGATGCGGAGACTGGAATTCAGCATCAAACCACTACCAACAGCCAAGGCTTCTATTCCTTCCCTGAACTTCCCGTTGGCCATTATGACATCCTCGTTACAAAGACGGGATTTGGAAGCTATCATCGGACTGGGGTTGTAGTAGATGCGAACAGTAGCATCATTGTCGATGTGGTATTGAAGATAGGCGAGCAGTCCGAGGCCGTAACCGTGCGCGATAGTACGGTGCATGTGGAGACCTCCGACACACAAATGGGCGAGGTTATCAATTCTCAGAAGATGACCGTAGTTCCGTTGAATGGACGGAGCTATACCGACCTACTCGCGCTGCAGCCAGGTGTTGTGCCCACAAGCTCGCTAACCTCTGACACCGAGCAGGATGTAGGTGTCAGCGCTCTTTCACCGTCCGGCAACTTGAATCCGGGCACTATTTCCATCAATGGGCAGCGCGAGTTTTCCAATGCCTTCATCGTAAACGGCAGCGATACGGAAGAAGATGTTAACGCTGGAACAGCGATAATACCCAACCTCGACTCTATCGCCGAGTTCCGGATACTTACGGGCAATTTCAATGCGGAGTACGGAGGACATAGCGGCGGACAGATTAATGTCGTAACCAAATCCGGGAGCAATGAAATTCACGGAGATGTATTCGAGTTTCTGCGCAACACGAGTTTGGATGCCCGCAATTACTTTTCTCCTACTCGCGGAGCCTACGATCAAAACCAGTTCGGCGGAACGCTCGGCGGAGCAATTCAGAAGAACAAAATGTTCTTCTTCGCCGACTATCAGGGGACGCGATTAACCCAGGGTGTAAGCACAGGGCAGATTCCTGTTCCCTCCCTCGCCGACCGGTCCGGCAATCTGCAAGACCTGGCAAGCTCGCTCACCGGGACTGTTACTGGACAATACTGGGCCAACCTTTTGTCAGGTGAGTTGGGATATCCTGTTTCGCCTGGCGAACGCTACTACGCGCCTGGTTGTACCAACCCATCTCAATGTGTTTTCCCCAATGCTGTGATTCCCATGTCTGCATGGTCTGCGCCCGCAAAGAATCTATTGCAGTATGTTCCGCTGCCAGACATTGGGGCGAATGTTTTTTCCACTTCGGCTTACAATCAAACTCTGCAAGACGACAAGGGATCCTATCGACTCGACTACAATACTTCCTGGGGGACGTTGTCGGCTTACTATTTCCTAGATAATTACACGTTGAACAACCCATATCCTGTCGCCCAGAGCGGCGCCAGTGTGCCAGGTTTCAATGCCTTATATTTTGGACGAGCACAATTGATTAGTCTGGGCGATACGAAAACTCTGGGACCGGATGAAGTCAACGAATTCCATTTCAGCTACACGCGCGACAATAACACTCTAGGCCAGCCTGTAGGCGGAGTCGGTGTGAGCCTGGCCTCGCAAGGGTTTGTAACCGGCGCAGGCACTCCGGGCATTGTGCCGCTAAATCCGCAAGGCGAGGGCGTGGAGAATGTTATCTTTAATGACTTTTCTATTGGAACCAATGCCAACGAGCTGAAACAGGTCAACAATATCTATCAATGGGCGGATGGTTTCGCGAAGGTACTCGGCCGCCACACAATGAAATTTGGCGGCGACTTTCACTACGACCAGGTTAATACCAGTCCAATTGCGCAATTCAATGGCAGTTTCTTATTCACCGGCAGTGAAACCGGATCCGATTTCGCTGACTTTCTGCTGGGAGTTCCAAGTCAATACAACCAGAGCCAGTTGCAGCCATTTCACGGCCGTAACAAATATATCGGCCTCTATGGACAGGATAGCTGGCGCGTGCGGTCGAACCTAACCTTGAACTATGGGCTGCGCTGGGATCGCATTGAGCCATGGTATGAGACAAACAATGGAATCTCTACCTTTGAACCTGGCCGAACTTCAACTGTATTTCCCGGTGCGCCAGCGGGCATATTGTTTCCTACCGATCCCGGCGTTCCTCGAACCCTCGCACCGGCAGGCAATCTGGATTTTGCGCCGCGCGTGGGCATCGCCTGCTCGCCTGACGTTAACCAAGACACGCTCCTCGGCAAAATCCTGGGAGGCCCGGGCCAGTCGAGTATACGCGCCGGCTTCGGTATGTATTATGAAGCGATCGAGGCACTGACGATTGGCATTCTGGCGGGCAACGCGCCGTTCGGCATTACCTATTCCAGCCCTGCTCCCCCATTGTTTGCGACTCCTTTCGTCACTGCGTCAACTGGGGGCGTGATCAGCCAGCCATTTCCCGCGGCGCTGGCGACAGGAACGGCTTCCAGCAGCAATCCAAACTCGAGTATCAACTGGTCGCAGTATCTGCCTATCAGTGGTATCCCGGGTTATGCAACAACCAATCGCATTCCTTATATAGAGGAATACATGCTATCGCTCCAGCGGCAATTCGGCCCAAACACCGTATTGAGCGTAAGCTATGTGGGCAATCAGGGGCATCGACTTCTGGTAATGATTGAGGCTAATCCAGGAAACCCAGCTCTATGCCTTAGCTTGAGCCAGCCCAGCCAAGTGGCACCAGGCTCGCCTACGTGTGGCCCCTTCGGCGAAGGCAATGTCTACACGACCGCGTCCGGGCAGGTTATCAACGGAACTCGTGGACCACTG
Organism: uncultured Acidobacteriaceae bacterium; assembly: GCA_963818905.1. Taxonomy (GTDB): domain Bacteria; phylum Acidobacteriota; class Terriglobia; order Terriglobales; family Acidobacteriaceae; genus Bog-257. Next base: position 12,798 of record CAWFUE010000002.1, read on the forward strand.
GGCTCGAATTTTGGCAGCGACACTTATCAGGCAACCATCGGCAACTCCAACTACAACTCTCTCCAGGTCAGTTTGCACCATAACGGTAAGCGGCTTGATATTGCGGCTGGTTATACCTACGGAAAGGCAATGGATGACTCCTCAAATCTGGGAGAAGAAGTTAACCCTATCAATCCCGCCCTCAGCTATGGTTTGTCCTCTTTCGATATTCGGCACAATTTTGTAGTCAGCTATAACTATCGGATTCCATTTGACACTCTGTTCCAGGCCGGTAACAACTGGACGCAGGGGTGGGAGCTTTCCGGAATTACTCATCTGAGCACCGGCCTGCCGGTAACACTCTATAGTTATGGCGACAATTCCCTGCTGGGAGCGGAGCCGAATGGAATCAATAACTATGGCGTGGATGAGCCCGACTATACCGGGGGACCGCTCAATCTAAATCACAGTCCTCAGAACGGACTACCCTATTTTAATACAGCGCAATTCAGCCCAAATGCTTTAGGAACTCCGGGAAATGTTCCTCGGCGATTCTTCTCCGGGCCGGGCATGGCTAATTTTGATGTGGCGCTGCTTAAGAATTTCAGAGTCAAGGAAACGAAGTCACTACAGTTCCGCGTCGAAGCTTTCAATGTATTCAACCATACGCAGTTCTTTGGACCGCAGGCCGTCGACGGCAATATCACCAGCGCTACATTTGGTCAGGTAATTAATGCCGATCCACCACGCCTTATACAGTTGGGAGCAAAATTTCTCTTCTGAAATGAAACGGTGAGCGCATATTCCGCGCCCACCGTTTTTCAGCTTTCTATCCTTACTTCCTGCCGTGACCTGACGGTGGCCAATTCACAATCAGGTTGTAGGCATTCACGGTACCGATACCGGTAGCGAAGTCCCATCCGGTCGTAGTTGTGTATGCCGGCTGATAGGAGCTGTTGGATGTGGAAAGCACGCCCAGTGCAGCGTTCGACATATAACAGTTATACGGCACGCCGTCGAGAGGCAAACAATCCGTATCCATGTCGCCCAGCGTCTCGTCGTAAAAGATGCAGGAGCTGGAAGTTCCATTGCCTAGAGTCGAATTACAGGAGGCGTTGCCACCAGTTCCATACTCCGTGTTGGCCAACTGATAGTACACCGTATTGGGATTGCCCCAGGTGCTATCGGTGGCCTGGTTCACCAGCAGCTGGATACCTGCCATGATCGGCGAGGAGAACGAAGTTCCGCCCGCGCCAGCCCAATTTGCCGGCGATCCCGTGCAAGGAGAGCCTCCGCCCGCCGGATCGGAGTAGCAGAAGATGTAGTAGTGTCCCCAGATGCCGTTCGCCGCGAATAGCGATACGTCCGGCATATCGCGTACACCGTCATTGGGATTACCCAGCACGGTCTGCCAGGAAGGCTTCGGATATCCGGCACAGGTGCCACTGGCTACGCCGGGAATGCTAGGTGTACCGGTAGCGCAGTTGCTCGGCCCACCGCTGCCGCCGACGACTTCCACCCAGAAGTAGAAGCCGGGGTACGCTTCGGCGAACGAGAGATTGCAAAATCCACTCGCACCATAGGTGATGTTGGAACCGGTGTAGTACTGCGCGAGCAACGTACTGCCGCAGGCATCGTTCC
>CAWFUE010000003.1:0-19561 GCA_963818905.1 uncultured Acidobacteriaceae bacterium
GAAAGGTATCCGGTCTGTAAGACTAATTGCTAATGGCTAATTGCTGATCGCTAGTTGCTGTTTTCTACGGCTTCACCTGCGCCGTGATTGCCTCTTTTTCCTTTACCACCACTTCAGCCGGTAACGGCGCATACGACAGCGCTTCTGTCATTGTTTGTCCCTTGTCCAGCATCCAGAAGAGAAAAGTCTTCAGGATTTTGCCCTTGTTCTGATCGGCTGGATTGGTCGGAATCAGCAGCCAGGTGAAGCTGGCAATCGGATACGCATCCTTGCCCGGTGGATTGGTGATTGACACGCGGAAGTCGGCCGGCATCTTCACGCCGACGGCAGCCGCCGTCGTACTCTGCAAACTGGCCTTGATGAAGTTGTGGGAAGAATTCTGCACCGGGCCGAATGGAATCTTATTTTGCAACGCGTAGATCAGTTCGATATATCCAATCGATCCCGGCAACTGCCGGATGGTGCCGGCAACGCCTTCATTTCCCTTCCCGCCGATGCCCACAGGCCATTTCACCGAAGTGCCTTTGCCAACGATACTCTTCCAGTCCGAGCTTACCTTCGAAAGATAGTCGGTGAAGATGTAAGTCGTGCCACTGCCGTCAGAGCGATGTACTACGGTTATATTCTGGTTGGGGAAGTTGATGCCGGGATTGATCTTGGTAATTCTGGGATCATTCCATTTCCCGAGGCGGCCTAAGTAAATATCGGCCAGCACATCGGGAGTAAACTTCACTTCGCCGCTGACTCCCGGAATGTTGTACGCCGGTACAACCGCACCCAGCACGGTCGGAACGTGCAACACCTTCACCTTGGATTGCGCGATCTGCTCATCGGTCATCGGTCCATCGCTGGCGCCGAAATCTACCGTGCCAGCCTGCACCTGGCGAATACCGCCGCCGCTGCCGATGGACTGATAGTTGATCTCAATGTCGTGGTGTTCGTTGTGATACTCGCTGAACCACTTGGAATAGATTGGATAAGGAAAGGTGGCGCCGGCGCCGTTTAATGTGGTTTGAGCGAACACGCAGCTCGCGAGCAGAGTGATACAGAGAAGCACTCCGAGAGAGCGACTCACGTAGTTCCTCCTGATTTGTACGAGATAAATGCCATCGTGGTTCTACGCCGCGTCTGTTACAGCTTTGTTACACAGCAGTGAATTTCGCGTAAAGACAAGCACTTATGTGGTTTACGGCAAGTTGGGAAGATTAACGGCTCGACTTAAGGTTGTAGCGCCGGCGCTCCAGCATATTCAGCAGCTCAGCCATCGCGACCTGCTTCCAACTCTGCAGCCAGGCCATTAGACCCGCTTTCTGCGGAGGCTCAGCGGCGGTGGAAGCCGATTGCTGCTCGCCTGCATGGACGTCCCGTTTGGCGGGACTTGCTGCGGTCATCGCTCACCTCCGTCTAGGTTGGATGAAGAAAATGCTCTGCGACAAATGAATTTTCCAAGAATTCGTCCTCAGCCAAGCGTTGTTTTTTGCCGCCGTCTCAGATCGTCGATAAACATCTGTTCCACCGGCTTATCGTAAGCTCGCAGCACGTGGCGAACACTATGTCCGCTGACCAGATGGCAGATCTCTTCCGCAAGATTCTTGGCGTGATCTCCGGCACGTTCCAGGGCTTGAGTCATGAACAATACGTGGAAGCTTTCCTGGCGCGGCACACCGTCGTGATTTTCCAGGTGTCGGAGAAAGATGAGGTTGCGCAGACGGTCGAGCTCGGCATCGGCACGCAGTACAGAGATGGCGCGATTGAGATCGCGTTGGCTGAAGGCGTCGTGCACATCACCCAGCATCTTCTCCAATCGCGAGGCCATCAGTGTGAGGTCGCGAATATCCTGCAACTCAATCCGGCCGCCCACGGCCGCTGCCCGATTGCTGCAGTTCAACAGCAGGTCTCCAATGCGTTCCAAATCGATGATGAACTTGAGACAAGCCAGGAGCTCGCGGGCGTGTTCCGACCCGACCTGCGTGATAACCGAGGTTACCCGCTGGTCGATCTCATGGTCGAGTGTGTCCAGTTCTTTTTCGCGGGGCCGCACGCCGTCGAGAACGGACACCACGCCGGTTGCAATTCCCTCAGCGACGATACCGGCTGCGATCCTTGCGACCCGGCATGCCTGTAGCGTTTGCTCCTGCAATTGTGCACAGATTTGATCTGGGGTGGCGTCAGGGGGAGCGATATCGGCTGAACTCATTCTGGTCTCACAAACTTGCTACACAATGGCACGCACGTACTTGACTATCGATTGCTGAGCCACAACGGTCAAGAGCGGTGTGGATAATCCGACAATAGCGGGCGGTTGTGAATGGCCGGTGAAATGTGGATGAATCTTCCATTTAATTCACAGGCGCGAGTATTCGGATTGCTACTGCATTACACCGTCACCGGGGCGGAGACCGGCTGACGCGGGAGGGTGAAATAGAAGGTGGATCCGTGGTTCAACTCGCTTTCGGCACGGATGGTGCCGGAGTGAGCGCGCACTACGTGCTTGGCGATCGCCAGGCCAAGACCGGTGCCGCCGGACTCGCGTGAGCGCGCTTTGTCGACCCGATAGAAGCGCTCGAATAGGCGCGGCAAATGTTCGCTGGGAATTCCGGAACCGAAGTCACGAACAAAGAATTGCACTCCCTCTTCGGAATCGCAAGCACCCAGCAGGATCTTGCCGCCCTGATCGCCATACTTGAGCGCATTGTCGATCAAGTTGGTAAAGACCTGGTGAATGGCATCGCGATCCACCAGGACGGCCGAAGAGGTGGTATTCATCACTGAAATTTCGACACTGCGGTGCGCTGCCAAGTCACGAAAAGTCTGCACCGCATCTTCCAGGAGTTCCTCGGGCGTCGCTAGCTGCAGATTGAGCTTTTGCTCACCCGATTCGACCCTGGCCAACACCAGCAGATCTTCGGTGAGGCGTGCCATACGCATGGCATTCTTGCGGATGATTTCTGCAAAGTCGCGCAGATTGGAAGGCATGCTGCGGCTTTCCAGCAGTGTCTCCGCATAGCCCTGAATCGAAGTCAAGGGCGTGCGCAGCTCATGCGATACATTGGCGATGAAATCGCGCCGGGTCTTTTCCACGCGCTCGATCTCCGTCTGATCGTGCAACACGGCGACCGCACCCCCGCCGGGCATGGGAGCTGCGGTGACGTCGAAGACGCGGCCGAAAAAGATCTTGGCCGCGCGCGCCATGGTAACTTCGCGAGTACTCAAAACATTCTGTACTGAGTCCAGGATCTCCGGATCACGCACCGATTGCACCAGCGGAGCCCCCAATCGCACTCCACTGGGCAGTAAACGCTCCATCCGCTGATTCGCCCACAACACCCGTCCATCATCGGCGACTGCGATGACCGCTTCCTGCATGGAGTTCAGCAGCGTCTCCAATGTCTGACGGCTATTCTCCACCGCGGTGAAACCTTCTTCGAGCTTGCGCGCGGTCTTGTCGAGCGCCGAGGCCACGTGCGCGATCTCGTCGGCAGCGCCTTCCTGAATCCGGGCTGACAAGTCGCCGCTGGCCACGCGCTCGGCAAATTCTGTAATGCGAAGCAATCGGCGTCCGATAGACTGCGTAGCTATGAAAGCCAAGAACAGTGCCAGCAGTCCGGCGACGGCAGAACCCTGAAGGAGATCGCGGCGAATCTGACGATTGGCTTCACGAATGGCGCTAAGCGGATAGGCCATGCGCACCGCGCCGCCAGGAATAGGCACAGCCACATACAGCAAGTCCACGCCGAGCGTCTTGCTGACGCGTTCGGAGCTGCCTGCCTGCCCGCGCAAGGCCGCCGCAAATTCCGGCCGGGTGGCGTGGTTCTCCATCTTGTCGGGCTCGGCTTCGGAGTCGGCCAGAACTTTGCCGGTGGAATCGATGACGGTGATGCGAGCTCCCGCAGCCGCGGCCGCCTGCGTGGTCATCTGAGGTAGCGATCCCTCAGGCGAGGCTGACACACGGGTCGCGAACATCGCTGTTTTCTGTCGCAGCGAGGTTTCGATCTCGTGACGCAACATGTTCTCCCATGTGCGTCCGATGAGCAGATCGAGCGAAACAGTACACGCCGCGATGACCAGCAGGGCCGCGAGAAACAACTTGATGAAGATGCGACTCTTCAAAGCAATCCAGCCCTTAGGACTTGGGAATTTCGAAGCGGTAACCCGCTCCGCGCACGGTTTTCAGATACCGCGGTTCGTCGGGATTCTCTTCGATTTTCTCACGAATGCGGCGCACGTAAACGTCGACCGAACGGGGAGTCACATAGTGGGTGTCGCGCCAGACAGCATCGAGTAGCTGATCGCGGGTGAAGACGCGGCCGGGATGCCGCGCCAGATATTCCAGCAGACGGAATTCGGTCGCCGTAGTTTGGGTGAGTTGTCCGCGAACCGTCAAGGTCATGCCACCGCTGTCGATCTCGATATCGCCGGCCTTCACAATGGAAGGCGCCAGGGGACGCTCGAATCGCCGCAACACCGCGCGCACTCGAGCTACCAGTTCCCGCGGGCTAAACGGCTTGGGAATGTAGTCGTCGGCACCCATTTCTAGTCCGATCACGCGATCGGACTCGCTGGTCTTGGCCGTCAAGAAAATGACCGGAATCATCGCCAGCGATGAGGTCTGGCGGATTCGCCGGCAAAGTTCCAGACCATCGCCTCCGGGGACCATGATGTCCAGAAGAAATAGCGAGGGCGCCTGCTTCTCGGCTTCGGCAATGACGCCGGCAGTAGCGGTAAAACTGCGAACCCCATAACCGGCGGTCTCCAGGTGGTGACGGACGAGACGCAGAATATCGGCGTCGTCTTCCACAGCAAAGATGGTTTGCTTCACGGCTGTATTGTAGCCGACGTCGGGCGTGGAACTGTCATATGTGGGTATCACATAGGTTAGGGTACATGCATCATTGTTACAGGATGATGAAAGTTAGAGGGGTAATTTCGCGGGATGACCGGAGGTTACGAGGCTGCCATATCCCACAATGTGGCAGACCGGCAAAGCCCCAGGCATAAGTACCACAGAGTGGGACATCAGGTGGTGGGGCGCCCCTAGCCGAATCTTCGCGCAACCAAATCCCGTAAAACCCGGCTACATATAGGTGGACCAGGCGCGGGTCAGGTAATCTGTCATGCTTAACGAAAACAAAATGAACAGGAAGAATATCGCCGCTACCACGGTCACCATGGTGAGCTTCGTGCTGTACCGCAGATGCATGAAGAAAAGCACGATGAGCGTGCCTTTGATGGTCGCAATCACCAGCGCCACTACGACGTTGAAGATTCCCAGATCAACGCTGGCGGCAAACACGGTGAGGGCAGTCAGCACAATCAGCGACGCCCAGATTGCCACGTACAAGCTGATTGGCACAATGTGGGACTCGGGAGAAATATGTTCTTCTAGGTTATGCTTCGCCATTAGCCACCACCGTGCTTCTTGCTGATCAAGTACAGCAATGGAAACAAATAAATCCACACCAGGTCAACGAAGTGCCAATAGAGACCAACAATTTCCACGGGCGTGAAGTATGACGGCGTGTAGGCCCTGCGCAAGCCGGCAATCACGATCCAGCTAACCAATCCAACTCCGATTACCATGTGCAAGGCATGCAGGCCGGTCATCGCCCAGTACAGCGAGAAGTAAATTTCGGTGTGCTGTGGATCGGTGGGGGGCTGCTTATCGATGGTTTGGAAGTGGAAGTTTGTTCCGGGAAACTCGTGATTCTCCCAGTGCTCATGATACTCAATCCCCTTGATGCCAAGAAAGCCCAATCCAAAGAGAATTGTAACCAGCAGCAGAAACACCATCAGCGTGCGCTTGCCGGTCTGGGCAGCGCGCACCCCCAGCGCCATGGTCAGCGAACTGCAGATGAGGACAGCAGTGTTGGCCGTACCCAGCCAGATATTCATCTTCTGGCTGCCTTCCACAAAGGCCTGGTAATAGGAGGCGCGGTAGACCAGATAGGCGCAGAACAGCCCGCCGAAAAACATGATCTCGGTTAACAGGAACATCCACATGCCGAAGGTGGAGGTTTCCTGCTGCTGCTCCATGTCGGCGAAGTGATGTTGCAGCGCGCGCTCAGCGACCTGGATATCGCCCATATCGCTAGTGGCCAACGGTAACCTCCTCTTGCGGCTGGTGCTCGTAGTCGTAGGCTTCCCATGTCACAACGGGAGTCTCATCGAAGTTGTGCGTCGGCGGCGGCGAAGGTGTCATCCACTCGAGTCCAACCGCGTTCCAGGGATTGGGCGGCGCCAGCTCGCCATAGCGCAGAGACCAGAGGAAGTAAATCATCGGCAGCACGTATCCCACCGCGAGGATCGACGCGCCTGCGGTGGAAAGCACGTTCAGCACCTGGAATTCCGGTGGATAGGCGTGATAGCGGCGCGGTGCCCCCATGTAGCCCAGAATGAACTGCGGGAAAAATGTAGTGTTGAAGCCAACGAACACCAGCAACGCGGAGAGCTTTGCCCAAGCCTCGGGATACATTCGTCCACTGATCTTCGGCCACCAGAAGTGCAATCCCGCCATGTAAGCCATCACCATGCCCCCGACCATCACGTAGTGGAAGTGCGCTACCACAAAGTAGGTGTCGTGGACATGGACGTCGAGCCCCAACGAGGCGAGAAAAACTCCGGTCAAGCCGCCAATGGTAAACAGTCCGATGAAACCAAAGGCGTACAGCATCGGCGTCTCATAGCGTATGGAGCCTTTGTACATCGTAGCCGTCCAATTGAAGACCTTCACTGCGGACGGAATCGCTACGAGATAACTCAGGAGCGAAAACACCAGTGCCGCGTACACCGAGATGCCGGCGACGAACATGTGGTGCGCCCAGACCAGGAAGCCAAAGACGGCAATAGCGATGGATGCCAACGCTACAAATTCATATCCAAAGGCCCGCTTGCGCGAGAAGCAGGTGACGACCTCGCTGATCACGCCCATCCCCGGCAGAATCATGATGTACACCGCCGGGTGCGAGTAGAACCAGAACAGGTGTTGAAACAGCAGCGGATCGCCGCCCAGTTGAGGATTGAAGATGCCAATGTTAAACGCACGCTCAAGGGCGACCAGCAGCAAGGTGATGGCGATGACCGGTGTTCCCAGCACCATGATGAGAGCAGCGGAATAGTTTGACCAGCAGAACAGTGGCAACCGGCGCCAGGTGAGGCCAGGCGCGCGCATGCGGTGGATGGTGACGATAAAGTTCAAGCCGGTCAGAATCGACGAGAAGCCGGTGATGAAAATGCCGATCGCCGCGCCGATAACGTGAGTGTTGGAATAGGTGGTGCTGAATGGCGTGTAAAAGGTCCAGCCCGTATCGACGCCGCCGGTCACCATCGCCGTCAGGGCGGTAATCGCGCCGAGCATGTAGATATACCAGCTCAGCAGGTTCACTCGCGGAAACGCCAGGTCCTTGGCCCCGACCATCAACGGGATCACAAAGTTTCCGATTACCGCCGGCACCGACGGGATCAGGAAGAAGAACACCATGATGATCCCATGCATGGTGAACAGCTTGTTGTACGTGTCGGACGAGACCAGATCGCCAGCCGGGGTCAACAGTTCCAGGCGGATGAGCATGGCGAAGAAGCCGCCAATCCAGAACATGGCCGTAATCGAGACCAGGTAGAGCATCGCGATACGCTTGTGGTCTGTCGTCAGCAGCCACGACTTGATGCCATAATTCGAATTGAGGTAGTTGTCGCGCTCGACGGTTTGTACAGCAGTTGCCATGTCAGACACCTTCGGGTCTTGAAACCTTCTTGTACGTCATTGCACAGTCGACGTTTCGGGAACCGGAGGACGATTACTCACGGGCTCCTTCTGTTCCGGCTGGGACAACGACTTGATGTAAGCCACCAACGCCATCAGGCTTTCCTCGGAGACCTGTCCCTGAAAGCTCGGCATAATCGGCTTAAATCCGGCGACAATCTTGACGCCGGGATTCAAGATCGATTCGCGAATGTAGTTTTCATCGGCGACTACGGTGCGGCCGTCCTCCAGCAGCACCGGCTTGCCAAATACTCCGACCAGATTCGGGCCACGTCCCTGGGTATCGAAGCGATGACAAGTGGCGCAGCCTAACTGCTGAAAGAGCTGTTGCCCGTTGGCTGCCAAAGATCCCGTCTCGCCACCGCTGCTGAGCCAAGCCTGATACGCCGCCGGCTCCATCACGATCACCTGGCCAATCATTCCCGAATGTTGTGTGCCGCAGTATTGCGAGCAGAACAGGTGATAGGTACCGACCTTCGTGGGACGAAACCAGGTCTCGGTGAAGCGGCCGGGCAAAACATCGGCCTTCACCCGAAATGCCGGGACAAAGAAACTGTGGATCACGTCCTGCGAGCTCATGATCATTCTGACGTCACGGCCCAGCGGCACGTGCAGTTGATTGATCTCGCGCTGGCCGGTCTCATGCTCAAACTTCCACATCCACTGCTTGCCGACGCAATAAATTTCCATCGCCCCCTTGGGCGGCCGAGCTTCCTGAAAATAAATGAGCGAGCCCCAAGCGAAGAAAATCATGCAGATGCCCAGCGGGATCAGCGTCCAGGCCAGTTCCAGCGGCAGCGAACCTTCGATCTGTACCGGATGAGGATGGACCGACCGGCGATACTTTACGGCGAAAATGAAAATCAAAAGGAAGATCAGCAGCGTGAAGAACGCCGACACCGCGATCAGCAGGAAATATAGTCCGTCCACCTGCCATGCCAGTGCCGAGGCACGCTCAGGAAAGAGTGGGAAGTTCTTCCACATATCGATCAGGCCCGTCCTGTTTCCTTCTTGTCCTTCTTGTCATGCGAATCTCGGCGGAACATTACAATCAGAAATCCGCCAAGGATCAGCATGGTGGCAGCTCCTGCCAAACGCATAATGTTGCTGACCACAGCTCCGTATCGCCCGGTTTGGGGATCGTAGTGACAGCAGTACAGCAGCACTTCATCGACCACATTTCCAATCTTGTTGCGCGAAGCCTCAATCACCCCCAGGCGAAGATCGCGCGGAGAAAACTCCACTCCGTAGTAATACTGGGCAAGCTTCCCGGTCGGAGTCACAATCATGAGTCCGGTGGCGTGGATGTACTGTTTGCTTGCGGGATCATAGCGGTAATGGAAGCCAACCGCATCGGCGAGTTGCTTGATTTGCGCTTGCTGTCCGGTCAGAAAATGCCAACCTGAGCCATCAGTTTTATGATCCAGATGCTCGTTCATTCGAGCGACATAAGTCTGCTTGGCAGCGGCTGCGTCTTTCGACCCTTCGTTTGGGTTGAAGCTCACCGAAACAACTTCGTACTCGTTGCCTGGAGTAAACCGCAACATGCCCAGCGCACTGGCCTCTCCCGCCAATTCCTCACCGCACAGCATGGGACAGGTGTAATACACCAGATTCAAAATCACCGGCCGGCCAGACGTGAAATAATCCCCCAGCTTCACTGACTTGCCGGTCTCATCCTTGAATTCGAGATCGAGGGGCACCGGCTGATTGAGGCGCTGATCGATTCCGATGTTGGCAAACTCGGGCGGCTTGACTTGCGCAGCCGGCTGGACAGACTTGTCCTGAAAAGAAGACGGCGGCTGAGCGACGGCCGCGGCGGTCACCAGCAAGATTGCGAGTTGTACAAGAATTTTCACAGCATTACATCCAATTCGTATTAAGCGGAAAACCTTTCGCGCCTACGGCGCTCGTTCGCCTGCCGGCCTGCCAGGCGCAGCTTCGCCGGCTTGCTTGCCGACAGTTCCTCCGGCTGTCGTTCCCAGAGGCCCCGGTTGCATGTCCAACATCTTCGTATTGCCGGCAGCGGTTTGAGTATTGAGATCCGGAGGCGGCGCATTCGGGCGCACCGGCAATCCGCGCTGCACAATCAACTGCATGGCCAACGAAATCGGAATGTGGACGGCTCCCGTGGAATCGGTGAAGGGCTGCTTCACATTCAGCAACGCCTGCTCGGAGTTGAGGAAGCGGCTCATGGCGCCCGCATCGTTGACTTGCAAGCGCGGCTCGGGGAAAACGTCCAGGTTGACCGCGGGCGTATTCTGCAACACTGAACGCGAGCCGCCAGTCTGGGCCTTTTGTTGCGCGGCCATCATGGGGCTCATCTGCGAATGCGCGAACAGCACCTCGCTGCGCGCCATGAAGCGGAACATCCCCCAAAGCACCAGTTCGATGAAAACGCCAGCGACCAATAGTCCGATCAGGAACAGCAAGATGCCGCGCGCGCTAAGATCGGCGCGTTCATAATCGACTTGGGGATTGCGCAAAGGATCGTAATTGGTGTCGTTAGTGGCCATGTCCCGATCCTTGATGTAAGAAATTGGGCGTTTGTGGCTCATAGAGCGGCAACAGCGGCCGCTGCCGGAAGTTGTAGAAGAAATATGCCAGCCAGAGACCGCCCAGACCTATTGGCGCCGCCAGATACCAGATGCTGAACAGTCTCGCATCCGGGAAGTTGGGTATCACGTACCAGTAAATGTCTACGATACGCATAAACAGAATGAAGATCGCCAATGCGATCAGCCGGCGGCCGGCGCGCTTGCGCTCGCGTGAAAGCAAAAGCGCGAAGGGCAAGGCAAAGTGAAATAAGACAATCGCAATGATGATCCATCCCCAGCCGCCGCGAATGCGGTTCAGGTACCAACTGATTTCGTCCGGAAGGTTTCCCGACCAGATGATTAGCCACTGCGAGAAAGAGAAATAGGCGAACAACATCACGAAAGCCAGCGTGAGTTTGCCAAGATCGTGAAACTGCGAGGGCTTGATGATCTCGCGATACGGGCTGTAGCGAGTGAGCACGGTGAGAATGATGATGCTGAAGCACAGCGCCGACAATCCCTGACCGGCGAGAAAAATCAGGCCATAAATGGTCGAGCCCCAGTGCGGGTCGAGTGACATCACCCAATCGACAGCGGCAAAGGACGTGGTCAGCGCAAAAAGCACAAGACCAATGCCGGCTAGTCCCTGGAAGCGCGGATAAGTCCCCGCTGGTATCGGCGCATCCTGGCGGTTGCCACGCCGGCAGAGCTCGTAGGTCAGCAGCCCCCAGATCAGAAAATAGAAGATCCAGCGGAAGATCCATTTTCCCTGCGTCAGATACCAATAGTTCTCGTGGGTCAGGGAGGGATCGTTCATCCATCCGTAGAGGTGGTGACGCAGAACAAGGATCGGAATAAACAGAATGAACATCAGCGGCAGACACTTGGCCGCCGCTTCCAAAATGCGGCGAATGCTCAACCCCCAGAAACCGCCGGAGAGATATTGCACCATCAACAGCGCCATGCAGCCGACCGTCAAACCGGTCCAGAACACGTAGGCGATCAGGTAGCCGCGCAAAAAATCCCGCAGGTCCAGGATGCCCGCAATCACGCAGAAGATAACTCCGGCGATGCCGATCATCAGGCACCGGCTCTGCCAGCGAGGAGTGTCGACGGGCACGGCAAAATCGGAGGCGCGAAGATCGACGGTTGGATTGCTCATGGCTTCTGCTCGCCTCCTTTTGCCGGAGCCGCTTGCGGCGGAGGCGGACTTGACGCGGCCGTAGTAGCGCCCTGCGTGTCATACGGAGGCATGATGAACACACCCGGCGGCGGTGTATTCGCAATCTGCTCGCCGCTGGGAACATCCGTCTCGGTCGCGTGCTGGCTTAACTGCAGCGCCCGAATGTAAGCGGCAATGGCCCAGCGGTCGGCCGGCGGAATCTGCTCTGCATAGTCGGGCATGGCGCCAAAGCCGTTAGTCGCCACGTCGAAGAAATATCCAATGGGGGCGCGCCGTAAACGCTCGATGTGGTACGACGGCGGACGTTTGTAACCGCGCTGCACGATCATCCCGTTGCCATCGCCGACTTCGGAATGACAGGGCGAGCAATAAATATTGAAGCGCTGCTGACCTCGCGCCATCACTTCTGCGGTGACCGGGAAAGGCATATAGTCGCCGTCATTGCTGCCGATTTTCCCGGTATAGAAATACGTATCGGCGTCGAGATGTCCCCGCGCGACGGTACCGGAAATGATGGGCCTTTCCGAACGCCGATCGGCATAGAAGTCGCTCTCCACCAATGGACGCTGATAAGGCTGCACCTGCATGTCCAGACGGCAGGCGCCCAGTAGCAGCAAAGCGATGATGGCCAACAGGCAGGCCAGAACGGCGCGAGGCGATGGCCTACCGGCGCGAGCGGAATCCAATGCCGCAATCCTCAATTGTTCTTGCCCCTTAATGCGGCACCTCCGAAATCGATAGCGGCGAGAGACTCTGCATGAACTGCTGCGTTGTTACCGGATCAAATTGCGGATCGGCTGCCTCGACCACCAGAAAAAATTTGTCGCGTGTAACCGCGGCGAATCGATCGACGTTAAATACCGGATGATGCGGCATGGGGAGTCCGTTGAGCGCAAACATCCCGAAGACGCCAGCCAATCCGCCAAACAAAACTGTCATCTCAAATGTGGGCACGATGAATGCCGGCCACGAATGCCATGGGCGTCCACCGATGTTCAGGGGGTACGAGATGCAGTTGATCCAGTATTGAAGCGCGTACATGCCGGTTCCACCCAACAAACCTCCGATCAGCACGATGAGCGGAACGCGGGTCTTATGAAAGCCAAGCGCTTCACTGGCTTCCTCAATGGGAAACGGGCTGTAAGCGTCCATCTTGCGATAGCCGGCGGCATAAGCGGCTTCGGTCGCCTTGACCAGATCGGTGGAACTCCCAAACTCAGCCATCAAGCCGTAAATCGCGGGTGTCAGCGGCGGTTTCATTCGCCTTTCACCTCCGCTTCCGGCAACAGGCTGCGCATTTCAAAGATCGAGATCGACGGCATGATGCGGATGAACAAGAACATACACAAGCTGAAGAAGCCGATGGTACCGGTAAACACGGCCCAGTCCCAGCGCGTCGGAATATAAATTCCCCAGGAGGACGGAAGGAAATCGCGGCTCAAGCTGGTAATAACAATGATGAAGCGTTCCAGCCACATGCCGACGAGGATGTCCAGCGAGATCAGAAACAGGAACGTGATGTTGGAGCGCAGCTTGGGTATCCACAACAGCTGCGGCAGAGCGATGTTGCAGATGATCAGCGACCAGTACAGCCCTGAATACGGACCAAACCAGCGGTTCTGCAGCATGAATCGCTCATAGGTCGAGCCGCTGTACATTCCGATGAAGGTCTCGAAGAAATAGCCGTAAGCGACGATCAGACCGGTGGCCAGCATCACCTTGGCCGAATTCTGCAAGTGGCGCATGGTGATCAGCGTTTCCAGGTGGTAGAACTTGCGAATTGGAATGGCAAGCACCAGCACCATGGCGAAGCCGGAGTAAATCGCGCCGGCAACAAAGTAGGGCGGGAAGATAGTCGTGTGCCAACCGGGTACGATGGCGATTGCAAAGTCGAAGCTGACCACGGTGTGAACGGAGAGCACCAGCGGCGTCGCCAAACCTGCTAATAACAGATACAGAGATTCGTATCGCTTCCAGTGACGGGCTGAACCGCGCCAACCCATGGCGAAGATTCCGTAGAGCTTCTTGGTGACCGGATGTTTCGCCTTCTCGCGCATGGTGGCGAAGTCAGGCACCAGTCCGACATACCAGAACACAGCCGAAATGGTGGCGTAGGTCGAGACCGCGAATACATCCCACACTAGCGGGCTGCGGAACTGCGGCCACACGCCCATGCTGCTCGGGTAGGGAAACAGCCAGTACGCCAGCCAAGGGCGGCCAAGGTGGAAGATCGGGAACATGCCGGCGCAGGCCACGGCGAAGAGCGTCATGGCTTCGGCGAAACGATTGATTGAGTTGCGCCACGTCTGTTTCAGCAACAGCAGAATCGCGGAAATGAGTGTGCCGGCGTGACCGATACCGATCCACCAAACGAAATTTATGATGGCGAAGCCCCACGCCACCGGAATCTGGATACCCCAAATGCCCACACCGCGGATGAACAGGTAAGTCACCGCGATGAGCAGTATCATTACGAAAAAGCCGGCGATGAGAAAGCCGGATAGCCAGCCCAGACCAATCGGTCGCTTGAGGACCGAGTCAGCGATGACATCCGTGACGCTGCCGTAGGTTTCCCCCGGCAACATCACCGGTGGCTCATCGGGCCACGGCACATCCTGGAGAAGCGTTTTTTCTTCTGGTCCCTGTTGCATTGCTAACTGGGCTCCGACGTCTCAAGTTCGGGGTTAGGGTTGCGTACGATCGCCAGATAAGAAGTGCGTGGGCGCGTATTCAGGTCTTCCAACAACTGATAATTGCGCTGCTGCTGCTTGATCCTGGTAACCCGGCTGTGGGGATCGTTGAGATTGCCAAAGACGATTGCGCCTGCCGGACAAGCCTGCTGACACGCGGTCAATATTTCGCCATCGCGAGGCCAGCGATTCTCTTTTTCCGCCGTCATGCGGCCATGAGCGATGCGCTGGATGCAGTACGTGCACTTCTCCATCACGCCACGGCTGCGGACACTGACTTCGGGATTGCGCATCATCTTGTACTGCGGCGTGGTCCAGTCCTGCCACAGCAGGAAGTTGAAGCGGCGAACCTTATACGGGCAGTTATTCGAGCAGTAGCGCGTGCCCACGCAGCGGTTGTAGATCATGTCGTTGAGGCCTTCGGTGCTGTGCACCGTCGCTCCTACCGGACAGACCACTTCGCAGGGCGCGTTCTCGCACTGCTGGCAAGGAATAGGTTGATAATAGATTGCGGGATTCTCCGTGCCACCCTCGTAATAGATATCCACGCGCAGCCACTGCATCTGGCGGCCACGCATGGTCTGCTCCTTGCCGACGACCGGTATGTTGTTTTCCGCCTGGCAGGCGACAATGCACGTCTTGCAGCCGATGCAGGAGTTCAGATCGATGGTCATGCCCCACTTCAGCTCGGTGTACTGATAGTTGGGATAGAGCGTCATCTCCGGCCCAGGCGTTTCTTCCTCTGCGTGCGCAAAGTCGGGATTCTTGAGGAAGTCCTGCAAGGTCGCTTTGCGAATGATGTGCCGCCCATAGAGATCGTCGGACTTACCCGCCGGCAAATCGGAGAAGTCGATGTACTGGAAGCCTTGCGGATGGGCAAAGCCGAATCCGGACCCGACTTTCCTGATCTTGGTTTCGGCAAACGAAAGCGCATCGCTGCTGCGAATTTTGTAAGCGTCGAAGCCAAATCCATTGCCGACGTGGCCGGCTCCGGTGCGTCCATAGCCAAGAAATACGGTGATGGAGTTATTCGGATGCGCTGGCTGCGGCCAGATGGGTCCATTGACCTTGCGGCCATTCACGTCGATCTCGATGATGTCGCCGGTGTCGAGGCCCAAATGTTTCGCCTCATCCGGGCTGATGAGAACGGCGTTGTCCCAGCAAAGATTCGTGATTGGCTTCGGCGTTTCCTGTAGCCAGGCGTTGTTGGCGCGGCTGCCATCGTAGATCAGAGGATCGCGGCGGAAGATCACCTCCATCGCCTGCGAGCTCACGTTGTTCGCAGCAGGAGCTGTGCCGCCCTTCGCTGCAACCGTTTTCGCCGGGAAAGCGGTGTTGGCGATAAACCCGTCGTTCAACGCCTTACGCCAGGCGGTGTCGAAGTCGCCGCCTTTCATCTTGTCTTGCCAATAATTACGGACGACGTCATAACCCGCCGTTTCTGGCGAGCCGACCAGCGAGAAGGCAAATTCATACTCGCTCTTGCCGTTGTAGAGCGGCGCGATCAGCGGCTGCACGATGGAAGCAGTTCCGTCGAAGGCACGCGTGTCGCCCCACATCTCTAAATAATGTGTGCCGTTGATGTGCCAGTGAACGTGGTCGAAGGTTTCGTCCTTATAAAGAGCGTGCTGGACGCGCAGCGGGACCTTGTCCATCGCTTCGGCGAAGCCAAGATCGGCGGGCGCAGCATAGACCGGATTGCTGCCCATGATGATCAACAGATCAACTTTGCCCGCGTTCATCTCGCCGACCAGATCCTTCAACGCGGCGTTCTGGTCCTGCGGTTTGACCTGCACTGATTCGGTATAAACGACCGTGTTGCCATTGGCACCGAGCGCGGTATTCATCGCATGCGCCAGAGCATGAACCGACGGCGGCTGATTATCGCCAGGAATGACGACTGCCGCGCCCTTATGCGCCTGGAGGTCCTTGATTACGGCAGCAACGAATTTCTGGTACTCCGGATTGACGTTGCCTCCGCCACCCGCGCCGATTCCGGCCGCAACGGCACGCGCCACCTGCTCCACTTCCGAGGCGCGGACCGGCAAGCCGTGGTCAGCTTTGCCGCTGGTGTTCGTCGGCGTGCTTTGAATGGAGTAGAAGCGCGCCATCTTCTCTCTGAGCTCGGGATTGCGACGCGCCGCGAACTGGCGGGCATAGTAGAGAAAACCCGGATAACCACTGGAGAGAAAGTCGCCATCGAGCGACAGAACGATTTCCGCCTTCTCCAAGTTGTAGCGGGTCTCGACGTAGTCACCGAAGGCGGCTTTCGATCCGGCGAAAACGTTGCTACGATTCACCGGCTCCCACTGCACCCATTTGGATTGCGGAAACGCCGCCTGAACCTGATCCATCAACGACGCCATCGTCGCGGAACTGGTGGGAGCGCTAAGAATGCGCAAGCCTGATCCCTGCACCGCCTTCTGCGAATTCAGCGCGCCACGAAGCGCGATAACGTAGTCGCTCCACGTCCTCAACTCGCCCAGATAAGTAATGGTCTGGGAGCGATCGGGATCGTACATGTCGAGGATGGAAGCTTGCGAAAAGACGCAGCTGCCGCCCAGGCCGGCGGGATGTTCGGGGTTGCCCTCAATCTTGGTAGGACGGCCCTCGTGGCTCTCCACCAGCACCGGAGAAGCGTAGGCGCCGAACGGCATGGCACTGGCAAAGAACAGCGGCTTGCCGAGAACGACCTCATTCGGCTGCCACACGTAGGGAACGATCGGTTCCAGCGGAATCTTCACGCACGCCGACAAGCCGGCCAACGCCATCGAGGCGCTCATCAACTTCAGGAAGTTGCGGCGCGAACCGTCCTCCGGCCAAATCGATGCCTGGCGGGGAAACTCGCGGTGCAACATCTCGAAGAAGCTATCGCTCTGCGCCAACTCCTCAAGGCAGCGCCAATACTGAGGACCGCTGTTGGCGCGCGAAAGCTTCTCCCGCGCCTCCGCCAGTTCCATCTTGCCGGGACAAACCGCCTCGATCTTTACCAGGTTCTCTTTATCCATTCCTCTTCAGCCACGCTTTAGCGATGACACGTGTTGCAACTCGTAATGTCTTCAACCGTGCGAATGTTGTAGCGATGCTTCAATTGGTTTCCCAACGCGATCTGATCGGTGTAAACCGTTCCTTCGAACGTCACCGGCGTGTTGGAACTGGGCTGCTGATACTCCATGTTGAACACCTGGTCGCGCGGGCGCAGGAATTTTTCCGGCGCGCGATGGCAGTTCAGGCACCACTCCATCTGCAGCGAATTGGCCTCAAACATCAACGGCATCTTGTCCACCTGTCCGTGACAGCTGAAACAACCTACGCCCTTGTTGATGTGAATGCTGTGGTCGAAATAAACGAAGTCGGGCAGGTAATCCACCCGTGTCCAAACCAGCGATTTACCGGAGCGAAAGCTCTCCCGCACCGGCTCCAGCATGGGAGCGTTCGTCCAGATCTGCGAATGGCAGTTCATGCAGGTCTTGGTAGGAGGAATGCCGGCGAAGCCGGAAGTTTCAACCGAGGTATGACAATAGCGGCAATCGATGCCATCGCCTCCGGCGTGATGCTGATGACTGAAGGGAACGGGCTGCGCCTGAGCGACGTCCTGATAGGTGGCATAGGGCGAGCGTTGAATCTCCAATCCCGCCCACAGGATTATCGACACGATCACCACCACTGCGATGATCGAGAGCCGCGCAAGTGTATTCGCACTACGATGGAAGATCTGGGCCATTTATGTGAAGCTTTCCACTCTGCGGGTTCAGGTTCCGGATTACTCTGATCGAAACCTAGGTTCGTGCGGGTACGGCGATTGCCACAACTTGGTGTGATGTCAATCACCCAAGCGTGTGATTATAACAACTGAAGTCGGCTTTCATGCAAGTGGCGAGAGAGTTGCCAAATAAAGGCTTTTCGCTCTGACAAAAACGCGCGCGTTGATAGGTGGTTGAGAGCCACGAAAAACAAGGCTAAGGCGTGACTCCGACTGACCACAGGGACATCGAGGCGGGCAGCCATCGGCCAAGCCAGTTGAGTGCTGATTGCTAACTGCTGACTGTCACTTTGCGAAACGTCGGCAACAACAGAATTGCAAATAGATACGCGGCGGCGCCGCAAGCGAGGGTTTCAGTCAAGCCAAACTGGATTGCAATCACGATCGCCAGCACCGAGCCGAGCACGCTGGATGCAGCATTCATCGCCCAGGCCCACTCGATCGCACCATGTTTCGCGGGTGATTCAACCGACCCCACTGAGGGCGATAGAGCGCGCAATCCGCTGGGAAATGGCATTCCCATGACGAAGGCGAGCGGAACCAGCAGCAGCGCGCTCACCAGCAACTTGGCAATGAACGGTATGCCGATGAGAACTTCCAGCAAAGACGGCAAAGCGAAGACGTAAACCAGCAGGGCTGTGACGATCGCTCCGAGTGCGACGACAACTCGTGTGGGCTCGCTAAACCAGCGCCGCGAAACCAGACTGCCCAGTCCGCTGGAAAGCAGCATGAGGAAGACGACGACCGTCAGTGCATACGTGGGATATCCCAGGAAGAGCACGAAACGTTGTATGAACGCGATCTCCACCATGATGTAGCCGAGGCCGATGGCAACAAAGTAAAGCACGCGCAGGCTGCGTCCGGAGCGCGTCTCTGGCGATATTGCCAGCGGCAACACCAGGAATGCGATAACCGCTGCGACCGACACAATCAACACGATCCCCAGAATCGCGATTCCCAGGTTCACCTTCCAGTCAATGCCGTGCAGATCGTAGTCGTTGAATACCTGCTCCGGTTTGAAGGTGAAGAAGAAGAATGGAGCGTTATCCGTGACGGGAGAAACGTTGTAATCGTAGGAATCGGAAAAGGCGCGAGGATCCTGCCCGCGAATCAGGTTTGCGAAGACGGGATGCGCCATATTCGGCTGGTTGGCCGTTGTCGGCAGGTAGAGCACGTGCAAGTTCAGATTGGCCCCATGTCCATCGGTGCCTTCGATGTGATTCAGCACCGCCTTCTGCTCTTCCAGGGTGAACGGCGATTTCTTGACCAGAACAAGAACCGGCCGGCCATCGACATTCAAGTCGCCATCACTCACCACAATAAAGTTGTTCGTGCTGTCCTTGACTCCCATCTCGCGCAGCGTTTCCATTGCCTGTGAGACTACGCGCAGAGCTTCGCGCGGCTCGGCAAACTCCCAGCGCGTGATGGCGATCATCCCGTCCGGCTTCAGGTGCTCAAAATATTCCTTGAAAGCTTCGACGGTGTAGAGATTATTTTCGCTCAAGGCGAACGCGCCCGCAGCTGTGGAGGCCCAGGTATCGACCAGCGTCATCTGCACCACGTCATATTTGTCGCGGCTATTGCGAACAAAGGAGCGGCCGTCGCTGACGTGCATGTGCACCTCGGGAA
>CAWFUE010000004.1:0-13015 GCA_963818905.1 uncultured Acidobacteriaceae bacterium
AATTGAACCCCAGTCCGCGGTAGAGGCGCAGAGCAGGTTCGTTGGTGACGGCCGTTTCAAGATACAAATCCTTGCAGCCTTGAGCGCGCAAGCGCTCCTCGCATGCAGCCATCAACTGCGTCGCCAGACCATGCCGTCTGGCCTCAGGAAGAATATCCAGGGTGAGGATCCGTCCGTACCGCCGCACGACATGCGCTACGACGAAGCCCGCCGGAGAGTTTGCGCGCTCGGCTGTATCAACCGCTGCGGGCTGGGATTCTGCCACCAGGGTTATCGCGTTGCGCTTGGTGATGAAGCCGCTCAGCTCCATCTGCGTGTAGGCGATTCCCGGCGGAAAGCAACGCTGATCAATTTCCCAGAGCCTTTCGAAATCGGCTGCACGATAGTTGCGAATCCTGTACGACAGGTCCGCTATGTGGGAGGTTGATGTCAAGCGAAGTCTCCCGCCCATCATAAGCGAAACGCCTGCCACGCGGAACTGGATCGGCAGCACGGCCCGCGGCGCGTGGTCTAAGCCACGCGCGACATGGGAAGCGGCTCCAGCATCACCTTCATCCAACCCGGCTGCCGCTTATCGAAGTTCTGGTAGGCCTCGATCGCTCCGGTCAGTGGTCCCGCCTGGGTCAAGATTCTTGCCGGATCGATGGTCCCGGCGCGCACCATGTCCACCAGTCTGGGAGCGTAAGCTCGATGATTGCAATTGCCCATCTTGATCGTAAGGTTGCGATTCATCGCCATGCCGATAGGAAAGGTGTACATCGTCTGGGGATAAACGCCGATGATGCTGATGGTCCCCGCTTTAGCAACCGATTCCACCATCCAATCCAGCACCTGGCTGGGCGCGTCGCCCTGATGCCAGTTGCCGTTACGTGTATTGGTTTTCGGCGCCACCATTTTCTGTTCAACCTTGAAACGGGGCTTCTTGATCTTCGATTTCTTTTCGGCAGGACCGCGATGTGGTCCAACCGCATCCACCCCAACGCAGTCGATGACGCGGTCAGGGCCGATACCGTTGGTCATCTCGCGCAGCGCCTCGATGGGATCTTCTTCATCGAAGTTGATCGTCTCCGCTCCCTGTGCTCGCGCCATCTCGAGCCGGGAACTCGAGGCAATCTACGGCAAAAATTCTGCCGGCATCCATCAACTTCGCGCTGGCAACTGCGAACTGCCCAACCGGTCCGCATCCGAAAACGCACACTGTATTGCCGGGCTCAATCTCAGCCAGTTCCGCGGCCATGTAGCCGGTAGGAAAAATATCGGAAACTAAGATAGCTTGATCGTCGCTGACCTCTTTCGGCAGTTTCACCAGACCCACATTGGCGAAAGGAATCCGTGCATACTCGGCCTGCAAACCGTCGAATGCGCCGGTTTCAGCGGGCCCTCCGAAAAATGCGGTACCGGCTTGTGGACCGCCAGGATTGGCCTCATCACACTGCGCGTAAAATCCCGAGCGGCAATAGGAGCACGCTCCACAGGCGATCGTCGATAGGATGAGAACGCGATCTCCCGCGCGCATGTTGCGGACATTGCGGCCAGTTTCCTCGATTACTCCGACGCCTTCGTGTCCCAGAATTGTTCCCGGCTTCATTCCCGCCATGGTGCCGCGAATCATGTGCAGATCGGTGCCGCAGATGGCGCTGGCCGTCAGCCGCACGATCGCATCGCTTTCTTCCTTGAGCTTAGGTTCAGCCACGCGGTCCAAACGAATGTCGCCAATCCCGTGAAATACTACCGCCTTCATTCCATCCTCCTTTCAATTTTGGTTGCTGGAAAGGCGCGCTCAAACGATGTAGCGCGCCCACGCTGCTCGCCTAAGCGGCACGACGGTTCTTCTGCCGAGCCTCGGAAAACAGCTCGATCATGTGCTGGTTGAACTGCGGAATATCCGAGGGCTGACGGCTGCTCACCCAGTTGCGATCGCGCACGTAAACATCGTCGGTCCAGATCGCGCCGGCATTTCGCACATCATCCTGGATCGTCTTGTAGCTGGTCATGTGACGGCCTTTCACCAGCCCCGCAGAAATCAGGAGCCATGGTCCGTGACAGACCACGGCAATGGGTTTACCTTCACGGTCAATCTGCTGAACGAATTGTTGCGCCTTCGGCTCAATGCGCAGCGCGTCCGCATTCATCGCGCCGCCGGGGAGCAGCACCGCATCAAAATCCTGCGGCTTCGCATCGTCAAGCGTCTTGTCCACCTTGACCTTCTGCGTCTTCTGGTCGTGCTTGACGGCCTGAATCTCACCTGACTTCGGCGCGATCACCGTGGTCTGCGCGCCGGCTTCCTGTAACGCTTTACGAGGTTCAATCAGTTCCGCTTCTTCGAACAAATCGGTTGCGATGATTGCCACGCGGCAACCTTCCAGCTTCTTCTCTGCCATTGGTCCCCTCCAGAAATATAAGTAGGTTTTGTTGACGAGAAATTTTGTGGGCCTAAGCAGTGGGATGCGGTCAGCGGATGGCAGGTGGGAAGGAATCAGCAGAGAAACTTCGCAAAAATGGAGCCCACGAAGACGATAGTTTCATTAGCGCTGCGCGTCCGTCACAGCGGACTGACTAATGGCGGCGTTCTCAATCTTTTCTATGGAAATCAATGCGATCCACTCATTGTCGCGGCTGCGGTAATCTACGATCCTTCCGCCCAGAACCTCCGAGGCTGATTGCGGCGAGATGTCTTGGTGATAGTCGAAAAAGCGCGTCTGCAGCGCCTTCCCGAACGCCAGACCCTGCAGCAGCGGGTGCGGTGGCTCCCACTTCGTAGTAAAGAGGTACGCGACATCGAACTGGTCGGTCGCTTGCGACGCTCGCTCAATTTCCATGGGCGAAAAGTTTTCGATACGCACCACATTGAGCGGGTGCTTCACATATCCCAGAAAAGGCCTGGTGAGTTCGTCGGAGGCCGGCCACGCAGTCAGAATGCGGGACTGCGAATATTTCGCCGACAACCTGTCGGCGGCAATTTTGTGAAGTACAACGTAATCGCGATAGAGCAGCGTGTCTTCGGGCGCTATGCGATAAGGTGGAGGCACGAAGAGCTGCACCACGAAGGCGACGCAGGCGACTGCCACAAACCACTTCCACTGCAGGATTCGCCTTCGCAATGTAGAGACGCACACCAGGATGACAAGCGGCACCACGGGAAGCATGTAACGCGCCAGGACCGCGCCGCCCAGCGCGGATTCGCAGAGCATGTTTGCAACCAGGACGACGGCAAAGCCCAGCTGTACATCGATGGCAATCCGCGGACGAGGAGTGCCATCCGATTGGTAGACCGGCGGCAGCATCATGGCGAATGCTGCACCCACGGTGAGCAAAAAGAGATTCAGATAACCGAACACATGCCACACCCGGATCAGTAGTGCGAGCGCAATTCGCAGCGGATTCAGTGTGGCCTGCAGGTTGTAACGAAGATACTCTGGATTGCCGAAATAGTACCCGGTGCGGTTATGGTGATAACCAAACCAGAGGAGCAAGGGAATCAGACAGAGTAAGAACGAGAATGCATGGCGTTTGCTGCAATAGAAGCAGAGACGCTCCTGCTGCAATCCTGCAGCGCGGCTGACAACCGGGCACACCAGCTCCCAAACGAGCAGCGCCATAGGCGTGACGATGGCTGTTTCTTTCGCCAACGGCGCCAGCGAGAAGAAGACGATCGTCGCAATCGGCCTCCGCTCGACGTACATCGCCAGTCCCCACAGGGTGAGCGCTGCTGCCGCCATATCGAGATCGGCCATGGAACTCTGTGTGAAGAACACCGGATACACTGCCGTGCAAAGCACGGTCGCGGCGGCTACGGCTTCATTCGCGACATCGCGCGACAAACGCCAGAGTCCGAGCAGGGCAAAAGCTGCGACCATCAACATTGCCGTGCGCGTCACCGCCGGCGTAAAGGCGCTGAACTTCCACCAGAACGCCAGCCACAACATCACCAGCGGCGGATGAGCGTTGGACAAGGTTGTATGTGGGATCAGCGAGCCGGTCAGCAGAAGATCGCGTGCTGCGGGAATAAAGTAGCCCGCCTCGTCCCAAAAATATGGCAGCCGCAGCAGCGGTGCGTGAGTGATGAACAGAATGGTAAAGATCAGCGCGTAGGCGGACAGATATTCGCGTGCAGCCGCAGGCCGGCGGATGGCTTTGCTCCTTGCCACGAAGCTACATGACTTTCCTAGTGCACCGGCCCGGCGCCCGCGCCCATGCGGGGATCGAGTTTGATCTCGCCGAAAGTGTTTTCGTAGTTCACCAGATTTTGCTCGAGGATCGTGTGCAGCGCCTTGGCCTGCTGTGGGCTCAAATAGATGCCCTGAAAGTT
Organism: uncultured Acidobacteriaceae bacterium; assembly: GCA_963818905.1. Lineage (GTDB taxonomy): Bacteria > Acidobacteriota > Terriglobia > Terriglobales > Acidobacteriaceae > Bog-257. The sequence continues at coordinate 4,310 of CAWFUE010000004.1, forward strand.
GCGAACGTCGACTCGCGTTTCATCCTGTTGCTGCAGCGTGCCGAATACCAGAAAAAAGTCCCACACATTGACCCGCACCTGCACACTGTTGGCGTAGTTCTCGCGATAATCGGGCGTATTCGTCAGTTGAATGGCTGGTTGCGTAGGGTTCGTCATCACCACCTCGTAAGATTTCCTAATTTTCGTTGCCGCCTGGCAGCTTCCAGTTTCCAAGCCGGCAATCGTGGGACACATGTCATCTGAGTCCTCGCTGCTCGTTCCTGCGAGTTCACCGCAGGCTCAAACCGAGAGCGAAGAACTGAGCCTTGAAGTGTACCAAAAGCATCTCCCTATCGTTACTGTTTGGCCTTTCCGTTATCGGTTCCTGCTGAGCCCGAACTCGATAGCAGTCAAGCGTCGGGGCGCGAGATACAAAGGTTCGCGGGCGAAAACGCATCTACTAATCGAAGCAACCCTCTTCGGTTACGGCCGTGCAAGACAAGCCTGACCCAGCCAACTCTCGGTTAAGAGTTTTACGCTTCCCTCAGGGCAGCACTCATTGGGTTGCACTGCTGTTTCTTGTGAGTGCGACCGTCAGTCTCGCGCAGTCCCACTCCAGTAGCGTCCGCGGTATCGTGCAAGGTTCGGGAAGGGCGCTGAAGGACGTACATGTTCGGCTCACCCGCGAAGGTGCTGCGCAACCTGTTGCTGAGCGCGTTACAGGAGCGGATGGGCGCTTCCAGTTTGCCGGATTGATCTGGGGAAGGTACCGGCTCGATGTGTCGGCGAAGGGTTGGCAGAGCACGCAAGTCAATCTTGATCTCCGTTCCGACAGCGCGGCGCAGGTGAGCATCACGCTCTCGCCCCCTGATAGCAAACAGCGATCAGCGACGGGTCATGTCGTCGCGGAGGATATCTGGTTCGGTAGCCAGTTCGGCGACCATTCCATTCAGCAACTTCCCAGTGGCCGTGACATATGGTCGCTCCTGGAATTTCAAGAGCCGTCCACCGTGACCAACCGATTCGACATAGGTGGCACACAGACGGCGGTTCCCGCGTTGTTTTCTGGGCTCGGCGCCTCCTGGACTGAGAACCAGTACCTGTTTAACGGTTTGGACGTAACCGATCCGTATGTGCCTGGATTGCCGCTGATCAATCCGGGAATCGATACGCTATCGGAATTTCAGGTGCTGGTTGCGTCCAAACCGGCACGGTTCACTGCATCGGGCGAGAACCTGGCGCTGGCCTCACCAGAACCAACTTCCGGCTGGCATGGTGGCGTCTGGCTGTTCGGCTCCGGAGGCGTGCTGCAGAGCAACAACATGGATACGCGTCTTCGCGACCTCAACTTCCCCGGGCCGGAGCGGCTTAACTCTCTGCTCGATGGCAGCGCTCAGCTCGGTGGCACCCTGCCGATTGCCGGCCTGAAGCTGCCATTCTTTGCTTCCGTTTCAACGCAGCAAGCAGCGCAAAGTCTCGGCGGATTTGCTGCTCCGATCAACACCGGCGTTGATCGCGTCCTGCTGGATTTCACGCCGTGGACGCACGGCTCCGAGCGGCTCGATGTGCTGTACAGCGGGCAGCACGTCTTCAATTCCGCGCAAGGCGCGATGCCCACCGTTGCACCCAGCGCCACGACGCGCGGCAACGACAACTACGACCAGTTTCAGGTGCTCTGGAACCAGTCCATTACGCCATCGACGGTATTCAGCGCGAGCTTTGGCGTGGTCAATGCGATTGTCTCCTCCAGCTTTCAAAACGGCGTTCAGGGCATCAGCAGTGTGGATTTGTCGTCGCTGGCACTCACCGGTCCAGCTCCGCTCGCAAACTCCGGCTTGCGTACGCGCTACGAAGCGAACGGAACGGTGCAGTCCATTTTGAACGGCTGGCTGGGCGGCCACGTGCTTAGCGCCGGCGTCGACTGGAACCGCAGCTACATGACCAACCGCTGGTACGCCATGAACAACGAGGAGCAGGTTCTGGTAAACGGCGCGGCCAGCGAAGTCATCCTTTGGAACACTCCCACAAGGGCGTCGCAACACGTGCAAAACATCGCGGAGTACATACAAGACGCCTGGCGGCTGCGCAAATGGCTGATGCTGCCGATTGGCTTGCGCATCGATACATCGACCGGGCAGGCCAACGGCGTCACGCAGGGAATTAGCTGGACGACGCTCGAGCCGCGTCTGGGATTTGCTGTGCCGCTCTGGCCGCCGGGCATGGTTCTCCAGGGAAGTTGGTCGCGCTATGGGCAGCTTTTGCAGGGCCGGTACCTCGACTACGGAAACCCTTCCGCTCTCGGTGGGCAGGTGTTCAGCTGGACGGACACAAACGGCAATGGCGTCGCTCAGCCGTCTGAGCTGGGAACATTACTGCGTGTTTTCGGCGGCCCGTACTCTGCTATCGATCCTCATCTTGCGCGGCCATACACCGATGAAATCAGCTTTGGACTGCAGCAGACGATCACCAATCGCCTAACCGCATACGCGCGATTCTTCCGTCGCGACGATCATCGACTTATCGGCCTGGACAACACCGGCGTTCCGTTTTCCGATTACACGCCGGTTCAGTATCCCGATCCCGGCTACTACGGAATTTACGGCCTCCCCGGCTCACAGCTCTTGACGGTCTTCAATGAGAACCCGTCCGCGCTGGGACATGATTTCCTGGTGCTCGCAAATCAGGGGCAGCGCTCCAGCTATAAAGGCTTCCAGGCGCTGGTAGATCTACGACTGTGGAAGCGGTTGGGTTTCTCGCTCAATTTCACCGCGCAGGAGACGCAGGCGCAGACGAGTCCCGGGAACTCGCTCCTTCAAAATGACACCGGCTTTGTTGGAACCCTCGGCATCGATCCAAACACGCTCCTCATGTCGCTGGGCCGCACCTATTTCGATCGCGGTTACCTGAGCAAGACGACCGCGTACTACAAAGCGCCTCACGGCTTCTATTTGGCAATGATCGCAAATTGGTTCGACGGTGCTCCCTTTGGACGACTGCTGTTGGTCAACGGCTTGAACCAGGGGCCATTCTTTATTCGAGCCACGCCCGTGGGACATCCCGGAGGCTATCAGACGCAGTTGAACGCCACCCTCGACGTTCGCCTGGCGCGAGACTTTCGCTTGCCGCTAGGCAGCGTTTCGGCCTACGCCGATGTATTTAATCTCATGAACTGGAACAGCAACACACAGGAATCCGCTCTGACTGGCCCGACATTTCCGTTACGCGTGCCGCTCTCGGTGCAAGCGCCACGAACCATTCGGATTGGTACCGCCTGGCGCTTTTGAAAATGTAGAGCCTCGGCAATCCCACAATGTCAGATATATTGAATATGGAAAGAAGTCTATCTTAGTCCCACATTGTAGGGTATAGCAAGATTATGATCTCTGATCTGTTGCGTCCATGATTCGCAGATCATGCCCGGTCATCTCTTTCGGTTGGAGGATGCCCAACATTCCAAGCATAGTGGGCGAAATGTCCTGCAGGGCGCCGTCGGGGCGGAGGGTAAATCGGCGTGCATCGCACTTGAAATTTGGCGCGGTCACTGCATTCTCCGCACAAACGATGAACGGCACGGGATTGGTGGTATGCGCGGTTTGTGGGCCGCCGGTCGCGGGATCGATCATCTGCTCGGCGTTGCCGTGATCGGCAGTGACGATCATCGCTCCGCCGTGCTGACGCAATGCGGTGTAGATCTGGCCGAGACAGCCATCGACGGTTTCGACAGCAGTAATTGTCGGCGGAATTTTGCCCGAGTGTCCTACCATGTCGGCGTTGGCGAAGTTCACGACCATCACATCGAAGGTGTTATCGCGGATGGCTTTTATCACCGCGTCGGCAATGCCCTGAGCGGACATTTCCGGCTTGAGATCATAGGTCGCGACCTTGGGCGATGGCACCAGCACGCGATCTTCGCCCGGGAATGGCTTCTCCACCCCACCATTGAAGAAGTAGGTTACGTGCGCATACTTCTCTGTCTCGGCGACACGCAGGTTGCGCATGTTTCGCTCAGCCATGACATTCGCGAGGATATTGGTCAGCGACTCCGGTGGCGAGACCACCGGCAGCGTGAAATGTTTGTCGTACTGCGTCATGCAGACGTAGGTGAGATCTTTGGGAACGCGGCTGCGCGGAATGACTTTGTCGAGATCGTCAGCGCCTTCCAGTTCGCGCCCATCCTGCGGCGTGAAGTGGCTGTTGCGGCAGAGGCATCGCGTGATCTGGCGGGCGCGATCGGCACGGAAGTTGAAGTTGATGCAGACATCGCCATCGCGAATGGTGCCCACCGGTTCGTAGCGGTCGTCGATTAAAACGAACGGCACGATGAACTCGTCGGTTACTCCTCGATTGTAGGAGTCCTTCACGCCCTGCACCGGATCGGTGGAGTACGGGCTTTCGGCTTCTCCATGTACCATGGCGTCGAAGGCTTTCTTCTCGCGCTCCCAGCGGCGGTCGCGGTCCATCGCATAATATCTCCCGCTGACCGTAGCGATCTTGCCGATGCCATACTCGCGCATCTTCTGCGGCAACTGCTCGATGTAGCCGGCGCCATTTGTGGGCAGGGTATCGCGTCCATCCATGAAACAGTGCACGAAAACGCGCTCGACGCCATTCTGCTTCGCCATGCGCAAGACCGCATAGAGATGGTTCTGATGCGAGTGCACGCCGCCGTCGGATAGCAGCCCGAACAGATGCAGGCGCCGTCCGCCGGTGCGCGCCGTAGTCATGGCGTTGAGCAACGCTGGGTTGGAGTAGAAGTCACCTTTCTCGATCATGAGATCGATTTTGGTGATGTCCATGTAAACCACACGTCCGGCGCCGATGTTGAGATGCCCGACCTCGCTGTTGCCCATCTGCCCGGTCGGCAACCCGACGTAGCGGCCGCTGGTGTGGATCAGCGTGTTGGGATACTCAGCGAGCAGGCGATCGTAGTTCGGCTTACGCGCCAGCGAGATGGCATTGGCGTTCGATGGCGGAGCATAGCCCCAGCCATCAAGGATGATGAGGATGAGCGGTTTGGGAGGATTAGCCATTAGCAATTAGCAACTAGCGACTAGCAATTAGCAAAGTCAACAATGGCATGGAACGAACGCCGCAGCAAGTCCCGAGGCCAGCGGTGAGGCCCCAGCGCAACCGCCATACGGCGACAAGTCTAGTCCGCTCGGCGGGACGGAAGATGATAGCCCACCGCTTCAGCGGTGGGTAGCGGTATCTTGTTGGACGTGAGCGCCTCGGGCACGGCACACGGCTCCGCTGTCCTCCGGTCGGATGCCTTGAATCGCAGCCGGCTCGCGTTACCGGGCTGCCGAAGAACTCGGTCGCCAACGTCTCGCAAATCGTTACCATCGACAAAAGTTTTCTGAGGGAGCGGGTCGGCAGACTGCCCGACTCAAAGCTGGAGCTGATTTTTTCGAAGCTTGAGGTTGTGCTGGCGCGAAGAGCGTAGCTTCTACCCGCCCGCGCCCTCGCTATGATAAGCGGTGCCAACGAACCGCCGATCCCTCCGCTCGGACTAAAGTCCTCGGTCGGGATGACAATTCCGCGCGTCGGAGTGACAAACTCGCAACTGGAAACTTGAAACTCGAAACTGCTCCTATGCTCCTGCCTTCTTGCTCGCCAACTCTCCGTGGTAGTTCAGCGCCCTCAGTCCCAGAAACCGTGCCGCCGGACCAAGCCCTTCTTCGATGCGCAGCAACTGGTTGTACTTGGCGATGCGGTCGCTACGCGAGGCCGAGCCGGTCTTGATCTGTCCAGCGCCGGTGGCGACGGCGAAGTCGGCAATAAAGCTATCTTCAGTCTCACCGGAGCGGTGCGAGATGACAGTTGTATAGCCGTTCTGCCGCGCGAGATTGATGCAGTCCAGCGTTTCGCTAACCGAGCCGATCTGGTTGAGCTTGATAAGAATTGAGTTGGCGATACCAGCATCGATGCCGCGCTGGAAGATCTCGATGTTGGTGACGAAGATGTCGTCGCCGACCAACTGAATTTTGCTTCCCAGTTCCGAGGTCTGCAGCTTCCAACCCTCCCAGTCGTCTTCGGCAAACGCGTCTTCGAGCGAGACGATGGGATACTGCCGCACCCAGTCCGACCAGAACTTCACCATCTCCTCGCTGGAGTGCTCGCTCTTGTCAGACTTCTTGAAGACGTATTTTTTCTTTGCGCTGTCATAGAACTCGCTGGCGGCAGGATCGAGAGCGATCGCGATCTGTTCGCCCGGTTTATATCCCGCCTGAGTGATGGCTTCCAGCACAACTTCGATGGCTTCCACATTCGACTTAAGCGATGGCGCAAAGCCGCCTTCGTCGCCCACAGCAGTGTTGTAGCCGCGTTTCTTCAGCACGCCTTTCAGGACGTGGAAGGTCTCGACACCCCAGCGCAGCGCTTCACTGAAGGATGTCGCGCCCACCGGCATCACCATGAATTCCTGGAAGTCGACATTGTTGTCGGCATGTGCACCGCCATTCAGGATGTTCATCATCGGCGTGGGCAGCAGCCCAGCCGTAAAACCGCCGAGGTACTGGTAGAGCTCAACTCCGAGATGGTCGGCCATCGCACGCGCCGCGGCCATTGAGACCGCCAGAATTGCATTAGCGCCGAGTTTGCTCTTGGTTGGCGTGCCGTCGAGCGCCAGCATCGCATTGTCCAACTCGCGCTGTTCACTGGCATCGATACCTTCCAGTTCGGGCGCGATGACTTCGTTGATGTTGTTCACCGCTTTGAGTACGCCCTTACCGGCATAGCGGCTCTTGTCGCCATCGCGTAACTCCAGCGCTTCATGTTCACCGGTGGAGGCTCCGCTGGGAACGGCAGCGCGGCCACGTGCTCCGCTGGCCAGGATCACCTCTGCTTCAACCGTAGGATTGCCGCGTGAATCGAGAATTTCGCGACCTAGTATGAGTTCGATGTCGGTCATAACAGCCTTGCTCGTTCCCGCCCGTGGGATTCGCCCAATGGCGAGGCGGGAGCATAAGAAAACAGCCATTATACGAGACGCGGATGACTCCATCGGTGACCTGCGTCCGTGTTGCACGTTATCGGCACGCAGGCGCCAGCCCCGCGAATTAAGTTAAATTCATCATTCGGGCAGAAACCGTTTGCGGGCGGGCGAACGGTTGGGTATCCTCATTCGGTGCGGTAAATGTGCACTCGAGGGAAGTGCACCGCGGATGCCTGCTGCCCGCGGCCGCCACGGAGCTCATACTTATGTGGAAGCGTAAAGAAGAGGAGTACACAACTCCGCACGAGACCGGCGTTACCGGCTCATCGACTCCAGCCACGACAGCGCCTTTGCGTCCTGCCGAGCCAGTCCATCGCGATACTGTGCACGGCGGCGATATCGCCACGATCGGCAAATCGGTGGTGGTGAAGGGAGAACTTTCCGGAAGTGAGGACTTGATCGTTGACGGCGAGGTGGAAGGCTCCATCACGCTGCGCGGGCAGAGCCTGACGATAGGGCCAAATGGCCGGGTGCGCGCCAACATTGAAGCCCGCAACGTGATTGTGCATGGCCGGCTGGACGGCGATATTCACGCGACCGAGCGCGTGGATTTGCGCAAGAGCGCATCGCTATGCGGCGACATTGCCACGGCGCGAATCTCGATTGAGGATGGCGCGTTCTTCAAGGGCGGCATCGATATTCAAAAACCGGAAGCCGCTCCCCGAATCGAAGCCAGGCCGCAAGTCTCGGCGGCTGCCGCGACCCCGGTGAAGGCGCCGATTTCGTCGCAGGGAACGCTGCTGGAACCCAAGAAGATGTAACCTGAGGGCGCGTCGCTGGATGCGCCCTGCCGCGATCGTCACCGTCGCCTGCAGTCGTTTTTCGTACCCGTCCGCAAGCCCATTGCTGCTTCGCCACTCTGACACCTACAATGGTGCCCTGTGGCCCCAGGCATCTTTCAGAAGTTATTCGGCGGTTCTGGCCGGCAGAGCGCGGACGACGATTCCGCTCCCGGACAGAAGATCAGCCGTCGCTCAACCGGCTTTAGCGAGTTCATCCGCGGCCTATCGCGGGAAGAAGGCCTGAAGATCCTGGATGTCGGCTCGACTTCGCCCGCCAATATCACTTTCATGACCGGCCTTGGACACCGCTTTCATCAGGAAGACGTGTTACGGCTGGCGAGCGACAAGTCTTTGGTGATCACGAATGGCGACGGCGCACCAACCATCGATGTCGAGCGCTTTTTGCGCGAGAATCTTTGCTTTGAGCGCGAGGAATTCGATGCGGTGATGTTCTGGGACCTTGCCGACTTCCTGCCGGAGCCGCTGGTCAAGCCGGTGATCGAGCGCATCCAGGTAGCAATGAAACCCGGTGGCACCATGCTGGCGTTCTTCCACACCAAAGATGCCGGCCCCAACGCGCCGTTCTACCGCTACAACATCCTGGCCAAAGACACGCTGGAGTTGCAGCCCGTCCGCGGCTTCCGCCTGCAGCGCGTCTTCAACAACCGGCACGTGGAAAATCTCTTCCGCGAATATCAGTCCATCAAATTCTTCCTCGGCCGCGATAATATTCGCGAAGTGCTGGTGATACGGTAGACCCGCCTTTTTTAGGCAGGATTACAGTTCTCATATGAATTTACGAGTAACCGATCAATTTGCTGGGTTCGGTCGTCGAAAGCTCTTGCAGGCTTCGCATTAGCGCTCTATCTGGCATTCGTGCCCATGGCCCTGCATGCGGCCGGTCAACCGGCAGTCGCCAAACAGGGGCCTCATTTCCAACCTAAGGGTTCT
>CAWFUE010000005.1:0-7598 GCA_963818905.1 uncultured Acidobacteriaceae bacterium
GAGCACGGCGAGCATTTTGGCACACTGCTCCGGCATGTTACTTACACTGTTCATAGCGAAGAAGGCGTCGCTCCTACTTTGGTTTCCTATCAGAAAACCTGCTGCTAACGAAGAACCTGACCGGGTCGTCTGCCAGATACTCGCGGGCAATGTCCGGGCGCCAGCGGCAGAACGCCGGCGCGGCGTCATTCAGGTTGGGCTTCAATCGCTTCAAATAGTCGTGCAACTTATCTGCAGGGATTCCCTCCCCACGCTGAAGCCCTTTGTTGATCCTGGCTGTCAGCGACTCGTGCCGGATTTCGAATCCATCACTCGTGCCTCATATTGCTTGATCGTTAGCTGAGACAGGATTCCTGTCAATCCTGTTCCCAAAAGGCACGCCTTTAGCGTTTCTTCATCCCCGTGTTGTATGTGATCGTGAAATCGATGCTCGAGCGCAAGAAGGCGCCAGTCGTAATCGCGTCATAAAATATATCCTGACGGGATTTCTTGCACGGGCTGGAGCACTCGCCAGGGAGCGCGAATGAAGATCACTACCGCGGATGAGATGCGCACCATCGATCGCGCTACTACCGAACGCTTCGGCGTGCCGTCCTTGACGCTGATGGAAAACGCCGGCAGCGCGATCGCGCGCTTCATCCTGCAAAACTACACCGAAGCCAATCGCTTCACCGTGGTATGCGGCAAAGGCAACAACGGCGGCGATGGCTTCGTGGTCGCTCGCAAACTGCATCGCGCTGAGCGAGTGGTGGAAGTGGTACTCCTCGCATCGCGAAGCGAGTTGAAAGGTGACGCACTTGCCATGTTCGAGCGCCTGCCGCTACGCCCGGTCGAGGTAACCAATCTGGAGCAGCTGCAAACTGAGTCCTCGCGCAGCCTCGCCAATTGCGATGTCATCGTGGATGGAATTCTGGGGACGGGATTTCGCCCGCCGGTCACCGGCCTCTACGCTGATGCCATCGGGATGATGAATCACAGCGGCAAGCCGATCGTCGCGGTGGATATTCCGTCCGGTGCAGATTCTGATTCCATGACACCGCAGCCGGACGAAGGGATGGTGCGCGCCGATGCCATCGTGACCTTTACCGCGCCGCGTCCAGCGCATGTGTTCGGCAATCTCACGCGTGGTCCAATCGTGGTCGCGCCCATCGGTTCGCCTCCCGAAGCCATCATCTCCAGCTTGAATCTGCAGGTCACGACACCGCGTGATTTTGCGGCGCTGCTCGCACCGCGGCCACGCGACAGCAACAAAGGAATGTACGGACACGCGCTGATTGTCGGCGGCTCGTTCGGCAAGTCGGGCGCGGCGGCGATGGCAGGCATGGCGGCACTGCGCGCGGGCGCGGGATTAAGCACGGTGGCGACACCAGGACGCGTGCTTACCAGCGTGGCATCGTTCGCCGCGGAGCTGATGACCGAACCACTGCCTGAGACGCCGGCCGGCTCCATTGCGCTGGCGGCAGCTGAGAGCGGACGATTCCTCGAACTCACTAAGCCGATGACCGTGGTTGCGATTGGTCCCGGCATTGGGCGCCATCCGCAGACAGTGGAGTTCGTGCATGAAGCGGTGCATCAAACCAAGGTTCCGCTGGTGGTCGATGCCGACGGGCTGAACGCCTTCGAAGGTCAAACGCAATTACTCGACGGACGGCGGCGGCCGCTGGTGCTCACGCCGCATCCCGGTGAGATGTCGCGCCTGGCGGGCATTTCCATCAAAGCGGTGCAGGCCGATCGTCTCAATGTGGCCCGCACGTTTGCCCGTGATCATCACCTGGTGCTGGTGCTGAAGGGCGACCGAACCATCGTCGCTCTGCCCGACGGAAGCGCCTGGGTGAATCCCACCGGAAATCCCGGCATGGCGACCGGCGGCACCGGCGACATACTCACCGGGATGACTGCGGGAGTCATCGCGCAGATGTCGAATGACTACGCGCGAGCCGCGATAGCGGCGGTTTACCTGCATGGATTGGCCGGCGACGTGGCATGCGAGCGAATGGGCGAGCACTCGTTAACTGCGACCGATTTGCTGCATGGATTGCCGGAGGCTTATCGGCGAGCGTCAGAATCGTTGGCGGAAGAAATGACGCGGATCGGCTAGAACGTTTTCGAAGCCTTCGCTCCCAGAGCTGTCACAAGGAAGTCTTGAAGGGGCAGGGCTTCAGCCGTGCCGTCAGGCACGCAAGGCAGTTGGTCTTTTAGGCCCTGAGGGCTCGCACCCTCAGGGGCTAAAGCCGGGTGTTCTGGCTGGCTTAGCGGCACGCCTGAAGGCGTGCCCCTTCAACGCACGGCTCGCCGATGTTAGATCACTCTACAATACCTTGGACTCTGCGATGACCCTGCAAGCGCACATCACGCATTCCGCCGAAGAGACCATGGCGCTGGGCCGGGAGCTCGCGCCTGCGCTGAAGAACGCTCGCATGGTCATCTTGCGCGGCGATCTGGGCGCAGGAAAAACTACGCTGGTCAAAGGAATTGCCGAAGGATTGGGAGCGGCTTCGCAGCACGACATTACCAGTCCGACTTTCACGTTGATCCACGAATATCGCGGTCCCGAGATCAATCTCTTTCACGTCGATCTTTACCGCATCGAGACTGCGCGTGAGTTAGCCACGCTTGGGCTCGACGAACTTTTCGCTGAAGCGGGAAATCTAGTGCTGTTGGAGTGGGGAGAAAAGTTTCCTCAGTTCGAACAAGAGCGCGATGTGGAGATTGCCATCGAACGGCGGGGCGATGAAGAGCGCAGAATTGTGGTGCAGGCGAAATAGCATTTTCCACTTGGTACAAGCTCAGGCGGGTGGGACGGGTAAGATTCGGGTGCCGCTTTCAAGCCAAGTTTGAGCGGGGATTTTCGGATGAACCATAAAGACCGGTTGTCTGGGACGAACATCCCCACTCAAGGCCAAAGACGGCTTAAATGGGGCAGCCGCACCGTTCAATAGGGATGTCGCCTACGCCACGGGAGGCGCAGTCGCGATATCCAGCATTCCCAGCTTCTGCTCGAAGGGCAGAAACACCGAGAAGACGGTGCCTCTGCGGCTTGGTCGTGTGCTGCTGCTGACGTGGATTGTGCCCTCGTGTTTTTCGACGATGCCTCGGCTCACCCAAAGGCCGAGTCCGGTGCCTTTCTCGCCTTTCGTCGTGTAGAAAGGAGCGAACAAATTTTTTCGAACGCCCGGCGGAATGCCCGGTCCGTTATCGAGCACCGTCACTCGGATTCCCTTGCTATTGTGATCGGAGCGCAGGGTTGACTCGCGCATATGCAAGATCAGCTTACCTCCGCTGGACATCGCTTCAACCGAATTGCCGACCAGATTGGAGAAGACCTGGCGCAATTCTCCGGGAAAGCCGCGCACGCTGAGATTGCTTTCGAAGCGGCATTCCACTTCGATCCGGTTCAGCTTGATTTGCGGAGCGAAGAGCGCCAAAACACTCTCCAGCACTTCGATCAGGTTGACCGCGATCGGGCTGCGCGCTTCACGATGGAAGGTCAGCAACTGGCCGGTGATTTGCGCGATGCGTGCCAGCTCATCGCTCGCCATCTCCAGGTAGTGGGCCGAGGTTGAATCTGGCTGTTGCTCGTGCTGCAGCAGGTATACCAGGTTGGAAACCGTGTCCAGTGGATTGCGAATCTCATGCGCAATGGTTGCGGATAATCTTCCTGCCAACGCCAGCCGCTCATTGTTGCGCAGGGTATGCTCGGTCTGGCGGCGCTGGGTGACATCGCGGAAGACAACCGCGATGCCGGCAACCTCGCCGCGGTGGTTGAGAATGGGCGCGCCCGTCAGCTCAATGGGATACTCCTTGCCGGAACGACTGGTCAGCATCAAGCTGTTGGAAAAACCCACCACCTCCTGCGCGCGCCGGACGGCGTCAATGGGGTTTTCAACTTCGGCGCGGGTCCGTTCATCACACAGGTGCACCACCTGGCCAAAAGGGCGGCCGGCCGCTGCGGTGTAGTCCCATCCCGTGAGTCGCTGAGCTACCGGATTGATAAACGAGACGTTGCCTGCCGGGTCGGTCGACACCACTGCCTCGCCCAGGCTCTTGAGAGTTATCTGAAACCACTCACGGCTCTCTTTGAGCTGTTGCAGTTGCTCCGCCTCAGCTAGCAGGTGACGCTCGTAGGTCGAGGAGAGAGCCAGCAATTCACGCCGTGTAAGTGTAAACAACAAGACCGCAACCAACAGGGACAGGCCCACCGCCGAGGCAATCACGGTGGCATTCAAGAGCTTGGCGCGGCGTGAGCGCTGGTTGCGCAGGGTCTCTTCGGCGCTCACGAACTCCCGCTGCTGGCTGCGAATATCCTGCATCAACTGCTGACCAGTCAGCAGCTCCGGCGATGAAGGCGGACCGAGATGCGCGTGCAGCACCTGCTGATCGGCCCATTCGATCCAGCGTAGGTCCAGATCGTGAAGCTGCCGCAGCCGCTGCTGCTGCGAAGGATTGTCGGCGGTCAATTGCTGCAGGACATCGGATTGCTCCGGCACTTTTGATTTGGCATCAGTGTAGGAGTCGAAAAAAGCGGCATCCCCGGTTAGGTAATAGCCGCGTAATCCGGTTTCCATCTCGACGATCTGACGCTGTAGCTGCCGTGCCGTGGCGATCACACGATCCGAGTGATCTACCCAGCGCAGCGAGGCGGAAAGCAGGAGTATCTCGCCAGCTAGAGTCGCGGCCAGCAATACCATCAAGACGACTGGCAGTGCTACCGTGCGTCGCAATAAGCTCTGGAAGCTGCGTTGGTCCATTGCAAGACGGCCGACAGTTTGAGGGATGTTCGGTATATAGCAGCCCGCTGGAGTTCCTGCAAGACCCGGCGATGAGACGTCGGCGACGAAACGGATGTTGGGCAGCCCGTTCTAGCCATCTGTTGGCCAGGCCACAATGGGGCACTCAAAGATTTTCGCCAGTTTGAGCTTATTGCCGCAGCGGCAGGCCGCTCAGCACCGCCTGTTGTCTGGCCACCAGAGATTCGATTCCCTGCCGTGCGAGCGCGAGCATCTTCGCCAACTGTGCATCGTCGAACGGACGCCGCTCTGCCGTGGCTTGCACCTCTACCAGTTTCTTACTGCCGGTGGCGACCACGTTCATGTCAACGTCGGCCCGCGCGTCTTCTTCATAGCACAGATCGAGCATGATTTCGCCATCGACGATGCCGATGCTGGTTGCGGCAACGTAATCGCGAATAGGCGCGACGGTCAGCGCTCCGGTCTCCACCATGCGGCGCATCGCCAATCCCATGGCGACGAATGCGCCGGTTATGGAGGCGGTGCGCGTACCGCCGTCGGCCTGGATTACATCGCAGTCGAGAAATATCGTGCGTTCTCCAAATTTCTCCATGTTGGTGATCGCGCGCAGCGAGCGGCCAATCAGCCGCTGAATCTCGTGCGTGCGACCTCCGGCACGGCCCTTGGTCACCTCGCGCGGCGTTCGGGTCAGGGTCGCGCGCGGCAGCATACCGTATTCCCCCGTCACCCATCCTTTACCGCTGTTGCGGAGAAACGGCGGCACGGTGTCTTCGATGGTCGCGGTGCAGATGACGCGCGTGTTCCCCAATTCGATCAGGCATGAGCCTTCGGCGGTCGAGATGAAGTCGGGCACGATGTTCACCGGCCGCATCTGGTCGGGTAAGCGATTGTCGGAGCGAAAGATCATAGAAGCAGTTGTCGGTTGTGGTCTAGGTAGAATGGCACACGATGGAGATACAAGACAAATTCCGGAGGACTCTTGTTGGAATGAAACGGTGGCGCCGCTCCGGATAATCCCGAAGTGGCCGATCTGTTGATCGCAAAAATAGTTGCGCTATCGGCAGGTATAGAACTGCTACTTATTGCTCAGCGCTTCCACTCCTGGCAGCTTCTTGCCTTCCAGGAATTCCAGCGAAGCGCCGCCGCCGGTAGAGATGTGAGTGATCTTGTCGGCTACGCCTGCGGCTTTCACCGCTGCGACGCTGTCGCCTCCGCCAATGATCGAAACTGCCGCTCCATTGTCGGCGACGGCTTCAGCGATTTTTCTAGTTCCCTTGGCAAACGCCTCGATCTCGAACACGCCCATCGGCCCGTTCCACACAATGGTTCGCGCGGCACCGATCTCGTCTGAGAAGAGTTCAATTGTCTTCGGGCCAATGTCGAGCCCCATCATGTCCGCGGGAATCGGCTCGCCTTCACCCAAGGTGCGCACGCGAGCGCCAGGCTCCGGCTTATCGGCAACCACGTGATCGACAGGCAACAGCAACCGCACATTGTGGGACTTTGCCTCTGTAAGTATCTGCTTCGCCAAATCGATTTTGTCGGCCTCCAGCAACGACTTCCCAATCTCCTGTCCCTGCGCCTTCAGGAAGGTATAAGCCATGCCGCCGCCGATAATGAGGGCGTCGACCTTGCCCATCAGATGCTTGATGACACCAATCTTGTCGCTGACCTTCGCGCCGCCCAGGATAGCGACGAATGGCTTCTGCGGATGTGACAGCGCTTTACCGAGGTATTCGAGTTCCTTCTCCATCAGCAAGCCGGCCGCGCTTTTTTCGACGAAATGCGTAATACCTTCGGTCGAGGCGTGGGCGCGATGCGCCGAGCCAAAGGCGTCGTTCACGTAATAGTCGCAAAGCCTGCCCAGCTGTTTGGCGAAATTGGGATCGTTGGCTTCTTCTTCAGCATGAAAGCGGAGGTTCTCCAGCAGCAGAGACTGTCCCCGCTCCAGCTTCTCCGCCATCTCTTCGGCCTGCACGCCGATGCAGTCGGGCGAAAATCCAACGTTCTCGCCGCGACGCAGCACATCGTCGATGAGCACACGCAGCCGCTCCGCAACCGGCTTGAGGCTCATCTTCGGATTGGGCTTGCCCTTCGGCCGTCCGAGATGGGAAGCCAGGATCAGCCGTGCTCCATGACGGAGCGCGTACTCGATCGTGGGCAGCGTTTCGCGGATGCGAGTGTCATCCATGACGCGGCCGTCGTCGAGCGGAACGTTGAAGTCGACGCGCATAAAGATGCGCTTATTGTTCAACGGAAGATCGCGAATCGAGAGCTTCGACATGAGGCGAATCCTTGCAAGAAGCCGTCAGCTGTCAGCCGTCAGCTGTCAGCCGTCAGCTATCAGCTAAGCCCGCGGCTATCCAGATTGCTCTTTACTGCCGAAATATCATGAGGTCGTTAGATGAAAGCAAAGCGCTCTCATCTAAAAAGCTCCGACGGCTGAGAGCTGACGGCTTACAGCTATCCGTATCCCTTACAGTCCCTTATTGGAAATATAGTGAATGAGGTCGCGCACGCGGCACGAATATCCCCACTCGTTGTCATACCAGGAGATCACCTTCACGCAATTGCCGCCCACAACGCGAGTCATGGGCGCGTCGACGATCGACGAGCGGTCATCGCCCCGGTAATCGATGGAGACCAGCTCAGCCGTTTCGTAGCCCAGATATCCCTTCAGCGGGCCAGACTCGGAGGCTGCCTTCAAGGCGTTGTTCACTTCTTCCACGCTCGTTTTCTTCTCGACAAACACGACCAGATCGACGACCGAAACGTTTGGCGTCGGCACGCGCATCGCAAAGCCATCGAGCTTGCCCTTCAGATCAGGGATGGCGAGATAAATCGCCTTCG
>CAWFUE010000006.1:0-5234 GCA_963818905.1 uncultured Acidobacteriaceae bacterium
ACATCTCGATGAAGTGCCCGCGGATTTCGGGCCCACCGTGGTCAGCGTAGGCAACTTTGATGGAGTGCATCGCGCGCACCAGGAAGTGGTGCGCCATATGGCGGAGCGCGCGCGCGCCTTCGGCGGCAAGGCGGTGGTGGTGACGTTCGAGCCGCATCCGCTGCGCATCCTGCGTCCCGATGTTGCGCCCAAGCTGCTTACTCCATTGCCGGCCAAGCTGAAGTTGCTGGAGCAGACCGGTGTTGACGCTGTACTGGTGCTGCCGTTCACGCGCGACCTGTCGCTGACGACCGCCGATGAGTTCGCGCGACGGGTGGTGGTCGACGTCTTACAGGCTCGAGAAGTACACGAAGGCTACAACTTCCACTTCGGTCACAAAGCACAAGGCAACGTCAACACGCTGGCTGAGCTGGGCCGCCAGTGCGGCTTCCAGGCGAAGATCTATCCCGAGCAGTTGCTGCGCGGGCATCATGTTTCCAGCAGCGAGATCCGCAAGCTAATCGCAGAAGGAAACGTCAGCCGCGCTCGCGCGCTGCTGGGGCGGCCCTTCCGCATCTTCTCCAATCCCGGACGAGGCCGCGGCTATGGACACAAGTACACCGTTCCGACGATCAATCTGGCGCGTTATGACGAGCTGGTCCCGGCTGACGGCGTTTACATCACCTGGCTGCGCGTCGGCGAGGAATGCTTTGAAGCGGTGACGAATGTCGGCAAGCGTCCGACCTTTGGCGAAGAGTCGTTCGCCATCGAGAGTCATCTGCTGAATTTCCATCCCATCGCGCTGTTGCCGGAGACGGAGCTGGAGCTGATCTTCCTGAAACGGCTGCGGCCGGAGATCAAGTTTCCGTCGGTGGAAGCGCTGCGCGAGCAGATCGCGAAGGACGTGCACAGGGCAAGAAGGTATTTTCGGCTGAACGAAGCAATGAGCGCCTAGCTGCCAGCTGCGAGCAACGGGCTAGGAGCTACGGTTGCAATTGGGGGACTGCATCGGTGCTCCGGGATTTGGGTTTGGAGATTTGGGTTTGGGTTTTAGAGCTCGGCGGCCAAGGCTCGGGCACGGGGCGCAGCTATCCGTTTGCGTGGTCGTCTCCAACCTGATAACTTTTGCCATTACCCCAAAAACATGATGAAGAAAGCCATTACTCTCAGTCTGTTCTGTTGTCTGTTCTGCCTGCCGATGCTGGCCCAAGTTCCGACAGACAGTCCCGCCGACGTTATGCGCCATCCCGGCTGGAATGCAGGAATCTTCGCCGGTGGCGGGACCACGGTCGACAGCACGCCCAGCGGCAGCAACTTCGTGCTTGGCGTGCGCCTGGGGCGCGTACTGACTGAGGAGCACGGTCCCGGTATTCTGCGCGGCACTTACGAGATGGACATCGACATCATTCCTCTCGACGAATACTGGATTAATGGCGGTCAATATGCCGGAGGCGTCGATCCTGTCGTCTTTAAGTGGAACTTCACTAAAGGGTGCAAGATCGTGCCCTATTTCGCGGCTGTCGGCGGCGCTCTGTTCAGCAACCACAATCTGCCGCCTGGCGATACCTCACAGATCAATTTCACCAGCGGCCCTGAAATTGGCGCGCAGATCTTCCGCAAAGGAACTGGTTCGTGGGATGTGATGGTGAAGGCCTATCACTTGTCGAATGCCTCGATCGGCAACCACAATCCCGGTCTTAACGCGAATGTGCAGTTCATGCTGGGCTATACCTGGCATTGATGAAATAGCTGTCAGCAATCAGCATTCAGCCAATGGCACGACAGAGCTTCCTCGCGCCGAGGCTTTCCGTCGTGGCCCGGAGCACTTGGAATAACTCTCTGAAGTCCCGTTGGTAACGTCCAAAAGCCATTCGCGAAGGGCGCTGCTGGCTGACTGCTGAAAGCTGACTTCCGTTCGCGGTCAGTACGATATAATTTGCCGCCGACGGCTTGCGCGGCGGTATACTTCCGATTGACGTACGCGCCCATGCCATCCGCAGGATCAGAGCAGCCCGTTATCCTCTGCATCGATGACGCAGAAGTTGCTCTGCGGGTTCGTAAGCTACTCCTCACCAATGCGGGCTACCACGTTCTCACCGCGACCTCCGGCGAGGAGGGACTCGATCTGTTCAAGCAAAGTCCGATCGACGTGGTCATCGCCGACCATTTCCTATCTGACAAGACGGGCGCAGAGATTGCCAGAGAGATGAAGCAGGTCAAGCCGGAGGTGCCGATCCTCATTGTTTCAGCGGCGGCAGAAATCCCCGCAGGCATTGAATTTGCCGATGGCTTCCTCTCTAAAGGCGATGGCCCTGACGCTCTGCTCGACGCCCTTGCCAGCCTGCTCCGGCGGGATTAGAACGGTCTGGTCTTAACGTATCCGCGATTCGCATGGTAGAGCAGGCCTTTCAGGCCTGCGTTTTGCGCTGACATAAACAGCGTTCGGGTACAGTCGCCAGACGCGGGCTTCCCCTCTGCTGGTTTGGACATGCCTCACATGGTTTGTGGGGTGCATTGTCCCGGCGGTGGATTGGGCACCGGTGGCGTCGGGGGCGTCGCCCACGGGATATTGGTGAAGTCAAAAAAGTTCAGCAGATTCGGCTGCGCTGCGTCGCGATTGGTCAGATGCGCATTGGGACCGATGAAACGGTTCTCCACGAATTTGATGATCGCCGTGTGATCCATCGGAACATGCGACACATAGTGCTTGCGTACGAATGGCGACACAATCAGATTGGGCAAACGGAAACCGAGTTGAGCCGCGAATCCCAGCTTGGAAGGGGCGTCTCCTGGACTCGTTCCCGGCTCTCCCGGTTTCAGATCGCAGTGCAATGTAGGCACCCCTCCGGGCGGCAAACATGGCTGGTAGCCGTCGGCGTTGACAGCGATGGTGCTGATGTCGGGAATCGTTCCCAAGCCGCTGTCGGTGTTGTCATTGGAATGGCCCGGCACCGGCGGCACATGGTCGAACGGACCGCCTGGTTCGTCATAGCTCAGGAAGAAAACAGAGCTCGACCATGAAGGGCTTTGCAACAGCGCATCGATGATGCCGGCAACTTTTTGCTGGCCCACCAGGATTGACTGCCCCGAGCCGGGATGCTCGTCTCCTGCGCCGTACGCCGCCTCGATGAAGGCGTAGCTGGGCAAAGCGTTGCTAGCGACGTCGCTCATGTAATGGCTGAGCGGCGCGATGTGAGTGATGTCGATGCAAAACGCGTTGCTCGCGTCCCCAACAGCCTGTTGCGAACCGATTGTGGGCGGGAGACAGGGCGCATGCGTCGGGTTTTCATAGAGATATTTCGTCGAATAGGAGAAGTCGGAAAAGGTCGTGACCGGGTAATCGCTGGAATGACCACCTGATCCGCAATCGCCATCCTGATCGGTGCAGCCGCCTGCGGTAATCGAGTAGTAGATCTTCCAGGAAACATTGTTTTGATCGAGCTCCTGATAGATCGTCTCGATATTCAACTGGCTGGTAAATCCGTCATCGACAAAAGGATCGCGTACCAAGCCCTGGGTTGTTCCCCCGGTCGCCGTAGCAATGCGGTTCGGCGTGCTCTTGCTGGAAACCGGCGAGAACCAGCGATCTGAAACTGCGAACTGTGAGGCCATGTAGTAGTAATAGTTCAGGATGTCCTCGGTGTAATAGCCCATGGCGCGCTTGCCTTGGAGATCGGTGAACTGGCCGTCACCCGAGCCGGACTTGGCAAAGCCCTCGGCGGTGTGCACAAAGCCGTCCATCAGAATGGGACGGTCCAGCAGAAAGTCGTACCGGTTCACGTCGCCATAGCTCTCCAGCCATGCTGAAGACATATCGTCGATGCACGTGCTGCTGAACTGAAACAGGCCGAATCCCTGGCCTTCATCGTCGTCATTAACAAACCTCGTCAACTTATCGTCGATCCCGTCGACCGCGTAGGTGTTGCCGTCCTCGCTGACATCCCAATTGTTGGCTTGCCGATATGGATTGAGCATGCCAAAGTATGTGTCAAAGGTGCGATTCTCCTGCAGCATGAAGATCACGTGATCAATGCTGCTGAGCGATGCCGTGGCGTTCACGGTTACGGTCGCCTGAGCGGTGACCGAGCCTCCTGCGCCAGTCGCCGTGAGCGTGTAGGTGGTAGTTTGCGTAGGATTCACGCTGGTGCTGCCGCTGGGCACCGCAACCGGTCCAACTCCATTGTTGATCTGCGCCGAAGTGGCGTTCTTCGTCGTCCACGACAGCGTTGTGCTTTGCCCGGATGTAATGGTGTCGGGATTAGCCGTAAGGGTTGCACTCAATGAGCCGCTTGTCCCAGATCCAGAACTGGACCCGCTTGAGCCACTGGAGCCATTCGAGGCGGACGCCGAAGTGCCACCGCCGCAACCAGACAGCAAGAAGAGACAGGTAATTATGGAGAGAACACTGAGAAAGACAAGGCCGGTCGGAGCCTGACGGGAACTGGTCATTGGACACTCCACTCGCTTTTCTAGAAGCGTCCTGATGCGCTGCTGTTGCTTACTTCCGGGCGGCCCAATGTACTCGATCCGTCGTTTGCCTCGCTCTTTCGTTATTATTTATCTTCTGGTTAAGCAAAGTATTTTGTTGCAGACTACTTGTCACACTGGTTGCATTTTCATCGTTCCATAGTTAACGGACAAGTTGCGGACGGCATTGAATAGCGGGCTCGGGAGCTCTCAAGTTCTACTACTGTTTGTAGTTATTTGAGCAAAGATGCAACGGTTGCGAAATTCGGGAGCCACATTTAGCCAGTTGAACAGACGAGAACGATTGAACGATTGCGCGTTCCGTTATACGATTCATAAACCCGTTGCTCTCGTCCTCACTGAAAATAACGCACCTGAAATAGCTGATTCATTTGCAATTCCGCCTATTTCGCTGCCCTTGAGTCGCATTTGCAAGGTAGGTTCTATGACAGATCACTTGCTGCAGATTTTTTCCCGCTGGTTTGAGGACTCATCCATGAAGAAGTTGCTGCTGTCGCTGATGATCGTTGGTTTCGTGGCAACGCCGATGATGCTGCGCGCGGCCGATAAAGCGAATCCTGCGAGTCCACCTCCTATCTACGTCTACACCAATGACGATGTCCCGCGGCACAACTCAGTTACGCCATATCTTGCCGGGGGCACGCAGGGTAATCCGACTCTCACTGCAGGGCACGCTATTTTGACCGAAGAGCAAGGCATCGGAGGCGGTTTTTTCGGCACTCCCCGCCTGGCGCTGCCGGCCGATGGTTCCGGCCAGTGCATCTATG
>CAWFUE010000007.1:0-9070 GCA_963818905.1 uncultured Acidobacteriaceae bacterium
CATTGAGTCCCAGTCGCCGACAAATGGCTTCTTCGTACTCAGGTTCGAGATGCGCGGCGTTGCCCACCGCGCCGGAGAGCTTCCCGACCCGCATCTGCTCCGCTGCCATCTCAAACCGCTCGATGTCGCGCTGCACCTCGGAATACCAGTTGGCCAGCTTCAGCCCAAAGGTTATCGGCTCGGCATGAATGCCATGCGTGCGTCCGATCGCCGGTGTGTCTCGAAACTCCCAGGCGCGCCGCTTCAGCACCTCGCGCAGTTTTTGCAGATCATCTCGAATAATCGCTGACGCCTGGTTCACCAGCAGCGCCTGCGCCGTGTCTACGACGTCATTCGACGTGAGCCCATAATGCAGCCATCGCGATTCGGGACCGACTTTTTCGGCGACAGCGGTGGTGAAGGCGATGACATCGTGCTTCACCTCGGCTTCAATCTGGTTAATGCGGGCGACTTCGACGCTACCTTTCTCGCGAATCGCCTTGGCTGCCGATTGCGGGACGATTCCGGCTTCGGCCAGAGTCTCGGTAGCGGCAATCTCGACGTCCAGCCAGGTGCGGAACCTGTTTTCGTCACTCCAGATGCGCCCCATTTCCGGGCGAGTGTAGCGGGCAATCAAGCGATGCTCCTTCGATACAAGATGGAAAGCGAAACTCTTCATTGTACAGGGCAATGGGTGCTCTTTCGTTATTGCGCCGGGCGCTCGCTTCGGTGGGACGAATCGCAGCCTACGAATCCGGCATTCCGATAAATATCGCAATACGATATAATCGTATCGCCCTGCTTATGAACGAGAACCAGAAGATCAAACTGTCTGACTACCAGGCCCTGGCTCAATTCCGCTATCAGATCCGCCGTTTTGTTCGCTTCAGCGAAGAAGCTGCGCGGCAAGCCGGGGTTGAACCCCAACATCATCAACTTATGCTAGCCATTAAAGGCAAGCCGGACGGCGACGAGCCGCGTATTGCCTATCTTGCCGAACGCCTGCAGATTCAGCATCACAGCGCGGTCGAACTAGTGGACCGTTTGGTGAAGAAAGGCTTGATCACACGGACGCGTGGAGAAGAGGACCGGCGGGAAGTCTATGTGCAACTTACGGCTCGGGGCGAACATCTGCTGGGCGAGCTGACCGTGCATACGCGTGCTGAGTTGCGCTCAGCAGCGCCGGCGCTGGTGGCAATTTTGCGCAAGCTGACGGCGAACGAGCGAGGCAGCGGTCAGTTGCGGCGACGTCCCAGAACGACGGCAGAGCGGAGGACGAAATGACCTCCGAGCACACGCAGACTTTGGGGGTGGACGGCCTGAATCCCCTCAGTGCTCAAAAGCCCACCGGGGGTGCCATACCGCTTGGCGAAGAGGTGAAGTTCCGCACCGGCCTGGTCTCGCTGCTTGCGGCTGTGATCGGAATTCTAGCGGGCATAATCGCTTATCTGCTCTACAACCTGATCGGACTGTTCACCAACATCGCGTTCTACCATCGCATTTCGTTCGCGTTTGTCAGCGCGCGCAACAATCATCTGGGCTTGCTGGTGATCGTGATTCCGGTCATCGGCGGGATCATCGTCGGCATCATGGCGCGCTACGGGTCCGATAAGATCCGCGGACACGGCATTCCAGAAGCCATGGAAGCGGTGCTGATCAACCGCAGCCGTATCGAACCGAAGGTGGCAATCCTGAAGCCGATATCGGCGGCAATTGCGATCGGCACCGGCGGACCATTTGGCGCCGAAGGTCCCATCATTCAGACGGGTGGGGCCGTCGGCTCTCTCGTCGGTCAGTTGATGCACACGACCGGCGCGGAGCGCAAAGTGCTGCTGGCCTGCGGAGCCGGGGCCGGTATGGCCGCTACCTTCAATACTCCAATTGCCGGCGTGATTCTCGCGATCGAACTGCTGCTGTTCGAGTTCAAGTCGCGCTCCTTTATTCCACTGGTGATCGCAAGCACCCTGGCGACAAGCATTCACCTGCAACTGCTGGGACCAGGCCCGATGTTCAAGGTGGGCACGCTTGATTTCGGTTTGCCGCACGCCCTGCCGTTTTATCTGGTGCTGGGACTACTCTGCGGTGCTGCTGCGATTGGTTTCAGCAAAACACTGTATTGGGTGGAAGACCAGTTCGAGAAGCTGCCGATCCATTACATGTGGTGGCCCGCTATCGGCGCGCTGGGATTAGGCATCATCGGATACTTTGTGCCCCGCGTGCTGGGCGTTGGATATGACACGATCTCAGACATTCTGAACACGAAGATGCTGCTGGGCGCGCTGCTGGCAGTCATGGTTTTCAAATCCGCCGCGCTGGCGATTTCGCTGGGCTCGGGAACATCCGGAGGGTTGCTGGCGCCGATGTTCATGGCGAGCGCGGCGATGGGTTCTGCGTTTGCGATGATTGTCGACAAGATCTGGCCGGCCGCTAATCTTGCGCCCGGGGCATTCGCGCTGGTTGCGATGGGAGCGGTGTTTGGCGCGGCGTCACGAGCGGCCTTTACGTTCATCATTTTTGCTTTCGAGATCACGCGCGATTACAACTCCGTGTTGCCATTGATGCTGGTGACAGTGATTGCCGACGCCATTGCGGTGCACTACGCCAAGAACTCGATCATGACCGAGAAGCTGGCGCGGCGTGGGCTGCACATCCATCAGGACTACGAGCCAGACGTCTTCCAGGCAGTAGCGGTCGGCGAGATGATGGCAAAAGATTTCGACGTTATACCCGGGACGATGCGGGTTTCGGAATTGACGGAGCGCATAACCCGACACGATCCCGCGGTCAGCAAGCATCAGGGAGTGCTCATTGTGGATGCGGATGGAAAGCTGGCTGGAATCATCACGCGCGATGACATGATGCGCGCCCTGGCAAAGGATCCCTCCGGCGCGATGGCCGTGCTGGACGCAGGCACGCGCAATCTGGTGGTGACCTATCCGGATGAGGTTTTGTATGATGCGGCGGCGCGAATGTTGCGCGCGAATGTCGGCCGCCTGCCGGTTGTCAGCCGCGAGGATCCCACGCACATCGTTGGCTATCTGGGACGCTCCGAGGTGATGGCAGCGCGGCTGCGGCGCCTGGAAGAAGAATTCGTGCGTGATCCGGGCTGGTGGCGATCGCGCAAGCACGGAGCGTGAAAACCAAGAAGCCGGGCGCCGCACTTCCCGATCGACACACGCATGTGTGACGCATCTGCTTGCGGCGCCTGTAATCTCACAGAAGAATACAAAGCGGTAGGCTCTCCCACCGAGTTCTTCCGGCCGCTTTTCCATGAGCCGAAGCCTCGCATAAGCAAGACTCTCCAAAACCAAGCATTCATAGGATTGCGACACGACGTGTTGCGGAACGGCGCGGCCTATTCCTGCGTCGCTTGATCGCGAATAGCGCGTTGATCACGTTCCCGCAGTTCCTATGGCCCGACGAAAACTTGGCACTTCAAGAATTCAGGAGAGAAGCGATGCAATGGAAGGCTCTGGTATTTTCCGGGTTGGCGCTGATCGTATTGACCGGCTGCAGTTCATCGTTCGGGCCGGCGGGTGGACAGCTTGCGATAACCGCCTCCACGCTACCGGCCGGGACCGTCGGCACGGCTTATAGCTATTCTGTGCCGGCGACAGGAGGGACGCCTCCTTACGTCTGGAGCGTAGGATCCGGTACGCTCCCAGCCGGATTGAAGCTGAGCAGTAAGGGAACGATTTCCGGTACTCCCGTCGTTGCCGGAAGCACGAACTTCACACTTGCGGTGATCGACTCTGAGGCAGTGCCGGCGAGCACAACCGCGTCGTTCAGCATCGTGATTCAAAGTGAGCTGGCCGTCACCAGCCTGTCACCACCGGCAGGAACTGTAGGCGTCAGCTATAGCGCCACGCTGGCAGCGGCCGGAGGAGTGACCCCGTACACGTGGACATTGCAGAGCGGTAGCTTGCCGGCGGGACTGAGCCTCAACTCGGCAGGAGTGATTGCCGGTACGCCGAGCGCGGGTGGGACTTCGACGTTCACCGTGCAGGTTGCCGACTCGGAATCGACGCAACAGATCGCGATCGCGCAACTGAACATAACCATCAACACCATCACCATAAGTACGCAGTCATTACCCAATGGGACGGTGGATGTTGCCTACTCAGCTCCGCTGAGCGCGATCGGCGGCGTAGCTCCATACACCTGGACGCTTTCGGGAACGTTGCCTTCCGGGCTCGGCCTGAATAGCGCAGGAGTAATTACGGGCACGCCAACGGCACCGGGAAATTCGACGTTTAGCGTGCAGGTCGCCGACAGCGAACAACCTCCGGCAACTGCCAGCGCGCAGCTGAGCCTCACGATTAACAGCGCAGGGAGCTCCGGAACCCTGCAGGGAAACTACGTTTTCTACTTGAATGGCTTCAACTCAGGCGGTGCGTGGACGCTCGCCGGAAGCTTCATCGCCGATGGCAATGGAAACATCACGAGTGGCGTTTTGGACGGCAATTCCCTTGCAGTTCAACCAGTCAACACGACGATTACGGGCACGTATTCCGTCAACTCGGTCGGCCTGAATACGATGACCATTCAAGGCCAATCTTGGGGACCAATGACGCTGGCATTCGTTCTGGATTCGAGTGGCAACGGCAGAATTATTGAGTACGACGATACGACGGGGCAGGGCAGCCGCGGCTCGGGTGCGCTGCGACAGGCCGATGCCAGCGCATTTTCAGCGGGCA
Organism: uncultured Acidobacteriaceae bacterium; assembly: GCA_963818905.1. Taxonomy (GTDB): domain Bacteria; phylum Acidobacteriota; class Terriglobia; order Terriglobales; family Acidobacteriaceae; genus Bog-257. The sequence continues at coordinate 4,677 of CAWFUE010000007.1, forward strand.
CGTTCACCGGCAATTGGGCGTTCGGCATGACCGGATCGGGGACCTTCGGCGAACGATTTGTGAACGTAGGCCAATTTACCGTGACGACGGGGACGATCTCTAACGGGTCTTGCGATACCAACGACAGCGGAAGTTATCAGACCTGCAGTTTCACGGGTACGCTTTCTGCCGTTGATCCACAAAGCGGACGCGCCACCGTGACTATCCAGGGCAGCAACGGCACGAACCATGAGGCGGTGTACGTGGTATCTGCGAATGAGTTGGCGATGGAGCGAACCGATCCGGCAGAGCAAGACAGCGGCTCGATGGGCAATGGGCCGTTTGCGACCAGCGGTGGTGGGAGCCCGTTGCTCGTCGGCTCGGTGCTGCAACAGAGCGGCTCGTTCAGCAACGCTTCCCTGAACAGCACCGCGATCCTTTATACGCAGGACATCCACGAACAGGATGGGCTCGATCAATCTATGGCGGGTATTATCAGCTTCGAGGGCAGCGGCAACTTCAACATCAGCTCGATGGACGAAGACCTGGCAGGCGCGATTACACAGGATCAGCCGTCGCAGGGCACTTACTCGATTGAAAGCAACGGCGCACTCACCATCGACTGCGGCGGCAGCGGTTGTCCCGCCGGTTTCCTGATTACCCAAAACGAAGCTTTCGTTGTGGGTACGGGGGCCAGCAGCAGCTTCGGCATGATCGAGGCGCAAACCGGCGCTCCGTTTTCCAATGCATCGATCGCAGGAACATATTCGGGAGGTTCGCTGGCTCCGCTCGACTATGTAAATGCGTACAACGAGATCTACATGGGAACCGCTGATGGCCTCGGAGAGCTGACGGTGAACGCCGACAGCAGCAGTTCCAACGGGCTCGCTCAAGGTGCTGCCGGGATCACCTACAACATTGCAGCCAATGGCAGGGGAACTGCGTTGCAGCAGGGCGTAGAAAATCCGGCCGTTGTTTACATGATCTCAGCCACGAAATGGGTGATGTTGATGCCTGACGCCGACGCGCGCGTTGGTGTGTTCGAGCAGGCGTCAACTGGCCAATCGCAACAAAGACAAGGGCAGGGAACAGCGACCACAGGCAAACGATAATCCGTACGGGTGTCGTGAAAAGAAATGGCCGGCGTCGCTTGGCGCCGGCTATTTCATTCCAATCAGAAACAGCAACGAAGAGCGAAAGGCGATTAGATCACCACTGTCTCTTGATACTCGCCGTAGACGTGGCGCATGGCATCGGAAATTTCGCCGACGGTGGCATTGGCTTCGACTGCTTCGACGATCACAGGCATTAGGTTCGCAGTGCCTCGCGCCGTCTCTTCCACCTGCTTAATGGCCGCCTGCCATTTCGCCTGGTCGCGTTTGGCCCGCAATGCGCGCACTCGGTCGACCTGTTTGCGCTCCAAAGTCTCGTCGATGTGCAGCAGAGGGATGGGTTTTTCCTGATCTAAGGTGAAGGAGTTTACACCGACGACGATCGCCTGCTTGTGGTCGACGGCTCGCTGATACTCGTAGGCCGCATTCTGGATCTCCTGTTGCACAAACCCGCGTTCGATGGCCTTCAGCACGCCTCCCATGGCGTCGATCTTTTCCAGATAAGAGAGCGCACCGCTCTCGATCTGGTTGGTGAGAGACTCGATGTAATACGAGCCGGCCAGCGGGTCGATGGTTTGCGCCGCTCCTGATTCGTAGGCGACGATCTGCTGCGTACGGAGCGCGATGCGCGCCGACTGCTCAGTCGGCAATGCCAGGGCCTCGTCGAACGAGTTGGTGTGCAGCGATTGCGTTCCGCCGAGCACGGCGGACATGGCTTGTAATGCAGTTCGTACGATATTGTTTTCCGGCTGCTGCGCGGTCAAGGTTGAGCCTGCAGTCTGGGTATGGAAGCGCAGCATCTGCGACTTCGCATTCTTCGAACCGAAACGATCGCGCATAATCCGCGCCCACATGCGCCGGGCCGCACGAAACTTCGCCACCTCTTCCAGGAAATTACTGTGCGCATTGAAAAAGAACGACAGTCGCGGGGCAAACTTATCGACATCGAGGCCGGCGTCAATTGCGGCCTGCACGTAGGTCATTCCATTGGCCAACGTGAACGCCACTTCCTGCACCGCGGTGCAACCCGCCTCCCGCATGTGATAACCGGAGATGGAAATCGTGTTCCACTCGGGCACATGCTCATTGGCGTAGGAGAAAATATCGGTGATGATGCGCATCGCCTGCGCCGGCGGGTAGATGTATGTGCCACGCGCGATGTATTCCTTCAGCACATCGTTCTGAACTGTTCCTGCCAGCTTGCTGACGTCACGCCCGGTGCGCCTCGCGGTAACGATATATAGCGCCAACAGAATCGCTGCCGTAGCGTTGATGGTCATCGAGGTGGAAATTTTCTCCAGGTTGATGCCATCGAACAATCGCATCATGTCTTCGATGGAATCGATGGCAACGCCGACCTTGCCGACTTCACCCATGGCGAGCGGATTATCGGAATCGAGTCCAATCTGAGTTGGCAGATCGAAAGCCACGCTCAGGCCGGTTGTGCCCTGGCTCAGCAGATATTTGTAACGCCGGTTCGACTCTTCGGCGTCGCCCATGCCGGCATACTGCCGCATGGTCCATAAACGCCCGCGGTACATTGTGGCTTGGACTCCACGGGTGTAAGGAAACTGGCCGGGATAGCCGACATCGCGGTCGTAGTCCCATCCCTCGAGATCGCTGGCGCTATAAAGAGGATGAACCGTGATGTGGGAAGATGTTTCCTGGCTCTCGGCAGGTTTGCTGAGAATTGCAGTGTGCGTTTTTGTTTCGGCCATGGGACTAGCGCCTCGACTTGTAGGATGTCTAGATTATGACCCACGGCTCAAAAGCGGGCTATGACCTGCGTCACAAGACAGTTTCGACTTTCCAGTTTCGAGTTTCCAGTCAGGTCTGTCCCTGCTCGAACCCGAAACTTGGAACTCCAACCTATTTTTTTCGCGAGCGCCAGAAGGAGCTCACGCCGAAGTAGGCAAACAGCAGAGCGAAAGCCGCCGCCAACAACATTTTTCCCGTAGAGCCATTGCCGGCGATGTGGCGATGATGTTCGCGGACAGCAGCGGCCGCACCGACGAACGCCAGCGCAAGAAAGAACAGCCCGGTCACTTCCAGCCAGAGGATGTGCAGCACGCGGCTGAAATTTCGCACGGTTACGGTGCCCGCCCGGTACAGTGACCTGACCAGGCGGTTTTCGCCGCTCTTTCGCCCAGCAACTCTCAGCAGAGCGCGGCCTTGAGTGCCGAGATCGCGGCTTGGCAAGATTCACCTCTTCAGCTTCAACCGCGGGGCTTCCATAGCAGCGCCGCGCCCGGTCGAAGGTATTATTCTAGCAGTTGGCCTCGCCTGCTTCGGCCGACATGGTCCGGCTTCACTTAGGCAAAACTTCCTCCCCATCACCGGCATCTATGTAGTTAAGGATGCGGGTTCGCCAGGCTCAACCAGCCTTCCACGTTCGACCCGGGGTGTGCGAACATTCTGTTATCGGCTAACCCGCGAAAGGCTTAGGTGACACCGTGGACAAGCGACTGAAAAGCATGATCAAAGAGTTAGGCGACGCTATTAACAACTCGCTCTCCGATTCGGAGCAGATCGCTGAGGTGATCTCGCGGATTAAGGCGGGCGGCTATGACGTGTTTGTCGTCCTGGAAGCGACGATCGGGTTTAACGAAAATGAAGAAACCGAGACCGAGGAAGTTCGGCCGCGGACGCGCCGCTCCTCGGCGAATTTCAAAATGACGTCGCAGGATCTGAAATTTCTTAAGGCTCTCCGTATCAGCGTCGAGGAGGGCCAGTAAGTCACATCGAGAAAGTTCGCGGCTCACAAATGCGGGTGATGTCATGTGCTAAGATGCGACTTCGATCGGCAGTCTTGTTGGTTGCTGGTGCAAGTCTTCTATACAGAACGGCCGTTTAGGTTTTCGCGGAAAAAGTTGCGGCGTTAGGACATCGGCAGATGAGGGATACCCTTGGAGTCCTACTGGCGGGAGGAGCGGGCGAGCGTCTGTACCCGCTGACCCGCGATCGCGCCAAGCCCGCAGTCACGTTCGGCGGTATCTACCGCATTATCGATATCACGCTCTCCAATTGCATCAATTCTGATCTCCGCCGCGTATACATTCTGACGCAATACAAAGCGCTCTCGCTGAATCGGCATATCCGTGAAGGCTGGGGAAATATTGTTGGCCGTGAGTTGGGTGAATTCATCGAGATCCTTCCGCCGATGAAGCGCGTGAGCGAAAACTGGTACATGGGAACCGCCGACGCGGTGTATCAGAATATTTACTCCATCGGTTCTGAACAGCCACATCATGTGCTGATCCTCTCCGGCGATCATATTTACAAGATGAATTACGACCTGATGCT
>CAWFUE010000008.1:0-25318 GCA_963818905.1 uncultured Acidobacteriaceae bacterium
CCATGTATTGCTATCCTTGTGGCTTGTAGAAGGGCGCCTTCAGATAGGAATCGCTGATGGTCGCTTCACCGATGAAGTCACGATAATTCCCGGCAGCGATACCGTCGTTGACGATGCTTCCATCGGCAGCGCGGACGCGCAGCATGCCATCGTACAGTTGGATATTGCCGCCATTGTCGACCAAGCCTGCGTACATCGTCGGAGCCGAGCCGAAATTGGCGATCTCCTCGGCAAATGAATCGAGCACGCCCTTGAGGACGCCGAGCGTTTTCTCGGCGGTCGCCATCGCGGCAGGAATGGCGGCGAGAAAGCGGTCGCGCGCCTGAGCGGTCATCGGCGATTTGACCCCGCCGGGCACGATCCACGAGGGATGCACACGCTCCTCGGCAAGGCCTTCGATCACCAGCAGACCGAATTTGCGCAACTCGATGCCGGCACGCGCCAGTTCCGGATTGGCTTCGATAACCCCGGCGACATTGCGCGTGGCCGGATCGGAATCCATACCGAGCAGCAGATCGGGCGCAGAAAGATAGAAGAAACTGAGCGCGTGCGATTGCACAACCTGAGCGCAGTGGATGATTTCGCGCAGCAACTGTGCAGTACGCGGAATGCGCACCGCCATAATGGCATCGCAGGCTTTCGCCGAAGCCAGTTGGTGACTGATCGGACAAATGCCGCAGATGCGCGAGGTAATGCCTGGCATCTCGTAGAACGGACGCCCTTCGGTGAACTTCTCGAAGCCGCGGACCTGTGTCACCTGAAACTTCGTGTCGGCGACCTTGCCGTCGTCGTCAAGCTGAATCGTGATCTTCGCGTGCCCTTCGATGCGGCTTACTGGTTCGATTGTGATGCGCTTCATCGCCCGCTCCTAGCCGAACTTTATCTTCTGGTTCGCCTCGGGTTTGCGGCCCTCCAGCAGGTTGTTTAGAAATCCGGCAATCACCTTGTTCTGCGGCGGGCAGCCGGGGAAACAAACATCAACCTTCACGAAGTCCTGTGCCGGACGCGCCAGCTTCGACAGTTGCGGCAAGCCCTCGTGAGGAATCGCGGGATCAGCGTCTGCGCCCTCAACGTATACCCGCTGCAATAGCTTGTTTACAGGAACGACATTGCGCATGGCCGCCACATTGCCGGTTACCGCACAATCGCCCAGGGATACCAATATCTTGGAACGTGACCGGATCTGCTGCAGACGCTCCACGTCCTCCTGGGTGCTGATCGCGCCTTCCAGAAGCGTGACGTCCACCTCTTCGGGAAATGCCTGCGCGTCTACCAGTGGGCCATACACAATATCGACCTTGCGTACGATGGGAATCAGAGCGCCGTCGAGATCCAGCAGCGACATGTGACAGCCGGAGCAGCCATCCAGCCAAACCGTCGCCAGCTTGAGCTTTTTCATACCTGAGCTCCTTCACTTCGCCGAGAGCGGAGCCGGCCGTCGCCAGGCGTTTCTGTTCTTCTGTGGCGAGCCAGCGCGGTGATGGTGATGGTGGAGCGGACCATCTCTTCCACTGCCTTGCCTTTGGCGGCCAGAGCTCCTGTGGGACACGCCTGAACGCACTTGCCGCAATCGGTGCAGGTCGTCGCGTCTCCCCACTTCTCATTGAGGTCGGAAACGATGCGGGCCTTGATGCCGCGCGCCACTACATCCCAAACATGCGCACCTTCAATCTCCGCACAAGTGCGAACGCAGCGGGTGCACAGGATGCAGCGGTTATGATCCAGGACAAAACGAGGATGGGTTGCGTCGACCGGCAGCCGCGGAAAGTTGTAAGCGAATCGCACGCTGGTAATGCCCATGGAATACGCCATGTCTTGCAACTCGCAGTGCCCATTGGCGACGCATACAGCGCAGACGTGATTGCGTTCGACCAGCAGCAGTTCGATGGTGATACGCCGGTAGCGGGATAGCCGCTGCGAGTTGGTGATCACCGCCATGCCATCTTGAACCGGCGTAGTGCAGGCGGGAAACAGGCGATCGATGCCCGAGACTTCCACCATGCACAGCCGGCACGCGCCTACCGGGCTGAGACCCTCCAGGAAACACAGCGTCGGAATGGATTTCCCGCTGGCGCGCGCCGCCTCTAGAATGGTTTGTCCCTCGGCGGCCTTCACCAGTTCCCCATCGATGCGCAGCGAAATTTTCTTTTGCGGCAAGGTGAAACTCCTTCTCCTAACGCGAAACCGCCGTTGTCGCGTCACAACGCAGGCAGCGGCAGCACTCCTCGTGCGTCTCTTCTGCGGACAAGCCAAGATCCACTTCTTCGAACGAGGCGGCTCGCTCGCGTGCCGGCGCCGCCCGGGAGTGATGACGGCGGCTCTCGCTCGGCTCCTTGGGCGGCGCCTGCGCGTACTTCATCGGCCGGAACAGCATCTCCCAACGCTTGCTGTCCATCAGTTGCTCGTCGATCGATCGCGCTGCCTGCTTGCCATAAGCCATGGCGTTGGACACATTCGAGGCGCCGGTCACGAGGTCGCCGCCGGCATAGAAACGCGGACGGCTGGTCTCCAGCGTGAAGTGATTCACCTCGATTGTGCCGCCCTGTTTGATCTGCAGCCCTGACGCCTTGGCAAAATCAAGATCGACCGTCTCGCCTACAGCGAGAATGACCGAGTCGCATTCGAAGCGCTGCACCTCGTCGGTGAGAATCGGCTTGCGACGACCGGAGCGGTCGTACTCGCCCAGACGTGTTTTCACAACTTCCAGCGCCCTGACGGTGCCCTTCGCGTCGCCGATGATGCGGTGCGGCGCCGAGAGGAAGACAATCTTTGCTCCTTCTTCTTCGGCTGCCGCAGTTTCTTCTTCAATCGCCGGCATGTCCTTGCGCTCGCGGCGATAGACGACGGTAACGCTTGATCCCAGACGCAAAGCGGTCCGAGCTGAATCGATGGCTGCGTTTCCGCCACCGATCACCACCACCTTGCGCCCCAGCTCCACATGATCGCCTTTAGCAACGGACTCCAGGAACGGCAGCGCGGGGAAGACTCCTTTCAACTCCGTACCCGGCAAGTACACCCAGGACTCTTTCCAGGTTCCGATGGCCAGGCATACCGCGTCGAATCGCTCGTCTAGGTCATTCAGCGGAATGTCGAATCCGATTCGGGTATTAAAGACAAACTGCACACCCAGCCGCTCGATCAGCTGCAATTCACGCCGCAGGACCGGCTTCGGCAATCGATATTCCGGCAAAGCAAATCGCAGCATCCCTCCCGCTTCCGGCAATGCATCGAAAACCGTGACGTCATGCCCGAGCAATGCCAGGTAGAACGCCGCAGTGAGGCCTGCCGGCCCAGCGCCACCTACAGCGACCTTCCGCCCCGTAGCTTCCAACTTGCGCGCCAGCACTCGAGTCACAGCCTCCTCGAAGTGTTCGCCGAGGAGAATGTAGTCGGCGATGAAGCGATGAACTTCGCGCATGTTCACCGACTCGTCCACGGTCTGCCGCCGGCAGCGTTCATCGCACGGATGCTGGCACACTCGCCCGGTGGAGCACGGCAGCGGATTGTCCATGATGATGGACTCGAACGCCTCCTCGATCTGACCTTCCTTGTAGAGCTGCAAAAAGCGGGGAATGTTCATGTGCAGCGGACAACTGTTCTCGCAAGGCGCCAGCGCCAGCTCAGTGCAGATGCCGGCGATGCAGCGGCGGGAGACGATATGGTCTTCGAACTCCTGCCGGAAATGGCGCATGGTGGTCAGCACTGGATTAGGCGCGGTCTGGCCGAGCCCGCATAACGAGCAGTCGCGGATATAGCGGCTCAGCTCGTCCAGTCGTTCAAGATGATCCATACGGCCGGCGCCGTCGGTGATGCGGTTCAGGATGCGCAGGCACTTGTTCAATCCCACACGGCAGGGAATGCATTTGCCGCACGACTCCGAGTTGGTGAACTCCACGAAGTAGCGGGCGACATCGACCATGCAGTTGTCTTCGTCCATCACTACCATGCCGCCAGAGCCCATGATGGAGCCCAACTGCGCCAGGCTCTCGTAGTCCACTGGAGTGTCGAACATCTCGCTGGGAATGCATCCGCCGGACGGTCCACCGGTCTGCACCGCCTTGATGCTGCGGCCATCCACACCACCTCCGCCGATGTCATACAGGAACGTCTTGATCGGCGTTCCCATCGGCATCTCAACCAGGCCGCTGTTGTGCACCTTGCCGACGAGCGAGAAGACTTTGGTCCCCGAGCTCTTGGCGCTGCCGGTTTCACTAAACCATGCCGGACCTTTGGTGACGATGGGCGCGATGTTGTACCAGGTCTCGACGTTGTTGATGTTGCTGGGCTTGCCCCACAATCCTTTTTGCGCCGGAAACGGCGGGCGCGGACGAGGACGTCCTGCCTGATTTTCCAGCGAGGCGATCAGCGCCGTCTCTTCGCCGCAGACAAACGCTCCCGCGCCCTCCACTAGGTCAATGTCGAAATTGAATCCGCGACCAAGGATGTTGTTGCCGAGGAGCCCGAAGTCGCGGGCCTGCTCGAACGCGCGATTCAAACGATGCACGGCCAGCGGGTACTCAGCTCGAACATAAATAATTCCCTGGGTTGCGCCCGTGACGTAGCCGCCAATGATCATGCCTTCCAGCAGAGCATGTGGATCGCTTTCGATCTCGTTGCGGTTCATGTAGGCGCCGGGATCGCCTTCATCGGCATTGCAGATGATGAACTTCTCATCCGAAACGGCTTTGCGCAGGAACTCCCACTTGTTGCCGGTAAGGAAGCCGGCGCCGCCCCGCCCACGCAGCTTGGAAGCCTTGATCTGCTCGATGACGCTCTCCGGCTTCTCATCGATCAGAGTCTTATAAAGCGCCTGGTAACCGCCGACGGCGATGTACTCCTCGACATCGTCGGGATTAATGAGCCCGCAATTACGAAGGACAATCTTTTTCTGTCCCTTGAAGAAGCCGACGTCGTTCCACGATGCGACCTCGGGATAGCCGTGGCCGTAACGAATGGTGCCGGTGATGTGGTCCCATTCCTCGATTTTGCAGTAGACCAGCTCGGGACCGATTTTGCCGGCGGAGATGTCATGCACAATGCGACCGGCATCATTGGCCTGCACGCGGCGCAGGATGAGCAGCGGGCTTCCCGGGATGTATACGTTGACCAGCGGCTCCTGGCAACAGGCGCCGAAGCAGCCGACGCTGGCGAGATACATACTGGCGCCGCTGCGCTCCAGCACTTCGACGAAGGCGTGATAGAGACCTTCGGCGCCATTACCTCGGCCGCATGTTCCCATGCCAACGGCGATCCGTGGGATCGCCGGCACTAATCTTGCCAGCCCGGCTTCGCGGACAGCGTTAAACGCCCCAATGTCCTCAATGCGCGGCATCAGTCATTCTCCCGTTCCAGCGAGCGGACTTCGCGCTGTAGGCTCCGTTCATTGACATGTCCGCAGATACGATGGTTGATTTCGACCACCGGAGCTAAGGCGCATTGCCCAAAGCACGCCACGGTGCGTACAGTGAACTTCTTGTCTGGGGTGGTAAGGGTGAGCTTGTCAGCCTCGGAGCCGTCATCGCCTTCGTCAATCCCCAGGCCGAGTTCCAGGCGCAGGGCCTCCAGCAACGCCCGGGAGTTCCGCGTGTGGCACGCCGTGCCGCGGCAGATGCAGATGGTGTTGTCGCCCTGCGGATCCAGATTGAAAAGCGCATAAAAGGTGGCAACGCTGTACAGCCGCGACAGCGGCATATCCAATTGCTCGGCAACATATTGCAGCGTCTCCGGAGCAAGAAATTTGTGCGGATTGCGTTCCTGGACCGCCTCCAGGATGCCGAGCAATTCGCCGGGCCGCCCGCTCTGTTTGGCTATGATTTGATCGATGAACGCCCGCTCGGAGCTGTCGAGAGAGATTTGCGCAGTTGCCATGTGCCTGGCGCTCCTTTCTGGGTAGAGACCAGCACGTAGCGGGGATGTCGACGTCATTCCCGGCTGGATGGGAGCGGGAGATCGTTCGTCTCCTGTGACGCTGACCAGTCCTTCGCTGCTTTAAGCTTCGCACGCCCGATGGGCGAGTAGCAGTGTCGTGTATCACGTCGAGGGGTGACCGTTGAGCTCGAAACGGGAGTGTGTGCTTATGGGAAAGATAATCTTGCAAAGCGTTCAACAAAAAAGGAGGCCGTGTGGCCTCCTTTTGCCCATAAAGGCGTTGAGCACATTACGGCTTCGCTGTCATGTAAAGCATGTCGCCGGGCCTGCCGGTTTCGATCTTGTAATCGGATGGGACCTGAAACAACGATGCATCCGGTTCGCCACGCGTGACGCTGGTGACCGTGGTGGTCATGGTTCCCATCATCGGATCGGTGTGCGTCATACTCAGCGGAATCTGCAGATCGGTGGACATCCAGCGCTCCGTCGTCACCACGATCGGCTTGGCGTTGCCGATCTGGCCGGCAGGAATCGTGCGGGTTACGCGCGTGCCTGTTGCCGGCAGCCCCAGGATCGTCTTGGTGCCCAGAGATTCGGTGCTGACATCCTGGTTGAGTTTGGCGCCTATCGCCCGGTACCCTCCGGGCCGGCGTTGACCGTCACGCAACCTCTCCATTGCCCCCGTTGGGTGGCTTGGGAGGATGCAGCGGCATCTCATGCGCCGTCTTCTTCTGCGGATTGAGGACGTAGCGTTTTCCGGCAACCGGATCCATGATCACGACCATCGTTCCCTCGGTTGCGCCGGTAGCCGGGGTCACCAGCTTGAATGGAACTTCACGGCGCACTCGCCCCTGTGAGTCGCGGTACTCCGTACTCTGGTTCTCAGTCTGAATGGTGTTGCCATCCGAGAGAGTCTGGGCGTGAGTCACGGTGATGGTCGCCGCCATGGGCGCGCCTGTGACTACCTTATTGCCTAAACCAACGTCCGCATGGAAGAACGCACCCCCCATGCCCCCGCCCGGACCTTGCATCTGGATCATCCCACCTGGTGGAGGCGGAGGAGGCGGACCAGGCTCGTCTTGTGCCCACGCGAACGCCGACAGCCCAATGATGAGCATTCCTACGAACAGCCATCTGGAAACGACAGCCAATCGTACAGACTTCATTCCCCTCATAGTTTCACCCTCACTGACGAATTCATTCCTACAGCCCTGATTTGCAAATACCTCAGTTCACGATACGGACGGCCCGCACTATTCCGTCGTAGCCGACCACGACATCCGCAACTTGCGGTTGAGAACTCTGATTGCCTGCATTTGCCGATGCGGGCAACTCCATACGCACGACCTGCGTGCCGCTTGAACAGCTCAGTGGATCGCATAACATCAAGGCGACGTAGCCGTCATCTGTATCGCCCTGCGACTCCTCATTCGACGCCGGCTCCGCTGCCACCAGTGCTCCCCTTGACGAATGTGCTGCTTCGGCGCGGGGCCGCGAAGCCCTAATGACGTGCTTCGCTGTCTCGACTGAAGTTACCTTCGTCGAATCCTGCTCGGAAGCGCTACTCGGCTGAGCGGCGATGACTGGCTTCTGCGCAACCGGGCTGGTGCTGGACTGCACCGTGCGGCTTTGCACGGGAGCCTTCGAGCTGTGCTGCAGCAGCCGCAAGCCCAGGAACAGACCGACAATCACCGCGGCCGCGATCGCAACGTAGGCACCGATCTCAAAGAAACGGCTCAGCCGCAGAGCAAATGGGGCGGAACTGGGCGCTGTTGCGGACCACCTATCCGGCAATCTTCCCTCAAGCCCGTCGCGCGTGACATCTGCGGTCATAATCTCTGCCGCCTGGGGCGAGGACCCTGCAATGGCTGAAATGCCCGCCACACGCTGCCGGAATGCCCGCAGCACCGTCCGCTCCACATTGGCGCTCGCCCCAACACCGGCGGTTCGCGCCTGCAGTGTCTGCAGCGAAGCGGCCAACGTGCTCTGCTCCTGCAGCCACCTACCACAACTTTCGCACTGCTGCCCATGACTCACGATTTCCTCGTCAAGGCCTCGCGACAGCTCCCACAACGTAAGAGCCGCTGCGCTGTCTTTGAACTCACGGCATGTCATGATATGCACCTCGCCGCAACATTCGAGATCCCCGGAGCGACCGCCGCCGAGTGTTGCAACTTCTTGCTGAGCATCTCGTGCGCCCGATGCAGTCGCGAACGGATGGTGCCGATGGCACAACCGGCCGCCTGCGCCGCATCCGCGTAACTCAGCTCGTGTAAGTCGCACAACACTACTACCTCGCGATAATGCTCCGGCAGTGACAGCACGGCTTTCCAAATCGCGGTCGACGTCTGACGGCGGGCTATGCCCTCGGTCGGATCGCACTCCACCATCAGCGACGCCGCCTCGTCTTCCACCGGACTGCCCAGCACGTGCTCGGGATAGTTCCGCTCCAGCGCGCGCCGAACGTAGTTTCTGGCCACGCCGAACAAGTAGGCCGCCAGGGCGCCCCGTTCGGCATCGAAGTCGCGACCTCGCTGCACCAGGAAGAGAAACACTTCCTGCGTCACCTCTTCGGCAAGGTGCGAGGAGCCGCTCATGTGCAGGGCGAAGCGATAGATCGGTCCCTGCCGTCTGCGATACAGCACGGCGAACGCGTCTTCATCTCCCGCCAGAGCCTGCGCCAGCAGTTGCTCGTCGGTCAAGTCAATCAGCAACGACACCTCGGTAGCGAACCTGATCTCGTTTCTGCCTCTATTTCACCAGACAGAAACGTAAAGTTCCGTAAAGTTGGAATGCCAGAGCGGGGTTTTGGCGCCATGCGAGTTTTATTTCATCCTTTATCGTATCCCCAGCACGATTGCGACAGAAACAACGCCAACTCTCTTGACACTCGTTTGCCCGTTAGAACAGAATTCCCGACGCGCCCGTTCGCACCACGTCTCGGGAAGGTACTCACGATTGCCTGCTCCATGCACAACTGGCCTTTCTTGAAAACACTGGAACATTGAGGAGATTGTCGCATGTCATATCTACTAACCCCAAAGCGAGCCATTTTCTGCGCGAGTTTGCAGGCAACGATCATCGCAAGCGCATTGGCTCTGACTTCATTTGCACAGGCGCAAAACTTCACCGTGCTCCACAACTTCACGAGCGGCAGCGATGGAGCCTTTCCCGAGGCTGGCTTAAGCATCGATGCCGATGGCAGGCTCTATGGAACGACCTCTGGCGGCGGCCTCGTTGGTTCTGAATGCAACGGATGTGGAGTTGTCTTTAAACTCGCGGCGCATGATTCCGGGTGGACACTGACTCCGTTGCACGAATTCAGGGGACCCAATGACGGAGATGAGCCGATAGCGAGACCGGTCTTTGGCCCAAGCGGTGTCTTATATGGCACAACCACCGCGGGAGGTGCGCAATTTTGCGAAGGCTCGGGCTGCGGAACAGCCTATGGTTTACGACCGGGCGCCACTGCCTGCACTACCCCCCTCTGCTACTGGTCGGAAAGCTTCCTCTACTCGTTCGGCGGAGTTGAGTCCATCTGCGGTGTGGGGAACTTGCCTGCGGGACAGAAAGATACCTCTTACCGCCAGCCGGGCCAGATCAATGCGAGTTGCCCCGGGTCTGCCGATCTCACCTTCGATGAGGCGGGAAACATTTACGGAACGGTTCCGTGTTGCTATGGCGTGGTGTACCAACTAACGCCCAGCGGTACAGGAACCACTCTCTACAATTTTGCGGGCGGGGTTGACGGCTATTCCCCCCAGAGCGGTGTCATCTTCGATCGCGCAGGAAATCTCTATGGCACGACCACTTTTGGTGGCAGTGCCGAGTGTGGAACCGTCTACGAGTTGAGTCCCAGCGGATCCAGTTGGAGCAAGAAAATCCTCTACGACTTTCAGTGTGGCTCGGACGGACAAAATCCAATCGGAGGTTTGATCTTCGATGCCGTCGGCAATCTCTATGGGACCACATCGCAGTTCGGTGAAGGCCGCGGTGGAACCGTGTTTGAGCTGACTCCGTCGGAAGGAAACTGGACATTCCACTTGCTGTACAGCCTGAGCTATACCGGGACGTTCGACTTCGGCCCGCCCGGACCATCGGGCAGCCTGACGATGGACGCCGCAGGCAATCTCTATGGCACGGCAGTTCTGGATGGTGCATTCGCCAGCGGTTCCGTCTTCAAGCTGACCCAGTCCGATGGCAGCTGGACCTATACTTCGCTGCACGACTTTACCTCGGGAAATGATGGCGGTAATCCCTACGGTAATGTCGTCTTCGACGCAAGCGGCAATCTCTACGGCACGGCGAGCTTAGGCGGTAGTTATCGGTCAGGCATCCCGTGCGAGAATCAGGGCTGCGGCGTGGTGTGGGAGATCACGCCGTAGGGATTTCCGAATGCGTAATCAGCGCGGATCGCCGGTTACGCCCTTCGAGATTCAGAACGACCCTCGCAGTTCGATGTCCGCACTTCCTCAATGCAGTCGCACGAATAAACGACGTTGCGAAGTTCTAGCTCGCCGTAGCCGGTTCGAATCTGGAATTTTAGCTAGTCATCGCGCTGGCGCTGTACCCACGTGTTCAGAGACTAGCGTTCCCTCCATCTGCTCGCGGCATTGCTGAACCAACGGGATAGCTTGCTTCTCGCCGGCAGCGACGGCCTGCTGCAAAAGCGCATAGGCTTTCGTGTAGTCGGGCGCTATCTGCTTGCCTTGCATGTAGAGCACCGCCTCGTTGACCCAGGCGCGCACCACGCCTTGGGCACCGGCTTTTTCAAACCATTTCACGGCTTCGACTTCGTCAACCATGACGCCGCGGCCCAGCTTGTACATCACGCCGAGGTTTCCTTCCGCGGGAGCAAAGCCCTGTTCGGCCGCTTTGCGATACCAGTACACCGCTTGCTGGTAATCCTGGATGACGCCTTCGCCATAGTTGTACATGTAGCCGATATTGGTTTGCGCCTGCGCATCGCCGGAACGGGCCGCTACTTCGTACCATTTCGCCGCTTGCTGTAGATCGCGGCGAACGCCGTGACCCTCGCGGTAGAGATTTCCGAGGTTGTTTTGCGATGGAGCATAACCACTGTCGGCTGCTTTGCGGTACCAGGTTGCAGCCTCCGAGTAGTTTTGCGTCACTCCGTCACCCTCTTCGTAGACATAGCCCAGATGGTGCTGCACTGCGGTATCGCCATGCGTGGCGGCTTCGCGGTACCAGCGGACCGCCTCGACCATATCACTCTGAACCCGGACCCCAAATTCGTACGCCATTCCCAGCGCTCTCTCCGCCGCCGAGTCTCCGTGGCGAGCCTGTACTCGCAGTTCTTCGAACTCCTTTTGGCTCAGCCTTGCTATCTGTTCCTTCCCGATATTGCCTTCCTGAGCAGTAGCCACTGTGACCATCTCGAACAACAGGAAGATCAGGCAGATTGTGAGAGATACTGCGACCGGGATCTGCGTGCGCGCCCCAGACATGTTCGCCCCCTGAGGTCGGCCAGTGGACAACTACTTGGCCGACTGCGCTGTAGTTTTCAGTGGCGGAGTATACCAGAGACTTGTCACTGTTTTTGACAATAAATTTGGGTCGATGCCGATCTTCGGCAGCTCGCGAGAAGCCATACACCAGCCCAGACTCTGAGACCAAAAAGGCTCCCAGCGATGGGAGCCTTTAAGAGCAAGATTGAGGTAAAACCTACTTGAACGAGCCTGACCCGTCACTTCGCTTCAGTGTGGGACGGTCATCATCGCCTTGGCTGCTGGTGCCGTTGCCGTTGTCCGGCGAAGGATTGTCTGCGGTCGCGCGCCGCAGCGTAGGCCGGTTACCATTGTCTTTGTCATTCTGCACCTTGTGCCGGTTTTCCAGCGAAGCCAACCGGGACTTGACCTGCTGGAACTCGGAGGTGTCGACGATGTACTCGGGACGCGCCGGCAGAATTGTTCTCATCTCATTTTGTGCGGCCGCGACGCGGTCGGGCGTCATGGGATGCGATTCGAAAGCTTTGGCGATCACGCCAGGCTTCTTCTTTTCCTGCGCTTCGATCTTCTCGAAGAACGAGATGAACGATTGCGGATCGTAGCCTGCCTTATACATGTATTCCATGCCCAGGAAATCAGCTTGCGCTTCAAATGTGCGTGAGAACTTCATGAAGGCGAGCGGAACACCAATACCCATTGCCGCCTGCGTTCCTTCATAAACGGCCCATCCGCCGGGCACGAAGATCAGCGGAATACTCGCCAGGTTGGCGATGTTGCTGCGCGTCTGCTCCCGGGCCACGTGACAGGCCGCAACGTGTCCGATCTCGTGCGCCATAACGCCGGCCAGTTCTGCCTCGTTGTCAGCCGCCAGAATCAAGCCCGAATTCACATAGAAGAATCCGCCGGGCAAGGCGAAGGCATTGATCTCATCCGTGTCAATTACCTTGATCGTGAAGGGGACCTTGGCGTCGGAGTTGCGCACCAGATTCTGACCTAACCGGTTGATGTATTCGGTGACGACGGGATCGTTCACCATTTTGGCGCTGTGCTCGACCTGCTGCGAATATTGGCGGCCCATCGCGACTTGCTTGTCGAGCGAGTACCAGTTGCCCAGTCCCTTGTCGCAACCCACATTGCGATTGCCGATGGCGTCGATGTTATCCATCGCGTTCTTGGGCGTAGGATTCTTGTCACCCTTTTCGGGAGCGTACTGATCGGGGTTCGACGAACTGCTCTGGGCGGATGGGGCGCTCTGAGTGGACGATGCGTTCTGGTCCGTCGAGGTCGAAGAAGAACTTTGGTTCTGAGCGAGCCCCAAAGGAACCAACATTAGCGCGAGAGCGCCGGCACTGAAAAAACGGATTGCGGAACGCATGATGTACACCTTCTTCGGTCCCACTGCGGCAAGACGCAATTCCGGTTGGGAGGCTGTGCGTCTAGTTATAAACCCAAATCGGCTACAGTTGTTGCCAATATCAGTCTATTCTCATTCTGCGAAGGGGCAAAGTCCAATGCTATCTGGACGGTCTGTTTAATCAGATGTGAGCGCCCTACCAGGGTTTCCCGATTTTATGGCTTTCGGTTTCAATTTCGTGCCAACTTGCGCGCGGGATCGGCAAGCGCAAGTTTGAGTGGTAGTAGTAGTAGAAGCGCGAGTGAGTCCGATAGGGGGTTCTGTGCCGCGCCGGCCAGGAAAGTCGGGACTAGCATGTTAAACTTTTTTGTGGCATGGCCGCGTCTTCAGTTGTAGGCGCGGAGTGACGAATAGCCTTATTGGCGGGATGGCGCGTCCACCGTACCAGGCGCCAACGAAGTGAACTTTGCCCGTAGCCGAACCCGCCATGAAGTCCTCGACTTCCACCGGAGTCATCGATTTTGACCGGCACTTTGAAAAGCGATGTGACTTCCGCCAGTGCGTCGCGTCATGAGTACTCCGGCCGGTTGGCTAAGATGCCGTCGAATACGCCGAGCCGAATTCTGCTGGTACGCTTCAGCGCTTTGGGCGACGTCATCCAGACGCTGCCGATCCTGACGATGCTGCGCGACGGCTTTCCCGACGCGAAGATTGGCTGGGCAATCGATACCGAATTGGCGCCGGCGATCGAGGGTCATCCTGCGCTCGATTACGTCCATCGGTGCTCGCGCAGGAGCTGGTCGCAGGCGCTGTCGAATCCCACAAAATGGCCGCAGGCTGCGCGCGAGTTTCGCGCGTTTGTGGAAGACGTCCGCTCGGTCGGCTACGATGTTTCCATCGACGCGCAGGGGCTGTTCAAGACTGCACTTTTGCCTTATATGGCGGGTATCAAGCGCCGCATCGGCTTTCGGCATGGACGGGAGTTCAGCAGCGTCTTCTACACCGAACGCCATCTCCGGCGCGGCGAGTATTTCGATCCTGCGGTGTGTCATCTGGAACACATGGCGTATCTGGCGTACAGCATCGGGGCTGGCGATGTGCGTTACACGATTGAAGCGCCACGCGTGACCGAAGGCGCCCGACGGCGAGTTGCCGAATTGCTGGCCGGCGTATTTGCCCACAACGCGCCGGTCGTCGTGATGGCGCCGGCGACGCAATGGGCCAGTAAGCATTGGCCGGAAGAGTATTGGACGGCGCTGATCTCGCAGTTGTTGGCGGAAACTGATCTCAACCTGATCGTGCAAGGGTCCGCGAAGGACACGCCGGTAGGCGAGCGGATTCTGCGGCGATTTTCGCCGTCGCAGCTTGTGGGGCGGGTTTGTAATCTGTTTGGTAAGCTGCCGATTCCTGAAATGTACGCGTTGTACGAACGCGTGCATGCGGCGGTAGGGTCGGATAGCGCTCCGTTGCATATTGCAGGAGCGATGCGAGTGCCGGTGATCGTCGGAATTTACGGTCCAACCGGATATCGCCGAACGCCGCCGGTTGGCAGCCCGCATATCAAGCTATTCTCGGCTGAGGGCGAGCTGGCGTGCCAGCCTTGCCACAAGCGGACCTGCCCGCTGGGCACGGATGAATGCATGGAACGGGTGCGTCCGGAAGAGATTTTCCAGGCGTTGCTGGACGGACTGACCGAAGCAGGAATCGGTTTTCAGAGTAAGGGCGCGGCGTTGGTGCGGTGAATGTGCGTCGAAAAGGGGGACACGATGGCTCATAAGCGGAGTCTCAGCTGCGTTGCCTTTCTCTTGGCATTCATGTCGTTTGGGTGGGGTGATCAAGATTGCAAAATGACTGGAAGAGTCGTCGACCCATCGGGAGCTAGCGTGCCCAACGCGTCCATTGTCGTATACACGTGGAATCAGGCACCGGCGGACACGTTTGCCTTGCGCGAGGTCGGAAGGTTCGTTACCGATAATTTTGGAGAGTTCGATAGCTCATTCGCGCCAGGCACATACGAGATACTCTCTGCGAGCCGGGGCTTTCTGCCGACCGCAGCTCGCGTCACATTAACGTCCGCAACTACAACAAGGGTGTCCCTTCAGCTACAAATGGATCCCTCTCAACCAATTGGAGCTTGCTGTGACGCGAGGGTGCCCACGAACTAGTGTTTTGCAAATCATGAGTCATGCTGAATCTCTCCAAACTCGCCGCGGCTGAATCTCACACGGAGCCGTTCGAATATCTAGTAGCAAACGATATTCTGCAACCTGATTGCAAGCAGGCCATCATCGATGACTTCCCGCTCATAGAAAAACATGGCAGCTTCCCTTTGTCGCGGCTGAGCTACGGTCCGGCGTTTAAGCAGTTAACCGATGAATTGCTGGGACCGGATTTTGCCAGTGTTGTCGGTGAAAGATTTTCCGTGGATTTGAGCCAATACCCGACAATGCTGACGGTACGCGGCCAGTGTGATGCATCGGATGGGCAGATCCACACCGATTCCAAAGACAAGCTCATTACGGTGCTGCTCTATCTAAATCCTGATTGGAACAATAGCGGCGGCCGGTTGCGCCTGTTGCGCTCGAAGAATCTGGAAGACTATGTCGCCGAAGTTCCGCCCACCATGGGCAGCTTGATCATCTTCAAACGCAGCGATCGCTCATTTCATGGGCATAAGCCGTTCGAAGGCAAGCGCATGAGCCTGCAGATGAACTGGGTAAAGAGCGACGCCTATCTGCGCAAGGAACGCTTCCGTCACGAGGTCAGCTCGTTCGTCAAGGGATTGGTCGGGCGGAAAAGCTAAGAAGGGCAACCAATTTCGGTGTACTCAGTTTTGAAGGGTCACTCAGTTTTGAAGGTAACTCAGTTTTGACGGGGCACGCCTTTCAGGCGTGCCGACTAGAGGCCTTGTAGATCGGCTTTAGCCGCTGAGGGCGCTGTCCCTCGGGGCCTAAAGGCCGTCTTCTTCGCATCTTGTCGGCACGGCTGAAGCCGTGCCCCTTCAAGACAGGCACCCTCTCAATTGTTGTCGCAGCCTCATGCACCAACCCGCTGCGGTGCAATCCATGACCAAGTCCGGCGGCCCGCCGCTTTCCGTCACCATTGTCGCGAAGAATGAGGAACGGACGATTCGTGACGTCCTCGCCGCAGTCAGCGACCTCGCCGATGAAGTCGTCGTTCTCGATAGCGGCTCGACGGACCGAACCATTGAGATTGCGCAAAATTTTGGGGTGCGCTTCTATCACCAGGACTGGCTGGGCTATGCCGAGCAGAAGAATAAAGCTATCGACTTGGCGACAGGCGAGTGGATTCTTAGCCTCGATGCCGATGAAATTCTGACCCCAGGGTTGGTAGCAGAGATTCGGGATCTGATGCAGCGCGGCGTGCCTGATGAGATCTCCGGCTTCAAGATTCCTCGCGTTTTATACATTGGCGATCGGCCCGTTCGCGGCGGCGGATTCTATCCCGACGCGCAGCTGCGGCTGATTCGCAAGGACAGGGGCCGATTTCAGCCGCGCATTATTCATGAGTCGATGAAAGTCGAAGGCAAGGTCCGGCAGCTCAAGCACGACATGCTGCACTATGCATACAAAGACGTGGAGCAGTTCGCCGAGACCATGGACCACTACGCCCGCCTAAGCGCGCGACATTATTTCGAGCACGAAAATACCGCCTGGCGCAGAAGCGGGGTGAATGAGATTCTGAACCCGGGCTGGACATTCTTTTATCGGCAAGTCGTGCGCGGCGGCTTGCTGCACGGCGCGCTCTGCTGGCGACTGAACGTGATATATGCCGGTTACGTGCGGAAGAAAGTCAAGTACTTCCGGCAAATGTTGCAGGAACGGGAAGCTTAGCCGCGCAGCGACGAAGCTTTTCAACCTTGCTACGCTCTTGCGCTCGGGACGGCGCGCCCAAGGATCTCTTCGATGACGGCGGTTTTGGCGCCGGCGTAATCTTGCACCTGTTTCCATTCCTTCTCCGCCAGCATCCGCTTCGTGCGTTCGTAGAGATCGCGATCGGTGGCGTTGCTGCGCAGCCAGTTGCGGAAAGCAAGGATCCGGTCGATCTCCGGGCATGGCAAAGAAAAGACATGAAGATTTGTCTTCGGGTCTGCGCATGTAAGCATTCGATGTTGATGCCAGTCGACCTCGCGGATGCGCAGAACGTAGCCAATTCCTTCCAGAGCCGGTACGTACATGTCCTCGTCCGCGGAATCAGCCACGACCAGGAGAACGTCGATGATCGGCTTAGCCGCAAGACCTGGTACCGACGTTGAGCCGGTATGCTCAATCCGCAACGCCCGATTACCCAGCGCAGCCAGAATTCTGCCGGCCTGAAGCCGAAAGTTCTCCGGCCAGTGGGAATCGTATTCCGCAATCAGAATTCTGCCGGTCAATAGCTCAGGCTCGCCCATTGTCATTCTTGGAAGCCACTCACTTTCAGCAATGCGCGGTTTTTCGGGCGTCGCCACCCAAACCTCGACCTCGCGGGGAAGTAATCGATAGCATGTTAAACTTTCTATAGCTAGGGTATGGCACAAATTAAGCGCAGAAAGACTTATCAGGCGACGGTTGGCGGGGTTCGCGTAGGCGGGGATGCACCGGTCGTGGTGCAGTCCATGACTAACACCGACACCGCCGACATCGACGGCACCATCCGCCAGTGTATGGCTTTGGCTCGCGCCGGCTCCGAACTGGTGCGCGTCACCGTCAACAACGATGACGCCGCGAAAGCTGTCCCTTACATTGTTGACGGATTGGAGAAGCTCGGTGTTCCCGTTCCGATCATTGGCGATTTCCACTACAACGGTCACCTCCTGCTGAAGAAGTATCCCGCATGCGCGCGGGCGCTGGCCAAGTACCGCATTAATCCTGGCAACGTTTCGATCGGCAAGAAGGATGACAACAACTTTCTGGCGATGATCGAAGTCGCCGTCGAGAACGACAAGCCGGTGCGCATCGGCGTCAACTGGGGCTCGCTCGATCAGGCGCTGCTGACCAAGCTGATGGATCAGAACTCAAAGCTGGACGAGCCGAAGGACGCACGCGACGTGACCATGGAAGCCATGGTGCAAAGCGCGCTGCGCTCCGCTGAGATAGCTGTCAGCTACGGAATGAAGCGCGAGCAAATTATCCTCAGCGCGAAAGTCAGCGGGGTGCAGGACCTCATCGACGTTTACCGCGAACTCTCGCGGCGCTGCGAGTATCCGCTGCATCTGGGCCTCACTGAGGCCGGGATGGGCGCGAAAGGTATCGTCAGCTCCACCGCCGCACTGGGCGTGCTGATGCAGGAAGGCATCGGCGACACGATTCGGGTCTCGCTGACGCCTGCGCCCAATGGCGATCGCACCGAAGAAGTCACGGTGGCACAGCAGATTCTGCAGTCGATGGGCATCCGCAGCTTTACCCCGCAGGTTACTGCCTGTCCCGGATGCGGTCGCACCACCAGCACGTTCTTCCAGGAGATGGCCGAACAGATCCAGAGCTACCTGCGCGAGCAAATGCCGGTCTGGAAGACGCGCTATTCCGGCGTGGAAGAGATGAAAGTCGCGGTGATGGGTTGCGTCGTGAACGGGCCGGGCGAGTCGAAGCACTCTAACATCGGCATCTCGCTGCCGGGCACTTTCGAGGAGCCGAAGGCGCCGGTTTACGTCGATGGCCGGCTGATGCTGACGCTGAAGGGCGACCACATCGTCGCCGAATTCATTAAGATCCTCGACGACTACGTCGATTCGCATTACGCAGCGAAGGAACGTCAGCCATTAGCCATCAGTAACTAGCTGGAAGCCTGCCCGCCCCCGCCATCTACCAAAAAAAAATCCTTTCACCAGACAACCCCACTTTAACTGACGGCATCACTGCTGCAGCAACAGACTTCCCGCTCCGGATTTAGACGTTCTTGCCCCAGTTTTGCAATTAGGGACGGTATCCATTTCTGGCCATGACAATCGAACAACGGCAAGTCCCTACCGGCGATTCCTTCCACTACTTTGTGGCCGCGAAAAAAACTCCTGTGAGCCCTGCTCCGCTATTGACAGAGAAGTTTAGAATACGGCTCTTGTCTCAATCTGCCAGCTGTCTGAAGGGAGACATAAAAAATGAAAAGGCCCGGCCAAAGTGCTTCCGAGATCGGACCCACCATCGTACCCACTTCAACTTCAGGCAACGGAGAAGCTACAGCCACGGCGCTCGCACCCGATTCTCCCGAACTCGCGGTGATTCTGGCCAGCCTGCAAACCATGCGCGATGGCGACTTCTCCGTCCGGCTTCCGGTTGCGTGGACAGGCCTGCCGGGTAAGATCGCGGACACTTTCAATGACATCGTTGCTGCCAACGAGCAGATGGCGCGCGAACTAAAGCGCGTCGGCCAGGCGGTCGGCAAGGAAGGCCGAACCCGCGAGCGCACAAAGTTCCAGGAAATCCGCGGCGCCTGGGGCGAGATGGAGGTTTCCGTCAACACGTTGGTCGAGGATCTTCTGCGGCCAACGACAGAAGTGACGCGCGCCATTGCGGCCGTGGCGCAGGGCAATCTCACGCAAACAGTTCGGCTCGACGTCGACGGGCGACCGCTGGAGGGCGAGTTCCTGCGCTCCGCCAACATCGTGAACACCATGATTCAGCAGCTCGGCGTGTTTACGGCGGAAGTGACGCGCGTGGCTCGAGAGGTCGGAACCGACGGCAAGCTCGGCGGCCAGGCGCAGGTGCCGGGTGTTGCCGGCACGTGGAAGGACCTCACGGACTCCGTCAATTCCATGGCCAGCAACTTGACTGGCCAGGTGCGCAACATTGCGGAGGTCGCGACCGCCGTGGCCAGCGGCGACTTGTCGCGCAAGATCACGGTCGATGTGCGCGGCGAAATTCTCCAGCTCAAAGAAGCTATTAATACGATGGTGGACCAGTTGCGGTCGTTCGCGTCGGAGGTTACGCGCGTGGCCCGCGAGGTCGGCACAGACGGCAAGCTTGGCGGTCAAGCTGTGGTGCCTGGCGTGGCCGGCACTTGGAAAGATTTGACCGATTCGGTCAACGCGATGGCCGGAAACCTCACCGCGCAGGTGCGCAACATCGCCGAGGTAACGACGGCCGTGGCTCGCGGCGATTTGTCGCGCAAAATCACGGTCGATGTAAAGGGAGAAATTCTCGAACTTAAGGACACCATCAACACGATGGTGGATCAGCTGAATGCTTTCGCCGGCGAAGTGACGCGCGTGGCCCGCGAGGTCGGCACCGAAGGCAAGCTGGGAGGGCAGGCGCAGGTGCCTGGTGTCGGCGGTACTTGGAAGGATTTAACCGACAACGTCAACTCGATGGCCAGCAACCTGACTGGCCAGGTGCGTAACATCGCCGAAGTCGCGACGGCAATTGCCAACGGTGACTTGTCGAAGAAGATCACGGTGGACGTGCGCGGCGAAATCCTGCAGCTGAAGGAAACACTGAACACCATGGTCGATCAGCTCAACCGCTTCGCCGGCGAAGTGACGCGCGTTGCCCGCGAAGTTGGAACGGAAGGCCGCTTGGGTGGACAGGCCAACGTGCCGGGCGTGGCTGGAACCTGGAAGGATCTGACAGATTCCGTCAACTCAATGGCTGGAAACCTGACAGCGCAGGTGCGCAACATCGCCGAGGTGACGACGGCCGTGGCTCGCGGCGACTTGTCGCGCAAGATTACAGTCGATGTGAAAGGCGAAATTCTGGAGCTGAAGAACACCATCAACACGATGGTGGATCAGCTGAACGCGTTCGCCGGCGAAGTGACACGTGTCGCTCGCGAGGTCGGCACCGAAGGCAAACTTGGCGGTCAGGCGCAGGTTACCGGCGTGGCTGGAACCTGGAAGGACTTGACCGACAACGTCAACTTCATGGCCGGCAACCTCACCGCACAGGTCCGTAACATTGCCGAAGTCGCAACGGCAGTCGCGCGCGGCGACTTGTCACGCAAGATCACGGTGGACGTGAAGGGCGAAATTCTCGAGCTGAAGAACACGATCAATACGATGGTCGACCAGCTCAATGCCTTTGCCGGCGAAGTTACTCGCGTGGCCCGCGAAGTGGGAACGGACGGCAAACTCGGCGGTCAGGCACAGGTGCCGGGCGTCGCCGGAACCTGGAAAGATCTCACCGACAACGTCAACTTCATGGCCAGTAACCTCACTGGCCAGGTGCGGAATATCGCCGAGGTGTCGACGGCAATCGCGAATGGCGACTTGTCGAAGAAGATCACGGTGAACGTCAGCGGCGAAATTCTGCTGCTGAAAGAAACCATCAACACGATGGTGGATCAGCTCAACGCGTTCGCAGGCGAAGTCACGCGCGTAGCCCGCGAGGTCGGAACCGAAGGCCGCTTGGGTGGACAGGCCAACGTGCCGGGCGTAGCTGGAACGTGGAAAGATCTCACGGACTCGGTTAATTCCATGGCCGGCAACTTGACCGGCCAGGTGCGCAACATCGCCGAAGTGACGACGGCTGTGGCGCGCGGCGATTTGTCGCGCAAGATCACGGTCGATGTGAAGGGCGAAATTCTGGAGCTGAAGAACACCATCAACACCATGGTCGATCAGCTCAACGCGTTTGCCGGCGAAGTTACGCGCGTCGCCCGCGAAGTCGGAACCGACGGCAAGCTCGGTGGTCAGGCGCAGGTGCCGGGTGTCGCTGGAACCTGGAAGGATCTCACCGACAACGTGAACTTCATGGCCAGCAACTTGACTGGACAGGTGCGCAACATTGCCGAGGTCGCGACTGCAATCGCGAACGGCGATCTTTCCAAGAAGATCACCGTCGACGTCCGCGGCGAAATTCTACAGTTGAAAGAAACGCTGAACACGATGGTCGAGCAGTTGCGCTCGTTCGCTGCGGAGGTAACGCGCGTCGCCCGCGAGGTCGGCACTGAAGGGCGGCTGGGCGGACAGGCGAATGTTCCTGGAGTCGCGGGAACGTGGAAAGATCTTACGGACTCGGTGAACGCGATGGCCGGAAACCTGACGGCGCAGGTGCGCAACATTGCCGAAGTGACGACGGCTGTCGCTCGTGGCGACTTGTCGCGCAAGATCACTGTCGATGTGAAGGGCGAAATTCTGGAGCTGAAGAACACCATCAACACCATGGTCGATCAGCTCAACGCGTTTGCCGGCGAAGTTACGCGCGTCGCCCGCGAAGTCGGAACCGACGGCAAGCTCGGTGGTCAGGCGCAGGTGCCGGGTGTCGCCGGAACCTGGAAAGATCTCACCGACAACGTGAACTTCATGGCCAGCAACCTGACTGGACAAGTGCGCAACATCGCCGAAGTCGCGACAGCCATTGCCAACGGCGATCTTTCCAAGAAGATCACGGTCGACGTCCGCGGCGAGATTCTGCAGCTGAAAGAAACGCTGAATACGATGGTCGAGCAGTTGCGTTCGTTCGCCGCCGAAGTGACGCGCGTGGCGCGTGAGGTCGGTAGCGAAGGCCGCCTCGGTGGCCAGGCCAACGTGCCGGGTGTGGCGGGAACGTGGAAGGATCTCACGGATTCCGTGAACGCGATGGCTGGAAATCTGACGGCGCAGGTGCGCAACATCGCCGAGGTAACCACGGCTGTCGCTCGTGGCGACTTGTCACGCAAGATCACGGTCGACGTGAAGGGCGAAATTCTGGAGCTGAAGAACACCATCAACACGATGGTCGATCAGTTGAATGCCTTCGCGGCTGAGGTGACGCGCGTGGCCCGCGAGGTCGGAACGGAAGGCAAGCTGGGCGGTCAGGCGCAGGTGACGGGCGTCGCCGGAACCTGGAAGGACCTCACCGACAACGTCAACGTGATGGCGGCAAACCTGACCGAGCAGGTGCGCGGCATCGTGAAGGTGGTGACGGCCGTCGCCAACGGCGAGCTAACGCAGAAGCTGACGGTGAACGCCAAGGGCGAAGTGGCAGCGCTGGCGGAAACCATCAACAACATGATGGACACGCTGGCGACATTCGCGGATCAGGTGACCACGGTCGCGCGCGAAGTCGGCGTGGAAGGCCGTTTGGGCGGCCAGGCCAACGTGCCCGGAGCAGCCGGCACGTGGAAACACCTCACGGGCAACGTGAACCTTTTGGCCGACAACCTCACGAATCAGGTGCGCGCGATTGCAGAAGTAGCAACCGCGGTTACCAAGGGCGATCTTACTCGTTCGATTCAGGTGGAGGCGCGTGGCGAAGTCGCGGAGTTGAAAGACAACATCAACACGATGATTGACAACCTCCGACTCACGACCGATCGCAACACCGAGCAGGACTGGCTCAAGACCAACCTCGCACGCTTCACCGGCATGTTGCAGGGCCAGCGCGATCTGACGACCGTCGGCCGCATGCTGTTGTCGGAGCTGGCGCCGCTGGTCAACGCGCAACAGGGCGTGTTGTACCAGATGGATTCGGAGAGTTCCGGGACGATGGTATTGCTCTCGGCATTCGCCAATACCGAAGACGGGCATTTGCAGCGCGTGAAGATCGGCGAAGGGCTGGTCGGCCAGTGCGCGGCGGAAAAGCGGCGCATGTTGATTTCAGAGCTGCCGCAGCATGCCGCGCCGATTCGGTCGGGACTATTCGAAGCGGTACCACGCAATGTGATTGTGCTTCCGGTGCTCTTCGAAGACCGGGTCAAAGCGGTGATTGAACTGGCTAGCTTGAGTATATTTACCGCTTCTCATCTGGCCTTCCTTGAACAGCTCACGTCCAGCATCGGCATCGTGCTGAACAGTATTGAAGCCACGATGCAGACGGAAGGCCTGCTGAAACAGTCGCAGCAACTCGCTATTGAGCTGCAGACGCAACAGAAAGAGCTGCAGCAAACCAACGAGCAATTGGCGCAAAAAGCGCAGCAACTTGCTGAGCAGAATGCCGAAGTGGAGCGCAAGAACCAGGAGATCGAACAGGCTCGTCGCGCTCTGGAAGAGAAGGCTAAAGAGCTGGCGTTGACTTCCAAGTACAAGTCAGAGTTTCTGGCCAACATGTCGCACGAGTTGCGTACGCCGCTCAACAGTATTCTGGTGCTCGGTCAGCAGTTGGCCGACAATCCAGACAAGAACCTGTCGAACAAGCAGGTCGAATTTGCGCGCACCATTCACGGCGCCGGCACCGACCTGCTGAACCTGATCAGCGACATTCTGGATCTGTCGAAGATCGAGTCGGGCACGGTTTCGGTCGAAGCCGAAGAGGTCTTCTTCGCCAGCCTGCTCGACATGGTGGGACGGCCGTTCCGCCATGAAGCTGAAAGCAGGAAGCTGTCGTTTGAAGTGCACACCGATCCGCACCTCTCGCGCAGCCTGGTAACAGACTCGAAGCGTTTGCAACAGGTGCTGAAGAACCTGCTGTCGAACGCATTCAAGTTCACCGAACAGGGTGGTGTGCGGCTGTCAGTTTCCGCGGCGGATAGCGGCTGGAGCGAGGATCATCCAATTCTCAGCGGCGCGGCCTCGGTGATCGCGTTCGAGGTGTCGGACAGCGGCATCGGTATTCCGTACGACAAGCAGAAGATCATCTTCGAGGCCTTCCAGCAGGCAGATGCGGGCACCAGCCGAAGACCAGGTCGCCGGTCAGCAGAGCCCGTGCCTGCGCCAGCCGGTCCTGGGCGCCGTCCGCATCGCCGGCCTCCGCGCACTGCTCGGCCAGGTCTTCCAGCGCGGCGATGGTGACCTCCACGGTGCCCTGGCTGCGCCCGAGCTCCAGGGCCCGGCGGTGATCATCGCCCGGCCTCCTCGGCCGCGCCGAGAAGACTGCGCAGCCCACCCGGCGAAGTTCACTGCGCGGCCCGCGAACCGCGGCACCTGGCGGCGGTCGACCTCGGCCGTGTACCGGGTGAAGGCGTCCAGCGCCAGGGCCGGGCGGCGGCCACGGCGTGCGCGTGCCCGGTGAACAGCAGCGAGTGCAAGGTCGCCGCGGTGTGCGCCACCCCTTCCCGCGCGCGGGCCGCGGGGCGCAGCAGGGCCAGTGCGGGCCCGCAGGTCGCCACGTTCAGCGGCGACCGGTCGTAGAGAAAGTCCAGCCCGCGCGGCACCTCGACGGCCGACGAGGTCGCCATCGGTGATGACCACCGGGGCCTCGCGGCCCTGGAACTTGTCCACGGTCCCGACCCGGAACCCGGTCAGGCCGCAGTCGGCCAGGGCGGCCTGGATGGCCCGGATCTGCGCGTTGTAGGGAGTCACGATCAGGATGCCGTCGCACCCGACCGGCCGCACCGCGCCGTCCCGGTCCCGCCACGAGCAGCCCGCGAGCGTCCCGGCCAGCCGCGCCACCTGGCAGGCCTCCTCCGGTGACGCGTTGGTGTTGCCCTGGTGCGGCACCTCCACGACGCGCAGGCCCGGTGAACGGCCCGGTGAACGGCCCGGTGAACGGCCCGGTGAACGGCCCGGTGAATGGCTCTGTGCCGAGGATCTCCTGCAGGCCGAGCCCGCCGCGCCGTGCAGCTTCCCGTCGTAGAAGGTCTCGGAGGTGTACCGGCATAGGTCCGGGTGCATCCGGTAGGTCTGGTCGAGCAGCAGCCCGGCGCCTTCGGGCATGGTGGCCCGGCCGTCCAGGATGTGCTCGAGCGCCGAGGCGCCCGCCCCCGGCGGGTCGGTCGCCTGGCTCGGCTGGGCGAGCTGCTGCGGGTCGCCGAGCGGCACCAGGTTCCGGGCCGCCAG
>CAWFUE010000009.1:0-12067 GCA_963818905.1 uncultured Acidobacteriaceae bacterium
GGTGTTGAAGCTGCCCCTGACGTAGTTGGCGATCAAAACACTGGCGCAGGAGTCGTTCCAGGGAATTTCAGGGATGTATGACTTGGCCGATCCGTAAGTTGCCGTGTTGGTCGAGTTCCAATAGGTGCTCAACGGGATCGTCGGGCTGGCTTCCTTGGCGTTGTAGACGTCCTCGAAATCCGTACCGCCTACCGAGACGTTGTAAACGCTTTCACCCCAGCCCGTAATCCCGATGCCGGTCTCGGTATAGCTCGTGGTGAACCCAGGCGCGCAACCGCCCGCACCGTAATCGCCCGTAGAAGCAAAAATGGACACTCCTGCCCCTGCGCCGGTTTGAAATGCTGTATTGAAGGCCGCGGTGGTTGTCGCACCGCTAATTGCCTCGCACTCGCCGTAGCTCATACTGATAATTGAGGGCGGGCTAGCGGCGTTAACAAGATTCTGCACGGCGATAAGGACTCCGTTGGTTGTGGCATCGGCGCAGCTCGCCACCGTGATATTCGCCCCGGGGGCTATGGCGCTGGCGATCTCCGCATCGAGGTCTGCTTCGCTGTCGGCCGCAGTTGACGTTGGGGTACTGCAAGTTGGTTGGCCGCTGGTGCTGGGGTGAATTGTGCTAAATGTACCCAGGCTGAACCCGCCGAGGAAGATGCTGCGATACGTAGCTACATCGGTACTGTAGGTATTGCTGTCCTCCACCAACGTGATGGTTTGTCGAGCAGTAGAGTTGCCACCAGTGATGCCCAAGCGGTAAAGAGGATTGAGGTTGTAAATCATCTGGAAATCCGCTGGCACCAATGCATAGCACGTACCGGGCTCAGTTGGACGGCTAGCGGTACTCGTGCAGCCCGAGAAGGTGTAATCCGTGGCGGGCACAAGCATGGGGTGCGGCTTGAAGTTGTTCATCGAAACGACGCCGACGACCGCGGGTGTAAGCGCCTTGGGAATTTGCGGATTGCTCATGTTGGCGAAGTGTTGCTCGCCGTTGACCTCAAGATAGTGAATGTCGGTGTGGAAGGCTTCGCGAATTTGCCCTGCCGTGCCGGAAAAATCGATCACCATGCGGTTGGGATAAACATATCCCACTTCGAATCCGTGCGAGCTCAGCCAGCCGGTGATGGTGTCGAGATCTTCCTGCGCCAGACCGTACTTCTCACCTTGCTCTTGCGCCAGCATCCAGTGGTGATAGTTTGGGGACGACTTGTCCGTGAGTCCCTCGATGTACTGCTCCAACTCCTTCTCCAACTGTGGCGCACGCTTCAACTGCAGCAGCATATGCGGCATGGGAAAGTCGTCCGGTACCGGGCCGCGATCGTTACGGGCATTGGCCTCCGGCCGCGTGTTACCACGCAACGTGACCAGCTTGCTTTCGTCTACAGGCTGGGTGATCAGGATAGGCAGGCGCTCCCCATTCTCGTTCCCCAAAACCTTAGCAAATGGGACTGCAAGAGCGATGAGGATCCCGAGACTTACGGTCAGGATTGGTAGTCTGAAACGAGAATGATTTCCACACGTCATAGTCTGTTTCTCCCGCGCTTGGCAGCGCCTGAATAGAATGAAACTAACTGAGGTTTAGTGCGGTCGCCCCACGATACTCTTGCCCAATGGAGCGAACAAGACCCAAATGTGGTATTGGGCTTGAGAAGATTAGACATCGCAAGGCACGTACGCTGGAAACTCAACCCGAAATCGCCGCGGAGCTTCATAGGACTTGCCATGGAACGAGCGAATTTATACAACGCGAAAAGATCGGCCGGTGGGAACTACTTGTGACACCGAAAAATGCCGGACTTGCATGAGGAATGCATGTTTGCACACATTATTCTGCCGTGCTCATGAGGCATGCGGCCGAACCGCAAGTCCAGCCCAGGCATTCATCAGGCCCAACATTTCGCGGATGACGGAAAGCGCATCGCGACTGTTTCGCCACCAGTGGTCGGCGTCGAAGGGATCTTCAAACGCTGCGCGGACTATAGCCTTGCGGTCCGCGGGAGCAAGCTTCGCCCACAGCGTCCTGACGCGGCGTGTATGTTGGGGCGAGGTGACGATAATGACTGTCGTCTTTCCCTGCCGCTGCATCTCGCGCGCTACTTCGCCCACTTCCTGTTCCGTGTTCACGATGGAATTGGGAAGAATATGGACTGCACCTTCTGGAACGCCCTGGCGGGTTAAGACTTCGCGGTCATACTCTTCGTCGGCTGTAAAATGGATACCTAGTTTCTGGAATTCACTCGCGGAATCTGCTCCCCGGCTCACCCACACTTCCGGCGCGTAGCCCCTGCGATAGACTTTCGCAGCTTCTTCGGCACGGTAGGGCGTGCTTCCGCTCAGCACCACCACGGCTGCTGCCGGAGAGAGTTGATCCTGCTTGATCAACCATCGGCCTGCGCCACGGAATGCCGCTAGCGCGACAACAAACAGGAGCAGAACAACGCCCGAGCAAATCAGCCCAGCTTCCAGCTTACGGGCTTTCACGACCGGGGACGGTTCTGGCTTCAGCGGTATTGGCTCCCGGGGCGGATCGACGACCAGCACATGCGAGTTGACCTGATCGAAAGAATGCGGCGCCACTTTCAGTACACGTCCAAATCATTAGTTCGCGTCGGGGAGATTGGCACGTTCGATATTGCCAGCGCGGCCAGTACCGCAAACCATGCTGCATTCGCAGGAATGTGTAAGTTGAAATCGAAGAAGCTGTGCACCAGCATTCCGCAGCAGCCCAGAGCCGCACCCAGGCGAATCCAACCGCCTTCCGGTATCGATCCTCGGGCAGGAGTTGCAATAGCTTGACGAACGAACAGCACGACGGCTAACAAGATAAGGAGCGCGCCGGCCAGTCCGGTCTCGGTTATAGCCTGCACGTAATCGTTGTGCGCATAGTCAATCCATAACTCGCTGGGGAAAGTCTGATAGCGCGGATAGGCGGTCTCGAAATTGCCCAGTCCCACGCCTGAGACGGGATGGTCAAGAACGATGCGCATCGAATCCCTCGCCACGACTTTGCGGAAATCAGCCCACTCCAGCCAGATCGAGTTGTTGTCGGAAGTTACCATTCTGCCCAGCTTTTGTGCGACGAAGCCTGGATCGACCCACGTAAACAGCAGTACTGCGAGCAGAATCATCGCTGCTACCATCGCCGCGAAGCTGCGTCGCATGCGTCCGGCTTTCGATAGCACGGCAACAGCGATCACCAATTCCGCCAGCAGGGCGAGCAAGCCGCCGCGCGATCCTGACAACAACAGCGACGCCACTGCCACAGCCGCGCCAACCACCAGCCACACCACCAAAGACAGCGAGCGCTTCTGGTGCCGCTCGGCAATGTAGAAGACGGAAACCGGGATCAGCATTTCCATCAGACCGGCAAAATGGTTGGGATTGACGTAGGGGCCGAAGAGCAGATTGTATGGAGTCGCAACCTCGCCGTAGATTTGCTGTTCGCCTGCGCCGAACTGCAGAATGGCGAACAACCCTAACGAGCCGGCCAGCACCAGTACGCAAAGCCCAAAGCCGCGCCAGACGGCCCCGCTTGCCGTCGAGAAAAGCTGTATCGTCACAAAGAAAAATGTCAGGTCGGCGGCCAGCAACACCAGAGCGCGTTGTGTCTCCGAGCGGTCAAGGGTCAGATGCGTCGCGCACTGGATGACTCCCAGAACCAGGAACAAGCCCAATGGGAGATAAAGGGACGACCAGGCTACCTTGAGTACTCCTTGCTGGACATTTCCCAATGCCCACAAGAACAGGACACAACACGCGGACAAGCCCAAAGCCACCCAGGCCCAGTTTTCCACCGCTCCAAAAGCCCAAGGTGCGGCGAACAACGTGACCACCAGCACGACCCGTGCGAAAGAGATCGCGGGCGAACCGCTTGCTGTTTCCAGTTCAGCGTCCGAAGCGTCTGTTGCCGGAGGACAGGCGGGCTTAATCGAATTGAGAGTAGACAATGCCATTCTCACTTCTGAGTTTGTGCACTGCTGATCTGCGCCGATTGGTCGCTGCTATCTGTTGGTCGGCCACTTCCCAGGATTAAGGTACGGACTACTAATCGTTGTCTTACACCCACGGGGTCGCAATCCACGCATTTGAGAGAGACGGCGTCCAGCCAAAAGCTTCCCGAGATCTCGGTTGGGAACACCCGCCCCAGCGGCCGCCAGACGGAAAGCTGGATCGCGCGAGTCTGTGGCCCGGTCGTAAAGTAGAGGGCCAAGCGATGCCACGGTGTCGTGCCCACTGTAGTTTCGCTGACCGCATCAGGAAAGCCTGGCTGCTGTGCGTCGCGCACCCGCAATACCGGTCCGGTGTCAGAGGTGATCTCCTCAGAGCGGACATAAGCCTCAAGATGGTAAGTATGGGTGGGAAGAACTGGCACGATCTGATAAACAGGTTCGTATGCCTGGTTGCGACTGACGGAAAAATCGATGCGCAGGCAGCGAGCGCCGCGATAAGCTCCCGGAGCGGCGAAATCGACTGCCAGATACGTCAAGGGCTCCCGCCAGCGCCAGTCGAAGCCCTTGTTCAAAGGAATTCGTTCGAAGCCGCCATTGAAGACGAGATTGCCCGTTTCGTCGCTTCCCGGTTTTCCTAGAAGTCTTCGGGTCCCGAGGTCCTGCCACACTCCAGCAGCTTCTTCGATCCTGCCCTGGTCGATCAGCCGTTCCAGATAACGTTGAGCTGAGACAAACGAGAATTCACCTCCGGCGGCGACAACCTGCTTCCACATGGAGTATGCGGCTTCGTTCTGTCCTTGTCCGTTCAAGAAAACGATGTATCCCAGCGCGAGCTTCGGGTCCATGTGAGATCCAAACATCTCGCGAAAAATCGCATCGGGAGATTGGTACGTCCGCAGGGTTGCCCAGGTAGCCGATGCATAGGAGGGATCAAGCTCCAGCAGACGCCGAATTTGCACGACTGCCGCATCCACTTGCTGCGCCTGTAAGTCGCGTTGTGCGGCATACCAGTGATAGAGCGGCACCATGGGACAAAGTTCCAGCAGTCGCTCTCTTGCCTGGTCCACGCACCGGGTATCGCCTGCCGCTTCACAGGCTCGGGCCAAACTCGACCAGTAAAACCGGCTGTACCGACTTAATTCAGTTGCCCGGCGCAGGTGCTCGATCCCTCGCTGCGGATTCTTGGCTTTGTACAGTTCACCCAGTTGAAATTGCAGGGCAGGGTTACTTGAATTTAAAGCCAGGAACCACGGCGCGCGCAGCGTCGCCGGAGATGACGCGATTCCCACCAGCAGCGTCTCGATTGCCAGAAACAGGCATGCCAACGTGATCAGTAGCAGGAAGGCCCACGACCGGAAGCGAGGACGAAGTGAAATTTCAAATGTGCGGAGCATACAACAGAGGTGATTGGACAAGCGCCCCATTCGCCGCTTGTCCGTATCCATGCTTCACAGAGGAAACCGACACCAGGCTTACGAACACCTTGCTCCTTCGCAGGGATTGGATGCGCTCGGACTGGCTGTGCAGCACCTGCCCTTGCAGCAGATCTGCCCAGGCTCGCAGCATCGGGGGACGTTTTCGGGACCGCCGCAGCATACCTGATTGCCCGCGCAGCAAACGCCGTGACAACACTTGTCGGCGCTGGGGCAGCAGTAAGCGCCGATGTCGGTGCAACACTGCTGGCTGTTCACGACACAGCACGAGTGGGTACCGCTGAGACTTCCGCAGAGAAATTGGAGAGCGGTGGGACAAGGACTTGCATTTTGTCCGAACAATGAGTTTCCGCCCAGCCCTAAAGCAGCTAATACGCTGCCTCCCATTACTCGGCTGACCAGCCTTATCGCTTCTCTGCGCTCAATGGGGCTGGCGATGATGCGCGCGATATCGTCAAAACGGGTACTCGTCTCGTTCTTCAGTTTGCTCATTTCACCGCTCCTTGCACAGCTACGCCCCGCCGGGCGAGGGTCAATATCGGCTCGGTCCCGAATGCTACGTCTTTCACGATGGCGCCGTCCTCTCCGATCAGAAACGCGGCCGGCGTTGCAAACGTTCCGTAGTCCTTGGAAAGGTCCCACTTGGGCTGCACTACGAAGGGAAACTTGTATCCGTGTCGCTGTGCCTTGCTGCGGTTCTCGTCCGCATCGCCGCGTCCCACCACGATCACCGCTAAGCCGTTGTTCGCGTGCTCTTCATGCAACTGAACAAGATCGGGAGCCAGCTCGTCGCAAGGTCCACACTGCGGATCGGTAAAGACCAGCAGTACCCGCCGGCCTCGATATTCCTGCAGAGAAACCATCCGGCCGTTCACGTCGGGCAAACGAAACGGCGGAGCGGTAGTACCAGCTTTCAGTCCGCTCCCCATCACTCCAGAGAAACTAACCCAGCGATTCAGCAGGGCAGCACGTCTCTCGCATCCTACGCATGGCTTGATTCCCACTGCCGAGGTGATGCGTTTGATCACGTCACCCAGGCCGATCTCGCCCCGTAATCCCGGCACTTTCACCCGATGGCCGTAACTTGTCTTAGCCTGTGACTGCTCAGCTTGCGACTCAGCCTGCCCGGTTGCAATTCCAGCGAAGCTCGGGCTTGGACCCTCCTCGGCTGCAATCGCTCTCACCAGCCCGATCACGCCCTCGGCACCCAGCGCCAGAGGAGCATCCACTCTCCCTTCCTCGTCCAGCAAATACGCGACCGGCGTGCCCCGGTGCGCAAACGGCTCCGGTGTCTCGCCATCTTTGATTAGCAGAATCGGGCAACGCAGGTTATGCTCCGTTGCACCCTTGCGGTTCGCCGTAACGTCGCCGTACGAAAGCAGTACCAGCTCGACATTTTCCTCTGCCAGCTTGTTGTCCAGAGCAGCCAGTTCGGAGGCAATCAGCTCGCAGAATCCGCAGGTAAAGCTCCAGTGCACGAGCAGCACCCGCCTGCCGCGAAACTCTGCTAACGACACCTCCTCGCCATTGAGATCGGGATACTTGAACTCCGGAAACGGCGTCCCCACCAGCACCCCTTCGGCCTCGGAAATCTCCGTGATCGCGCTCTCCGCTCTTGGTCCGTGCTTCGCATCGCGCTCGAGCTGATCGAGGCGCAGCAGGATCCGCCCCTGTTGCTTCACCAGAGCGTAGAAGCCGAGCCACAAGCTAACAAGAATCAGGAGTAGTAAAACAACGACCAAGCTAATCATGCGAGGCCCTTAGTCATGGAATCTGGGAGCTGTCACCAGCCGGCAATCACGGAGCCAAGACGGAAGCGTTGCATCCAATTTACGACGAAGCCAGTCTCTGTGGCTCCGGATTGCGCTGTGGGCTCACGCCGGTCAGAAAAGCGCGAATCCCAAAAAGCAGGAACCGCGGCTGGTGCAAACAAAGATGCCACAGCACTCGTGCCGGCTCGTCCCGCGTGTAGGTTTCCAGGTCCTTACGCGCGCGGGCGCTCAGTAGATCCACCAGGTGTGAGTAGTGCGCCTGAGTGAAATTATGAATAAATTTGCGAATGAGCAAATGAGTGCCAAGCTCGCGTCGCAAGGAATGAAGCCTGTGTCCAGGCCTGCCACTTAGAATGGCATCGGCCACGCCGCGCGCTCCGCGGAAGCCAGTCACAATCCCGCCTACCGTCGTCACCTTGACGTGACCTGCTGCATCGCCCACTAGGTAAACCTCGCCGCCGCCAAGCTGCCGACGAATCGGTATCCATCTGGAATAAACGGGAACTCTCGCAGCCTGATACTCCAGCGGTGTCAGGTGCTGTCGCTCAAGGAATCGGTCGAGCGCCTCGCGCGAGCCCGGCCCATCTTCGCCGATCAGTCCTACCACGGCGCGCGTCGGTGAATCAGGAATCAGCCAGTAGAAATACGGTGTGTCGTCAGGAATGAACCAGACCCGAGTTGTATCGGCTCGCATCCCCTCCGGCAATCGGACAATTGCCTGTAAGAGCGGAACCGTGGTTTGCGACGGCCAGCCCGCGGCTCGCGCCACGCGGCTCGCTCCACCGTCAGCCGCCACAACGGTGCGAACGCGTGCTTCTTGCTGCCCTCCGGATTTGCTCTCCTCAATCTGCAGCGCCAAGCCATCGGAATGTCGTTCGATGGAAACGAACCGCCGGCCCAGCAATATCTCCGCGCCGCTGGCTCGGGCCGCCCCGGCTAATTCCTGGATGAGTCTCGTGCGTTCGATGACCAGGTCCGGGGAGCGCAGCGCGATTTCGGCCTTGCGCCCGTCGGTAAAGAGCTCAAAGCGCCGTACCTCATTCACAACCGATTTCCTGCCCAGGCCGCCGAGGAGCTCGTTCATCGCGCCGGTAACAATGAGCGTCCGCGGCTTCGGATCGAAACTCGGCGAGCATTCAAAAACCTGGACCCGTCTTCCGGCGCGGCCAAGCAGGTGCGCGGTGAACAATCCGGCAGCTGATCCACCCACAATTCCGACGTCATGACTCAAGATCACCTCTCGCCCAGGAAGACTCTTGTATCCGCAGCGATGCTTTGCGTTCAACGCGCTTCCCTGCTCGTCGGCGAGTATATGTGAGGGTCATGGGTAGATCAATCGCTCGTTTCAGCTGCTGAACACCAACCGTCATGCCGCTTCTTTCACGCTCCGCAGTTGCCGTTCATATGGCACCTTCTCCAGCAGCACTACCCCGACTGCGGCGGCCATCACGATCACCGCTCCCAGCAGCCAGTACTGCGTCAAGGCGACACGATTGACCGCTACCGCCAGCATGCCGAAGAAAACTCCTACACCGTACATTAGCAACACCGCACCGCGCTGTCCGAGCGCCAGATTCGCCAGCCGATGCGCCGTGTGGTCCTTGCCCGGCGAGGCGAACGGAATCAGCCCTCGTCGCGACCGTGAAATCGTTACCAGCGTCGTGTCGAAGATCGGTACCGCCAGCACCAGGAACGGAATGATCCACGCAATAGCCTGCGGAGCGTGGGCCGCACGAATCTTCATTCCTAGGGCCGCCACCATGAAGCCCAGGAACATGGCGCCGCTATCGCCCATAAAGATTTTCGCCGGCTTGAAATTCCAGCGCAGGAAGCCGAGGGATGCCCCGCACACAGCAGCTGCCAGCGGCGCTACAAAAACTTGCCCATCCAGCGTCGCCAGCAGCGCGAAGAAGAACGCCGCAATCGCCGCTACTCCGCTCACCAGCCCATCCATGTGGTCGAGAATGCTGAATGCCGCGGTAATTCCGACCATCCATACCAGGCTGAATACGATATCTAGAGTGTTGCCCAAAATTCCCGGCACCCATTGCCGAATAACATGAAAGCGAACTCCGAGGCTCACGATTGTCGCCGCGGCGACGGGCATGGCCACGAACAGTTTGATCTGATGATGCAGCAGCCCGCGATCGTCCACCATGCCGGTGATGAGCAGTAGGGTCGCGGCAGCCAGGATTCCGACGATCTGGTCTAGCTGCTGCTGTCCATGCAGCGAGAACATTACGGCAAACACCGTGCCACAGTAGATCGCAAGGCCGCCCAGCAACGGCATGGGATTCTGATGTAGCTTGCGCGCGTTCGGGTGATCGACCATTCCGATATGAATCGCCAACCGCCGCACCGGAATCGTCAGTAAAAACGAGGTCGCGAGTGCAATGGCGAACACAACCACTTCAGTTGTCACGGGAACCTCTCGGCGAATATTTGTTCGGAAAGCTGAATAGATTTCATCCGCTCGGCCGGATTCAGCTCGTCGGGCGACGCTTGCTATTGCCCGGCGACAGCCTGGCTTTGCGAATAGGCAGGTTCGGCAACCACCGACTTCTCGAGCACCTCGACGAATCGTCGCAGCTCGCTGTCAAACGAAAATTCCGGAGCAATGTCGCGCGCGCACGAGCTCATCTGGGCCACTTTTTCGGGATTGCGCGCCAACTCCTGCACCAGTGCGGTCAGCGCAGCCGGATCGTCCGGATTGGCCACCACGCCGCAGCCACCGCGGCGGATGATGCGCGCCACGTCGCTCTCCGCCGGTGCCAGGGCCAGAACCGGACGGCCCGCCGCCAGAATCGGGTAGAGCTTGCTCGGAACCACCACTCCCTCGAGTCCGGGACGAATCGTGATCAGGTGAAGATCGCCCGCCGCCAGCACGTGGGGAATCTGCTCAGGTGGACGGAAAGGCTGGAACCGAATCGCCTCGCACCCGTTCGCCGAGGCCTCGATCTGAGATCGCATCGCACCATCGCCCACGAAGACGAAGCCGGCGCCATCGCCATTCAGCCCTGCGGCCGCTTTCACTACCGTGTCCCACGCGCCATAGAAACCCAGATTGCCGGCATGCAGCACCACAAACCGGTACCCGCCACGCACTTCGCACGTCACCGGATGCTTCGCCGTCGGCGCCGACTTCTGCAGCCGCGCACCGTCGCGCACCACGACAACACGATCAGGCGCGATGTCCTTGGCGAGAATGCGCTCGCGTGTATCCTCACCCAGCACGATAACGCGTGTGGCCCGCAAGAGCGCCCAGCGATGCAGTTTCTCCCAGAATTGCAACCAGCGAGCGGGCTTTACGATATTGCCTGCAACGGCCATCTCGGGGTAGAGATCGCGGATGTTGTAGACAAAGGGCCGCCGCTTCAGCATGGCAACGAACGCTCCGACGATTCCCTCAAACGGCGGATCGGTCATCGCCAGCACAACGTCGGCGCGAATCATCAGGGCTCGCG
The DNA here is from genome assembly GCA_963818905.1 of uncultured Acidobacteriaceae bacterium. GTDB lineage: Bacteria > Acidobacteriota > Terriglobia > Terriglobales > Acidobacteriaceae > Bog-257. The sequence goes on from CAWFUE010000009.1 coordinate 10,614, forward strand.
GCACCGCCAGCGCTATATAAGAAAGATAGTTGAGCAAGCGCTGCCGCATGCGGCGCCGGGAGTAGGTTGTGGAACCTACGCGCTCGATGGTGACATTGCCACGCCGCTCGCGCCGCAGCAGGTAAAGCGGATGGCGCTCCGAGGGATCATACGAAGGACGGCCACAGAGCACCGTCACTTGATGCTGCTCGGCCAGAGCATCGACTACCGCCGCAGCCATCTTCGCCGTCGCCGAAGTATCTGGCGGGAAGTATTCGTTCAGCAGGAGGATTCGCATTTTGGTAGAGCAGACCTTCAGGCCGGCGTGTCGTCTGCCATCAGAAGGCCCGAGCCGACTTCAGCCGGCGACAGAATGTCGCTCGCTGAAGATGGCTCTCTTATAAAGGTCGCTTCAGGCCTCAAACTGACTCACCGGCGGGTTTCTCGATCAAGTAGTTGCCTATGGCCAGCACGTCCATCTTGGTGCGCAGGAAGCAATCGATAGCTTCTTCCGGCTTGGTAACGATCGGCTCGTTCTCATTGAACGAAGTATTGAGCACGACGGGAACACCGGTGATCTTTCCGAATTCGTTAATCAGCGCCCAGTACTTAGGATTAGTCCGCCAGCTCACCGTCTGCAGCCGGCCGGTGCCGTCAACATGCGTCGGAGCAGGGATGTTGTCGCGTTTCTCCGGTCTCACCGAGTACGCCAGATTCATAAAGGGCGACGGATAGGAATGTTCGAAGTACTCCGCCGTTCTTTCCTCGAGGATTGAAGGCGCAAACGGCCGGAAGGGCTCGCGATGCTTGATCCGCTGGTTGAGGATGTCCTTCATCTCGGCGCGTCGCGGGTCGACAACGATGCTGCGGTTTCCTAGCGCGCGCGGGCCCCACTCTTGGCGTCCCTGAAACCAGCCGACGATTTTGCCGTCCGCTACGTGCTTGGCCGTAGCCTGTACGATCTCCTCATCTGTCAGATATCTGACATTGTGGGAGCCATTCAGGTTGCGGCCAGCGATGGCGTCGCGAATTACCTCGGAGGTAAATTGCGGGCCCCAGTAGGCATGGTCCATCACGAAGCTTCGTGGTTGCCCAAGAATCTGGTGATAGACGTAATACGCAGCGCCCACGGAGAGTCCGCCGTCGCCGGCCGCAGGCTGAACGTAAACTTCCGCGAACGGCGTATTGTCGAAGATTTTGCCATTAGCAACGCAGTTAAATGCCACGCCACCGGCAAGGCATACTGACTTCTGATGAGTATTCCTGTAGAGGTTATTCAGCAGCTGGAAGTAGGCTTCTTCGAGTGCGACTTGTAGCGACGCGGAGATATCTTTATGTTGTTTTCCAACCGGCTCGGCCGAGTCACGAGTTTTTCCCAGACGCTCTTCCAGGTAAGGCGAAAACAGCCGTCCTAGCACAGGAGTCTTGTCGCGCTCCTGCCACGTCATCTTAGGTCCGCCGCGGTGATGACAAAA
>CAWFUE010000010.1:0-76110 GCA_963818905.1 uncultured Acidobacteriaceae bacterium
TGACCGCAGTCGACAACGATAAATTGCCTCCCGTCGCCGTCATTAGCCAAAAAGCAGCGCACTTGCTCTTTCCGGGGCAAAACCCAATCGGCCAGCGCTTTCAATTTGCGAAGCTCGATTGGCAGGTTGTCGGCGTGGTCGGAGATGTCAGGTCTTATCTCGACGAGCCAGCGGGGGCTGGCGTTTACATTCCGCTGGCGCAGACACCTTATCCGGTACTGAACCTTATTTCCATCTGGTTTCCTGAATACATCGTCGTCCGCGCGTCGACTGACCCGCTGGTGCTCAGTCACACCGTCGAGCAGCAGCTCCGAGCGATTGATCCTTCGGTTGGCGTAGGCCACGTCCGCACTATGGAGCAAGTCCGCTCCGCCGCAGTCGCGATGCGCCGATTCAATATGACGTTACTCAGCATCTTTGCTGCATTGGCATTGGTGCTGGCCGCAATTGGCATTTATGGCGTGATTGCCTATAGCGTCACGCAGCGCACTCATGAAATTGGCATACGTATGGCGCTTGGCGCGAAACACACAGATGTTCTGCGGCTGGTGCTGAGCCAGGGAATGATCCTGACCGGGTTTGGTGTGGGACTGGGCATTGCCGGTGCGCTAGGACTCACACGGTTGCTAGCGAGCTATTTATATCGGGTTCAACCAACTGACCCCATTGCCTTCAGTTCAACCGCTCTGCTTTTAGGGGTGGTTGCCATGCTGGCGAGCTACATTCCGGCAAGGCGCGCAACGAAGGTCGATCCGCTGATCGCACTGCGGCATGAGTAAAATTGATTCCGATTGCGAAACGGTCATCGCGTCCGCTCTGTACAAATCGAAAGTTCTGCGGCTCGTCTCCTAAGAAATGCGGAGCCAGCGCCGGCTATCTGTGCACAGCCTCCGACATTGGCGCCCCCCGCTGGCGTGAAATAAATCGTGGGTGTGAGATTTTCGGTCTCAAAGTGAAGGGCTAGTGGCTGCCATCGGCGGGAGCGGTTCGTGCGAATGTTATTATCGCGCACGGCGTCGATCACACTCGGTAGGTGATGCTGCCTCGCGCTGGTGCGCTTCGTGGAGTCGGTGCAGCTTCCCGCCGCCTGGGGTCGGCGTCCTCTTCTCGTCGCTCGGTGCGATCAGAGTCTGATGGTTCAGCAAACTCGATGTACAATTCCAATTGTGACGGCAATCCTGGCTTGGCGAACAAACAGCGAATTTGTACACCTTTTGTACACCAGATTCGGCGAGCTATCCAAATCTTCCAAATATTCAACATTTATAATCAGCAACTTACAGACATAAAAGGAATAAAGATAGCACAACTCCCGCCGCCTCCACCATGCAGATCAACGTCGCCGATGGTCACGCTATCTTCAGCGCTGTCTTCACAGCCTCTAGCAAAGCGACGTCGGTGAATGGCTTGAGCAACAGTCTCACGGCTCCCTGTTTGAACGCTCGTGCCTGCGTGGCCTTGTCCCACTGAGCGGTGATGAAGACAATGGGAATTATCTGGCCGCGCCGAATCAATTCCTGCTGCAGATCGAGACCATTCATTCCCGGCATAGCGATGTCAAGGATCAGACAACGGGTCTGGTCGATATCATTCGACAACAGAAACTCTTCCGCCGAAGAAAACGTACGGGCCGTAAAGCCGAGCTCGTTTAGGAGATCGGGTAGCGACTCGCGCACGGACTCATCGTCGTCGACTACAGGGAGAAGCGGACGCTCGGTAGTGGTGATCACCGGATAAGCTCCATGAACAACAATGCGCCCACCATCAATCCTCGTCCATCAGACCTTGGTATTGGGTATGCGCCGATGTGCGACAGAAGGCGCTACATGTATCCGTCGCGGAGCCTTGCCCCTTATGCGCGTTCGCCAGCGGTCGAGCCCGGTCCCACGGGTTGACTTCTGGACGGTCGTGAGCTATCAAGGATTTGTACAAACTGTAAGGGTGAAGGAGTTCACCCAGAACCGCTGTCCTCCCTGAAACGGGACAGATGATGACTCCTGACGAGGGAAACTTGTCTTCGGGGTCATGTCGCCCGGCAAGCCTTCCCTAACTGGTCCCAAATCGATAGTAGTGTTTTGCTACGCAGTCCACGAAGATAGTCAATGCGTACGCACCGCGAGCTCAAAGGTTAACCGATGTCCTCAAGTTTAAACGCGAACCAGCGGCAACGCCTGCTTATCACGTGCAAGCACGTCGATAAGCTGCTGTGGGACATTGAAGCAACGCTCAACGCTGCCTCCTCGAGGAGCATCTTCCCACTGTACTTGGGCGACGTTAATCACGAGCAGCGCACCGCAATCGAGCGCTCGGTGGCTCGCATTCGCAGTCATCTTTTAGGCGTGCTGTCGAGACAGTCGCTCACTCCGGAACAGCCAAACATATCGGCCGCGCATTCCATCCACGTCAATCTCACATTTGTCGAGATTGCAATTGCCGAGCTTGCGCCGCGTTACATGCGGGGCTATGGTCCAGTGTCGGATAAAGCTGCGGCCGATCTCAATGATATTGTTGCGGAACTGCAGTCGGAAGTGGATGCCTTAGCGCAATACGTCCTGCAGCTTCGGAGTGACTGATATTTCAACACCTGAGAAGTGTGCCGTGCAAGAGTTTACCGGTGCAGCGGCAGCGCGGGTTGGGTGCGGGCACATCTGCGGTAGAAACAGGAACGGAAAGGAATGTAGCCTTTGCTGAAATATTTCGTCATCGGCATCGGGGGCTTTGTCGGCGCGGTCGCCAGATACTCTCTCGGAGCCTACATCGGCGGACGTTACGGCGTACGTTTCCCACTGGGCACGTTCATTATCAATATGAGCGGCTGTTTCTTGATTGGATTGACAATGACTTTGCTGGCGAGGACGACAGCAAGCGCCTATTGGCGCTATTTGATTCCGATAGGCTTCATCGGTGCGTACACGACATTCTCGACATTCGAATATGAAACGCTCCGCGCTATACAGGATGGCCAACTGACGACGGGCCTGCTCAACGTGGGGCTCAGCCTGACCATCGGTTTTATCGCGGTGTGGGCCGGTGCGGCCATAGGAAAGGTACTGGTATGAAGGAGCAGTTCGTCCCTCTTGCGGCAGACACTTCGATCGTTCACGGGCCCAAAAGTCTGTCCCATCTGTACTCTGATGAGCAGCGCGGCCTCGCGCGCCAGGAGGACCAATGCTAACCACGGGACCTGCTAAGAAGGTGACGGTTTACGTGATGGAAGGGCAGACGTACCACGGCACGGCTTGTTATGCCGCAATCCTCGACTATTTGTTCTTCCGGGGCATCTCAGACGCGACGGTGGTTCGAGGCGTGGCGGGCTTTGGTACGGATCATAAATTGCACACCAGCCGGTTAGTTGATCTATCCGACCAGATGCCCATCAAGATTGAGTTCCTCGAAAGCCCTGACCGGGTGCAGGAAGTTCTGCCTAAGCTGACGGAAATGGCATGCCAGGGAATCATCGAGGTTCACGATACGAATGTGATAAGGCCCGTGGCTGCTGACAAGAAGCTGCGATCAGAAGTCCCGGCAGCCAAGCTTCAGGCGCAAGCCAAGATGATGCGGATCCTTATCGGCGAATACGACAAATGGCGCGGCAAACCTCTTCACGAAGCCCTGGTGCAGGCCCTGCGCGCAAACGATATCGCGGGGGTGACAGTCTATCGTGGAATTCTGGGATACGGCGCGAATCGGCGCATCCACAAGGACTCGACCCTTAACCTGTCACATGATGCGCCGATCCTGCTGACGGTAGTCGATACGGAGGAGAAGTTGAGATCCTTCGTTCCGGTACTCGACCAGATGGTGCAGCAAGGGTTAGTGGTGATGTCTGACGTTGACATTATCAAGTACTCCCATGCCCAACCATTGCCGGAAAGGCAGGAGGCGGAGAAATGAAACTCGAAGGCAAAGCCAAGATGCTTCGCATCCACTTCGGCGAGGATGATCACTGGCACGGCCAGCCACTCTATGAGGCCATCGTAGAGCGCTGCCGGAAACTTGATATCGCGGGAGCCACTGTTTATCGCGGAATCGCCGGTTACGGTGCCAGCACCATCATCCGCCGCTCGCACCTGCTGCGCTTTTCCTCTGATGCTCCCATCCTGATCCAGATCATCGATACCGCCGAGAATATCCAGCGCCTCATTCCCTCGCTCGATGAAATGGTGAAGGAAGGGTTGATCGCAACCTCCGACGTCGAGGTGATCAAGTATGTGCATGAGGGAGGAAAGCGCTCGCAGCCCTGATCGAGATTCCAGTGAGCCGGAGATGCAAAACGTAGAAAACCCACCGATCCCTAATGACGCTGCGAATGCGATTCCCGGCGATGGGCAGGCACTCGCTCGCCTGGCGGAAATTGCCGACAGATTAGGCGAGGCTTCCATCGGCGCCGACGTACGTCAGCTGGTCGCAAGAATCAACGAAGGGCGTTTTTTTGTGGCCTGTGTCGGTCAGTTCAAGCGCGGCAAGTCCACTTTGCTGGACGCGTTAGTGAGCGAGCAGATATTGCCTACGGGCGTGGTGCCAGTCACTACTGTGCCTACCGTCTTGAGATACGGGATGCAAAGGAAGGCCCGTGTTCTGATCGACAGCAAGTGGAAGACGATCCGGCCGGAAGAACTCTCGCAGTACGTCTCCGAAAAACTGAATCCAGAAAACAAGAAGCGTGTCGAGGGCATCGAGGCGTTTCTGCCGTCACCCCTGCTGGCTTCGGGCATGTGCCTCGTGGATACGCCGGGCATCGGATCGGTGTTCGCGGGAAACACGGAAACGACCAGGGATTTCGTCCCGCAGATCGACGCTGCAATTCTGGTCGTCGGTGCCGATCCACCCATTTCCGGTGAGGAGTTGGCCCTCATTGAGGCAGTTTCCGCCAATGTGGATCAGATTTTGATCGTCCTCAATAAAATTGACCGAGTCTCCCCGGCGGAGCGTCAGGAAGCTTCCGCCTTCGCGAGCAAGGTGCTGGAGGCGCGTCTTAAGAAGCCGATTGAGCGCATTTACGAAGTCAGCGCTCTCGCCCAGCTGAACCACTCTACCGATTCGGACGACTGGAACACGTTAACCGAAGATCTTAGTCGCCTGGCGAGCAAGTCAGGGCAGGCCATGACTCGCTCAGCAGCCGAGCGGGGCATGCGGCGCTTCTCCGCTTCGCTAAAGCGTTCGATCGAGGAACGGGTTCGGGCGCTGAAAGAACCCATCGAAAATTCGGAGCAACGCATCGCCAGCCTTCGCCAGACGGTCAGCCAGGCCGAGCAGTCGCTTCGCGACCTTGGCGCGCTATTCTCTGCCGAGCAGATGCGGCTGTCCAACACGCTGCTGGCCAGGCGCAAGAAATTTTTTAGAGGGACTTTTCCAATGGCATGCGAGGAATTTAAGTATGAAGCAAACGGCGTAACGGCGAGCTTTGGTCCGCAGCGGCGCCGCGAGCTATTGGCGCTCGCCCAGGCGATTGCACGCCGCCACGTGATGCCTTGGCTCGATGCTGAAGAGGCGCAGGCGGAGGAACTTTACAGCGCGGTTACACAGCGCTTCGTGAACCTGGTGAACGAGCTGCTACAGCAGATTTCTGAGGAGCAATCGACCGACTTTTCCCATCTTCCGAGATCGCTGGACAGTGAGCATGGGTTCCGAACCCGCTCGCGTTTTTTCTTTCATGACATGGTCACCATCGCGCAGCCAGCTTCTCCTCTGCTTTACTCCTTTGACGCCTTGATGGGAGCGCTCCACATCCGCAGGTGGTTCCGAAAAGACGCAGAGAATTTCCTGGAGCAACTTCTGGATACGAATGCCTCGCGCGTTCAGGGAGATGTCGAGCAGCGAGTGGTGGAGAGCCGCCTTCGTCTCGAGTCGGACGTGAGAAAGCTGCTCCGTGAGGTAAGCGCATCGGCTGAACAGGCGCTCTCCAGGGCCAAAGAGCTAATGACTGCTGGTACAAGCGCTGTGACAGCTGAACTTGAGCGGCTACGCGAGCTGCAAGAAGAACTGAACGCGCTTGCCGGCACGTCTTAGCGTCTGAACATTGTCCTCTCGAACATCCGATGCTGGCGCCAGCCTAGCTCTTCCTTGCTTTTTCATACAGCACAGCCATCGGATTGGCAGGCCCGCAACCCTTCCCAATGGCGAGGCCATCACGAATTGCCGCGGTGATGAATTCCTTTGCGGCAGTTACAGCTTGCAGAACTGTTTTCTGATGGGCGAGATTGGCGGCAATCGCCGAAGCGAAGATGCAACCGGTACCATGTGTATTTCTTGTGTCGATTCGTTCAGCATGAAACTCGGTGAATTCCACGCCATCGTAAAGTAGGTCGGCGGCTACACCTTCTAAATGACCGCCCTTCACAACGACGTTTTCTGGCCCGAGATCGTGAATCGCACGCGCGGCATCTTTCATTTGCGCGAGGGTATTAATTTCGCGGCCGGTGAGCGCTCCGGCTTCATGCAAGTTGGGTGTGACCACGGCGGCCAATGGCAGTAACCCGGTTTTCAGAGCGGCAACCGCCTCAGGCTTCAGCAGGGGCGCGCCATGCTTGGCGATCATCACCGGATCGACCACCAGCGGTCGCGACTTCTGACCAGAAATCGCATTCGTAACCGCATCGATGATTGCGGAGCTCGAGAGCATGCCTGTCTTTATCGCATCGCAACCGATGTCGCTGAGGCAGGCTTCGATCTGCTTCACTACGAATGCCGGCTCGATTTCCAGAACGCCAAAAACCCCGGTGGTATTCTGCGCGGTCAGCGCGGTGATTGCTGTCATACCGAAGGCGCCGAGTGCCGACACCGTTTTCAGGTCGGCCTGAATACCGGCTCCTCCTCCGGAGTCGGAACCTGCAATGATCAGAACCCGCGGAATTGTCATTGGTCACCAGCTTTCGGTTGTAAGAACCGCCGTCTCATATCGGCCATCGTTCCATCTCCCATGCCATTTGCCAGAATTGCAATTCATAACGGCTGCTGGTCAGGAATGCAGCTCCCAGCTTACGCAATTCGCGCTCCGGCAGCCCTGCGGCAACGCTGTCGACGAGATCGCGGCACCATTCGGCCAGCTCCGCGAATTCTTTGGAGCTGTACATAACGATCCACTTGACATACCGCTTATCGCTGGGCGGAGGCTGATCCGCCAGGCACCGGCCGATTTCGCTGAACGCCCACATGCACGGTAACAACGCCGCAGCTAACTCGGCGAAATCCCCCATGGTCGCCACTCGCAGCAGGAAATCAGTGTAGGCGCGAGTGGTGGGCGCAGGAATCTCTTGCTCGAGTTCTTCACGGGTAATGCCGAACTCCGCCGCGTAGCTGCGGTGAAGATTCATCTCGACATCACTCGTTTCCTTGAGCAGCGTGGCAAAATGCATCATGGTTTCCAGATCCGGACTGCGCGCCGCGGCCACCGCCAGCAGCCGCACATATTCCTTTAGAAACACATAGTCCTGCCGGATCCAGAACTTAAAGCACTCCAAGCTCAGCGTTCCGTCGCCGATGCCACTCACAAATGGATGCCGATATTGCGCGTCCCAAATTGCCGCGGCCTGACGATGTAGTCTTTCGGTAAATCGCTCTTCCATAGGGTCCCGCAATTCCATGGTACTCGCCGAGATAACCGCAGATTGAGCCAGCGTCGCCATGCGCAGCATAAGCGCTCGATCAAGCCAGCCGTCAACAAGTACGTCACTTTCCATTGTGTGGCAGATCACGGCTCGACGTGCTGGATTAGCTCTATCCTCTTTAGTAGATATTCCTATGTTTTCTGAGCACTATAGCTTCGTTTCCGAAGAGGTATCAGAGTTTGTGCACACGCGGCCCCGTGCTCTCGATGCGCTTCGACCGATGGTGGCGAGCGACTACGCACCTCTGCTTTGGAGTGAAGAGTTCGGGACGGGAGGCATGATGGATCGCGCCATCATCGCCCGTTCTGCCGATCTCAAGCAAAGTCTTTATGGTGGGCAAGTCTTTGTCATCGTCCCAATGTATGTGACCAGTATCTGCGAGGAGCAGTGTCTCTATTGCAACTTCAGGGGCGGCAACAAAGGCATCGAGGTTCAGCGCAGGCGACTGACCGATGATGAATTGGAGCAGGAGGCGACGTATCTGGTCGAACAGAAGGGCATGCGTGTTCTCGAGTTGGTCTACGCGAGCGATCCACAGATGCGGGTGGATGCGATGTGCCGCCATGTTGAGCTCTTGCGACGTGTCCTGGACCGTCATGATGGCGGGCTGGTCGGAATGAGCGCTGAGTCGCTGGAGGAGAGCGACTACCGCCGTTTGATCAACGCAGGGCTGTGCTGGTCGGTGCTCTGGCAGGAAACCTACGACAAGACTCAATACGCCACTCTGCATCCCGGCAGGACGAAAAAGTCCAACTTCGAATACCGCTTGAATGCCTATGAACGAATGCTCGCGGCCGGAGTTGAGCACGTCGGGATTGGCGTGCTTTCAGGCTTGTCCGATTGGAAGGTCGACTGGGCCATGCTGATGATGCACGAGCAATACCTGCACGAGCACTACGGACGCGGCGCAACCATCCTCGGTACTCCGCGGCTGAAGCTGGCTCCGGGAGCGGTTCTGACAGAAGCGCCCTACACCATGACTCAGCAGGAATTGCTGACGATGGTTGCTCTCCACAATTTGTTTTCGCCGACCACCGCGGCGTTCGTGAGCACGCGAGAAGACTGGGATGTCTGCGTTAAGTTGGCAAGAGGCGGGGGCTGCCTGTTCACGCTGAACTGCTCCACCACGCCGGGCGGCTATTCGCTTCCGCATTGCGGATGTCAGTTCACATCGGGTTCATACGACGCACCGATCTACTCTGCCAATCTCAAGAGCCTGGGCTTGGAGCCGGTCTTTCATTGGAGAGCCGAGGACTTGTACGGAGAGCAGCCACCTGATGCGGCAGTTTGTGAAGTCGATGGGAAGCAGTTCGCAGCAGGTTGACTCTAGCCGCCGCGGGCTCCGATTCCGAAACAGACTGGCGCCGCCCGTGTAGCCTGGATGGGCCGATCAACATGCCGATCATCGCGAGTTGGGACAGATTGACGTCCACAGCGAAGCAGGCGGTGCAATCTGCCACGTATCTCGCCTCGAAGCGGGGCAACCCACAGTTGACGCCTCTCCATCTCCTTGCGACCTTGCTTGCCGACCGGCAAGGCATGGTGGTACCCATCCTCAGCAAGATCGGAGTCGATAATCAAACTGCGCTCGCGGACGCGCGGCGCCAGATCGATCACCTGCCGGCACCCTGGGCCGGCGGTGCGTTGAAGGCTGAACCATCCTCGGCTGCCAGTGCGGTTCTCGAGCAAGCGTTTGAAGAAGCCGCGGAACTTGGCGACGAGCACGTCTCCACCGAGCACCTGTTGCTGGCCATCATGAGCCTTGAGCGCGATCCGGCCCAAGCGCTGCTGGCGCGCCACGGCGGCGATCACCATGCCATCCTGCGAGCGCTGATTACGGTTCGCAATCCACAACAGATTCCTGCTGTCATGCCGGAAAATAACGATGGAGCGCTTGCGCTTTATGCGCGAGACCTAACCGATCTTGCGCGGCGCGGCAGGCTTGATCCAGTGATTGGCCGCGATGACGAAATCCGTCGCGTGATTCAAGTGCTGCTCCGCCGCACCAAGAACAATCCCGTGTTGATTGGCGAACCGGGAGTAGGCAAGACTGCTATCGTCGAGGGTCTGACGCAGCGAATTGTGTGCGCCGATGTGCCTGAATCGCTCAAGACCAAGCGCTTAGTCGCCCTTGACCTGGGCGCGTTGGTCGCCGGCACCAAGTACCGCGGCGAGTTTGAGGACCGGCTGAAGGCGTTGCTGAGGGAGATAGAGGACTCGCAGGGGCAGGTCATCACCTTCATCGATGAACTGCACACGCTGGTGGGAGCGGGAGCTGCGGAAGGCGCAATCGACGCCTCCAACATGTTGAAGCCGGCGCTGGCACGCGGAGAGCTGCGAACCATCGGCGCTACCACTCTTAGCGAATACCGAAAGCACGTGGAGAAGGACCCGGCGCTCGAACGTCGCTTCCAGCCCATCTTTGTAGCCGAGCCCTCGGTGGACGACACTATTGCCATTCTGCGCGGCATTCAGGAGCGCTACGAAATCCACCACGGTGTGCACATTCAAGACAGGGCCATCGTGGCGGCGGCCACGCTATCGCATCGTTACATCAGCGATCGATTCCTGCCCGACAAGGCAATCGATCTGATGGACGAAGCAGCCGCCGCTCTGCGCATGCAGATCGAGTCCGTACCGGCGGAAATTGACCAGATCGAACGCTGTGCAGCTCGATTGCTGATTGAGAAGCATGCCCTCACGCGAGAGCGCAGCCCCTCACGCGAGAAGATCCGAGTGCTCGAGCGCCGGTTGGCGCACGTGCAAGATCAACTCAGCGCACTGAAGACTTCCTGGGAGAAAGAGAAACAAACCGTTAGTCGGATAAACGAGCTTGCGCAGACGATCCAGGGATTGAAGTCAGAGGAACAAGAAAATTCTGGGGATCCAACGTTGCGGTGCATGGACAGCAACAGGCATGCGGTTACCGAGGCGCGGAGTGAGTTGCGCAAAATTCAATCTACCCTGCGCAGGCGGCATGGCTCGCCTATGCTCAAGCAAGAAGTGGATGAAGACGAGATCGCGCACATCGTCTCGAAGTGGACCGGCATCCCCGTATCTCGCATGTTAGAAGGCGAGGTCAAGAAACTGGTCGAGATGGAAGACCGGCTTCGCAGCCGCGTCATTGGCCAGGATGCAGCGCTGCAGAGGATTTCAGATGCCATCCGCCGCGCCCGTACTGGACTTTCCGATCCCAAGCGGCCGCTCGGATCTTTCATCTTTCTTGGCCCGACGGGAGTTGGCAAAACCGAGTTGGCGCGAGCCCTGGCGGAGTTCCTGTTCGATGATGAGCGTGCCCTCGTTCGCATCGACATGTCGGAATACATGGAAAAATATGCGGTGTCGCGGCTGATCGGCGCGCCTCCGGGATATGTCGGGTACGAAGAGGGCGGACAGCTCACAGAGGCTGTACGCCGGCGTCCCTATTCGGTGGTGCTCTTTGATGAGATCGAGAAAGCCCACCAGGACGTATTTAACATCCTGCTCCAGATCATGGATGATGGCCGTCTCACCGATGGCAAGGGTCGAACTGTGGATTTCCGCAATACTGTTTCGACCATGACCTCCAACATCAACTCCCCCCACTTGGCCGCCGAGTGGCTACGCAAGAGCGACGATCTGGAGCAGGTACGCAAGCAGGTGATGAACGCCTTGCGGGCAAACTTCAAGCCTGAATTCCTCAATCGCATTGACGACTTCATCATCTTCAATCCTCTGGGTACGGAAGAGCTGACGAAGATCATCGATCTACGGCTTGAGGAGGTGCGGCATCTCTTAGCTGAGCGCCAGATAAGTTTGGAAATGACCAACTCTGCCAAGGAACTGTTGTTGCGTGAGGGCTACGACCTCAACTTTGGCGCTCGGCCCCTTAAGCGCTGTATCCAGCGGTTGATTCAGGATCCGCTTGCAGTGAAGATGCTGCACGGCGAGGTGCAACCCGGCAATTATGTGCGGGTTGATACCGAAGACGGAAAAATGAATTTCTCAATTCGCCATCAGCGTCTTTACTCCCGCAACGCCCGTCGTCGGACGTGACGCCGAGCTCCGGTTACTGCGCCGCGGTCGAGGTCGCGCCGGGAGAAAAACTCTACATCGAATGGCGAATGGCCTCAAGTCTCATAGAAAGAACAATTGACGTGAGGCCACCGGAAAACCATGAGTAGGGCCATTTGTCGCCGGTTATGGCGTGCGGATAAAACCTGCGAACGGGAATCGCATACGGGCTCCGCACTCATTAGTCCTAAATTAGAACGGGATCAAAAAAAGCTTGCACCGCAATGCAACGGCGGTAATATTGGTGTTCCCTGTGCGGCAGTCAAACCAGCTAGGCAGAAGGTTCGCGCTACGCACTCATCTTCATGTCACATACTCCGCTGTCCGAACGAGGATTCTGTGAAGGCTAAGCGCCACTTCCAGTTTCTTGTAGTGACTTGCGTGCTGGCACTCAGTTCGCTGGCTTTAGCTCAAGGGCCTCTCGGATTTCAGATCACTCCCGATCATCAGGGCGCGCTTTATTTTCCAAGCATGTCGCCTCCGCTCTCGCTGAAGTGGTCCGCTACCCTGGGAGGGACAGTCTCGTATCCGATCATCGTAGGAACGAGGATCTTTGTTACCGTCGGATATAGCAACTCCGTGCTGTATGCCCTCGACGCCGGGACAGGACACATCCTTTGGAGCCAGTCGTCGCCCCCGGGCTACGGCGGCTGGGTTGGCGCTGCCTATGATAATGGCGTTCTCTTCGTGGTTGCGAACTACACCCCCGGGTACACGAACGGGGCGATGTTCGCCTTTTCCGCTGTCGATGGACACCAGCTTTGGTCCGCTGTTCTGCCGAACCAATACCTTTTTACGTCAGCCCCAACCGCAGTTAATGGCATCGTCTATACCGGTGGCGCCGGTGTTGGCGGCAACGTCTACGCGGTGCAAGAGTCGAACGGAACGCTGTTGTGGATGCAGTCGGGCGTTGAGAACGGCGATTCCTCCGCACCGGCTGTCACTTCCGATGGAATGTACGTTTCCTACGCCTGCCCTCAGACCTATAAGTTCAACCCCACCAGCGGGAACCTGATCTGGCATTTCAGTGGACAGTGTGAAGGCGGCGGTGGAGACAGTGTCGCCATCTACCAGGGACTCGTGTACGTTCGCGATCTTGTCGACCAGTACCCCACCGATGGCATCACCCTCAGCGCCGAAACCGGTGTTTACACGGGAGGGTTCAACAGCAAGTATTCGCCCGCATTCTGGCAGGGGACGGCGTTCTACACCGAGCCTGCTTCGCTCACCGCGGTCAACGTTACGAATTCACAGACCCTGTGGACCGCGTTGCCAGTAAGTGGCGATAGCTACTCCTGCGCTCCCATTGTTGTTAATGGAGTAGTCTACGCGGGCACTACCGAGGGAAATGTGTACGGATATTCCGCAGATAGCGGCAGCGCTGTCTTTTCAACCAATGTCGGCCAAGGTATCTCTTGTCCTGAATATTCCAGCGTCCCACTTCCGGGATTGAACGCCGCTCAAGGCTTGCTAGTTGTGCCCGCCGGCGACCAGCTGTCAGCTTTCCAATTTACCAATTTCGGCGCCTGGCAATTCGTTCCCGCCACTCCTTGCCGTCTTGTCGACACGCGGCAAACACATGACCCGATTCAGGGGGGTACCTCTCAGAATTTTCTTGTCCCGCAGTTGGGAAATTGTGGCATTCCCGTCAGTGCGACAGCCTTCTCGCTGAACGTCACTGTGGTCCCGCACACGACTTTAGGCTATCTGACCATCTGGCCTACCGGAGGAGCACAGCCGTTCGTTTCGACGATGAATTCTCCTGACGGCCGCACCAAGGCTAATGCTGCCATTGTGCCCGCCGGCTTTGAGGGAGGTGTGAGCGTCTATGCCACCGACACCACCGACCTCATCCTTGATATCGATGGCTACTTCGCGCCGCCGACATCGCAGAGCTATCAGTTCTACTCCCTGACGCCGTGCCGCGTAGTAGACACCCGCGACTCAACCATGCCCCCGAGACTGGGCCCGCCCACCATGCAGGCCCAGCAGACGCGCGATTTTCCTATCCTGACAAGCCCGTGTTTACAGGGCATTAACCAGCCGCAGGCTTACTCGTTCAACGTCACGGTTGCTCCTAATCCGGCTGGGCAGCCATTGAATTATCTGACGATATGGCCGAGCAACCAGCAGCAACCGAATGTTTCCACGCTGAATAATCCGACGGCGACTGCAGTCGCTAATGCCGCGATCGTGCCCGCAGCGCCGGACGGCGATGTCGACGTTTATGTCTACAACAGTACCGATGTGATCATCGACATCAATGGGTACTTTGCGATTCCCGCGCAAGGTGGTCTCTCGCTGTATCCGACCGCGCCTTGCCGCGTGCTGGACACGCGCACAGTGAATGGCGGTCAGCCCTTCAGCGGTCTGTGGAATTCGCCTGACGGGGCGAATGTAGTGGACAGTGCGTGCGCGCCGCCCACTACCTCGCAGGCCTTCGTCTTCAACGCGACCGTGGTGCCCAGCGCCCAGATGCCGTACCTGACGTTGTGGCCGCACAACTCCGGTCAACCGCTGGTCTCAACCCTGAATGCCTACGACGGCTTCATCACATCGAACATGGCGATCGTGCCAACCAGCGACGGCTCTATCGACGCCTACGCCGCTGGCTTGACCCAGCTGATCCTCGACATCTCCGCCTACTTCGCGCCGTGAGATGACAATGAGAAAAGCTCGATTCCCAAACTCCCGTTTGATGTGCTATGCGAATGGCCTGAGTCGCAGAGCTTGAAGCCGGAGACGCATGTCGCGATCCAGCCGTGAATTCTTCTGTGGCCCTTCGTGATTCATTGCATCGCGTCGCCTGCCGGCACCTTCACGTCCTTTCCATACATCGAGCCGTAGTAGAGGAATTGATGTACGGCACTGCGCGGATAGGTCATGTCCACGCTTTGCAGCTTCCCGTTCGCCGACTTTGCGTCAAGCTCGCGCATTCACACCGACCCAATAGGTGGGAATGTTCAGCGCCTTGTAGCGCTGGACGACCTGATCGCGCAGCTTGGGATCGAAGTGCACGCCGTACTTGTCGACCAGCGCCTTGATGGCGTGCGTAATCGCCTTCGGCCTTGATGCGCATCAACTCCGTCAGAAGCATCCCCACGCCTTGTTTCATCTTCTGGTAGTCGGTAACTTCGACGTACGCCTTGCCATTTCGGTCGAACATGGCGAATGCCGCCGGTCTTGTCCATGATGTAGTTGGCGATGAGCGCGCGGTCGCGCTCGTGATCTTCCTCGATCGTGTCACCGCGAGGAATTCTGCGCAACTGCGTGAGCACCACCAGCGCTGCGGAATCGTACATCGCCTTGGCAACTTCATCCTGGTTGCCGTCGATCAGCCCGAGCTCCTTCAGCTTCGGGTCCCAGACGTTCCACAACGCGGAGAGATCGGCGCGCGCCTCTTCCATGGTTGAGTAATACTCCTTCAGATATGGCTCAGAACCATTCTTCAGCCGCGCGCTCAGTTTGCCTGAGCCATGACCGATCACCTCGTGCAATGCAGTCATGAGCTCATTGGCCTGCTGGCCGTACTTTATGTCGCGTTGGATCACGGTCTCATTTGCTCCGAACTCCTCGATCGGCTTGTGGCCAGCCGCGGCGGTTAGAGCGCGGCTGCTGCCGGTAAACAGGAAGTTCTTCGTACCGTACTTTTCGTGAATCTCATTCTCATTGGGCAAGTTGTCGCCGATGGTGGCGACGCCGAAGTCGCCCGTCTCGACAATTGTTTCAATCGCCTTCACCGTCGGTGGCGTGAACGATGTCTTCTTGTACTTGGCATCCCATGGCGCCTTCTGTTCGAAGTATTGGGCGTTCTGCGCAAGCTTCTCCATCTTGGTAGTGAGCGACTTGTCGGTAACGCTGACGAAGGCCTGCGAACTGGCCTTCATGCCGTTCGCATCGCGATAGATCTCAATGAAGTTGTTGGCGAAATCTACCTTGGCGTTGTTTTGCACCCAGAGCGAGTCAAACTTGATGAGATCATCGTATTCGCCTGTCTGGTAATAGCGAATCAGGGCTGCGATCACGGCAGCCTGCGCTGGATCAGCCACTGCCTGCGCCTTCGCGAGGTATTCATTCGCGCGCCCCAGGAAATTTGCGTAGAGCCCGGGAGGCACAGATCCGCCCGGCATGCCGGCGCGATAGACCTCTTCCTTCAGCGTGCCATCGGGTCCTTTCACCACACGGGAGTTCAGCGGGTACTTCGCTTTGAAATCCTTCAGGTCGGCGAGCGTGACACCCGGTCCATAGAAGGTATTGGAACTCGACTGGATGAGATCCTTCCCACCTTGGGGACTCTTGGCTGTCGTCATCGGTTCGAAATCCTGATCGAAGAGAGACTGCTTCAACTCACCGAGTTCCTTCTGGAGCGCCTCTGCGTCCGGTAACGGCGAAAGATCGGCGTAGGAGGATTGAAACGCGCCGTTCTTTTGCGCCTGCAACGCGGCTTTCTGCAAGTCGTCAAAGGTAAATTCGGGCAGGAATTTCTGCGCCGTAAGATCGTTGTGATTGCCGCGGTTTCCCCAGAATAGCTTGGCGTAATCGGTGATCTTGGTCATCGCAGCCGGATCAATCCCTTGCGGATGCGAGACGATCTCCTCCAGCAGACGCTTTTGGCGGAGCCCGAACCAGGACAGCTGGTCATAGATGATCGGATCAATAGCAATGGCCGCTTCTGTGAGCCAGTAGGCCAGTTGCTTCTCCTGCGGAGTCAACGCGCGAAAACTTTCCGCGTGAATCTGCACGAACCCGGTGTTGCCAACGCGATCAACCAGTTCGCCGGGAGAAGTGTTTCGGGGAGTCGATTTGGCCGCTTGCGTCTGGGCCGCAGATGGAATGAGCAATGAAGCAACTAGAAGAACAAAGGCGCCGATGCGCAATATCACACTAACCTCCACATGAGTTTGCAAGACCGAATGGCAAACGAACCATGGTACATGACCGGTATCGAAAAGGCGGTGACGAACTTCTCTTGTGTCTGAGGTCGTCGATGCGGGGTGCCAGGGGCCACGCCCGCTACAATGGCCAGATTCACGGCCATTTGGCAGATTGAGACTGGCAAATCAGAACCCTCCGTGGGCGACGCGTTGACACACGATCCTCTATCGTGCTATCAACCATCTCTATCCAAGGCAAAACAAAATTCCCCGCTGAAAGGCTTGCCACGTCATGAAGCTGGTGGGCGTCTTTGTCACTGCACTGCTACTGGCCGTCACCGTGGGATGCGGTGGCAGTTCTCAAACATCCAGCTCGTCGTCAAGCTCTGGCACGGGCACCAGCCCGTTGCCGACCACTGTAGCACCCGCCTTCAGCGGAATTAACCTCGATTATGCGCCGGAGGGCCGTTGCAGCGACGGCAACTGGGGCACGAGCACGCCGGTCGCATGCAATCCTCAGCTCTCCTTCACAACCTGTACTCCGGGCCTGCTGTCCTCTTGCGAGCAGAACTGCCAAGCGTGTTTCAACTCGGATCTGGCGACGATCAGCTCACTCAGCCCCGGCGGCACGATCACCATTTACCAGCCGAATTACTATCTTTTGACCGCGGCACAAACCTCCGGTATCAAGGTCGTCCTCGGACTCTACGATGACAGTGTCATCGGACTGGCAGGTTGTACGGTTGGAACCAACTGTACCTATGGAGGCTCTCCTTTTCCGTACAGCGGCACCAGCTATGCCAACGCGATGTTCAATGGCGCATGCGGGAACGTGACCCCATGGCCTGCGGCAAACTTTTGCGAATCGACTTCGAACAACCAGAACCCCACTTACGTTGCCGCGCTTGGATCGTTTCTTCAGAACGGAACGGTAGTCGGAATTCAAGTCGGCAATGAGATTCTTGGGACGGATTCGGCCGCGACTATAAGCATGGCTGCGCAGAACCTGCGCACCGCCCTCAACGCTGACTATCCTGGCAACAATATCAAGGTCATCGTTTCCCTTATCGAAGGCCAAGCGGCGTCGTTCTGCACCAATGGTGCACCGCCGGCCGGTGTCGACTACATCGCGGATCATGTCTACTGCTCCGTCGGCAGTACCGGTGGCGTAGCCAGTACACCCCCGGTATGGCCGACCGGCAGCAATCCGGCTCAAACCTGCTGGATGCAGGTAATGAGTGTGTTCGCCACAGATCAGAATTCGTGCGGAGCAGCCAACGTCTTCCTGGGCGAGACCGGCTACAACACCGGCTGTCCGCCCCCGAACAATCCCAACCCGTCGCAGGTTCCAAATGAACAGAGCTTCATCACCCAGATGGTCACTTCCACCTGCCAGAGCCAGGTAAGCGGACCTTTGGCGCCATTTCTGTTTGAGTTCGGCGACGTATGCCCCGCCGGAGGATGCTTAGCAGGCTGTGCAAATGAGCCTCAGGAAGGCAATGGGTATTTTGGCATTTACTACACGCAGGGCTACATGACGGAAGGTTCGCTGGTGTCGAAATTTGCAACGCCTCCAACGCTCACCTGCCCTTGAGCGCGTGCAGGCGAGAATCAAATACTGTTACATTTGCGCAGCTTCAGCAGGGCTTGAAGATAGGATCGGCAACTGGCGAACCACGAATATGAAGTCTTGCGACAGAGGCCGGCTGACGAGATTGCCTAGCTCTTGGTCTTCACTACATCTCCATCCTTCAACTTCTGCGGCGGGTTGTTGACGATGGTCTCCGTTCCCGCCAATCCCTGCTTCACGATGAGTTGTCCGTGAAGCTCGGCGCCGGTGGTGATCGGCACTGCTCGCGCTCGCTCGTCCTCGATGGCGAAGACTGTCGACTTGCCATCGCGGGTGACGACCGCATCTTTCGGGACGGTGATGACACGCTGCGGCGGGGCGCCGGCAGTTTGCGTCTTCGGTTGCGGCTCAAGGAAAGTCACGTTACAGCTCATCTCGGGTCGCAGATACTTGTCCTTATCGAGGATCGAAACCTTGACGGTCACCGTCGCTTTGGTGCGGTCGGCAGTAGGAATAATCTGGCGCAGCACGCCGCGGTAGATGTGGTTGGGAATCGCCTGCACCTGGATCTGCGCCGGCTGCTCGGGATGAAGCTGCTCCACGTTGGATTCGTTCACATCCACTTCCGCCTCCAGTGAATTCATGTCGGCAATCGCGACAATCGCACCCGACGACGTGGAGATGTTCACGCCCGGCGGAATCGGCGCGACACTCTCGCCGGCTTCGGTCATCTTCTTCACCACGACCCCGGCGAACGGCGCACGTACGGTGGTGAAGTCCAGATTAGCCTCCTGGACTTGTAGATTTGCCTGGTCTTGCCCGATGGCAGCCTGCGCGAGGTTCACCTTGGCTTTGGCGGCGTCCAGGGCATCTTGCGACACTACTTTGTTGCGGAAAAGATCCTGCTGCAGACGCTCCTGGCGCTGGGCCTCAGCCAGATCGGCCTCGGCATAGTCGATGTCGGCTTTCGCCTTGGCAATGGCAGCCACTACATCCTCATTGTCCAATGTCGCCAGCACATCACCTTCTTTGACGACGCTTCCCTCCTCGACGCGGAGCTCGGAGATGCGGCCCTGGATTCTGGATGAGACGACCGACTGCCGTCGCGCTACCAGATATCCCGATGCGGTGAGGATCGGCGTCCCGGCAACCGGTCCATTACCGCTCTCGATAGTTGGCTGCACGGTCTCGACCTCAACTTCACCAAAGACCGGACGCTCTTTGGTGAAGTAAAAGGTTCCGGCCACCGCGACGCCGATCACCACCATCAGCAAAAGCGGCAAACGCCAGCGGCTTCGACGCGGTGTATCGCGATCGATGCGCAGCGAGGCGAGCTCATCTTTCAGTTCGCGCATAGGAACAGCCCGGAAGATTCAAACCACTAGCATCGCATTGTTGCTGCAAGTTTGAAAGAGGGTCCGCGAGGTTGATATTGAGTGATTCAAGTCAAGAGCAGTAGTGCGGATTGTCAGGCGAGGCGGATGACAATTGTCACTGATTCTTGGTGAGCTGACCGAGCGGGCTGTTATCCCAGCGATCCTGCCACTGATGGACCGACTTTGGCTCATGCCGTGATACGAACCTCATGATGTCGGGCCAGAACTCGTTCAGGATTCGCGCCTGCGCGACAGAGCCGATCCCAGCCAGCGCATTCTCCATGGTGCCGGAAACATTCTTGTTGCGATAGGGAATGAAAGCGTTGGAGACGGCGGCTTGGGCGAATTGGCTGAGGATGAGAGAGGTGTTGATGACGCTGCGGCCATCGTCACTGCGTCCGATCACCACGCGGCTGGCGGCGTAAGCCAGACGATCGGAGATGCCGGTCTGATCCGAGCGGAAGTAGCGCGGGTCCTGATGAAACAAGGTGGGGAAAACGAATGTTCCCAAGAATGACGCGCTCTCGGCGCCCGCGGCGGCAGCCCCGAGACGCTTGCCATAGCCTCCCATTCCGCCGCCGAAGGTGGGATAAGCTCCCGTAATTTGCGCCGTGATCGAGTCGCTGATGGCGCCGCTGATGGTGTCGAAGGAGTGACTGCGGTGCACGAACAGGTCGAACTTCTGCCTGCTGGTAAGCCCGACGTAAGAAGGCGCGTTAGGAAATGGCTGGCCGGGAACGAAGTTGTGCGCCATTTTGACCATATTGTCGTGACTAAATGCTCCCTTGAAAGCGGCTGCCGTGAATTGCAGATGATCGAAGGCATAGGGACTTCCGGCTGCGGCCAGCACTGGAGTCAGCGCCTGTGTGCAGACGGTCTCCGGCCCGCGCGGCAACGCAGCGTCATAGAGCGCGCTGTTCCCAGATAAGCCGATCATGGCTAGTGCATCAAACTCGGCGACAGGTGGGATAGCGGTAGCGGCTTTTGCCGACGGCGGGAAGGTAGCGACAATGGGCAACGCTGGTTCGCTACGGGTGGCAATGACGACGGTCTGCTGTCCCAGCAGCGGTGAGCACAACAACCCCAGCATTAAGTAACCCGCCGCCCTCTTGGTCATTCCCCGCCCCATGGCCCGTGGCCCGTGCATTATCTCGGTGCGTGCATTATCTATGAAGATCGTGCGGGGGAAAAGGGTGTTCGGCTTTTTCCTGGATTAATTTTTCGGCTTCCGGCAACCCTTCGGGCTCGACAAAAGTGCTACTAAAGCCGGGAAAAGACGGCGAGTTCATTCGATGGCGAGTGCATCTGACCGCATGGTTATGGCGCGCGGTTAGATTACGCGCACTATGGTGGCTTGCTGACGATTCCCGCTTCGAAACTTTCGCGACCGGGATAGGTGTTCTTAACTCGGCAGTGCTAGGCGAAGCAGCCTGACCCAGATATCATGTCGAAATGGTGCAACGACCCAGGTTTGTTCTCGCAATCCTGCTACTCCTCCTTTGTTCCCTGCTCTGCGGTTGTAAGGTGAAGCGCAAGCCTACCTCCGTTACTGTGCACGTTCTGCAAGACCTGAGATCGATTTACGGCAGCGAAATCGACCGCCGGATCCTCGACTTTCAAGGCAGCAATCCGCGGCTGAAGAATGGTTTGCGGATTGTCATCGCCAGCGAGACCGGCGACTACAAAGACATGCTGCAGCACCAAACCAGCAACACCGACAATATCGACGTCATCATTCTGGATTCACCGGATGACGCGAAGTTAAGTTCGGCGCTGGAGCTGGCATTGCCGCAGGCCGCCAATGTTTGTGCCGGATTGAAAGCTTGTCCATCGGAGGTTCCGGCAATCATCCCCGCGCAGATCACCGGCGACGAGCGCGAGGCGGCGCAGGCTTTCGTCAGCTTCCTGCAAAAAACACCATAGGACAACATGGTTCATCAGCGCTCTGGTTAGCCTTTGTTGCTGCCGCCACCAAGCTGTGCTGTTCCAAATAAAAGCTGAGAACGTGTCGTAAGGATTGAACTTTGACGGGGTGGCTGTCGTAGTCAGAGGGGTAGGCAGAGTGTACACTGGCTGCCGGAACGTATCGATGGGATATTCGTTGCGCGGATGATTTCCCATCTTTGCAGGATCGCCGCAATAGGAAGCCAGAGATTTCCGGAGGTCACCATGAAGCATCTGGTGCCGCGGTTGTGGTTGGTTGTGCTGCTCATGTCGCTGACCGCGGCGGCGCAGAGTCCGTTTGCTCCGAAGGTCACAGGCCCGCTCTCGCAGCGCGTGGTCGCCTACCAAATCGATGCCAAGTACGATCCACCAAGCCACACCGTCACCGCCAGCGAGACGCTGACCTATCACAACCTCACCGGCCAGCCGCTCGATACCTTCCCGTTTCACCTTTACCTGAATGCCTTTCAGCCGAGGGCGACGTGGATTCACGAAGCGCATCGCGACGGCAACTTCCGCACCAGCAGTCTCGCAACGTGGAAGCCGGAAGACTATGGCGCGAACGATGTGACTTCCTTCGAAGTCGTGGGTATGGGCGATCTGACCAAGCAGATGAAGTTCATCTCGCCCGACGACGGCAATCCTTATGACAAGACCGTCTTTCAAGTAAGGCTGCCGCGTCCGGTTGCGCCCGGCCAGGATGTCGTCTTCAAGATCAAGTTCAAGGCAACTTTCCCTGAAGTGATCGCGCGCACCGGTTACAAGCGAACATTTCTGCTTGCCGGGCAGTGGTTCCCCAAGGTCGGAGTGTGGTGGCACGGCCAGTGGAATTGTCATCAGTTCCACGCGCTGACCGAGTTCTTCGCCGACTTCGGCACCTTTGATGTGAAAGTCACACTGCCGAAGGACTACGTCATTGGCGCAACCGGCGTGCAGGTTTCCGATCAGGACAACGGCAACGGCACCAAGACCGTGGGTTTCCACGCCGAGGATGTTCACGATTTCGCCTGGACAGCCGATCCCAATTTCAAAGTCATCACCAGCACCTTCAACGGCAGTGAAGGGCCAGTGAAGATCAGGCTGTTGAGTTACGACAGCCACGAGCGCGCCTGGCAACTGTATGTCGATATCGTGCAGAGAACCATGAAGCGCTTCGACGAATGGTACGGGCCATATCCTTACGCCCAGATCACGGTGGTCGATCCGCCGCACGGCGCGGGAGAAGCTGGAGGCATGGAGTATCCCACCTTCATCACCGGCGACAGTGGTTGGTACATTCCCAAAGGCGTTCACTTAGTCGAGTTGGTCACGGAGCATGAGTTCGGGCACCAGTACTGGTACGGAATGGTTGCGACCAATGAGTTCGAAAATGCCTGGCTGGATGAAGGCATTAACAGCTACACCGAAGTGAAAGTGCTGGACAATATCTATGGCACAGACGCCAGCATCCTCAATTGGATGGGAGCGCAGCTGGGAGAGCGGGGGGAGCAGCGCTTCAGTTATCTGACCGATGCCGACTACGATCCTATCGCTCGTCTCAGCTATACGGACATGAGCATGGGCAGCTATGGCGCTATCAGCTACGGCAAGACCGCAACTATGCTGATCACGCTGGAGAAGATCATCGGCGAGCAGACACTGCGGAATGCGCTTCACACTTACTTCCTGCGTTACCGCTTCACCCATCCCACACAGCAAGACTTCATGCGCACGGTCAATGAAGTTTCCGGTCAGGATCTGAGCTGGTACTGGAACCAGGCAGTCTATGGAACCCAGATGCTGGACTACGAAGTCTTGCGCGCCGACTCTACTCCGGTGAAGTGGTTTGAGGAGAACCTGAAGGAGAAGAAAGGCGAGACCGAGTATGAGACGCAAGTGCTCCTGCACCGTAAGGGCGACTTCATCTTTCCCGTCCTGGCGGTGGTGAAGTTCGATGACGGCTCGAGCACGGTTGAACACTGGGACGGCCGGGAGCGATGGGTGCGATACGTCTACCGCAAGAAAGCGCAAGTGGAGTCGGTGCAGATCGATCCCGCCTATCAGGTGCCGATGGACGACGACTACCTGAACAACAGCCAGGTGACCGACGAGCACCCCGCGGCGACGCACAAGATCGCCGCGTACTGGACGTTCGTAACTCAATTTCTGGCTCAGATGCTGAGCTGGCTGGCGTAGAGGAGGCATGACAGTGGCAGACGAGCAAAAAGGCGTTGTGGCTGCCGGATTCAGTCTCCTGTGGCGGCGGCAAGGCGTGCTCTGGTGGGTGTTCGTGGTGAACCTGGTTTGCGGCGCTCTGGGTGCAGTGCCGGCGCTCTTGCGATTGAGCCACGCCCTGAACCATAGCCTGGCTTCCGAGAAGCTCAGCAAAGGCTTCGACCTGGGAATGTTCGGCGAATTGGTTCGACTGCCCGACGTCAGCATCTGGCGCTATACCACCAACTCATGGATTTTCGCGTTTCTGTTTTTACTGTTCATGCTGTATGTCACCGGCGGAATTCTGGAGAATTATCGTCAGGACCGAAAGCTCAACACCGGCGAATTCTTTGCCGCCTCAGGCGCGTTCTTCTGGCGCTTCGTGCGACTGCTGCTGCTTTCCATCATCCCCTTCGTTGCTGTGACCATGATCTATCAGGGGCTGGACAAGCTGGCAGACCACATTGGCGATCGCGCTATCGCGGACCAGGTCGGCATCTTCCTTTCCTTTGCCGTGGTCATCATCTTTCTGCTGCTCGCGCTTGCAGTGCGGCTGTGGTTCGATATCGCGCAGGTCCGCGCAGTTGCGCTGAACGAGCGCGGCATGTGGCGCAATTTGTGGAAGTCGTGGCGAATAACGGCTCATGGTTTCGGACGCCTTTACAGGATGTATATCTGCATCGGCTTCGTATTTTGGGTGGTGCTTGTGATCGGTCTGGTGATCTGGGCACATCTGCCGCCGACAACGACGCCGTTGAGCTTCGTATTGCTGGAAGTGATGATGTTCGTCCAACTCGGCACCCGGCTCTGGCAGTTGGCGAGTGCCACAATGTGGTACCGAAGTTATGAAGAAGTGATGCCAGCTGCTCCGACGTACACCATGCCTGCTCCACAGAACAGAATAGAGCCTGCGCCTGCGGCTGAGCCGACGCCGAATCCGGATCCCGGTCCGGAATTGCCTCCCGCCGACGCGTAGTTGTGGCGCGAGACGCCGCCGGCTTAAGCCGGCATCGAGAAAAAGGCAGCCGGGCTGGACGCTGGCATGCGGTCCAGCCGCACCCGATCCAACGATCCACCATTCACCACTCACGATCCACAATCTTCCCCTTACCTCTGCCGAACTAGGAAACTGCACTCGAAGTGTTAGGACGATTTTCCCCTTGTTTATCGTGGCTTTTCCAGCATCCGCGCTCCTCCGTCCATATAATTGGAGTAACCCACGAGTTAACAGCCCCACGCTCGTCAATTCATCCCCCTGGAACATGGAGTGTTTGTTGCATGCAAGTCCGTTCGACCCTAAAAAATAATGCCCTGACATCTTTCATTCTGCGCAATCCCTGGTCGCCTGCTCTCGTGCTTCCGCTGTTGTTTTCATTAGCAGGCTGTGGCGGAAATCCGTCTTCCTCAACGGCGCAATCGCAATTACCCGTTACCCCGGCCCAGACTTCGCCCAGCACTTCGACGCCTTCCGATCCAAGCACAACTTCGCCGTCCTCTTCCACGTCGAGCACCACGTCGACCTCTTCCTCCAGCAGTTCGTCTTCGAGCGGCTCGTCGACGAGCGGCTCTTCGCCGAGCAGCCCCCCTTCAACACCGGCAACACCGGGCCAATCCGTACAGCCGCCGAATATTCCCGCCGGCGCGCAGACGATGGCCGGCGTGCAGACGCTTCCCAACTGGTTGTGGTGCACGGCCAAACTGGGCGGCAAGGTTTGTGCCGCCGGCTTGGGCAACGCGACGTCCAGTATGACAGCCAACCAGCAAACGCCGTCGATGAGCGGAGCTTCTTCGATGTTCCAGATTGGAGGGCCGACCGCCTATTCCAACGCACTCTGGTGGCACTCCTTCGGACCCAACAGCACGCCGACGGAATTTGTCTACGATCTCTACTTCTATATGCAGGATCCCAATCTGCCCGAAGCTCTGGAGTTCGACGTCAATCAAAGCTTCGGCGGAACGCGTTACACCTGGGGCAGCGAGTGCAGCTATCGCCATACCGGTTATTGGGACATCTGGAATGACGAGGCCGGCCGCTGGGAGACGACGACCGTTCCTTGTCCGGTGGTCTCGGCGAACCAGTGGCATCACCTCACCTGGCAGATCGAGCGCGTTAACGGTCAGGTGCACTACATCAGCGTGACCGTCGATGGCAATGTCGGCACCGTCGACAAGTACTACAATCCGCAAGCCGACTACAACGGCTCGGATTTGAACATTGCTTTCCAGATGGACGGCGACTATCGCCAGGATCCCTATTCCGTTTGGCTGGACAACGTGAGCCTGTCGGCGTGGTAGAACGATTGCGATCGTGAAGTGGGTGACGCCGTGCTGATCGGCGCTACCACCACGTCTGCCACAATCCGACAATGGCGACCTTGTCGGGCAGGCGCATGCCGTTCTGCTTCAGCGCCAGCGCAATCTGGCCGCGATGATGCGACTCGTAGGAGATGAGGTAGCACATCAGCCGCAGCGGCTCGCCGCCAAACATCTTGGTTTTGCCTCCCTGCTCCAGCAGGCGGCGGAGAAACGATTCCACGGCCGCGCCCGACTGACGCAACGCGTTCTTCAATTCCGCCCGCGACAGCTCTTCTTCCTTGCGATGCAACGTCAGTCCTTCGGCTTCCGGCGCTCGGTTATGCTCCAGCCACTTTACGCGAACGTAATCCAGGTGAATGAGCTGGCGCGCTACATCGCGGCCGCGGGAATTGAGCGGAACGGCGGCGAAACCGTTCTCGGGAATCGCATCGATCAGCAGCTCATGAATCTGCTGGTGCTTCTGCCACGCATGCAATGCCTGATCGGCAAGACTGATTGCGGACTTTCCGGACGCCGCCGTTTCCTCCCTCGCGGCGGATAATTTTTTTAGGGCGATGGGCTGCTTGGCTGATTTCGTCCTCATGCTGTCACCGCCGCGGTTCGCAACTTGCGCTTCAGATCGGCCGCGATCAGCTGCCCGTGAAAACGTCCGTTCTCGATGAAGATCTCGCTCGTCCTCATTCCGGCGACAATCACTCCTGCCAGATAAATTCCCGGCACATTACTCTCCAGCGTCTGCCGATCGACCACCGGTTTCTTGTCAGCTTCGCCGCTGATCTCAACGCCCAGCGAGCACAGAAACTCGTAGTCCGGATGGTACCCCGTGAGCGCAAACACGTAGTCGTTGGCCAGCGTCACTTCGCCATCAGGGGTAGTCAGCACTACGTGCTCCAGCGTGATCTCGCGCACCGAGCTGTTGAAGTAAGCCTTCACCTGTCCTGCCTTGATGCGGTTCTCGATGTCCGGCTTGATCCAATACTTCACCGACGGCGAAATACCGGTCCCGCGATATACCAGCGTTACCTTCGCACCGTGGCGCCATAATTCCAGCGCTGCAATCGCCGCCGAATTCTTGCCCCCGATCACCATCACCTCGAGCCCAAAGAACGGATGCGGCTCGCGGTAGTAATGCATCACCTTCGCCAGTTCCTCGCCGGGAATGTTCATGTAATTCGGCCGGTCATAGTATCCGGTCGCCAGGATCAGCTTGCGCGCGTGATACTCGCGCCGGTGTCCGTGCATGTTGGTGGTGTGGACGACGAAGTTGTTGTCGCTGCCCTCGATCTTCAGCACCGGCTCATACTGCCGCACGTCAAGCTGGTAGTGTTCGGCGACCTTGCGGTAATACTCCAGCGCTTCCTGCCGCGTCGGCTTCTGGTTGGGACTGGAGAACGGAATGTCGCCGATCTCCAGCAGCTCCGGCGTGGTGAAGAACGTCATGTTGCTGGGATAGTTGAACAGCGAATTCACCAGGCAGCCCTTGTCGATGTTGACCACGGTCAGCCCGGCGCGTTTGGCGTCGATGCCGCAAGCCAGCCCGGTCGGCCCCGCGCCGACCACCACAACGTCCAGAGAAATGCTCTCACTGCTTTCTCGATCCATGCTCACAGGATATCAACCGGCTGTCGTCCTCCGCCGTCGCGTAAACAAAACGCTCGGGGGTGCTCAGAAGTGCCAGGGTGCCCCATCCTTTCGCCTTCGCTTGGCGAAAGCGTGGGAGACTAGTACGACTTCCGCCTGGGGTGCCCCATCCCTTCGCCTTCGGTTGGCGAAAGCGTGGGAGACTAGTACGACTTCCGCGCGCCTGCAGCCTCACGCTTGACCTTTGACGGCCGTTTCCTCTTGCTCTCTTCAGACGAAACATTCGCGATGCCGGCGACGCATTCCTCCATCTGCCTCAGATTTCTGCGCGCTCCCTCCAGCGCCGCCAGCACCAGCGTGGCCATTTTTGGATCAAACCGGTGATCCGTGATCCCGTACAGCGCCTGCATATTCACGATCCACCAACCACGGCCTTCCGGTCCGGCTAAAGCTTCTCGCCGCCTTGCCGATCAGGTACCTGACAACAGATGGCCTCCTGAGTGAACCTTTCTGCTGCTATTCCAGCCAGGCTCCCGTGCTCCTGGCTGATTTTTTTTATTGACGCAGCGTACCTCGGCACTTCCGTTGTAACTAACGATAGGATAGCCATGTATGGCGAAGCTCATTCCTCAGCCGGTGTCGGCAGGCGATCTCGAAGCGCAACTCGCAGAACTGAAGCGCTCACGCCCCGACGGCTCCCAGAGTATGTTCGCTCCCGATTCCAGCAGTTGGAAGGTCAATCGCGAATCGGCGCTGTTCCTGGCCGCAGCCCGCGCTGCGTTGCTGCAACTTGCCCATCCCTGGGTCGCTACTGCGATCGCTCAGCACTCCAGGACTCTGGACGATCCCCTCGCCCGATTTCACCAAACCTTTCGCGTAATGTTCACGATGGTTTTCGGCACGGTCGAGCAGGCGCTGACGGAAGCGCGGCACTTGCATCGCTTGCACCAAACGATTCGCGGCCAGCTTTCGCACTCGTTCGGCCGGTATCGCGTGGGCATGCCCTATGAGGCCAACGAAGTTTCTGCGCTTCTCTGGGTCTACGCGACCTTGGTGGACAGCGCGCTGCTTGCCTACGAACTCCTGCTGCCGTCGCTCGGCAACGGAGAGCGGGAGCAATACTACACCGAGAGTCGCCAGACCGCCGCGCTCTTTGGACTGTCGCGTGAAAATCTGCCGCCAGACTGGAGCAGTTTTCGTCTCTATATGACGTCTGCATTGCACTCGGACACGCTCGCCGTTGGCGACGCTACTCGGGAGATGGCGCATCGGCTGCTCGACGGAGCTGGGCTCAAAGTGCGACCGCCGTTGTGGTATCGCGCACTCACTACCGAGCTGTTACCGCCGCGCTTTCGCACCGAGTTCCAGCTAACCTACACGGAGCGCGAGCGGCGCTCGGCTGCTGCGGCTTTGCGCTGGCTGCGAAGAATCTATCCCCATTTGCCGGCGGCCATTCGTTTCGTGGGACCGTATAACGAGGTGCAATCGAGGCTCGACGGAATTCATCGTCCAGGACTGACGGTACGCGTGAGTAATAGATTCTGGATCGGCCAAACGAGTCTGTTCGGCTCAGTTCATTCTATGAAGGAAAAACTGCAAAATGCTTCCTGACAAGCCGCCGGTAATGCCATTCTTTTCGATTCGGTGTAGCATAAAGCGAATTGCTGCTCTGTTTGTGGGGATACATCTCAAGCTGGTGCGTTGATGAACATTCTTCTTCTTTCGATGCCCGATTCATTCGAGCACATGCCGACGGTCGCGGTGCGGATGCCGAATGGAGCTTTGTGCTCGCTGGCCGGAAATA
This sequence comes from uncultured Acidobacteriaceae bacterium, assembly GCA_963818905.1. Classification (GTDB taxonomy): domain Bacteria; phylum Acidobacteriota; class Terriglobia; order Terriglobales; family Acidobacteriaceae; genus Bog-257. Next base: position 29,319 of record CAWFUE010000010.1, read on the forward strand.
TCGATTCCCACCATAAAGTTGCGGTTGCCGATCTGATTCTGGTCCAGCAGAAAGTTCGCGAGACGGTCGAGAAACTTGTCTCCGAACATGACCCCCACATTGTGGGACTATCGGTCATGACCTTCCAGCGCAAGACATGCATGCGCGTCATCGACCTGGTGCGCTCGTTGCGGCCGGAGGTCCAAATCGTCGTCGGTGGATACGATCCCAGTCTGGCGCCGCAGCCGTACATGGAAGATTCGGCTCGCGTCGACTACATCGTCCGCGGTGAAGGAGAAATTACTTTCCGCGAATTGCTGCGCGCGATCGAAAGCGGCGACGGCTTCGGCAAAATCCTTGGCCTGTCGTATCGCGCGGAAAATGGCTGGCACGAAAATCCCTCGCGTCAGGTACACAGCCTTGAAGGGGATGAAATCCGACTGCCGAAACGCGATAGCCGCGTTCTCAACGGCTATACCATGATGGGACGTGCGGTCGATGTGGTTGAGACATCTCGCGGTTGCACCTTTGACTGCGGCTTCTGCTCCATCATCGAGATGCGCGGCCGCAACTTTCATACTTATTCTTTCGATCGTGTACTCGCTGACATTCGCGATGCTCGCGAGCACGGCGCGCGTGCCCTCTTCATCGTCGACGACAACATCAGTCTCAACATCAAACGCTTCGAGGCGCTCTGCCAGGCCATTATCGATGCGGGGCTGAACGACATTGTTTATACAGTGCAGGCGATGACCTCGCCGATCGCGATGCACGGCGATACCCTGGCGCCGCTGATGCGCAAGGCCGGATTTCGTTATGTCTTTCTCGGCATCGAAAACATTCTGGAAGATGATTTGCATTTCCTGAAAGCCGCGGCCAAGAACGAATTTCGCGAAGCGGGCCGCAAGACCGGCAATGCCACCTTGCGCGCGATCGACTACCTGCACAAGAACAAGATGTATGTTGTCGGCGGCTTGATCGTCGGCAATCCTGATGACACGCGCGAGTCAATTCAGGCAAATCTGGAATTTGCCCGGCGCTACGTCGACTGGCCTTACATTCAGCATCCGACACCCTATCCCGGCACGCCCATGACCAAGGATTTTCGTGCTCGCGATCTCATCAAAATCGAACGCCTCGAGGAATACGACGGCACCACGGCGGTCGTCGCCACTCAGCATCTTGAGCTGCAGGAGATTGAATTCGAACGCTGGCGCGCCGAGCGTTGGATGAAGACCCGCCACATGCCGGCGGTCATTGCTCATGATCCGCTGTTCGTTCTCCGCAATTGGTGGAAGATGCTCGCACACACTTTTCGCGGGAGCAGCGTGCGCTCCATGGTTGGCCTGGAGAGCGATCGCGAGGTGTTTGAACGCTACCGTGCAATCCGCCGCGCCGAGCGCGTTTACCTCTAACCTCTGCGCTCGCGCACCAACCATTTCTTCTGTCGCGAAGTTGCAAATCTTGTATAACTTCATCAGGTCACGATTTCATGCTGCCGGTTTCTCAACCTCAGGAGAAAAAATCAGGACTCGCATATTGGGCGGACCGCGTTCTGCAGGAATGCGATCACGCGAGTGTGAGCTTCGCCGCTGATCCGGTGCACGATTTGCGCGTCGCGATTCGGCGCTGCCGCTCCATGGCTGACGGTTTTCTTTCAGTCGATCCAGATCCAGCCTGGAAGCAGATGAAGCGGCTCGCAAAGCCGCTCTTTAGCAGCCTGGGAGAGCTCCGCGATACGCAGGTCATGTTGGAGTGGGTCGCGAAGTTGTCCGATCCTGGAGATGCAGTGGGCGCCAGCTTGTCTTCGGCGTTGACGCAAAAAGAGACAGCGCTTAAATCCGCGGCGCAGCATGCCCTTGCCGGCTTCGATCGCAATCATTGGGCTTCTCTGAACGCGCATCTTGCGAAACGAACCGACAGGATTCCTTTGGAAGGCCTCGTATTTCAGCACCTCGCGCTGGAGCGCTTGACCGATGCGCAGCGACTGCATCGCCAAGCGCTTCGCAATCGCAGTAGCGTTGCCTACCACCAGCTGCGCATCGGCATAAAGAGATTTCGCTATACGGTGGAGAACTTCCTGCCGCAGCGGCATGAGCAATGGTCAAGAGATCTGCGCGATTTGCAGGACGCATTAGGCGAGGTCCACGATCTCGATGTGTTGCGGGCGATCCTGCGAGCACATCACGATATCGCAGCCGACGAGCGCCAGAGATGGCAACAACGCATTTCCGAGGAGCGGCAGAAACGTCTCGATCTCTACCGGCACAGAATGCTGGGAAGTCATTCATTGTGGAAGGTGTGGCGCTCCCACCTGCCCAAGGGAAGCGAGTTGGAAAAAGCTGCCATGGAAAAGCTGCGGTGCTGGGCTTCATTCCTGGATCCCGACGTGGCACACTCGGCGCGCGTCACCCAAATTGCGCTTCAACTTTTTGACGCACTCGCCCGCTCAGAGACAGTGCCGAACACGGCTGACGATCGCCGCATTCTGGACGCTGCGGCCATCTTGCACGAGGTAGGAAGAAGCAAGGTTACCGACGGCGCTGGAGGACATCAGAAGCGCGGTCAGCGTATGGTTGCGAAGTTGACGCCTCCACTCGGCTGGAGCACCGATGATATGCAGTGTCTCGCGGCCCTGGTTCGTTATCATCGCGGTGCACTACCTCTGGCGACCAACTCCTCGTTTGTGGGACTTACCTCAAAGCGCCGTTCTGAGCTGATGTTTCTTATTGGGATATTGCGCCTGGCCAACGCTTTCGATGATGAGCATGACGCGCGCGTTTCAAACGTGACAGTCGAGCGCCAAAATAGCTTGGTGGTCGTCTACGCCGAGGGACTGCAACGAATGAGCCGCAACGGCGAGCGACTCGCGCAGGCGCGTTATCTTATCGAGACCATGACCCGTCTGCCGTTTATGATCCGGCCCACGTCGGCAAGGACCGTCACGGCTCGCCGGAAATCCCAGCAGCAGCATCGAAGCGCCACAGTCGGCTCCTGACCCACAGAGTGATTTATGCGGCCGAAGTCCTCTTTCTCTTCTTGTAGGGATCGCCCACAAACACAAATGGATACTTGCTCAGCGCCTGCATATCTCGCGCCTCCGCATAGCGTTCGACTTCTTCCATCAGCTTTGCAGCTTCATCTTTGGGCATGTTCTTGGTGGCTTGCCAGAATTTGTGCGGGAAAAACCAGATTCGCTCACGATGATCAGCTTCTGTCATCGGATCGGAAGTGGATGCCATAACGCTCCTCCCACATTGTGTGACATGGGAATTTATGATGATTGGTATAGAAAGTAGAACCGGTTTTTGAAGGACTTGCAAGAACTAATTATGAACCTCCCATCCCCAAGTTGCAAACTTCTGACGCACATCTGTGGGACTGATTGATTCTTAAGAAGATGGCGTCGGATGCCATTCAAGAATTTTCTTGCGTCTCACCTCGAGAATTTTACAATCCACGCTGCGGAAAATTCCACACAATCTTTTCGCAGGAAGATAAGAGTGGTCACTGTCGTATGTAGCGCCGCTTTTGGAATGGGGATGTCCAGGCGTGTAATTATAAACTCCCACATTGTGGGATGCTTGTAAAATCGAAGTTTCGCTGAGATAGACCATCTTGGTCGTCGTGGCATCCGCACCCGGCGCAGCCAAGCGTAACAACATTACCTTTCATCTTGGTAGTGGGTCATCTATGAAGGCGTCCGCTCTGTCAAGGTTTTTTGGGTACACCGCCGCGTGCGCTCCGAGAAGAGCGCCATTTCGCTCTAGTTGAAAAACGCTTTTTCATCGCCGACCAAGGCTCGCTGCTAGTCTTGCGGGTGGAACTCGGTTCGACCCAGCCATCTATTCGGTCCAGCAGTTCCAGCAAGTCTTGCCGTCGCCGCCTACTCCAGGGCGCCAACATCAGCGACTCTAGCTGGGCCCGCCCTCGCATGCTCCACAACCCTTTCTGGCGGGGTAGGCCCTCGTTCAAGGCAATGGCCTGCAACTGGTTCTTGACTCGCGTCCGCATCTGCACCAGCCGATGCCGATGCCAAAGCAGCTGCCGCAGATCGCGATTCTCCGGACTCGGCACCCAGATCCGTGGAAAGCGATTCTCCGCCAGCAACCGCAATAAGTGTTCGGCATCCTGGCGGTCTGTCTTCTGCTTCCGCAGCCGCTTGGCGCGGATCTCGGGCGGGTCGCCAATCCACGGCTCGATCTTCAGCTCCATCCGCAAGCGCTCGAACCAATGCGCGTGCCCCGTCGCTTCCATCCCCACCCGTACGCTGCCTCCGTTCAGGCAGCGGTAGAAGCTCTCGGCTTCCACCATGTGGGTGAGTTTTCTTTCGCCGCATTCCCCGGTTGCGCTGTCCATAAACGCGATCTGCTGAAAACTTGGATGATAATCACAGCCTATAATCAGCATGCTCGGCTCCTTCCTTCCGAGCCTTTGGTGGGTGATACAAGCAAAGTCTACGCAGTTCGAGGGAGCCGGCGCCTTCATGAAATCAGTTTGTTGAGATTCCTTGAAGTGTCGAAGCCTGACGTGTCGAAACTGCCGAAATGTCGGCAAGTGTCGACGACTGTCGCAAGCAGAGCAATGCTACTCAAACCTGACAAGCTCCATGTTTTCTGATGAGTAGCGCTGGCACCGACATACCCCCGGTTTGGCTGGTGATTTGCTCTATTCACAGCGACAGAGATTGCTCAACCCGCACGCAGCCTGAGGCTCCTGGTTGTCATGCGCAGATGCGGTATGGAGAAAGAGGCCTCATGGAATCACCTAGAAAATTACGTTCCGTATTCTTATCAGCAGCCTGCATTTCCTTCGTGATGATAATGGCAACGTTCTCGATGGCAGCGGCCGGGTCACCCACAAACGGCCATAAGGTGAAGGTGAAGGGCCCGATTGTTGTGCACGACGGCGACGTGGTGCAGATCCTGAACTGGAAAGACGGCTCGGTCCATGGCTTCCAAGTTACAGACAGGACCACAATCAGATGCGACAACGGCTTTCTGCATCGAAAAAGCGCTGTGGATGACTCGGCATTAGTGCCAGCCTTGACCGTTGAGGTAGAAGGGATAAGCAATCCTGAAGGTATGGCTAAAGCCAAAACGATTAGGTTCAACCCTGACCCATTCGCGGTTACGGCAGTACAAGAGAAGCAGACTCGGGATTTGTGCAGTTACAGGCCGGATGGTTTCATTTTGTCGTGGCTACTACCTTGGTAAGCTGCACAGGGAGGCTGTGATCACCTTTCACCACCGTGGGGGTCATAAGGTTAATGAGATTTTCGCCGAGAGGCATCTGCTCTTAAATGGAGCAGTTCGTCGACCTTCGTCAGCAAGCTCATTCGAGAGAACGGCTTCTGTAATAGAACTGCCCCCTCTGCGATGAGTTCCTGCACAATGTGGGTTTCTGCATATCCCGACACATACAAAGCTTGCACTTCGGGGTGAGAACGCCGGAGTTTTGACACTGCTAGCGGGCCACTCATTTCGGGCATGACTACGTCACTAATGACCAAGGGAATCCGGCCCTGGTATTGGGCAGCAAGATCAAGAGCCAGATCACCACGGCCAGCTTGTATGACGTTATAACCGCTCGCTGCGAGAAACTCACACGTCACTTGCCGCAGCGAATCATCGTCTTCGAGCAGAAGAATCGTTTCTGTGCCTCTGGGATACTGCGGCCGTACTTCAAGATTTAGATCAGCTGCGATTGGTTTCTCACCTACCTTTGGCAGATAAACATTGAAAGTTGTTCCCGCTCCCGGTGTGCTCGAAACCCAAATGTAGCCGCCACTTTGTTTAACGATGCCGTAAACGGTTGCCAACCCCAATCCCGTACCGCGCCCCTTCTCTTTGGTGGTGAAGAAAGGTTCGAACACTCGCGAGCGTACTTCTTCCGTCATTCCGGTACCTGTGTCACACACCGCCATGTGGACATAGTGACCGGGCTTCACGTAGGGATAGCGTGCGACATCCTCATCGCCAAGCTGGGCGTTTTCCGTAAGGATGCTCAGCATGCCGCCACTCGGCATAGCATCCCTTGCGTTCGTGGCCAAATTCATGAGAATCTGCTCGACCTGCCCGCGGTCCGCCCGTATAGAGCCCAAGCCAGCTTGGGACTCGGTCACAATCTGTATGTCTTCACCGATTAGACGCTGCAGCAGCTTCCCCACATCTGCGACCACGGTATTCAGGTTGAAAACGGTGGGATATAAAACCTGTTTGCGGCTGAATGCAAGCAACTGTCTCGTCAGCTGAGCTGCACGGCCACTAGCTTTCTTGATCTCCTCAGTGTGACGCTGCTGCTTCTCGGATTGTTTGGTATCGAGAAGCAATTCGGCATTTCCAAGAATCACGCAGAGAAGATTGTTGAAATCATGCGAAATTCCTCCCGCGAGCAAGCCCACTGCCTCCATCTTCTGCGACTGTCGGAGTTGCTCCTCTAAGCTGCGTCGCTCGGTAATATCCTCCGCGATAACTTCATAGTGGTCGATAGCTCCAGATCCATTCTTTGCACGGACGAGATTTCCGCTAATCCGAACAACGATAGTTTTACCGTCTTTGCGTTGCCAGTTGACCTCAACTCCTTCGACTCTTTCGCTCGAGCCGTAGCTTTCCAGAATCGCTTTACGGGTAGATTCGTCTTCATAAACATCAAAATTAAGGTTTCGCTTCAGCAATTCATGGCGGGAGCTGTAACCCAGCATTGTGACCATGGCTGGATTAACATCTAACAATGTGCCGTCTGGTTTTGACCAAAACATCCCATAAGTCGCGTTTTCAAAAAGCTGCCGGTATTGTTGTTCCGATCGTCGTAGTTCTTCTTCTGCTCGCTTGCGATCGGATATGTCCAAGAACGTGACCACAGCCCCGACCAGCTCGCCAGCCTTGTACATTGGATAGGACCAATACTCGGCTGCAAAACTGGTTCCATCAGCACGCCAAAGCACTTCGTTGCTGACGTGACTGGGCCTACCTTCACGAACGGCTACGTAGATTTCGCACTCTTGCCGCGGGTACGGTGTTCCGTCGGCGTGGGTGTGATGCATCAGTTCATGCATGTTCTTTCTTAGCAAGTCTTCTCCACGCAGATGACGGAGAAGACGCACACATGCGGGATTACAAAATGTGCAATTTCCATTCAGATCGAGTCCATAAATCGCTTCGGCGGTGGAATTCAGCAGCAGAAGATATTTTTCCTCGCTCTCTTTAAGCGATTGCGCACTATTTTTCAGATCAGTGATGTCAACGCCGACCCCAAGCATGTGCTGGGAGCCATTGCGCACTATAACGCCGTGTGCGTCGATCCAACAGGTCGTTTCATCAGGACGCACGAGACGATACTGCGCAGCGTATTCGTTTGATTTTCCATCTAAGACTTTTTGAATAGCTTCTTGGACTCTACTTCTGTCGTCAGGGTGTAAGCGCTCTACCGCGTCCTCAACCCGGCCAGAAAATGTGTCTCGGGTAAGCCCAAATTGCCTGTAGGTCTCATCTGACCACGTGACAGTGTTCGCGACCACGTCCCAGTCCCACAATCCGATCCGCAGACCCGCCTTCTGCGCCAACTCTAACCGCTTTTGCCAGTCATGAGCCGCCTGTTCCGCCTGCCGGCGTGCTCTAATATCCCGAAGCACCACCTCGATAGCGGGTGCGCCGTGCCACGATATTGGGATCGCAACGGCTTCGGCGTCCACCGATGAACCGTCACAAGCGATCAGAGGAACTTCCATCGGCACGGAGGCTTCCCCAGTCATATAGCACTTCTCGATTCGGTTCTTTATCGTGGATCTCAACTCGGGCGGGATAAAGTCGTCGATTTCATGGCCGAGGAGTTGCTCAGGTCTGGTCGCTTTATGAAGACGTATGGCGAATGGGTTTACGAAAACGATCCTGCCTTCAGTATGGACTACGATGGCGTCAGGTAAAGCCTCAACCAACTTCCGAAATCGGTGCTCGCTTTCCGCTATCTCTTCGAGCGACCTGACCCTCTCGTTCAGTTCACCCAAACCCGGCGCGTTTTGAGACATCCTATGCTCCTAGTATGAAGTTCAGCGTACAAACGGTACCTTGGTTGGCCTGTGATTGAAATCACAGCTGCTTGGTTACCTAAGCGCCAAGCACCGGACTTGCACGCGGATGACGGGAAGGGTGATGGCTCGGGTTGGCAGCTTACTTGAGAAGAACTTCACCACCGGAGAAAAAATACGGCGCTCGCGCTCGATGGTGCCGGGCGAACTGCTGGCCGCTTTCCAGTTGAAGTAGAGCTCAGCTACGCGCTCCAGCGGCAATTTGCCCATCTCACTCGCCTGTGCCTTGAAATCCTCGCGTTCGTGTTGCCGCCGGGCCAGGAACTTCAGCTTGTTGGAAAGTGCTTAGGCGGGATCAGTGGTTTCAGTGGATTGCTGATGCTGTTTGCCGCGGCTGTCGCGCCAGGCTAAACCAGATGAACGGCGAGTTGGAGCGCCAGCGCAAACCGCGCGGCAGCTTGGGGCGTTTGGTCCCTTTCATGACGTCTGTGTTTTCCCACGGGTCACCAGTACCGTCAAACGCCCGCTTCTGCGCTCACACTTGCAACATGAATCGCGGCAGACATGCAGTCGAGCGCCGCATTATTCCTGGGCATGCAGCGAGGTGGAAATTGTTCCACGAAGTGCGCGAAGCAAAAGTTACCACTAATTGTTACCACTGGCCGTTTTTGAGGGAGGTCCGGAGAGGTAAGTGCTTGATAATAAGTTGGCTGCCCCCCAGGGATTCGAACCCCGATATGCTGATCCAGAGTCAGCTGTCCTGCCGTTGAACGAGGGGGCAGCGGTGATGTGGCGGGCGCGCGCACGAGAAGCAATGCGCTGACTCGATTGTATGGGCAGTGTGAATCGAGCGTCAACCGCTACGCTCGGTTTCACCCGAAGCGCTTACATACCGCCAGAGTTATCGCGCGATAAAATAGGCGCAGGAAAAAGCTATGTCTACGATGATTGGGAATCTCGCCATTGCCAACGACCCGACCGAAATCGCGCGCCGTCCGCTCGAAGCCGACCGGTGTGCGCTAGTCGTGGTCGATATCCAGGAAAAACTGCTGCCGCCGATCTTCAACAAAGAAACTTTGGTGAAGAACTCGCAATTACTGACCCGGCTGGCGAAGATCCTCTCGCTGCCTATTCTGGTGACCACGCAATACAGCCGAGGTCTGGGTTCGACCGTGCCGGAAATCGCTTCGTTATTGACCGATGTGCCGGCGTTCGACAAGATGGAATTCAGCTGTTTTGGCAGCGACCGGTTTCGCTCGCAGCTGAAGTCGTTGCCAGGCAATCGCAATACTGTCCTACTCTGTGGGATGGAGTCGCATATTTGTGTGATGCAAACCGCGCTGGGCGCGCTGAACGAAGGTTTTCTCGTTCACGTTGCGTCTGACGCTGTGGGATCACGCGCGGAATGGAACTGGACAATTGGCCTGGATCGCATGCGCGCGGCGGGAGCAGTGATCTCGTCAACGGAAATGATGATATACGAGCTCCTGCGGTGCTCCGGCACACCGCAATTCAAGGAGCTGTTGCCGTATTTGAAGTGAGCGGAGCTGCGCGTGAGCGAATCGAAAGCTCCCCTCTACTACTTAGACATGTAGGCCGATCTGCACGTACTCCTGCGGAGCACGCCGCTTGCGCAGCGACGCGCCTTTAGGCAGCGTGCCACGGTACATCGCGATCTCATCGCAGGCGTTCTGACGCGGACAGCGCACACAATCCTTAAGCACTTTATCCGGCAGCGCTTCTTTTGCAACCTCGCGGAAGCCCAGATGTCCGAAGAATCCGGGAATGCGAGTGAACAGGCAGACGCAAGTCACGCTTTGCTTCTGCGCCTCTTTCATCAACGCGTCGACCAGCACCCGTCCCGCGCCTTTACCTTTTGCGTTGTTGGTCACGGTGATGGAGCGAATCTCGGCCAGGTGCATGCCGTAGAGGTGCAACGCGCCGCAACCCACGATCTCGCCTTCGTTTTCCACAACGATGAAGTCGCGAATGTTCTCGCAGATCTCCGACAGTGAGCGCGGCAGCAGCGTTCCGTCGCCAACGTGAACCTGAATCAACTGCTCAATCGCGAATGCGTCCGGAAGTTTGGCATTACGTGCATGCATGGGCGACTCCGAAATATTGGGATAGTTTTTCCTTCGCCGTCTGTAAGGCCTCCCGAACGCGGGTTGGGGCAGTGCCTCCCGGGACGTTGTGAATGCGCAACACTTCTTCGAGTGTCAGCGCGTTATAGAACTGCTCGTCGGCATCGATGCCGCAGAGAGCATAATCATCTTTCGATAGCTGCTCCAGCTCGCAATCTTGTTCGACGCAAAGCCGCACGGCTTTGCCGATGAGCTCGTGGGCGCGGCGGAACGGAATGCCTTGCCGCACAAGATGGGCTGCAGCAGCCTGGGCATTCATGAATCCGCGACTCGCGGCCCGGTGCATGCGGTCGTAGTTGAAACTGACCGTTGCCATGAAACCTGTAGCGACGCGGAGCATGCTGGGGATTTGCTGCGCCGCCGAGAAAACCGGCTGTTGCGTCTCCTGCATGTCCTTGTTGTAAGCGAGCGGCAAGCCTTTGACGCTGATGAACAGTGCCGTTGCCTCGGCAAACACTTTGCCAGCCTTGCCGCGAATCAATTCCAGCGCGTCAGGATTCTTCTTTTGCGGCATCGCGCTGCTGCCGGTTGAGTATTGCTCCGGCAGCTTGACGAAGCCGTATTCAGTAGTCGAGAAGAGGATGAATTCCTCCGCCCAACGGCTGAGATGAAGAGCTACGACCGAAAGCGTCTGCGCGAACTCGACGGCGAAGTCGCGATCGCTGGTCGCGTCCATAGTGTTCGCGGCAGGTGATTCGAATTCCAACTCGTTCGCGATTGCCGTCCGATCGAGCGGCAGAATCGTTCCCGCAATCGCGCCCGAACCCAGTGGGCAAACGTTCACGCGCTTGCGACAATCGGCGACCCGATCGATATCGCGCAGAAACATCTCCACATAAGCAAGAAGCCAGTGCGCGACCAATACGGGCTCGGCGCGCTGCAAGTGGGTGTAGGCCGGCATCGCGCTGTTGGAACCCTGGTTAGGTCGAAAGGCGGCCGAACCTGGGGCACCAGCGAGCGATTCTTCCGCCTGCTTCACAAAAGCGCCGGCGAACTCCGCCAGCAACTGCGTGGTTTGATCGATCTTCTCGCGGACATACAGCCGGAGATCTGTAGCGATCTGTTCGTTACGGCTGCGGCCGGTGTGCAGCTTCAAACCGACTTCGCCGACGAGCTCAACCAAGCGCTTTTCGACGAAGTGATGCACGTCTTCGATGGCCGGATCGTCGGCCTCCGGCGCACCCTCGCACCCAATTTGATCGAGCGCGAAGAGCGTCGTCGCCAGCTCGTCCGCATTCAGCACGCCGGCCTTCGCCAACGCAGACGCGTGCGCCTTGCTGGCCGCAACTTCATACGGCAGCAGCACGCGGTCGAAGGGGAACGACCGCTGCCACTGCTCGAAGTCGGCATCAGGCTCCTGGCTGAAGCGGCCCGACCACATCTTCATTGCAACGTCTCCTCAGTCGCCGGTGAGCGCAATTTCGGCGCCCTCCGACGATGCTGTTTTCTTCTTAGCGCGCAGAGAACTCACTCCCTGCGGCTGCTTGGCATGAATGATTGCTCGTGAGCGAGCCGGCAGCCCTAGGATGCGAATGAATCCCTCGGCATCCTTCTGGTTGTAGCTGGCGCCCATGGTGAAGCTGGCGACGTCGGGACGGTAGAGCGACGTTTCCGACTTGCGGCCCGCGACTTCGACATTGCCTTTGTAAAGAGCCAGCGTCACGCTCCCATTGACGTCATGCTGCGAGCTGGTCACGAAGGCCTGCAGCGATTCGCGCAACGGCGTGAACCATAGGCCGAAGTAAACAACTTCGGCGTATTTCAGCCCGATGTGCTGCTTGAAGTGCGCCAGCTCGCGATCAAGGCACAGCGCCTCCAGCTCGCGATGTGCCGTCAGCAGCAGGGTTCCGCCCGGCGTCTCATAGCAACCGCGAGATTTCATACCGACGAAGCGGTTCTCCACCAGATCGATACGGCCAACGGCATTGCGCGCGCCGATATCGTTCAGCACTTCGACAATTGCGACCGCATCGAGCTCGACCCCGTTCACCGCGACCGGCAGGCCGTGCTTGAACTCGATCACCACTTTTTCGACTGAGTCAGGCGCATCCTGCGGCGACTTGGTCCACGTCCACGTGGTCGGCAGCGGCGCATTGTTGGGATCTTCCAGCTCGCCGCCTTCATGCGAAACATGCAGCAGATTGCGATCCCGGCTGTGGATCTTCTCGCGGCTCTGCGCCACGGGAATTCCATGCTGTTCGGCGTAGTCGAGGCAATCCTCACGCGACTGCAACGTCCACTCGCGCCAGGGCACGATGACCTTCAGCTCCGGAGCGAGCGCTTGGTAGGCGTGCTCGAAGCGAACCTGGTCGTTGCCCTTTCCGGTGCAGCCGTGAGCGAGTGCGGTTGCGCCTTCGCGCAAGGCAACTTCAACCTGATATTTCGCGATGACCGGACGGGCCAGCGACGTTCCGAGCAGATACTTATGCTCGTATACCGCACCAGCCTGGATCGCCGGGAACACATAATCGGTCAGGAATTCCTGGCGCAGGTCCTCGACCACAACTTTGCAAGCGCCAGTGTCGTAGGCTTTCTTGATCACCGCATCGATGTCATCGCCCTGGCCGACATCGGCAACGAAGGCGATGACATCATAGTCATAGTTTTCCTTCAACCATGGAATGATGATGGAGGTATCGAGTCCACCGGAATAAGCAAGAACGACTTTCTCACGCATTGGCACTCCTCGGCGGAAAGCGGTGAATACCGCCTTCCAGCAACAAAACAAGAATTGATTTCTGAACGTGCAGGCGGTTCTCCGCCTGATCGAAAACTACCGAACGCGGCGAATCAATCACCGCTGCCGCAACTTCGTCTCCACGATGCGCCGGCAGACAGTGCATAAACACCGCATGTTTGGCTGCGTAGGAGAAGAGTTTTTGATTCACCTGGAATGGCATGAAGATCTGGCTGCGATCGGCAGCTTGGTCCTCCTGTCCCATGCTGGCCCACACGTCGGTATAAACCGCGTCGGCACCGGCGACGGCTTCGATAGGATCGTTGACGATTTGCAAGGTCGCGCCGGAGACGGCGGCCAACTCGCGAGCAGCTTCGGTGATAGCCGAGTTGGGTTCATAGCCCGCAGGCGTGCCGACGGAAATAGACGCGCCGAGACTTGCGCCCGCGAGCATCAGCGAATGCGCGACATTATTGCCATCGCCGACGTAGGCGAGACGAACGCCCCGTAGATCGCCAAATTGTTCCTGCAAGGTCAGCATGTCGGCCATCGCCTGACAGGGATGCTCCATCTCGCTGAGCGCATTGATCACCGGAATCGAGGCGTGCCGCGCCATCGTCGTGACGGTCTCGTGCGCGAATGTGCGTAACACAATGCCGTCAATCCAGCGCTCCAGATTGTGCGCGACGTCGCAGAGCGGCTCGCGCGCGCCCAGGCGCGACTGCGTCTGGTCCACGAAAAAAGAAGCGCCGCCGAGACTGTTGATACCCGCTTCGAATGTGAGCCGGGTACGAAGCGACGGCTTCTCGAAGAACAGAACAATTTGCTTGCCCGCAAGAATGCCGCGAAAATCAGCAGGACGAGCTTTCATCGCTGCGGCCAGTTCGAGCGCGCAGGCGAGCTCATCCGGCGAAAAATCCTGGATCGAAATCAGGTCGCGGCCGGTGACGCTGCGATAAGCGTATGAACTCGGATTCGCTCCTGGGAGAATGGTTGTAGCAATCAATGTCGCACCTCCTTGGGTCGACGCAGCAGGTAAAAACTTGGGGCCGGAAAATGTCGGTAGAAGCGACGCCGGAACGGCGTCTACGAACGTCGTTCGAGGGCGCGATCGAAGCGCGGCCCTGGCCAGGCGCCATCTTTGCGCTCGGTCGGGCGGAGGATAAGTTGGTTGGCGCGCTTCACGATGCAATCACCTCGGTACCGCAATCGATTGGCTGGGTGAAAAATCCTGGCAAAACTTCGGCGCGAGTCGCGGGCAAAATGCGAACCCGGGTAACACCTTTCTTCAACGCGCTGGTGCAGGCTTCTAGCTTGGGCAACATGCCACCGCTGACCGTCGCCTCTTGCACCATGGCAGCGATCGCGCCGACATCAAGCCAGCGAATGACGGCGCCTTCGGCATCCTTTACGCCGGCGACATCAGTGAGGTAGACCAGGGCTTGCGCGCCGCAAGCTACGGCGCAGGCAGACGCCATCTGGTCGGCATTGACGTTGTAATATTCGCCATCGAAGCCGAGAGCCAGACTGGAGATGACCGGAACGACGCCAGCCGTCCAAAGGCGCTCAATCCAGTGCGCATCCACGGTGATGACTTCGCCCACATAACCGAGGTCGGGGTACTTTTTTTTCGAGGCCAGCACCACTCGCAGATCGCCGCCGCAAATGCCAATGGCCGGCTGACCAGCGTCACCAATGGCCGCGACCAGCTGCTTGTTCAACTGCCCGGCAAGCACCATTACAGCCACATCCCGGGTCTTCGAATCGGTGACGCGCAACCCGTTGACGAACGTCGACTCGCAGCCGAGCTGCTTGAGGGTGCGAGTAAGGGCCGCGCCGCCACCGTGAACGATCACCAGCTTGTGCCCCTCACGACACAAGGCGGGAATTGTCTTAGCGAAGGTTCTGACGAGATGCCTGTCATCCAGCGCGGCGCCACCGATTTTGATTACCAGCTTCACTGCAATCCTTCTTTCTCGTCGAGGCCGAACATCAGATTCATGTTCTGCACAGCTTGTCCCGCAGCGCCCTTGAGAAGGTTATCCAGACACGAAACCAGCACGGCTCGTTTGCCGTCGGGCGACAGAGAAAAACCGATGTCGCAGTAGTTCGTGTTTAGCGAGAACTTGATCTGCGGCAAGCGTGCAGCGCCGAAAATTCGCACCCAAGGCTTGCCGGCATAAAACTCGCGCAGGGACTGTTCCAACTGCTCCGAGGTGACCGGCTTCGCCAGCTTCACATAAATCGTCGAGAGGATGCCGCGCGGGATCGGCAGCAGATGCGGCGTAAATTGCAGCGATCCGCCGCCGAGCCCGAGCTGCTCCAGCACCTCCCCCGAGTGCCGGTGTCCAAAAACACTGTACGCAGAAAAATCGCCGTCAACCTCGACGAAATGAGTTTTGGGTGTCGGAGTCTTCCCTGCTCCGGAGACTCCTGATTTCGAGTCGCAGATGATGCCGTGCTCCACATCGACGAAGCCGGCGCGGATCCAAGGCGCCAGCGCGAGAATGATCGAGGTCGAATAGCAGCCGGGATTCGCCAGCAATTGGGCGCTCTGTATTTCAGTCGAGTGCAACTCCGGCAGGCCGTAAACGGCAACATTGTCGAGAGCCGCTTCTTCCGGTTTCTCGGCAAATCCGTAAACGCCGCGGTTCTCCGCCTGCTTTAAGCGCCACGCGCCGCTGAGGTCGATCACGCGAAATCCCTGCGCGATCGCTTCGGGAACGAATTCGCGCGAGAACTCGTGCGGGGTCGCAAAGAACACGACATCGACTCCGGCGCTCTTCATCTCCTGCCACGAGAAACTGTGGAACGGAAAGCCGCCGTTGCCGGCCAACTGTGGATAGGCTTCGCTGAGATCTGCATATGCGCCGCTTTCGCCATCGCGCCGGACCAGTATCGGCTTCTTCGCGTCGGCATGCCTGGATAGCAGGCGCACCAGCTCGAAACCGGAATATCCAGTGGCACCGAAGACCGCGGGTTGGAGTTTGCCGTTCATCTTTCAAGCAAAATATTTGCGCACACGCTGGGCCAACTTTTCGGCAGCGCGGCTGTCCGTGGCAATCGCCAGAATCGTGTCATCACCGCCGATGGTACCGACCACCTCTTCCCATTCCTCGGCATCAATTGCCGCCGAAACCGGCTGAGCGCTGCCCGGGCTGGTCTTGATGACCACCTGGTTGAGCGCCGTCCTCACGTCATATACAAACGTTTCGATCAGACGCTCGATCGACGGAAGCGATAGCTCGCTGTCTTCGCCCTGCGGCAGCTTGTAACCTTCCGGCGTCTTCACCAGCGCCAGTTCATGCATGTCACGCGACAGCGTCGCCTGGGTTACGCGATAGCCGCGGCGAAACAACAATCGCCGCAATTCATCCTGGCTGCCGATCTCCCGCTCGTCGATCAGCTCCCGAATCACGGCTTGTCGCGACAGTTTCGACATCGGATAATTATACGCATCAGCGTATATTAATACATTGTAGAGATCGGTCAAGCATTTTGCAAAAGTTTTTTCGAACTTTTCAACCGAAGACAGCTGCAGCCATCCGGCTAAAATCCACATCCAACTTGAGTTGGCCGCTGGCAGACTGAGCCGTTTGGACCGTATATTCCACACAACAGCATGAATCTTTCGCCTAACGTGACGTGGTACAAGGACGCCGTCATCTACGAAGTCCACGTGCGAGCCTTTTTCGATAGTGACGCCGATGGCATCGGAGATTTTGTCGGCTTCACGCAAAAGCTCGACTACCTGCAGGATCTGGGCGTGACGGCGGTGTGGTTGCTGCCGTTTTGTCCCTCGCCGCTGCGGGATGACGGCTATGACATTTCGAATTACACGGACATTCATCCCGCTTACGGCACGTTGAAGGATTTTCAGCGCTTCCTGCGTGAGGCGCGCCGCCGCGGACTGCGCGTGATCACGGAGCTGGTACTAAATCACACCTCCGACCAGCATGTGTGGTTCCAGCGCTCGCGCCGCGCCGCGCCGGGAACGCGCTGGCGCAACTTCTACGTGTGGAGCGACACACCGGAAAAGTATCGCGACGCGCGCATCATCTTCAAAGATTTTGAGGCCTCAAACTGGACATGGGACCCGGTCGCCAAGGCTTACTATTGGCACCGCTTCTACTCTCATCAGCCCGATTTGAATTGGGACAATCCAGAAGTGCGCGAGGCAATGGTCGCCGCCGTTGATTTCTGGTTCGATCTGGGCGTCGACGGCTTACGGCTGGATGCTGTGCCGTATCTATTCGAGCGGGAAGGCACCAACTGCGAAAATCTGCCGGAAACTCATGCTGCGCTGCACGAATTGCGCAAGCACGTGGATGAGAAGTATCGCGACCGTATGCTGTTGGCCGAGGCGAATCAGTGGCCGGAAGATGCTGTCGCCTACTTCGGCAACGGCGATGAATGCCACATGGCATTTCATTTCCCGCTAATGCCGCGGCTGTTCATGGCCTTGCGCATGGAAGATCGATACCCGATCACCGACATTCTGAAACTGACGCCGCCGATTCCGGACACCTGTCAGTGGGCCATGTTTCTGCGCAATCACGACGAGCTCACGCTGGAGATGGTGACCGACGAAGAGCGCGACTACATGTATCGCACTTACGCGCGCGATCGCGAAATGCGGATCAACCTGGGCATTCGCCGGCGCCTGGCGCCGCTGCTGGAAAATGATCGTCCGCGAATCGAGATGATGAGCGCTCTTCTGTTTGCGCTGCCAGGCACACCGGTGCTTTATTACGGCGATGAGATCGGCATGGGCGACAACATCTTCCTGGGCGACCGCAATGGCGTGCGCACGCCCATGCAATGGAGCTCGGACCGCAACGCGGGATTTTCGCGCGCTAACCCGCAACGCTTATATCTTCCGGTCAATATCGATCCCGCCTATCACTACGAGACCATCAACGTGGAGGCGCAACAAAATAACTCGCATTCGCTGCTATGGTTCACCAAGCGCTTGATCCAGCAGCGCAAGCAGTTTCGCGCTTTCGGGCGGGGGACGCTGGAGTTTCTCTATCCCAGCAATCGCAAGGTGCTGGCCTTCGTCCGTCAATACCAGGACGAATCTGTACTGGTGGTCGCTAATCTCTCGCGTTTTGCGCAATGTGTAGAACTGGATTTAGCCAGCCGGCAAGGCTTGGTGCCGGTGGAAGTCTATGGACGCGGCAAGTTTCCCACGATCGCGGAGAGTCCATATCTGCTCTCGCTCGGTCCGCACGCCTATTACTGGTTCCATCTGCAACCGAGGGAGGCGACGCAGGAATCATTCAATGTAAGCGGCCCTCGGCAGGAATTGCCGGTGGTGCAGGTTGCGTCGGCGGACAACGTCTTTTCCGAAGAGACGCTGCAAAAGTTGCAGCACATTATTCCGCCGATGCTGCGCGAGAGGCCGTGGTTTCTGGGCAAACGGCGTTATATCACCGGTCTCTCGCTCCAAAATGTGCTATCGCTGCCCGACACTGGGGCGCACCTGCTTACCTTGAATGTCGAGTACGGTGAAGGTGATCCCGAGCTGTATCTGGTTCCTATTTCCATCGCCATCGGAGATAAGGCTGAGGCAGTTTTGCGTGATCGGCCCAACGTCGTGCTGGTGCGATTGCAGGGATTGGGCACAGACACCAAGGCCGTGCTCTACGCGGCAACCGCAGATCGCGATTTCAGCGATGCCCTGCTGCGCTCCATTGTTCGGCGCAGGCGAATCCGTGGCGAGTCAGGCGAACTGGTGGGCGCGCACACGCGCGAGTTCCGCCAGGCTTGGACTTCGGTCCACTCGAATCTGGAACCCAGTGTTCAACAAACGGACCAATGCTTCACGGTCATCAACTACGGCACTGATTTCGTACTGAAGCTGTATCGCAAGCTGGAAGAGGGCGTGAATCCTGGACGCGAAGTCCCGGAATTTCTGTGCGAGCAAACATCCTTCAACGCAATTCCTCGCGCACTGGGTTCGCTGGAGTACCGGCGCTTTCAAGAGAGTGCGACCGTGCAGACATCCATGGGCACGCTGAGTAGTTTTGTGCCGAACGCAACCAGTGGCTGGACCTACACGCTGGACCATCTGGGCCTGTTTTTCGAACATGCACTGGCGCTTTCTCCAGAGGACGCCAGAGTTCGCGATTTAATGGACACTGAGTCCTGGGCTCCGACCAACGATCCGCTGCCGCAGATTATTGCCGAACTGCTGGGCAGCTATCTTGACAGCGCGCGAGCGCTGGCGCGGCGCACAGCAGAACTGCATGGCGCTTTGAGCAGCCGCGCCGATGTCCCCGACTTTACGCCGGAGCCGTTCACCACGTTTTACCGGCACAGCGTCTATCATGGAATGCTGGGACAACTCAATCGTTCCTTTGAATTGCTGCGCGGCGGTGCGCGTGGGCTGCCGGCAAACGCGCAAGAGGACATCACGGAGGTCCTGAACCGCGAAGCAGAGATTCGCCAACAGTTGCTGGCGCTGCGCGACAAGCGCATGTCCGGCAACCGCATCCGAAACCATGGCGACTTTCATCTGTCCAACCTGCTGTTCGCGGGCAGCGACTGGGTTATCAACAACTTCGAAGGCGACTTCAACCGACCGCTCAGCGAGCGGCGTATCAAGCGTTCGGCGCTGCGTGATATTGCCACCATGATGCGCTCGTTCCATTATGTCTCGCATGCTGCGCTGTTCGGCGACGTGCCCGGAATCGTGCCCAGTCGTGAAGCTCATCCTCAACTGGAGAAATGGGCGAGGACGTGGTATCGATCGGTCAGTACGATTTTCCTGAAGGAATATCTGCAGGCTGCGGGCGCTGCTCTATTTCTTCCGCAGGCGGCAGATGAGCTCAATATCCTGCTCGGCGCGTACATGATCGAGCGCGCGCTGATGGAAATCGAGCATGAACTGGAGCAGCGGCCGGCATGGATTCGCATTCCGCTGCACGGGATCTTGGGACAGTTGAATGCAGCGTGAGACGCGCTACTTCTTCGGCGTCAGCCGGTAATTATCGCCGTGATTGAAGACCGCGTTCGCGCCGATGTGTGCCGGGGTTCCTGAGAGCAATTGCTCCTTGCGGTAAACCAGGTTGCTGGCATTGTAGGTTGCCAACTCAAAACCGTGGCCGTGCGTGATCGCATCCGTGGGGCAAGCCTCCACACAATAGCCGCAAAAAATGCAGCGGTTGTAGTCGATGTTATAGACCTTGGCGTAGCGCTCGGCGCCGCTGACGCGATTGGTTTCGGTATTCTCCGCAGCTTCAATGTAGATGCAGTTCGAGGGACAAGCTGCCGCGCATAGGAAGCAGGCGACACATTTCTCGAGACCGTTCTCGTCCCGTTGCAGGACGTGCATGCCGCGAAAGCGGTCCTGAAACATCGCGCCCCGCGTCGGTCCGGGACCGTCAGGATAATTCTCGACGATGGTCGGCTTGAACATCTCGCTGAAGGTGATACTCATGCCTTTGGCGATGGCGGCAATGTTCTTCACGATCCCCATATTGCTTCCAGTATAAAGGATGGTCGCCTTTCGCGCGGCGACTCGCCGAGGATCCCTCGCTGCGCAAACGAAACTTGCCCGGATGACTGATCCGCTATCTCGCGCGCGCTTTCAATAGCTCATAATGATGCTGCGCGTGACCGGCGATCACGAATGCTATCGCCCGCACCGTAATCGGATTCCCGTTAGCCGTACCGCGCCGCATTTCCGCCCCCTCCGGCAGCGAGGAGAGGAGCGCCAGGGTGGACCTGCGCACGTTTTCCCACTCGCTTAGCAGGCCTTCCAGGCTGCGAGCATTGGAGCCGGCCTCGCGGACGTAGTCGTCCTGCTCGAAGCCCGGCAATTCGGTCTGATCGCCACGCGCGAAGCGCAGCGCGCGATAGCTTATCACCCGCTCGGCGTCGCAAACATGTCCCAGGATCTGCTTGACACTCCACTTCCCGGGAGCTGTGGGCGCGGTGGCATCTTTGTCAGAAACGCCGCTCAGAAGCTGACGGTAATTGCCCGGCTGCTTGGCAAGGAAGTCGAGCAGCGAGCCGTCGGGGACTTTGGCGATGTAATTTCCGTAGAACTCGGCGTATTCGGTCGGTGCAGGACGCGTGAGCATGCAGGCAACTTTGGCACAAACCCGGGCGTCTGGCAAACTTCACCTGACCCCAGGCATTTGGCGCCTGGACCGGCATCAAACTATTGGGGCATTCACCGCAGAAAATCTTACTAGTAAGACGTCTTACTGGTAAGAAAATCTGGCGATAGCCGGTGCCCCAAGCCTGGCCCGGTTATTGGCCTAGCCTGGGACAAAGCCGAACCTGGCGGCGATCTCGGCATTAGTCAGGACGGCGGCGATCTTGTCTTTCATGTAGCGCAATGAGATATCGTGGTGCTCGCGGTCGTAGGAGTCGATGCAGTCGGCCGCCAGAATCA
This sequence comes from uncultured Acidobacteriaceae bacterium, assembly GCA_963818905.1. Taxonomy (GTDB): domain Bacteria; phylum Acidobacteriota; class Terriglobia; order Terriglobales; family Acidobacteriaceae; genus Bog-257. The sequence goes on from CAWFUE010000010.1 coordinate 50,552, forward strand.
CCGGCCAGTCCCGCTGGTACGCGTCGATGGCAGTTGTACGGATGCAAGCGTGCGTGTTGATGCCGGCAAAAATCAATGAGTCAAGTTGAAGTTCCGCCAGCAGTCGATCGAGCCCGGTTCCGAAGAAGGCGCTGTAGCGCTTCTTGATGATCATTGGATCGGATACTCGAACGTCCAGCGATGAAGCGATCAGCGCTCCATGCGTGCCACGAATCGTGCTGCGGGTTTCCTTAGCGCGCATCTCAGCGAAGGCATCGCGCAGGTCGGGCTCAAATTCCTGGCGAACCCAAATGATCGGGTGATTTGCGGCGCGCACCAGCGCGATCAGTTCGTTCGTGGCTTGCAGCAGCCGATCGCGAGAAGCGGCAGGCCAGGAGTCAAGAAAATCGTTCAGCAAGTCGATGACGAGGAGGGCGGGATTGGTCATCGGTCTCGATTCTCGAAAGGTCTCGTCCCAATTGGGGTGCTCCGGAATTCGAGACCGGGGGCACCCCGGCGGGCCGAACCTGTGTCAACACGCGATTCGCTCGCGGTCTGGAATCGGTCTTCTCTACTTCGCCTGGACGCGGGTAGCTCGATTTGATTTGCGGGCGGTGGAGAAGAAATCAGCCATCGGCACCCCATTCGTAGCCCAGCCTAGATTGGACGTGGGCAGACCGAGTCCCTGCGCCATCAGGCGCAGAATGTCTCCCGCATCATAGCTATTGTTGTAGTTCCGGGTGTCGCCGCCAGGCGACTGATATCCGCTCTTGCTGAACGGGCTGATCACAACCAGTTCCACCTGTCCGCCGCAACCCAATCCTTCCGTCGTGGTCTGACAATCCGGAGAGCCATCGTCGTTGTCCTCGTCGAACACGATGATAATCAAACCCGTGCCTCCCGGTCTGAAGTAGGAGGTCAAAAGTAAAGGTTGGATGGCGAAGCGCAGCCACGAGTCGAAGGTGCCGACGGAGCAGTCGTGCGCGTCATCGCAGCCGTTGGGCACCAGCCACGAAAGCGTTGGCAACTGGTGCCTGATCACATCGTTGAAGAATCCGGCAAAGCAGACATAGTGGCTTCTTTCCGTGTTGATTGTCGTCATGTATTCCAGCGGATCGTGCCGCACGTAGTAAGCTCCCGGATTCAGACCGCCGCAAGGCGTAGCCACCTCAGGAAGGTCCTCCACATAGTCTTTCCAGGTCCCGCCTGCGTTTTGCACTTCGAGGGCAATGTTATTCAGCGAGACCGGAAATGTCTGCGGGGTCTGGCTGTCGTCGTCGGTGAGGATATTTCCGGTGGTTAAGTTGAAATAGTTACCGATCGAAGGATGCGTGTCCGAGTAGTAGTTCACTCCGACGCCATATTGGTTGGCAAGGGAGGTCAAATAGGGCATGTTCTGGGAGTTGAAGGTCGTGCTGAAATCCTTGTTCTCGCCCACCACAACCACCACGTTTCCGAATGACGGCAGACTTTGGCATAGAGCCGAGGGAACGACGACAGACGTGGCCAGCAACAACGTCAGATATAGCCCAGCTTTCTTCCCGAACAATTTCATCTGGAGTCTCCTCACTCGATTTTGAAATTGGAATTTTGACTTCAAGAAAATAGGAGCATTGTACAGCCGGTGCCCAGCGTGTCAAGCCGCGCCGCCGAAAAGTTGCGTTTGGGACGCTTTCATTTCCTGCGCTGCGTCCAAGAGCTTTCTTTCTGAGACGTCTACGAGGATTGTTCGATAAAGAATAATCCAGTCGCGGGAAATCACGGCTTTAGAACACCGCCGATGCCGGGATATTCGGCAAACTACCGTTAAGCGCAAAGATGCAGCTCGCGGGCCACCTCCGAAAGGCGCCGATCGCGACTCCAGAGCAGCGTGCTGCTGAGAGCTGCCGAAGCGAGGAGATGGGCATCGATCCAACCGATGCCGCGGCCCATGAGACGACGGCGCTCAACAAACGCCAGCACCTCGTCATGGCCAACTATCGGGACGTGTGGTAGTCGCCGCAGCAGTATCAGCACCTCAGAGCGGCGCCGCAGGAAACCACAAGCCAACTCGCCGATGATGAACGGGTGGCATTCGACTTCATCTCGATCCAGGAGTGCGCTGAGCGTGGGCTCGCCCCGTCGCAAATGCTCCACCCAAACCGACGTATCAACCAGCATGGCCACGAAGCCTGCGTGGGCGTGTGCGCCGGCGCCGGATTTCCCGCAGCCCGGGTTCGCTGCCCCCTAAGGCTGCCAACCGCCTGGCGCTTTCCCTGGCGATCAAGGCTTCCAGCCCCGCACGGACGACCGCGGTCTTCTCGGCAATGCCACTAAGCCGTGCCGCCTCTTTGAACAGGGTGTCGTCAATATTCAAAGTCGTTCTCATATGTATCAATATGCATGATCTATGCATATAACTCAAGCCTCTTCTGCTGCCGGGTCCGCCAGGTCTCGCGCTTTTCGACTTGGGCAACTATCGGGCGGTTGGCGACGCAGCCTCCCGTGTCTCGACTAATGCTCGGATGGGACACACCGGATGTTGTCTCATGCGAGAGTCGTAGAGTGGGCCGCCCCGCCGACCATCATCAGGGGGTCCGGGCTCGGAGCTCGAGACAGACTTCTTCACAGAGGTCCCCACGTCTCGACCGCCGCGAGACGCGGGGAACCGTCCATAAAGCCTTCTCACACTCCCCTCATACCGGCGCACTCACGCCGCGTGCGAAAGGCGTTGCGGAATGACTGCTGTCTGCGGCCGCAACAGGATCCGAAACACCAGAGCGTGAGTGACCAGCAGCAGCGGCACCACCAGCGTCGGAATGAAGTAAGCCGCGCCCATCACACCAGGCGCATTCGCTAGCGAGATGCGATTTCCCTGGTAGTAGGCATTCAGCAGGTCCACCGTGCCGACGATATTGAACACCCAGATGGGAAACGCGGCGCCTTTGCTGCTCAGCATCGCCAACGCCAGCACGGCGAGAACCGCCGTTGCCAGATCGCCGTAAGCGACCGGGCGTGCGAAGGACGCCGGCAGGTCCGCCGCGACCACGCCAGGTATCAAGAATGACAGTCCCATGAAGCGGAACGCATGCAGAAACAAGATGGGCCTCACCGCGTCCGCCCGTTCGCGCGCGCGCAACGCAGGCCAGAAATACTGGCGTGCAACCAATCCCCACACTACAAAGCTGAAAGCGATGGTGATTCCGAACAACGCTGGATATAACATCTTCAACTCCTTCAGCCTGCAACAGCCTTGCTTAGATCGTTGCTGAATTTCATGGCCTCATCCCAGCGGCGTTCTCCCAGCTTTTTCCTGACAAGAGCCTGGGCCTTCTCCCATTGAGGGAGCGCACGCTCGAACTTGGTCTTGCCTGCCTTCGACAATTGAATTCGCCACTCCCGCCGGTCCCTACCCTGTCGTCGCGAGATCCATCCGCACCGCCGCATAATGGCCAGCGTGCGTGTCAGGGTCGTGCTGTCCATCGTGAGCAGATGGGCCATCTGCCCCTGCGTTAGTTCACCAGCAAGCGAAAGCGTCTGCAGGATGGTGAACTGCGAGCCCCGCACTCCCACGGGCCGGAGCGCCTCCTCGTAGATCTGGGTAAGCGCCCTGGCTGCCCGCCGCAGATTTGCGCATAAACAAGGCAGATCGGGTACCGGTATCGTTTTCATGAAGGTATAGATGTATATACATCTATTGCGATGCAGAAAGCGTGATGTCTATGATCCAACGTGGGCCAAAGCGCTAGTATTCTTACATGAAGGTATTTACAGGCTGCCGGAATTCTGCCCTTTGATCACTGTGCATCCCGACCGAACCTCCGCCTGTTCGCAGAACAGGCGGGGTGAGTGGAGGGACCTGCTTTGTGCCGCGAGAATCCAATGTATTTGAATGGCTTCGGCCGGGGCACAAAGCTGCTCGTAAACGAAACCCCACCCACTGCCACCGCTTCACCCCAGCCCAAACTCCTTCCACCGTTTCGTCACGCGTGCCTTCGTTTCCTCGTCCATGCGGATTTCTTCCGGCCAGGGGCGGGTGAAGCCTTCGCTCGGCCATTTGCGCGTGGCGTCGACGCCCATCTTCGATCCATAGTCGGGTAGGCGCGAGGCGTGATCAAGCGAATCGACCGGGCCGAGGGTGAACTGAATGTCCCGTTCGGGATCGATGTTGTTCAGCACCTTCAGCGTGACGTCGCCGATGTCCTGCACATCGACGTCTTCGTCGACTACAAGAATGCATTTCGTCGACATTGCCTGGCCGAGCGCCCATATGCCGTTCATCACTTTGCGCGCCTGGCCCGGATAGGACTTCCTGATCGACACGATCATCAGGTTGTGGAAGATGCCTTCGATGGGCAGATTGACGTCGACGATTTCGGGGATGGTGAGCCGCATCAGCGGCAGGAAGATTCGCTCGACTGCCTTTCCCATGTAGGCGTCTTCCATCGGCGGCTTGCCGACGATTGTCGTCGAGTAGATGGGGTTCTTGCGATGGGTAATGCAGGTGACATGGAAGACGGGATAGAGATCTTCAGGCGTGTAGAAGCCGGTGTGATCGCCGAACGGGCCTTCCATGCGGAGCTCGTCGAGCTCGACGTAGCCTTCCAGCACGATCTCCGATGTCGCGGGAACTTCCAGATCGACGGTCTCACATTTCACCAGCTCCAGCGGCTTCTGCCGCAAGAAGCCGGCGATCAGATACTCCTCGATGTCGGGCGGCGCGGGGACGATGGAAGAGAACATCACCGCGGGCTCGGTGCCGATCGCAACCGCGACTTCCATCTTTCCGCCGACTTGCTTGCCTTCAGCCACACGCGAGCCGCCGCCAGAGCGCGCCATCATGTCGAGCGCTGCGCTGACTGGATGCTCCTCACCCGCTGCCGCCGCGCGCCGCATCTGCTCGCGGTAATGCTCGGCGCCCTGCTTCTGCCGCTGCCAATGCATGCCGGTGCTCTGCGAATCGTAGATCTGCATGCGGTACGTACCGGCATTGCGCTTGCCCGTCTTGGGATCTTTAGTGATGACCGAGGGCAGTGTGATGAAGCGTCCACCGTCGAGCGGCCAGCATTGCAGGATGGGAAAATCGAGAAGCGAGAAGTTGTCGCGCTTGATCACTTCCTTGCACGGGCCGGTGGAAACTTCTTTGGGAAAGAACTTGCCCATCTCCGCCAACATGGGCAGCATTTTGATTTTGTCGAGCAGCCCCTGCGGGGACTTCACGTCCATGAACATCTTGATGCGGTCGGCGATTTCATCCAGCGAATCAACGTCCAGCGCCATCTGCATGCGGCGCTCGGATCCGAACTGGTTGATCAGCAGCCTCGAGCCGGGATAGCCTTTGACGTTCTCAAACAGCAGCGCCGGACCGCCGGGGCCGTGCCTGCCACGCGGCCCCCACTTCGACACGCGGTCAGTAATTTCGGCGATCTCCAGGATGGGATCGGCTTCGGCTTGGATGCGTATTAGCTCTCCGGCCTTGTCCAGCGCGGAGATCCATTCTCTCAGGTCGTAATAGGCCAACGTTCGCCTCGCGGCGGCACCTGCTCTGGATTTGAATCCCGCATGATTATAGAAGCAGACGCGACTCACACGCTGTTGCGTCGCCGGCGGACACTGTCCGAGTCCAGGCGAAGCGTCGGGGAGCCAAAGATTGTCATCACGAGCGTAGCGAGGAAGATGCTGTTCGCCCGAAGCGCGGCGATGCGGTTGTACGGGAGGAAAGTATCAGTGGCCCAGCTCACCTATATCTCTGCCTCCGCCCAACCACAATGCCTCCTGTCTACATCCAACCAGCGGGCGATAACCTCGCACCTGGTAATAGAGGCTCGCCCAATTCCATCAAGGATGGCAAATGTCGCCCTCGCAGAAACTTGAATCTATCGAACTGGACGCTTTGTTGCGTTTGACTCTACACCCTGGCCATGCCAACGCCGCGCTCGCCTATGTCTCCGGCCTTTCCGATGGCGGTCGCGAGCAACTGGTCGCCCTAGCCGATTCGAACCATGTGGTGGTTCGCGCATTCCGTGTCGTACGGGAAAACTTGTGCGACAAACCGGCCCTGATGGAATGGACCGAGCGCGTCCTCGCCGAGGAACAAGCGCGTATCGATAACGCGCTGACCTTTCTGCACCACATCTGCGATGAGCTGGAACAGGGCGGTTGTCCGACCACGGTGATGAAGTCACTCGACCACTGGCCGGACTTGGGCAACGATCTCGATCTCTACACCACGGCCGACGAGCGGCAGGTGACTCACATCATGTTGAAGCGGCTGGGAGCGCACATTGAGCCGCGTAGCTGGGGCGACCGTCTCGCCAACAAGTGGAATTTCGCGATTCCCGGCTTGCCGGAGTCCGTAGAAGTACACGCGCAACGCCTTGGTCAGACCGGCGAACATCGCGCGATGGCCAGACGATTTGTCACCCGACGTGTGCCGAAGACTGTCGGTGGGCTTACTTTTCTGGTTCCGGCGCCGGAGGAGCGCATCATCGTTGCCACGCTGCAGCGGATGTACCGGCACTTTTATTTTCGCGTCTGCGATATCGTCAACACACTGGGGCTGCTGGAAACCGGCCAGCTGGATTTCGACGAGTTGCAGAAGGCGTCCGATCTAGGCGGCATCTGGCCGGGAGTCTCGAGCTATCTGAAAATTGTTTGCGATTTTGCCCGTGATTATCGCGGCTCGGCCCCAGAGTTGCCAAAGCAGGTGCTGGAGGCGGCGCGGCTTGGCGGCGACGCCATCTTCGCCAGAGGCAAGTTCTTGCGCGTGCCCGTGGTGCCACACGGGGCCGATCTTTACACCCGTCAAGTCACACATACTGCCCTGCGCGGCGATGTGCCTGCCACCTTGCGTTTGTCGCTGTTGCCGTACCTTGCCTCAGCGGCGGCTGTCGCATTTCGAATCACCGGAAGCGACAAAGGAATTTGGTGAACCCCGCGCACATCCACTCGCATCTAGGTGCAAAGCGAATCCGTATCCAAGCTTAGTCCGGTGATTCACGGACGCTTCGCTTGGCACTGATGTGCCACCGTGGAACCGGGCAACTATAGTGCCAACAAGTCGTCGCACGTTGCTTGATGCGCTTTGCGCTTCGACTTGATAATATCTAGTGAGATTGTGGGGAGAAGGTCGGCGGTGCCTATGACTTCACCTGCAATGTGTTGTAACAAATTGCTGTCTTTGCAAAGATTGTTCAAGCCGTGAGAGTTTTCACCCCTATCGGCCGTCTCTGCAAATCTTACACTCCTCGTCCGCCTGCGTCGCACTTATCGAGTGCAAACCAAATACAAAGCAAAGAAAAATCTATTCACTCGAAAAAAGAGGAAGACTACTATGCCTGTCGCTCGCATCGACATTTCGATTGATGAACTGACTCGTCCTCAAAGCGAGGAAGAAATCCAACGCAAGTTGGCGCAGGAACGCGCCCGGCTTGCCAGCATGATGGGCCTGGACAGCGGTCCGGTCCGTCACTTCCAGCGTCCGGTGGAGCGGCCCTTCACCGCCGAAGAACGCAAGCAGGTGACGATCCTCTTCGGCGGACTCAGTATGAAGCACGAGCGTGTAATCCAGGCGGTGTTTCAGGGCTGTGGGTATCGCTGCGAGATCCTGCCCACGGCAGATGTCAACGCCTTTCAACTGGGCAAGGAATACGGCAATAACGGGCAGTGCAATCCCACCTATTTCACCGTGGGCAACCTGGTGCAGTATTTGCAGCGATTGGAATCGCGCGGCCTGACCAAGAACGAGATCATCAGCAACTACGTCTTCTTCACTGCCGGCTCCTGTGGTCCTTGCCGCTTCGGCATGTACGAAGCCGAGTATCGGCTGGCGCTGCAGAATTCCGGCTTCGAAGGCTTCCGCGTGCTGCTGTTCCAGCAGGATGACGGCGTGAAGGCGAGCTCGGGCGAGGCCGGCCTGAAGTTCACCGTGGACTTTGGCTTGGGCATGTTCAATGCGCTCAATCTCGGCGACACCATGAACGAGATGGCTTATCGCATCCGTCCTTATGAAGTAGAAAAAGGCCGGACGGATGAAGCTTTCAAAGCGTCGATGGATACGCTGTGCACCATGTTGCGCGATCGCAAACCCTTCGAAGATCACGAAGATCTGCCGGAATGGCTTGCCAAGAAGATCCGGCCCAACAAAGGCAAGAAGTGGGAGCTGTGGGTCAACTCGCTGCTCAAGGTTCGCGAGCAGCTCTACGGCAATCCCTACAAAGACGCGATGGCTGCAGTCCGGGAAGAATTGGGCAAAGTGGAGGTCGATCGCCTGAAGGTGAAGCCGGTGGTGAAGATCATCGGTGAATTCTGGGCGCAGATTACCGAAGGCGACGGCAACTTCCACATGTTCGAGTTCCTGGAGCGCGAGGGCGCGCAGGTGCTGGTCGAGCCGATCGGGACGTGGGTGATGTACATGATGTATCAGGCGAAGGCGCGCGCCGAAGCCCGCCGCTCACTCGATGCTCCTTACAAGGACCCCAAGTGGTATGAGGCGAAGAAGTGGTTCGCCAACGAGATGAAGTTCCGCAAGAAGCAGTGGATGATCGGCGTCGGTGAGCGTATCTACGCGCGGCAGTACCAGCGCGTCGTCGAGGGCCTTGGCAATATTGCGCACGACCTGATCGACCAGAAGGAAATGGCCGACCTAGCGCATCCCTTCTACAACCAGTTCGCGCGCGGCGGCGAGGGACACCTCGAAGTGGGCAAGAACGTTTACTACACCAAAAATCAGCTTTGCCACATGGTGCTGGCGCTGAAGCCGTTCGGCTGCATGCCCTCCTCGCAATCCGATGGTGTGCAATCGGCCGTGGCAAACCACTTCAAAGAGATGATCTTCCTGCCCATCGAAACTTCCGGCGAAGGCGAGATCAACGCTCACAGCCGTGTGCAGATGGCGCTGGGCGAAGCCAAGGTCAAAGCTCGGATGGAGTTCGAACAGGCTCTCAAGGCGACCGGAAAGCGTCTGGAGGATGTTAAGGAATACGTCGCGGAACATCCTGAGCTGCGCAGCGTATTTTATCCAGTGCCGCATCGTCACGGATATGCCGGCGTGGCGGCGAATTTTGTCGCCCACGTCAGCGACCTGATGAATGGCAAGAAGAAGCTGGCACGAGTGCCTGTACCGGCTCCTCGCAAGCTGGATGCGTCGCCCGCGTTCGGCGACTAGTGCGTTTGGCAATCGTCAGTTCGGGTGCCCCATTCTGGCCATCTTGCGGGCAGGGTGGGGCGATTCTTGAATGTGCCGAGTGCCAGGTAAGAGCGCCCACACGCGAGCGCCATCGGCGCGGCGTGAGTTACAGAGTATCTGGGGCGAAAGAATAATCCGAGCAAGTCCCACAGGGACGGCAGACTAGAGAAAGGTACGATTAACTAGATGCCAGTCGATGTGCAGGTACCCGAGGGGACCAACGCGGCCCCTAACTATCGTCTCGATGTACAGCTGCACGAGTTGTTGATGAAGCCACCGGAGCAGCCACGGCTGCTTCCTCCGCCTCCGGATGGCAAGGAGCAGACACTGCCAACGCCCGTATTTCCGCAGCATCCCGAGCTGATGAAGGCTCGCGACGAGGACTACTTCCCCGCCAACGGCAAGCGCTCGTGGTCTGCTAAGCATATCTACCGCGCGATGCGTGGCTGGGCGTTTCCCTGGATTCGCTCGCGTGTCCTGCCGGGCGATTTTCACCCGATCATCGCCTACCTGTTCAACGAGTGGAAATGCAATCTCGACTGCCACTATTGCTGGGCCTTCGACAACAGCGTTCGCGGCATGACCGAAGATGTTGCCAAGCGCTCGCTGGACTGGCTGCGCGATTCCGGTGCCGGCGTGCTGGCGCTGATGGGCGGCGAGCCGCTGCTACGTCCCGACTTCGCCCACAAGATCATCTACTACGCTGCGAAAAAAGGCTTCTGGGTTTATCTGCCGACCAATGGCCGGTTGATGTGGCCCAAGGTCATCGACAAGATCGCAGATGCCGGTGTCGGCGTGGTCAACCTGGCAGTCGATGCCTGGGACGATGTTCCTGGGCGCGGGCTGCCCAAGGCTATGGTGCCCATTCGCAGCCACTTCGACTACCTGGTGAAGAAGCAGTACAAGTACGGCTACTCGGTGTTCTTGAATATCAACATTTGCGCCAATAACATGGAAGATGTGCGCCAGTTGACCGAGCTGGCGCATGACAATGGCATCGCGACCGACTACCACATCTGTGAGTCGCCGATGACCGAGCAGCCGCACTTCAAGCACCTGTACACGAATCCTACGTTCATTCGCGAAGAGCACCATCCGCAGGTGGCCGAGCTGATCGACTGGCTGATTGAGAAGCAGAGGTCCGGCTATCACATGGTGAACTCGGTGGAGCGCCTGGCGCAGATGAAAAACTTCATCCATGGCGAATTGCACGACTGGGGCTGCCGCGCCGGACACAATTCACTGATCGTCCGCGTCGACGGCACGCTGGCGCCGTGTTTCCCCATGTACTCGGCTGGATACGACTGGGGCACGATTGAGAACCATAAGTTTGAAACCAGCCAGCTGAAAGAGATGAAGAAAGAGTGTCAGAAGAGCTGCTTCTCGACGCTGAACCACATTCTTGCCTTCTGCTACAACGACAAGAGGGTGATTGACTGGTTGCTGCGGCAGGCGAAGCATGGATTCAGGCGGGTTGAAGGCAACTTTGGCGACGCGTGAGAGGTTTGAAGGGGCATGGCTTCAGCCATGCCGTCACGACGGACGCTGAATGGCGGCTTTAGCCGCTAAGGGGTACGGTGTAATGCAGGGGCTTCAGCCCCGGCGAACCAAGCGGGCGAAGACCCGCAACGGAGGTTTCGTGAGTCACTCTCACCAACACGAATCGGATCACGGATGCTGCGACACTCCTAATCCCAAAGTTGACGTCTCTCTCAGCGCCCTAACCGATTCTGCGCCGGTTGAAACTTCCCTGCCCGCGCGAATTCTAGCCAAATCGCGCGAAGTCGCGGCGCAATCGGGACATAAGGCGGTCTACACCGTCGGCATGGATGTCGGATCAACCACCGTGAAAGCGGTGGTTGTCGCAACCGAAACCGACCAAGTCATCTGGCAGGATTATCAGCGTCACGAGACCAAGCAACCGGAAAAGCTGCTCGAGTTCCTCAAGCGCATGCAGGACGAGGTTGGCATTGCGCCCCACAACTGCCGCATCTTTATCACCGGCTCCGGAGGCGGCGCGCTGGCTAATCTCATCGGTGCGAAGTTCGTACAGGAAGTAACAGCGGTGTCGCTGGCGGTTGAGAAGATGCACCCGGAAGTGAACTCGGTCATTGAGCTGGGCGGTCAGGATGCAAAGATCATCGTCTTCAAAGAAGACGAGAATACTGGCCGCAAGAAAAAGATTCCCTCGATGAACGACAAGTGCGCCGGCGGCACGGGCGCGGTCATCGACAAGATCAATGCCAAGCTGAAGATTCCGGCCGAGGAGCTCTGCGATCAGGGCTACACCGGCATCAAGCTGCATCCCGTCGCCGGCAAATGTGGCGTCTTCGCGGAAACCGATATCAACGGTCTGCAGAAGCAAGGAATTCCGCCGGATCAGCTGATGGCTTCGCTGTTCGACGCAATTGTGCTGCAAAATCTGACGGTGTTGACGCGGGGGCACACGCTCCGTCCGCATGTGCTGCTGCTGGGCGGACCCAACAGCTTTATCCGCGGCATGAAAGAAGCCTGGCAGCAGAACATTCCTCGCACCTGGGAAGAGCGCAAGGTTCAACTGCCTGACGGCGCCAAGCCGGAAGACCTGATCAAAGTGCCCGACAACGCGCAGTATTTCGCGGCTCTTGGCGCGGTCGAGTTCGGCAAGGACGAAGAGCAGGAAGTCGGCATCTACATGGGCACCGAGTGCCTTGAAGATTACATCACCGTCGGCCGGCAGGCCGAGAAGGCGAAATCCGGCGCTGCCGGTCTCAGCACGTCGGATGAAGAACTCGCCGCCTTCAAGGAAAAATATCGCATTCCAAAATTCCTCGGGGCGAAGTTTACCCCGGGCGAAACAGTCCGCGGATTCGTTGGTCTCGATGGCGGATCGACTTCGACCAAAGCCGTGCTGCTCTCCGAAGCTGGTGACGTACTCTGCAAGGCCTATCAACTCTCCGGCGGCAATCCCATCCAGGACACCATCGACATGTTCGTCGCCTTGCGTCAGCAGGTGGAATCGCAGGGAGCGACGCTCGAAGTCCTGGGCGTGGGCACAACCGGCTACGCGAAGGATGTGCTGAAAGACGTGCTCAAGGCCGATGTCGCGCTGGTGGAAACCGTCGCGCACACCGAGTCGGCAATGAAGTTCTACAAGAACCCGCACGTCATCGTCGACGTCGGCGGCCAGGATATTAAGCTGATCGTGCTCAAGGACGGCCGCGTCAAGGATTTCAAGCTCAACACGCAGTGTTCCGCGGGCAACGGCTATTTCCTGCAAGGCACTGCTGAATCGCTTGGCTACAAAGTCGAGGAGTATGCCGACATCGCGTTTGCGGCGCAGACCATGCCCATCTTCGGATACGGCTGCGCTGTCTTCATGCAGTCCGACATCGTGAACTTTCAGCGCCAGGGCTGGCGCGGCGAAGAAATTCTCGCTGGCCTGGCGAATGTCCTGCCGAAGAACATCTTCCTTTATGTCGCCGGGATTCCGAATCTCGCCAAGCTGGGATCGCGCTTCATCCTACAGGGTGGGACGCAGAAGAACCTGGCTGCAGTGAAGTCGGAAGTGGATTTCATCAACTCCCACTTCCACGGCGTTGGTCATGAGCCCGAGGTCATCGTCCACGAACACTGCGGCGAGTCCGGCGCAATCGGCGCCGGCGTCGAGGCGATTCGCCTGTACAAGAACGGCGTGCGCACAACCTTCGTCGGCCTCGATTCGGTGCAGAAGATCGGCTACAAGACCACGCGCAACGAAGACACGCGCTGCTACTTCTGCAAGAACAATTGCCTGCGGACGTTCATTGACGTCAACGTCGGTGATGCCAAGAACGAACAACTCGAGCCGGCGTCACCGCTGCCGGTTTTCAAATCGAAGGTTCCACTCGCCGCCGGTGAGCGCCGCTTGATTATCTCGACCTGCGAAAAGGGTCAAGTCGAGGACGTCGGCGCGATGCGAGGCATCAAGGCGGGTCTGGACGCGATCAAGAAGCAGAATCCGAATTTCGTCGACATCGCCGCCAATGAAGTCTGGCGCTCGCGTAATCCGCAGAAAGTTGCCGACTCTCTCCCCGCGGTGCCGCGTTGGAAAAAAGCGGCAGTACTCCAGCGCATCGAATTGATGAACAAGCGCAAGGCTCTGCGCGTCGGCATGCCGCGCGTGCTGAACATGTATCTCTACGCGGCCATGTTCAGCGCCTATCTCGAGAGCCTCGGCCTCGAACCCGAGAACATCGTGTACTCCGAGTTTACCGGACAGGAAATGTATCGCCAGGGCGCGGGCCGTGGCGCCATCGACCCCTGCTTCCCATCGAAGATCGGCATTCCGCACGTCTACAACCTGATCTTTCAGAAACATCAGAAGAAGCCGCTCGACGCCATCTTCTTCCCAATGATCGACACGCTGCATCAGCCGCTGAAGAACTGCAGCGGCTCAAATGCCTGTCCGACGGTCACAGCAACCCCCAACGCGGTGAAGGCCGCGTTCATCAAGGAAAGCGACATCTTCAAGGAGAATAGGATCCAGTATCTCGATCCTATCCTGAACATCGATAACAAAAAGCTGTTCGGGTTGCAGATGTTCCAGACTTGGGGACCAATCCTTGGGCTGTCGGAAGAGGAAAACGATCGCGCCATCGAGACTGCCTACAAGGCTTTTGAGGATTTTGACCTCAGCGTGCGCAAGCGTTCGCGCGAAATGCTCGATACGCTGGAGCGCGAGAATCGCCTCGGCATCGTGATGCTGGGCCGCGTCTACCATCACGATCCCGGCCTCAACCATGAAATCATGGAAGAATTCCAGAAGCTGGGCTATCCCATCTTCTCGCAGAGCTTCCTGCCGACGGACGAAGACCTGCTCGACCGGCTCTTCGGCGAAGAAGTCCGTTCGGGCGTAATCACTCACGCGCTCGACATTCGCGACGTCTGGAAGAACGCCTACTCGGCCAGCACAAACACTAAGATTTGGGCCGCGAAGTTCACCGCGCGCCATCCGAATCTGGTCGCACTGGAGATCAGCAACTTCAAGTGCGGGCACGACGCGCCGATCTACAGCGTGATTGAGGACATCATCGAGAACTCCGGCACACCCTATTTCGCCTTTAAGGATCTCGACGAAAACAAGCCGACCGGCTCGATCAAGATCCGTGTCGAGACGATCGACTACTTCCTCAAACGCTATCGTGAGGATCTGCTAAAGAAAGCCGAATCCGCGAAGAAGTTGGAAGAGCAGCTCGCCGAATATGAGCGCACCCTGCGGATGCAGTTGACCTACAAGTCGGCGAAAGCGGAGAGCACCCTGATTCCGTTCCCGCAACCGATGGATGAGCGCGAGCCGGCGACGGCGTCGGGAGATGATTAGAAGGTGCCGAAGAGGCGCAGCTTCAGCTGCGCCGAAAACCGGTTCTCTAAAGCTATCCATTCCGAGCGGGCGAGATCTCGCCCGGAATGGCATAATAAAATTGCATTTTGACGGTGCACATGAAGGTGCGCCCCTTCACCTGACATGCCCCTGACCACCGACACCAAGAAAGTGATGTTCGAGATCTACCGCGATGCCGATTTCGGCGGCCGCTACAAGGTCGTCTACTTCACCGAGCTCGGCGAGCACGACAAGGAAACCGAGATCGAAAACGCTATGCGCGGCCAGCACATCTTCGACGGCTTCCTGCTGCATCGGGAACGCAATCAGGCCAAGCAGGTCGTGGATGAAATCCTCGCTCGCCTCAATCGCGGCGAACAGGTGGACGAAGGCGACATTCGCGAAAGCCTCGCTCCCTATCTCGCCTGATCATTCCGCAACCATCCCAACTTGCGTCACGCTTTGCCTCACGGATGCCGATGCAGCACGTGAGTTGCGATGTCGGGCCAGAACTCACGAAAGACATTCGTAAGCGCGTCGCGGCCCATTGCCCATCCGTACTTGACGGCGATATCGCCAAGGGTGCGGTCACCGGCGGGATAGTAGCTCGCCGATATCCCCTGGGCAATGGCCCGGCCAAACACGTCGGAAGCATTAAACGTATTTTTCCCTGATAATTGGGCGTAATCAGGATGCGGGTCGCCGCGTAGATGCCGCGCTTAAAAACCCACCCTCACCCATGGCGTAATAGCGTTCGTCCTGATGAAGCAAGGTGGGCAAAATGAAGACTACCCAATAATTGCCGTCGGTCTTGTCGACAAAGCCTCGCCAATAATATTGCCCGTAGCCGCCGATGCCTTTGCCTAATGACGGATGCGCATCTGTCCCCTCCGCGAACAGCGAGGTGATGCCAACAAAGATGAAGGCTGAGTAATCAAAACTCTGCTGGGTTGCGATCTTAAACGCTTCCTTTGGCGTGGGCGGAGGTGGAACGGCGCCTGCGCTGACGGCGCGATAATTGGGCATGACTCCGAGGATTCGCTTCGGTTGCTGCTTGGAGACGGGTACCTGTTTGTTGGCAGCAGCCGTGCTCGGCGCGTTGGGCAAGTTGCCCTCCGGCGTGGCTGCGGGTGAATTCGAGGCGCCTTGGCCTCCCGCCGGTGAAGGTTTGGACGATTGCTGGGTCGCTGGAGCGGGTGATGTCCCACTATCCTGCTGTGCAAGCGCGGAAGCTGCCGGCAACACTAGAGTTAACGCAAATGCTAATAGGCGCAAAAAAAATCCTCCTACTTTCCTCTCAGGGCTTCGCCAATTTCTCCTCAACAACTCACGGCCAAACCGCGTTTCCAATCAGACGTTCAGAAACCCCGGATGAATGTGAGCTTATCTTAGAGCTGGACTGCTTTGCAGCGGCCTTGATGTATTCGATAAATTCAGTGGGAGAGTTCCTCGAAGGGAGCCACGGCCTTATTAGCCCTTCTCCGGTACGCGTGATACAGTCCGGAAGAACGGACAATTAAGTGTGCTAGCCCGGGCGAAGAACACACTAGCGAGAACAGACCGCATTTTCCGCAAGAGGTTAGAGGCCAGACATGATCGTAGCGATGTGGGAGACGGCGAGCGAAGACCAGATCCAGGATGTGACCAATCATCTGATGAAGATGGGCTTCGCTGTGCATCGCACTACCGGGGCGCGGCAGAGCGTGCTGGCCGCCGTCGGCCGGCGCATCGACTTCGACACGCGCGAGCTCGAAGTGCTGCCCGGGGTGCAGACGGTGCACCGCATCAGCGCGCCTTACAAGCTGGTGGGAAGAACATTTCGCCCGGAGGGAACGATCGTCCGACTACCGAACGGAATCGAGATCGGCGGCAAAGAAATTATGGTGATGGCTGGGCCGTGCTCGGTGGAATCACGGGCGCAGATCTTTACCGCTGCTGAGCTGGTGAGCAAAGCCGGTGCGAAGGTTCTGCGCGGCGGCGCGTTTAAACCGCGCAGCTCTCCCTACACATTTCAGGGCCTTGGCCTGGACGCGCTCAAGCTGCTGCGCGAGGCTGGCGATCGATTCGGCCTGATGGTGATCAGCGAGGTCATGGAAATCTCGCAGATCGAGCCAATGACGGATTATGTCGACATCTTTCAGGTGGGCGCGCGCAATATGCAGAACTTCAATCTGCTGCGCGAACTCGGCAAGGTGCGCAAGCCGGTGCTACTGAAGCGCGGCATCGCAGCCACCATTGAGGAGCTGCTGCTCTCAGCCGAGTACATCATGTCCGGTGGCAACTACAACATTATCCTGTGCGAGCGCGGTATTCGCACCTTTGAGACGTATACGCGCAACACGCTCGACATTTCGGCGATCCCCATCGTTCATAAGCTGTCGCATCTGCCGATTACCTCCGATCCTTCGCATGGCACCGGCCTGCGCGATAAAGTTGCGCCAATGGCATGTGCTTCGGTAGCCGCAGGAGCGGATGCGCTGCTCATCGAAGTACACCCCTCGCCGGATGAGGCGCTTTCGGATGGTGCGCAGTCGCTGTTTCCCGAGCAGTTCGCGGAACTCATGGGCCAGCTGCGAATGATCGCGCCCGCAGTGGGGCGGACAATCTGAAACCTGAATGGCGATCCGTCAGATCACGATTGTTGGAACCGGCCTAATCGGCGGATCTCTCGCACTCGCCCTTAAGCAATCGGGCTTCGCCGGAACCATCGTCGGCTGCGACAAGCGCGCGGTGCTCGAGGTCGCACAATCGCGGGGGGCGATTGATCGCGCCGAAGCCGATCTGGAACGCGCGATTACCGGCAGCGATGTCATTGCGCTCGCCACCCCCGTCGGATGCATCCTTTCGCAGTTGGAAGCGATCGCGCCTTTGCTCCCACCGAATACGCTGATCACCGATACCGGCAGCACCAAAACACATTTTATAGAACGGGCGCGTCTGATATTGGGCGACAAAGCCGCAGAGCGCGTGCTGCCCGGACATCCCATGGCCGGCAAAGAAGTAGGAGGAATCGAACACGCCGACGCCGGCTTATTTCGCAATGCCGCTTGGTTGATCACCCCGATTGACGCGGAGCAGCCTTATAGCGCACTGCAACAGGAATATTTGCAACTGCTCGAATCAATTGGTGCACGGGTAATTGTTATCGATGCGCAGCGCCACGATCGGCTCTGCGCCTGGATCAGTCATCTGCCGCAGATGATCGCTACCGCGCTTGCATGTTCGCTGCGCGAGGAATTTGGCGACGACGAAGAGCTCATGCAGATCGGCGGAAGAGCGCTTCGGGAGATGACTCGAATTGCGCATAGCCCATATTCGATGTGGCGCGACATCGCTCTAACCAACACCCAGAACATTGAAGAGGCGCTGCTGCGCTTCGAGCAGCAGTTAGCGCATCTGCGCGAGAACCTGCGTGGGCCAGGACTGCGGGAAATGTTCGAAGCAGCCAACCATTGGCCAGGAGCCGGGAACCAGGAGTAGGGCCTGGTTCTCGGTTGTCAGTTGCCGGCTTGGCTATCGGTTGTGAACCGGAAGATTGTCATCACGAGGAGCGCTCAGCCCGACCAGGGATCTGTTGTCGCCGCCGCTTTAGCATAATTCTTGGTTCCGGACAGAACTGACTACTGGCTACTGACTACTGGCTACTGATTCGATACAATCTCCGGTCGGAATAAATCCTTATGCCACTCAACAAGGTAGTTGCCAACGCCGATGAGGCGGTCGACGACATTCAGGATGGCGCCACCATCATGGTCGGCGGCTTCGGGCTGTGCGGCATCCCAGAGAACCTGATTCGCGCGCTGGTGAAAAAGGGCGTAAAGAACCTGCACACCATCAGCAACAACGTAGGTGTGGACGATTTCGGCCTCGGTCTGATGCTAGCCGCCGGGCAGATCACGTCGCACAAGGGCAGCTACGTCGGCGAGAACAAGTTGCTGGAAGACATGGTGCTCACTGGCCGAATCGACCTGGAGCTCATTCCGCAGGGTACGCTTGCCGAGCGTATTCGCGCCGGCGGTGCAGGCATTCCAGGGTTCTACACGCCAACCGGATTCGGCACCGTGGTCGCGGAGGGCAAGGAGACGCGCGAGTTCGATGGCCGTCCTTATGTGCTGGAGCTTGGCATGACCGCGGATTTCGCGCTCATCAAGGCATGGAAGGGCGATCGTTGGGGCAATCTGGTCTACCGCAAGACCGCGCAGAACTTCAATCCCATGATGGCGACGGCGGCCAGGGTTACGATCGTCGAGGTCGAGCACCTGGTCGAGCCGGGAGAGATCGATCCCGATCATGTGCACACGCCTAGCGTATACGTTCATCGCATTTTCCAAGGAACGGAATACGAGAAGCGCATCGAACGTAGGACGGTGCGAAAGGCATAGGGGATTCCGGGTATGCTTCAGTTCGAATTTTCTTGGGGTCGAGAATTAGAGGAGCTATGAGACCGCGGGAACTCGTTCTGACTTGGGTGGATGCGTTCAATCAGCGCGACGTCGATAAGCTGGCAGCGCTGTACAGCGACACGGCGACGAACCATCAGATGCCGGAAGGTCCGGTTTCTGGGCGAGAAGCTATCCGTGCCATGTTTATAGATGGTTTCGCGCTGGCCGAGATGGTCTGCATCCCTGAACGCATCTTCGAAGATGGTGAATGGGCAATTCTGGAATGGCGTGATCCACTCGGGCTGCGTGGCTGCGGTTTTTTTCACGTCGTCGACGAAAGGATTGTGCTTCAACGTGGCTACTGGGACAAGCTGGCGTTCTTAAGGCTCCACGGATTGCCGCTGAAAGATACTCCCAATGACGAATCACGATTGAAGTCGCATCGGCGGACCTAAAGGTTCTTCTCTTCACCGGAACCAGAGACCAGGAAGAAAAATATGGCCACTACTCCAAACGTCGGCAAGCAAAAAGACACTGAAAAGCGTGACCGCATCGTGCGGCGCGTGGCGCGCGAGCTGCGCGATGGATTTTACGTCAACCTCGGCATCGGCATGCCGACACTGGTCGCCAACTGCGTTCCTTCGGGCATCGAAGTTGTCTTGCAGAGCGAGAACGGCATGATGGGCGTCGGACCTTATCCGCTCGCCGGCGAAGAAGATCCAGACCTCATCAACGCGGGCAAAGAAACGTGGAAGGGTGAGAGAAAAGCTGCGCGCCATGGCGGCGGAGACCATGGCGATCATCGAGGCCGGCGGTCGCAGGCACCCGGCTGTACCTGCCCGCGGGGGAGGTTCCCGTGCCCCTGCCGCGCACCGCAGGAATACTGGTAACCGAGGTGACGGGTGAGACGAGCCTTTCGGCTGCCCGCCGGCTCGGCGCGGACGTCGCGTGCCTGGTGTTCGCGTCGGCGAAGAAACCGGGCGGGGATTCCTCAACGGCGCGCAGGCGCAGGAAGAGAGTATCGCCCGCTCGTCGGCGCTGTATCCCTGCCAGCAAGCCGCCGGCGAGTTCTACGAATTCCACCGGGACCAGGATGACCTGCGCTACAGCGACCGGATCATCTACTCGCCTGGCGTCCCGGTTTTCCGCGCGGACGACGGCGCGCTGCTGGACGAGCCGTACGCTGTGTCCTTCCTGACCGCCGCCGCGCCCAACCTCGGCGCCATCGTGACCAGCCAGCCGGAGGCGGCCGCCAGTGTTCCCGGCATGCTGGCCGCCCGCGCGGAGCGTGTCCTGGCGGTCGCCGCGGCGCACGGCCACCGCAAGCTGGTGCTGGGCGCATGGGGCGGCGGCGTCTTCAGGAGCGACCCCGCCGCCGTCGCCGCAGTGTTCGCGGCCGGGCTCGCCCGGGCCCGGGGGCGCTTCGATCACGTGGTCCTCGCCGTGCTCGACCACCAGCACGGCGCGCCTACCCGCGCCGCTTTCGACCGCGCCGTCCGCCTCCCGGCCTGGGGGTGACGAGCGGCGAAAGGACGTGTCGGCCAGAACCCCGCTGGCGTGCTACGTCATTAGCCGCACCCAGAACTGGCACATCTGCGCACAGACATGGCCTGCTGCAGTCCGAACATCAGGCACAAAGAATCGGCGTTATGCGCTGAAACTACCCGATAGCCGTCCCTCGGTTAATTACCGGACGTAACGGCAGGTACGGGCAGGCCATCGCATGGCGACCGGGATCTCGCCGGCGCCGGCTGCAGCCGGGAGGGACCCGGGCGGCGGCGGTCTCAGCGGCCTGCGGCGGGTCCGCTCCGGTCACCGGAGCCGGGAGACGCTGGCACGGCATGAGATCACCCGTCCATAAGACGTTATCCCGGCGGCGGCGCGTGCAATCCGGCGATCATCTGTCGGCGCTCACGTAATTCCCCGGTTTGAGCGGCTGGCGCTCACGTAATTCCCCACCTCGCTCACGTAATTCCCCATGGGGATGACGTGCGTGTCGTGGTGGACCTGGCCATCGAGAAGGAGCAACCTTCCTCCCGTCCGGGACGAGGACGGGGGGCCGATGGCAAGGAGAACGTTCGACGTGATCGACGTCACCGAGATCTTGATGCACTGGCATGCGGGCCGGTCGCTGAGCGAGATGGCCGAGAGCCTGGATGTGGACCGCAAGACGCTGCGCAAGTACGTCACCCCGGCGGTTGCGGCGGGGATCGCCCCGGGCGGGCCGGGCAAGAGCCAGGAGGAGTGGGCGGAACTGGTGCGGGGCTGGTTCCCGCAGCTGGCCGATACCCGGCTGCGGCAGGTGACCTGGCCGGCGATCGCCAGGCACCACGAGTACATCACCGCCCAGCTGAAGGCGGGGGTGCGGATGTCGACCATCTGGCAGCGGCTGCGCGATGAGCACGGCCTGGCCGTCAGCGTGCAGAGCTTCCGCCGGTATGTGGCGGCGAATGTGCCCGAGGAGGTCCGCCGCGCGCAGGTGCGGGTGCTGGACCCGCGCCCGTCCGGGGCCGGGGAGCAGGCGCAGATCGACTACGGGCAGCTGGGCCGCTGGCCGGACCCGGTCACCGGGAAGCTGCGCACGGTGTGGGCGTTCGTGATGGTCTTGTGCTGCTCGCGGCACATGTTCGTGCGGCCGGTGCTGAAGCTGGACCAGCGGGCCTGGACCGAGTGCCATGTCGCGGCGTTCGAGTTCTTCCAGGGTGTGCCGGCCCGTCTTGTCCCGGATAATCTGCGGACCGGGGTCGATCAGCCGGATCTGTACGACCCGAAGATCAACCGGTCCTATGCCGAGCTGGCCGCTCACTACGGGTGCCTGATAGACCCCGCAAGGTCACGGAAACCTCGTGATAAACCTCGGGTTGCATACTGCACCTCTTCGGAACGGTTCGCGGTTAGGTGGCGTTCATGCAGGTCGCAGGGTGTCGTGCCGGCGTCTTGGGTGGAGGGGCGGGTTCGGGGTCGGGCGGGTGGTAGAGGACTTCGCCTTTGTCGTTATACCGCTGCCCGGTGACAATTCCGGCGTGGTACCAGTCTTTGACGGTTGCGGTGGAGACGCCGAGCAGGGCGGCCATCTGGGTGAGCGGGATCAGGCCGGCGTCGGCCAGCCGCTGGCGGCGGCTGCGTAGCTGGTAGGTGCGGATGACGCGCTGCACCATGACGGGGGTGAAGGGCCGTCCCTCGCCGTTGGGCAGGCCGCGGCGGCGGAGGATGCCGGCGATCTCGGCGCAGGTGTGCTGGTCGAGGAGCTGGTCGATCTCGGCGATGGTGGCGGCTTTGGTCTGCCGGATTTTCCAGGCCGGTTCGGGCACGGGCAGGGTGAGGGTGTGGTGCTGGCCGCCGGCCAGGCGGACGTGCGCGGTGATGGTGTCGCTGGTGCGGGTCACGGTGACGTCGGTGAGCAGCAGCCGGGCGATGCGCTTGCGTTCGCGCATCGGGGTGGCGGGGTCGTGTCCAGATGCCGGGCAGGTCGGTGACCAGCTGGCCGATCCGGTTCTTCTGGGCGTCGGTGAGCTGCCCGGTCGTGCTGCTCGCGGGCTTTGTCGTAGGCGGCCTGGGCGTCGTTGAGGGCGCGCAGGGCGGTGTTCCAGTCGGCTTCGAGGGTGCCGGCGACGAGCCGGTTGGCGGGGTCGACGGCCAGGTAGCGGCGGCGGGCCAGGTCGGCGTGGTAGCGGGCGCGCTCGACGTGGGCGGCGCGCAGCGCGTCGGCGTCGGCGGCTCGCTGCCGGAGTTCGGCGGAGACCTGGAGGGCGGCCTCGGCGGCCAGCGGGGTGAGCGTGTCGATCAGCAGCTGGCCGACGTGCTCGTCGAGGGTGTGACCGGGGATGACGGCGCAGAACGGCCGGGCGTTTTCGATGCCGTCGCGCTGGCAGGCGTAGGTGGGCACCTGCCGGCTGCCGCGGGTGTGGTAGCGGACGGTCATCCGCCCGCCGCAGCGGCCGCAGATGATGATGCCCTGCAGCAGGGCTTGGCCTTCGCGGGGCGGCCCGGCGGCCCGGTCGCGGCCGTGCGCGGCGGCGTTGGCCGCCAGCTTGGCGATGTTGGCCTCGTACTGGTCCAAGGTGATGTAGCCGGGGTGGGCGCCGGGGATGAACGCGATCCATTCCTCGCGGGGCAGCTTGGTGGTGACCGTCTTGCCACCGGGCAGTTTCTGCTCGCGGCGCCGGCCGTAGGTGAACGCGCCGGCGTAGCGGGGGTTGTGCAGCACCCGCAGCACGGTGTGGTGGCGCAGCGGCTGCCAGTCGACCTCGCCCTTGCGGGGTCCTTTGTGGTGCCGCCAGGGGAAGGTCAGCCCGGCGGTGCGGAACGCTTTCACCACGGCGGTGGCCGACCCGGTGGCCTCGAAGGTGGTGAACAGGTGCCGCAGCGCGCCGGCGATGGCGGTGTCGGGGTCGAGGATGACGTGCCCGGCGCCGTCGTAGACCAGCCCGACCGGCAGCGGCATGATCAGCTCGCCGCGGCGGGCCCTGGAGATCTGCCCGCCGCGCAGCCGGGCCCGGAGGAAATGCAGCTCATACTCTTATATGGACAACGCCGTTGATGACGTGTCTTTAACGAGGCGTCGTCGAGGACAGCAGCGGCTAGATCATCAGTAGCCGGGAGCGGGTTTCTGCGGGTGCCTGCGCAGCGCGAGCAGCTCGCCGTCAGGGCAGGCAGCCGCAAGCTGGGCCTTGGTTTCGGCTAGTTCCTGGCGCAGCTCGGCCAGCCTGGCTGTCAAGGTGGCGACGACGCTGGATGCGCCGGGGTTGCCTGGTTCGCTGGCTGGCGCGCGTCCGGCGGGTGCAGGCTGGTGACCGCGGAGCCGTTCGATGCGGGCTCGCAGTTCAGGGTGGCGGTAAAGGAAGTCCACCGACACGCCGCTTGCGGCAGCGACCCCGCGGAATGTGACGGGCTGACCGGTCTTGGTGAGCTTGCGTATCCCGGTTTCGGCGCGGGCGACGGCGGCCTCGCGTTTGGCGGCTGCGGCCTGGCGCAGCGTTGCGATCTTGTCCTGTTCAGCTGGCATCGCCGTGGCCTCCTGGCTTGCGGCTGATCGTGACGGGGACCGGCTGCCCGGGCCGGGCCGTACTCCCGCGCCGCGGACCGCGCCGCCGCATGACCCGGTTTCGAGCGCGGCGATGATCGCCCGCAGCGAGGCCAGCTCGGCGTTCCGCCCGGCGAGCCAGACATGTCCGGGTCCCATCTCGGCTCCGGTGCGCTGGCGGTGCTGGGCCTGACGGGCCTGGATGAGTTCCTCGGTGGCGGCCAGCTGGGCGCGCAGCTCGGCGAGGTGGCGGGCGTCGGTCGCGAAATGATCGCAGGTCAGGCAGGCATTCCCGCGGTCACAGCGCTTAGGCGGCGGCAGCAGGCAGACCCCGTTGGGCAAGATCCGGTCGGTGTGGCGGTCCAGCTGCACCAGCTCGTAGACGTCGGCGGGATCCATCTCCAGCGGCCGGCCGTCGCGGCGGAGCTTGGCGAACCGCAGGAACTCGGCCTCGTGAGTTTCGGCGAGGGTCTTGGCGTAATGCATGGTCATTTCCGGCGAGAGGTGCCCCATATAGCGCTGCACGACGTGGATCGGCACGCCCGCGTTCAGCAGGTCGGTGGCCTTGGTGTGGCGCATCCGGTGGGTGCGCTGGAAGTCCACCAGCGCGCCGGTGGCGTCGGTGACCTGCAGCGCGGCGGCGAGCTGGGTGAGCAGCCCGTTCAGGGTGCTCGCGCGGTAGTGGCGTGCGCCGGCGGTGTTGGCCTGCCAGGCCAGGAACAGATACGGCGGGTCAGCGGCGGCCGGATCACCGGCCTGCACCAGGGCGCGGGCGAACTCCTGCTGCTCGGCCACGATGGCCACCACGTCGGCGCCGACCAGGATGGCCTGCGGCGCGCCGGCGATCTTGGTCTGCTGGTAGCGCAGCCGCGCGGCCGGGCCGCCGTCGTGCACGGCCTTGCTGGTGTCCAGGCCGGGGACCGGCGACAGCGGCGCGAAGTCCATCATCAAGATCTCGTTGATCCGCCGCCCGGTCGCGATCGCGAGCAGGAACGCCCGCATCGCCTGCTCATCGCCCAGCCCCCGGATCTGGCGTGCCGTCCCGTTCACCGTGACGGTCCTGGCCTGGTCGCGGGGCAGCCCGAGGATCTCGACATGCCCGGCGATGCGGGACAGGGCCGCCGCGTCGATGTAGTTGCCCTCGGCCGGGCCGCGGTACCGGCGCGATCTCGCCGGGACGCCACCAGCGGGCGTGGGCATCGGTCAGCCCGGCCCACCGCGGCTCGCCCAGTTCCCGGGCGGCGTCGGCGCGCCGGTCGGCCATGAAGGCGTAAAACCCGGCCACGGTGGTCTGGATCAGCCCGATGGTGGACGGCGCGAGCGGCCGCCCGGAGCGGGTGCGCTGCTGGCGCAGCCAGGCTGCCGCAGCGCCACCGGGCGGATCCCGGCCTCGGGACCGGCGCCGAGGTCCGGGGTGCCGATGCCCTCGGCGGCCAGGAACGCGGCGAAGTGACGGCCGAGGTAGCTCAGGTAACCCGGCAGCGAGGTCCATGACAGCAGCCCGGTGCCCAGCCCGGCCGCGAAGTACCACTGGATCGCCTCGCGCAGGCCAGGCTGGGCTGACCCGGGTGAAGTTGAGCCGCTGGCCTTCCAGGGGCTCATGCGCGCGGACCGGGATCCGCCGGTCGCGCCGCGGGTCCCATACCGCCGATCGCCACCACGGCTGGC
>CAWFUE010000011.1:0-18631 GCA_963818905.1 uncultured Acidobacteriaceae bacterium
ATCAGTCGCAACCAAGGGAAAAGAGCGCCGGTCAAGGACGAGGCGTATTATTTCACCGAGGCACGAACGGCGTTTGAAACCGGAAATTTCGAGCAGGCGTTGCGGTTTTTACTCCAAGGTCCTGGAGTTCAATCCGCAAAGTGCCGCCGCGTGGACCGCGCCGGGGCCGATGTTGTCGAGCGGTAGTTGCTGGTTTGGATCGTCTGGCATGGTAGCTATCAGCCGTCAGCTATCAGCTAGCGGCTTGTTCCTTCCTACTCAAATTAGCGACGCAAAGAACGTCAACTCATGAAATTGTCATGACGAGCGAGGTTTAGCTCGCTTGGGGTCGGCTTTTCTGTGGGTGCCCAGTTCTAGCCTTCTTTTGGTCACGGACCGCTCGTCGGTGCGCCACACATTCGCGCTTTTTGGAATATGTGGGAGCGAACCGAGGTCGCATCCAGTTCCGATTTCGGACGCAAATTCGGCGTCGCGATTGTCTCTTCGCAAATGCCCTAAAGAGCACGCAAGTCATTGCAAAATCAGGAGATTGTCTGACTATTGATCAACACTAGTATAGCACGGCAGAGCGGCTAATATCCCCGCTGGGCTTAGGGCGGAAGATGGAGCTAAGCGGGCTCTTTCGTTTGCGTTGTTTGCGGCCTTCCCGCCAGGCTGGCAACCAGAGAATAGTACGAGCAAGGATACCTTTTCACGCTAACACTGCAAGTTTGCATGGCGATTTCGTTCTGATCCTGAAGGCAAATTCATTGCGTGGTGGCAGGGCGCTTCGCAAGCGGCCTGCAGAGGAGACCTCATGGGTAAACGTCGGAAGGTGTTGGTAGCAGCAGTTCTGCTTCTGCTAGCTCTTGCAGCCATCAGCTTGTCGAATTTCACTCGCCCGCGCCCACAAGAGGCCACGCTCTCAAGGCCATCGCCGAGCACACCAACCAATGCCCTGCTTTTCACGGCGAAAGAGAACATCGGGCTCGCTCAGCCGAACCCGCCTTCCGACAGCGCAAGCGCGGAACCGGACAGAAAGCTGATCCGTAACGCCGAGTTGGGGCTGACGGTCGCAGACGTGCGCACAGCGGCCGGGCAGATTCGCCGAATCACCGAAGCGGGCCGGGGCGAAATCGACAATTTGGAAATCACTGAGGGCAGCGGATCGGTGTCCGCGACCTTGCTGGTCCGCGTGCCGGAGTCGGGACTGGAAACCGCACTGGCGGAGTATAAGAAGCTGGCGGTGCGAACAGACCATGAGCAGATCAGCGGGCGCGATGTCACGCGGGAGTTCTATGACAACGAAGCCCACATGCGCAACCTGCGAGCCGAAGAACAACAGTACTTGACGATCATGAAGCAGGCGCACACAGTGTCCGATATCTTGGAGGTATCGGAAAAACTCAGCAATGTGCGCGACAGGATCGAGCGCCTAAAGGCGCAAATCCAGGTGATGACCCACGAGATCGAAATGTCGGCGGTGGCCATCACTCTAACCCAGGAGTCCGACACGCGAGTGCTTGGCATCCAGTGGCGGCCGTTGTACAGCGCCAAAGTTGCGACACGCGAACTGCTGGTGGGCCTGGGCGACTGGATGGATTGGGTGGTAGCGCTTGTCATCAAGCTGCCGCTGATCCTTTTGTGGGTGCTGACCGTCGGTGTGATCCTATGGGTCGCCTGGAAGATTGGGCGAGCAGGGTGGCCGCGGTTCCTGAAGGCAAAGAACGCGGGCAAAAACACAATGACCCAGCTTTCTGGTCCACCGGCCTCTCGCATTGGTGGCGAGCCGATACCTTAACTTACGGTAAGTCGCCATAGCGGAACCGGAACCTGGTACGAAGTGCTAAATGGCAGGCAGGTTGCGAGCTGACGTCACTGTCCTGTCGCGTTCGCTCCGCGCACTGCCTCCTGACATTCGCGCGCGGCGGTTAACAGCTTGTCGATGTCGGGGTCGGCGCGGAGCTTCTCCAGCAGCGGATCAGCGAGCAGATTGGAATAAGAGCAGTAGTTGTTCTGGATGGCGCTCTCGAAAAGATGCAGCGCGGCTTTTTCTTTGCCGCAATAGGCGAAGAGCGAGCCCTCGATGTACCAAGTCTCGGGATCGGGATCGCTGGGATAGCTGGTCTCCGACTCCTGCGCGATGCGGTCGAGATTGGCCGCCGGAGCTAATCCCAGACACGACTCAAGCAAGTCACGATGATAGCGAGGCGCGGTGGGCATTTGCTTCACCGCTTCTTTGGCTTCGGCAATCCTGCCCTCGCGCAGCAGCAGCGACGGTTTGATATAAGCAGCATATTCCGAACCGGCGTCCAGACGAATGAAATCGGCGGCGCGGTCGGTGTGGCCCAGCTCCATGAAGGGCCACGCGCACGAGCGGAACATGTAGTTTGCAGGATCAAGCGCCAGTGCCGCGTTGCATTCGGTAGT
The DNA here is from genome assembly GCA_963818905.1 of uncultured Acidobacteriaceae bacterium. Classification (GTDB taxonomy): domain Bacteria; phylum Acidobacteriota; class Terriglobia; order Terriglobales; family Acidobacteriaceae; genus Bog-257. The sequence continues at coordinate 2,410 of CAWFUE010000011.1, forward strand.
GGCTTGCTCCAGCATTCCCGCGTAGCGATACACGTAGCTCAGGACGAAATGTGCCTGCGCGCTTTGAGGCCGCTGTTTCACCAGCGCCTGCGCCGCTTCATAAGCCTTTCCCAGTTCGCCGCGCTCCACCCGGTTGGTAATCAGCTGTCCGGCGGCCAGCGTCAGGTTTGGATCCAGTTGCACCGCCTTTTCGCAGGCCTGATTGGAGAGCTGGAACATGGGTTCGCCGCCATTGGAGTAAGTAGTGTCGTAGTAGGCGCGCAACCCTAGCTCCTGCCATGCCGGCGCGTAATCGGGATCCATCTGCACCACGTGCTGCAAAACTGCGATTGCATCTTTGTTGGGCCCAGGATCGTGAGGCAGCGCCAAAGCGTGAAGATATAAATCGTAAGCCTCAGCATTCTTGGGGCGCGTTGCGGTGGCGACCGTGCCGCCCGAAACGCCCAGGATCGGCAGCAATCCCTGCCGGATTTGCGCGGCCATATCGGTCTGTAACGCGATCAGGTCTTGCGCCGGAGCGGTGAAGCTGGTTTGCCACAGCAGGCGGTCATCGTGCACGTCGATGGCTTCCAGCGTGACCAGCAGGTTCCCCCCCTGCTTCAGGAAATGTCCGGTCAGCACCGTCGCAACGTGCAGCTCGCGCCCAACCTTCTGCGGATCGGCCTCATTGGCAGCGTATTTCTGCGTGAGCGGCGAGGGACGTACATCGAGGGTGCGCGTGTAGGTGAGCACGTTGGCGATTTCGTCCGACAAGGCGTAGCGCAGAAAGTCCACGCTGATGTCGCCGTTTACGTTTTGCAGCGGCAGCACGGCAATTGTGTTCTTGGGACCAGCCGCTCCCGGGCGATGTTTGAACCACCACAGGCCGGCCAGCGTGAGCACCATCACCAGGACCGCGCTGACCGCCACCAGAAGATAAGTCTGCCAGCGGCTCGTCGTCTGGAATGTGGTGGTCGCGATGCGGTAGGGAAATGGAGAACGGAGCCGGCCGCTGGTGGTCAGGTCGGAGTCGCTCTCGCGCTTAAGGGCCTGGAGATCAGCTTTCATCGCGAGCGCGTCGGGATAGCGGTTGCCGCGATTCTTTTCCATGGCCCGCCCGATGATGCCCTCCAGCTCGGACGGCAACTTGGGATTCAGCTTCAGAGGCGAGATCGGCTTCTGGTTGAGGATTGCCTCTAGCGTCGTCACGGCGTTGTTGCCGGCGAACGGCTTCTTGCCCGTCGCCATCTGGTAGAGCACAACACCAAGTGAGAACAGATCGGTGCGGGGATCCAACTCTTCGCCCCGGGCCTGCTCCGGCGACATGTAAACTGCCGTGCCAAAGATGTCGCCGGAGATGGAAATGTCTTCCGCATCGCCATGCCACAATTCGGGCGAAAGCTTCACCAGACCGAAGTCGAGTATCTTCACCTGACCGCTGATAGTGATAAAGATGTTCGCCGGCTTGATGTCGCGGTGGATGATGCCTTTTGCATGGCAGGCGGCAAGCGCGTCGGCCACCTGGATGCCGATGTCGAGGATCTCCTCCAGGTCAATTGGCTCGCCGCGCATCCGGTCTTTGAGGCTCATGCCATCCAGCTTTTCCATCACAATGAAGGGCTGGCCGTTCATGTCCTCGATGTCGTAAATGGTGCAGATGCCGGGATGGTTCAGCTGCGAAGCCGCGCGAGCTTCGCGCTCGAAGCGCTCCAGTGCTTTAGGGTCGTTGACCAGATTTTCAGGAATGAACTTGAGCGCGACGTGGCGGCCGAGGCGTGTGTCTTCCGCCTCATAGACCAGTCCCATGCCTCCACCACCCAGTTTTCCCAGGATGTGATAGTGGGAAACTGTTTCGCCGACGACCATCGCAAACCTCGTCCCGCTCGCGGTTATGGTAGGCTGCGTGCGAGTGCGGGTCAACTGTCGGTAAGTTGTGGATCGCGAATCGTGGATAGTGGATTGTGGATCCCAAGCGGGGATGAGGGATTGGTGTAGCTGTTGTCCAACGGGTGAGATTTCAGAATCTACAGAAAACGGAGCTTTAAGATTGGCACAGAACGGTGCTACTGTGCCGTTCTAACCAAACAATGCTGGTGCGGCAAAAGTATGGTGATCCGCGGTCCCGATTCACTTCTCACGAATCCACGATCGGTCCACGATTCACTGTCCACTCTTGCTGGCTTGACGCGCCACCTGCATCACCGTCTTCTTCATGCGGTTCTCGCCCGCCCAGTACAGGCTGATCTCATGGCCTTCGGGATCGTTGAGGTACGCGTGCCGCCAGCCCCACGGCATCATGGTCGGCAATTGGGTGAAGTAGAAGCCGCGTCTCTGAAGACTGCGGCAGAACCCGTCAAGGTCGCGCACCTCGAAGTAGAGCCGCACGCCATCACTGGCGACCGAAGCACCTGGTCCTGCCTGATGCAAAGCGATGGTGCCGTCACCACCTGGCGCGTGCATGCGCGCGTAGACGGACTTGCCCTCGTGCCGAAAATCTTCAATAACTCTGAATCCCAGCCAGTCGCGATAGAAGTCCAGCGCACGTCCGACGTCTTTGACGTAAATCATTGCGTGATTGAAGGTAAGTTTGCCTTCATCTGTGGGCTGCGGAGCGGCAGCGACTTTCTTGGCTGGCGTGGCAGCCGCCTTTGCCACAGCGCCTTTGCTAGTTCGTGCGGCCGTCGCTTTCTTTTTCGTAGGAGATCTCTTCGCAGCGGACTTCTTACTGGCTGACTTCTTCTTCATGAGAACCACCTTGGCCACGGCGGCACTGCAACGTCGAAGTATGTTCGTGGTAATTGCGGTTGTCAAGCGAGTCTCGGAATATGGCGCTTACCGCGTTTCCGATTCGCGCCAGCCCTTGTACCCGCCGGCCAGGGAAATCACCTTACGAAAACCCATTTTCTTCAGATTCACAGCGGCGAGCGCCGAACGGCTGCCTCCGCCGCAGTACAGAACGAGCTTGCGGTCCTTATCCGAAGTGATCTGATCGATGTTTACCTCCAGGATGCTGCGCGGCATGCTGACGGCTCCCGGGATGGTTCCTTTCGCCTGTTCGTCGCGCTCGCGCACATCGATGAGGATGAAGTCGTCACCGGCGTTTTGCATACGCTTGAGGTCGTCGGCACTAATCTCGCTGATCTGCAACTTGGCTTCTTCCACCAGTTGCTTGAATTCCGGCAAAGGCATGTGCGTTCTCCTCGGCAGGCAAGAATTTTATTGCTCGTTGCAGGCGTGCTGCAACTCGCAAATTCAGCATCAAGCAGCTAGCTTCGAGCCAAGGTCCGTGGCCAACAGTCGAATGCCGAAACAAGCGCCCGGATGTCATCAGTCCGAGGATCGAGGCTCGTAGCGCGCAGCAATTCGGCTGGTATCATGGGCATCAGAGCTGTCATGTCATCCGTCATACCACAGACATTGGTTCCCTCGACGCTCGATTCCTACCTCCTGGAGGTCGCCGACGCGGTCAACACCACGCTGGATCTGAACACTCTGCTGCAGCGCGTGGCGGAGATGCTGAAGCGATTCATCGACTATGAGATCTTTGCCATCCTGTTGCTGAACGAGAAAACGCAGGAACTCCGCATACGCTTTCAGGTCGGGCATCCTCCTGAAGTTGCCGAGCGGATCCGAATCAAGGTTGGCCAGGGCGTTACCGGGCAAGCTGTTCAGCGGCGCGAGGCGGTGCTGGTCAACGATGTCGCGGCGGAAGAAAACTTCATCAACTCCGCACCCGGCGTTCGCTCGGAGCTGGCGGTTCCGCTCATCGTCAAAAATAAGGTCATCGGCGTGATCGATGTCGAAGCCGAAAAGCCTGGCGCCTTCACAGAAGAGCACAAGCGGCTGCTGACGCTGTTTGCTTCGCGCATCGCGGTCGGCATCGAGAACGCGCGGCTGTACACTCGGGTTGCGCGCCAGGCGCGCCAGCTCACCTTGCTGACCGAGATCAGCCGCGAACTAACGTCGATCCTCAACGTCGATCAGCTGCTGAAGCGCATTGCCGACCTACTGACCCGCATCATCGATTATCAGATGTTCTCCATCCTGCTGCTCGATCCCAGCGGGACAGTCTTGCAGCATCGTTTCTCGCTGCGCTTCAAGGAAAACGTGCAGCTCAAGCACGAGATTCCACTGGGCCGCGGGCTGGTTGGTTATGCGGCGGAACACGGCGAGGCGGTGCTGGTACCCGATGTCAGCAAAGATCCGCGGTACATTCCCGCCAATCCGGAGACGCGCTCGGAGCTTTGCATTCCGCTGATCTACAAGGACAAGGTCATCGGCGTGCTCGACATTGAGCACACGCGGCGCGGCTACTTCAACGAAGACCACCTTCGCATCATGACCACCATGGCCGCGCAGGTGGCGATCGCCATCGAAAACGCGACACTGTACGAGCGCATTGCCCGCCAGGAAAAGCGTCTGGAACAGGACCTGGCGTTGGCACGCGAGCTCCAGTTCCGTTTGCTGCCGCAGAAATTGCCCGTCTTTAAGAACGCCGAGGTGGCATCGCGTTTTGTTCCGGCGCGGCAGATCGGTGGAGATCTCTACGACTTTCTGAAGTACAGCGGCCACGGAGTGACGGGAATCGCCGTGGGCGATGTTAGCGGCAAAGGTGCGCCCGCCGCGATTTATGCCGCGCTGGTGAGCGGCACACTGCGTTCTCATGCCATGGAGGAACCCGGTGCGGCCGGAATGCTGGAGGCGCTCAATCTCTCGCTCGCCGAACGGCCGATCGACGGGCAGTATGTCTCGATGATCTATGCCATCTGGGACGATAGTCAGCAGCAACTACAACTGGCGAACTCGGGGCTGCCGCGTCCGCTCTATTGCCACGATGGCAAGGTACAGGAGATCGAAGCCGTTGGCCTGCCCATCGGGCTGTTTCCTCATGCGACTTACGACGAATTGAATCTGCGGGGCCGCAAAGGCGACGTGTTCCTGTTCTTCAGCGACGGTATTCTCGATGCAACCAGTTCCAAAGGCGAGATGTTCGGCCGTCATCGGCTGGACGAGATCGCCAAAGCCAATGCTCATCGCAGCGCGGAAGAGCTGGTGGACGCGATCTTCACCGCCGTCTCCGATCATGCCGAGGGCGTGGAAGCCTTCGACGACCAGACGATTGTTGCCCTCAAGGTGAAAGGACCTTCCGGCAAGAAGTGAAAGCTTATCGCCCTCAGGAGCGGCCGCCTGGCTTCACCTATCTGCCAGCTCGAATGTCCGGCAAATCGCATCGCGAGTTGCATGCCGGGGCAATCGCGCTGACGCGTCTGGCCGAGCGCTTCGGCACACCGCTGTACGTGTATTCGGCCTCGACGATTAGCGAGCGCTATCGCCAGTTTGATCAGGCGTTTCGCGGGTGCGAGCACACCGTGTGCTACTCCGTCAAAGCGAACTCGAATCTGTCGATTCTGCAATTGCTAGCGAAGTTGGGAGCGGGATTCGACATAGTTTCCAGCGGCGAGTTGCAACGGGTGCAGACAGCCGCACCGAAGACCACAAATAGAATCGTCTTTTCCGGCGTCGGCAAGCTGCCGCAGGAAATTGATGAAGCGCTGAACGCAGAAATTCTGCTGTTCAACGTCGAGAGTGGGAGCGAATTAGAACTCCTGGCGGCGCGAGCGGCGCATCTCCGCAAGCCGGCGCGCTTTGCGGTGCGGGTAAATCCACATGTCGCTGCCCGGACACATCCCTACATCTCGACCGGCTTGCACGAGCACAAGTTCGGAGTTCCCTGGCGTGACGCGACCGAGCTTTACCATCGCGGCGCGAAAGAACGTTGGCTCGAAGCCGCCGGCCTGAGCGTCCACATCGGCTCGCAGATTACCGACGTCGATCCCTTCCGCGAAGCCATGGAGCGTGTGGCGTCCTTGGTCAGCTCACTGCAACAATCCGGACTCCATATTCGCTATGTGGATGCCGGCGGCGGCCTGGGCATCTTTTACGATCAGCCTTCGAAGTCCGACTTCGCTTCCCGAGTGCAGCGCTACGCTAAGGCGGTGATGCAACCACTGAAGAATCTGCACGTGCATCTGCTGCTGGAGCCGGGGCGCGTCATCATCGCCTCCGCCGGCACGCTTATCACGCGCGTGCTTTATCGCAAGCGAAACAACTCGAAGCGCTTCGTGGTTGTCGATGCGGCGATGAACGACCTGCTGCGGCCGGCGCTCTACAACGCTCATCATGAGATCGTGCCGGTCGTCGTCGACGCCGGCCACGCCGCCATTGAGAAGGTTGACGTTGTCGGTCCGGTATGTGAGAGCGCCGATTTTTTCGCGCGCGATCGCGAAATTCCCCGGGTCGAAGAAGGCGAACTGCTGGCGATCCTTGATGCCGGAGCCTACGGGATGTCGCTGGCCTCGAATTACAACAGCCGGTTGCGCGCGGCCGAGGTGCTGGTGGATGGCAAGGGAGCGCGCCTGATCCGCAGGCGTGAGTCCATCGATGATCTGCTGGCGCCGGAGCGTGTCTGACTGCCACTTCCGTATCTGTGCTTCCAGCCACTTCTGTACCACGGAATTAACTCTTTTGGGTATCCATAATTTTGTTAATTGCGTTTGACGACGAGTTGGCCTATGCTCGCAGACCACACTGGGAGAGCCCATGCAACCAAATCAATACGACGCAGCCACTTCCACTGCAGTCTGCCTCTGGTGTTATTCCCAATATCTAAAAAGCACAAGCCGGGCTCGTGACGGACACACCTTCTGCTCCAAGAAGTGCGAATACGAAGCGCGCTATTGGCTGCATGAAAGCCTGAAGTCCGATAGCGAATAGCAGGGGCGCGGCTTCACCGCCGCGCCTTGATTGCGAAGCTGACCCGCGCGTTTCCCGTACCAGTTGAGAATTGCAGACGACTGACTACCTGGTGAGGCCTGGGCGTAGAATCACCGCGAGGAGAGAACGATGAAACTCCAGCCTGAGATTCGCGCCTTGCTGTCTCGTCCCAACTTCGCTCATTTATCGACGCTCATGCCGGACGGCTCCCCCAACAATTCGCCGGTTTGGATCGACGTCCAAGGCGACCACATTCTGATTAGTTCCGAGGAGAGCAGTCTTAAGGTCCGCAACTTGCGGCGCGATCCCCGCGTCGCAATCTCCGTTCTCGATTTCCATGATCCGTACGAAGAGGTTCAAATGCGTGGCCGGGTGGTCGACATTCGCGACGACTCGTCATTGCAGCACCTTAACCACGTCTCGCACAAATATATCGGCCAGGACTACCCTGATCGCGGGCTTCAGGGAGTCCTGGTTCTCGTCATCGAGGTTGATAAGGCCCACTACAGCAAGCTTCCTTTCAAGCATACGCCGCCGGCACAGCGGCTTGCATAATGCTTCCTCCTGTCGCGATTCGATGTGAGTGCGTTCGAGTCGGTGCATTATCTTGGATCTCAGGTGCGCCTGGTTCGCCCTGACAAATGTCATCCCTTTCTCCTGACGAATCGCACTACTGCGAAAACTCCCAGGATCGCAGAATGGAGTCAGTGGAAAGAGGGAGACTATGATCACCAATCTTTCAACCGGGGTCGCATCCAAAGTCATTACAGGCATAGCTTTCGGTGTGTTGATGATGACTCTGTTCGGCGGTGTATGGCTGGGCCTGGGACTCGAAAACATGAGGCCCAATTCGCCCTGGCTGATCGCCGCGGTCACGCTCGGAGCTATCGCACTGCTCGTGCCCTGTTTCGGTGTCTTTCAGATCGGCCGCAAGACCGGCAAAAAGGCTGCTCCGCTCACATCCGAAGAGAAGCGAGTTGGAAGCCGGATGGGACGGACGTTTGGCATCATCTTCGGCGCCGAGGGACTGTTGATCTTCCTCGCCGTCAATGCTCTGAACAATCTTCACCTCGACTCCTACATTGTGACCACGATTGCAGCCATTGTCGGACTGCATTTCCTGCCGTTGGCACGGCTCTATCGCGCTGCGCTGTATTACGTCGTTGGCAGCGTAATAGTCGCCGAGGCGCTTATTTCCCTGGCACTGCAATCTCCTGGTCGAGAAATCACGGTCGCGCTGAGCGTGGGGGCAACGTTGTGGCTGACGTGCATACTGGTGCTGCGGCAAGGCTTTCTGCTGGCGCGCCAGGTACAGGCGACGCAGTACGCGGATAACCGTGATCTAGTCGCGTAGGAACGGCAGATTCTGTCGCCGGCTCTGCCAATGGACTCCGGAGCGCGTGGCCTACTGCAACTTCGCGTACTCGGCTTTGGCTTCTTTGTAGATGGGGATGTCGGGATCGGCGTCCTTCCATAGGTTGAGGAAGTCTTTGTACGCCGCGAGGGCCCGCACGCGTGCGGCATCAGCAGCGGCGCTGGTTAAGTTCTTTGCCTGCAAAGCATCGGCACGAGCCACGCCGAGCCGCGCCAAGGCGCCTGTCCAGCAGTTCCAGACGATGCCGCGGTGATCGAGGATCTTCTGGAATTGGGCGGCGGCAGCTGTCCCCTGTCCGGCTGCCAGATAGGACTGCCCGCGAATGTAGGTCGGGTAAAGACAGGAGATGTTAGCCACGAACGTGATTTGCCCATACTCAATGGGCGGCAACGCGCTTTGCAGATCGTTGATTGCTTCAGCCGGATTCCTGCCGTTCAGCGCCAATTGCGCCTGAATAGCAGGTAGCCAGAGTGACTGCATCTGGGAGTCGAGCGGGTAGCGCCGGTTCAGGTTGTCCGCCAATGCCTGAGCTTGCGTCGCGTCGCCAGCCAGAGCGTAGGCCAGCGCGGCTTCAACCTGAGCTCCCTCACTGGCCGGAGCCAGCTTCAGAGCCGCGGCCGCTGCCTGCCGCGCCTCCGCCGGATTGCCAAAGGCAGCCTCGCGTATGGCGGCATTCTCCCACCAGATTGCACCGTTCTCCTTGCTATCGGCTCGTATGGCAGACTCCACGGACCGCCTGGTCAGCTCCCGTGCTGCGCTGACACGACCGGCGTAGGCCTCGGTGTCCGATGCCAGTGTAAGCCCGACGTTCTCCAGACCGGGCTTGCTTGCGTACCACTGCTGCTGTTCCGCCATGCCTGGCGCGTCGGCGGCAAAAAATGCCAGCGCATAGATAAGACCATGAAGTACGAAATCGTCCAGCTTCCGTGTCTGCGCCTCCTGAATAGTGCGTCGTGCCTCGTCAAAACGTTGCGAGGCAAGCAGGACACTGGCGAGTTGTTCAGCTTCGGGGACACGATTCGGGGCCAGCTCCCGGGCTTGTCGCGCCAACTCCGTCGCCTTCTCATATTGTCCCTGCAAAGAGTAGACGGTGCTTAGCGACAAGAATCCGTTGGGATCCCGCGGGTAGCTATCAATCATCTCCTGATAATTCTGTGCCGCCTTCTCCAGTTCACCGCTTACTTGCAGATAGTAGTCTCCGGCGATGAGCAGCCTTTCCCACTGGCTGGCGTGCTCCCGCAACTGGAACGCCTTGGTGAGATATTCGCTGGCGCGGCCCAGTTCACCCAGCGTGGCGTAATCGTCTCCTACGGCCACATATCCCATGGCAAAGTTCGGGTCCAATTGAATCGCACGTTGATGGTAAGCCAGAGCAGCCTGGGAGCCCTTCTCACGGCGAGCCATTTGTCCAAGACTGTAGGCTTGCAAGGCTTCGAGCGAAGGAGTGGTAGCTTGTGACAGCGGAATGTCGAACTTCTGCACTGTAGCCAGAGACTCGCCCAACTGGGCGCGCAGCTTGGCCGCAGCTTTGCCCAGCGCATTTAGCACCGTCTCTTTGCGATCGGCGGTTACCTGCTCCTCGGCCAGCCGGTCACCGGTCCGGCAATTTACCGCCTTCAGAGCCAGCACATATTCGGTGCCGAGGTTGGCGATGGCACCGTCGATATAGGCCTTGCTGCCTGTCCGCTCACAAAGTTCTCGTGCCACATCAGGGTTCAGCTTCGTGCTTACCGGGCGGGTCATCAGCTTCAAAGTCGAAGCAACTTTGTTTTCGGAAAGCACATTCAGGAACGGTGACTGATTCAGCGCAACCGTCAGCGCCGTCTTGAGGGTGTCGTCAAATACCGCATCGCCGGTGCTGTTGGCGAAATCCGCGACGACGATGGTGTCCTTCTCGGTCAGGTGCCGTTTTTGACGGGAGCGGTAATAGAGCCCTGCAACTACCAATGCACAAGCCAGGAGCAGCGCAGAGGTGATTATTGTCCAGCGTTTCTTTTTGGCAGCGGCTGGAACCTTCCGCCTTAGCCGCGCCGCGCTCGCACTTGCCGTCGAATAGCGCCCACTGTCGCTATCGCGCTTCAGCCGTTGCAGGTCAGTGCGAATGTCGGCGGCGTGCTGATAACGCAGGTTCCGGTCCTTCTCCAGCGCCTTGCTGATGACGGCTTCCAGCCCCGGAGAGACTTGCGGATTCATCTCTGACGGTGGCGCCGGCTCTACATGAAGAATGGCGCCGCAAATCTCTCCCGAACTCGAGCCGTCGAACGGCATCTTGCCGGTCGTCATCTCATATAGCACCGCACCGAAGGAGAACAGGTCGGTGCGCGCATCCAGTTCCTTGGCTCGCACTTGCTCCGGCGACATGTAGGCGACGGTGCCCAGCATCGCTCCCGGACTGGTCAGGTGGTGGTGAGGATCGGAGCCTGATACTACCGTCTCGGATTCGGAGCTGAGCAAGGCCGCCTTGCCTCCGACCTTGGCGAGGCCAAAATCGAGAATCTTGGCATGGGCCCGCTCGGTGACGAAGATGTTCGCCGGCTTGATGTCGCGATGCACGATGCCCTGGCCGTGGGCCGCGTCCAGGGCATCGGCGATCTCGGTTCCCAGATCCAACAGCAACTCGGTTTCCAGCGGCTTGCCGGCAATCCGGTGCCTTAGGGTCAGCCCGTCGAGGAACTCCATCACCATAAAGGTGCGGCCATCTTCCTCGCCGATGTCGTAAATGGTGCAGATGTTGGGATGATTGAGAGCCGAAGCGGCGCGCGCCTCGCGGCGGAAGCGCTCCAGCGCCTGCGGGTCAAGAGCGACATCGTCGGGCAGAAACTTAAGGGCGACGTATCGGCCCAGACGAGCGTCCTCGGCCTTGTAAACCACGCCCATCCCGCCGCCGCCGAGCTTGGCAACGATACGATAATGGGAGATTGTCGTGCCGATCATGGCGCAGGCCACCGAATCGATGTTTGATGATAGGGCGCGCCCCAGCGGCAGTCAATTTCACTCGATCCGACCACAACGAATCTCCCGCCGGCCGGGTCGTCATTAGCGCTGCCCCCATTTCAACTTGTTGCGCAGTATGTCGAGGAGCGCCTTGGTGGTTCGATTGATTACGCCATCGCCGTTTGGAATCACTACCCATTTTTCTGAACCGTCGCCACGATTCTGTTGTAAAGTATCGGCCACGGTTAAGGGTCGTAGTGAGAAGGAGACGGTCATGACGAAAGCGGGCCGATTTTCCATATTAATTTTGCTCGGCAACTCTTGGCGGGCAGTATTCGCCCTCGCGATGTTTTGTGTCCTGATTGCAATGCAATCGGCGCAGGCACAGACCCTGAATGTCCTGTACGCATTCACCGACGGTGTCGACGGCCGATACCCGGGCGGCGTAACCTTCGACAGCGCCGGCGATTTATACGGCATCACGGCTGGCCCCGCATACGGCGGTCTTTACGAGCTGATGCATCGTGATTCGAGTTGGATTTTGCAACCGCTTTACAACTTCCAGGGCGGGAGTGAGGGCTACGGCCCCAACGGTCTCGTCTTTGGGCCGGATGGCGCCCTCTACGGCGCCACTTCCGATGGCGGCGGTGTGTGCAACAACATCTACGACTATTGCGGTACCGTCTACAGCGTGCGACCTTCGACGCACACTTGCGCGAATGCTCTTTGTCCCTGGAGTTGGACTCTCGAATACGTGTTCGGAAATAATCTGAATGGTGATGGCGGCTTCCAGCCGAGATCCGGCTTGATGTTCGACTCAGCCGGCAACATGTACGGCACAACCTACTACGGCGGCCTTTACAGCAACGGCACTGCTTTTCAGTTGTCCAGGACCCAGAACGGATGGCGCCAAAACGCCCTCGACAACTTCCCCACCGGCGTCGGGTACCCGACGTCCGGGCTCACCTTCGACGCGGCAGGAAATCTCTACGGCACATCCGCGGACAGTTACTATAGCCGCGTATACGAGCTAGTCCACACTGGCCAGGGGTGGAACGAGCAAACGATTTACGTCTTTCAAGGCGGCAACGACGGCTTCAATCCCGAGGCCGGCCTGATCTTCGACGCAGCCGGAAATGCCTACGGCACGACCATGGGCATGGCTAATGGACAGCTGCCAGGCACCGTCTACCAGTTGTCGCCGCAAGGCAACGGCACCTGGGTCGAGACGGTGCTGCACGTGTTCGATCCGAACACCTATGGACCTGCAAGCAATCTGGCCATGGACGCTGCCGGGAACCTCTATGGCACAACTCCGGGCACCGCGGGCAACAACAGCGACCATTGGGGCATGGTGTTCGAGCTTTCGCCGATGAATGGTTCGTGGACCTTCACCCAGCTTCATCACTTCACCGACGGTACCGATGGCGGAATCCCGAGCGGCGTGACCCTCGACGCGGCGGGCAATCTCTACGGCACATCTTTTATCGGAGGCGTGAACGGCTGGGGCATTGTTTGGGAGCTCACGCCCTAAGAGAGTTCTCGGTCTCAGGCACTGTCTTCAACTGTTGTGAAATCGCCCATTCCACAAGGAATCCAGACCGGCCGTCATTAGCGCTGCCCCCATTTCAACTTGTTGCGCAGCACGTCGAAGAATGTCTTGCGCACGCGCATCAGCTTCACCGTGTGTGCCGCGCGCTGGCAGAACACCCGGTCCCCCTGCTTAAGCGGCATTCCGACCTGGCCGTCGATGCTGAGGAATGCCTCTTCCGCGCCGGTTTCGACACGCAGCTCGATCTGGGCCATATCGGTGACCACCAGTGGTCGATGGGTTAGCGCGTGTGGGCAAACCGGTGTCACCACGAACGATGTCACGCTCGGCATCAGTACCGGGCCTCCCGCCGCAAGCGAGTAAGCGGTTGAACCCGTTGGCGTGGCTATGATGACGCCGTCCGCCTTGTAATTGAAGACGAAAGCTCCATCGATCAGTAAATCGAAGTCCACCAGGCGTGATAAGGCAGCCTTGTTGACCACCACATCGTTCAAGGCAAAATGATGCCCTATGGTCTCGTTCTCGCGAACTACTGTGCAGTCCAATACAGAGCGTTGCTCCGTCGGACAGTTGCCGGTATCGACCGCCTCCAGCGTGGAATACATTTCGTTGAGCGGGACCTCGGTAAGAAATCCGAGGGAGCCCAGATTGACCGCCAGAATCGGTACGCCTTCATGCGCGACCGCACGCGCCGCGGAAAGCAACGTCCCATCGCCTCCCAACACAAGCGCAAAGTCCGGATGCTTGGAACCCATGCGCTCGCGCGCCAACACTTCGTCGGGATGGGCAATCAGTTCCTCCTCGCTGAGGTATTGCGAGGTCTCGCAATCGAGATAGAGCTGATAACCGCGCTGCCGGAACCAGGCCAGCAATTCGGGCAGAGTGGCGCCAAGCTCCGGCTTCGACGGCTTGGAAATAATGGCGGCCGATTTCATGGATATGATCACTATTCACTATAGAGCAAGGAGGTCGGGGATTGGCCCAATGCTCGGGAGAATCGCGCGTGCAGCAGAAATTCGCGATTGCCTTCCGTGCCCAGGATAGGTGATTCAATGACTTCAATATTCTCTGCGCCAAGTTCTTTCACCACGCGCGCAATCTTGTCCACGGCCGCTTGCTGAGCTTGGGCATCGCGTACGATCCCGCCTTTGCCCACCTGTTCCCGGCCGACTTCGAATTGTGGCTTCACCAACACGACGAGCTCAAAAGTGGCCGATAATTCTCGGACGCTGGCAATCACGGCCGGGAGAACGAGGGTTGCAGAGATAAAGGAGACGTCCATGGCTACGAAGCCGATGAGACCCGGCGTGTCGCCGGCCCAAAGGGCTTCCGCCGTAAGATAGCGGGCATTGGTCTTCTCCAGCAGGCGGACACGAGGATCGTTGCGCAAGGTGGCATCCATCTGCCCATAGCCGGTATCGACGGCGATTACCTGCGCGGCTCCCGCTTGCAAAAGGCAGTCCGTAAAGCCGCCGGTCGAGGCGCCGACGTCGAGGCAGGTCTTGCCGGCCACTTCGATGTTCCAATGTTCCAGCGCTCGCGCCAGTTTAATTCCGCCGCGGCTGACATACGGTAAATCGTCGCCCAGAATTCGGATGGTGACGCTGCCCTCCACACTGGCGCCGGATTTCTCCAGCTTCTGCTCATTGACCAGAACTCTTCCGGCAAGGATCAACGCCTGCGCGCGCTCCCTCGATGGCACAAGTCCGCGCTCCACCAGCAGTTTGTCAAGCCGCAACTTCACGGCGTCAGACTAGCATGATTGCAGTCGCCGCTGGACCGGGACGAGAGCGGTCGATCGCATGAACAAAATCCGCCCGCGGTCTTCGCACTTGCTTCAGTGCACTGTGCTAGAAAATGTGAGTGCGTGCAACTTAGGACGTATGCGGCGGGGTTTTCCACAACGTTATGCACATTTCTGTTGAAAACCAGCGTGCGTCGCTCTCGTGAAAATCTATTCGCTCAAGCCGATCACATCGAACGCGCCAAGCGGCTGGCCGGAACCGTCGTTGATCCAAGTGTTGCCGCCGTCGGTGGAGTAGAGATCGAGTCCGTCGATTCCCTGATTGTTCCAGTTCCAGACCTCGAAGGTATCGCCGCTGAGATTCATCGGTCCTACGATCATGAAGTAGGATTGACCTCCGGTAAGCGTGACTCCTGATACCGGAATAGTGATCATTGTGCAGCAGGAGACCGCGCCCCGCAGGTTGCCCCAATATGCGTTGGCGACTTGCGTTCCCGGAAGGCCTCCGTTGTCGGTCCAAATGCTGGCATAAAAGGCGTTGGTTCCGCTGGAAAGACTGACGCCGAGATCGATTTGGGCGATGTTGAAGTTGCCATTGCCGGGGATGGTGAACAGATTGGCCGCGGTGACGCTCTCGCCAAAGGCGCCGGAACCGGCGACGGTCCAGCCTACGCAACAGTTGTACGTATTTCCGATTGGCCCCAGATCGCTGAACAGTGTGCCGGCAGCCTGGGTTTCAAACACAACCCCTTCGTTGTCGGTGCCACCCGTTGTGGTAGTGCCGTACAGGTTGCCCTTAGCATCGAGGGCCGCATTGGACTGCGGAAACTCACCGTTATTGCCGCCGGGAAAATCGTAGAGCAGGACATCGCTCCAGCCGGCTCCGGAACGCGCGAGCTCGAAAACCGTGCCGCAGCCCTCCATCATGCAACCGAGCCCTGAGCCATAAGTTGCTCCATAGATATTGAGGGAGCTGTCCAGGGTGATGTTGGCAAATGGTCCGAAGTTGACTCCGAAATTGCTGTTGAATGTGTAGAGGGTGAGCTCTGTCCATGTGCCGCCCGAGGGCGTCAACTGGAAAACGACTCCGCCTGGGCCAAAAGCGTCGGAGGTGTTCGCCCCGTAGAGATTACCGCCCTTATCGAAGACAACCGCGCTGTAGGGCTGGGATCCGTCGCTCATCCCAGTGAATTGGTAGATTTCGTTTTCCGTCCAGCTTCCGCCGGAGGGCGATAATTCGAAGACTGTGCCCTGGTTATCGCTACCCCCGCTGCGAGTGGTGCCGTATAGATTGCCATCTTTATCGAATGCTAGCGCGGAGTAGGGCCAAAAGCCGTCAGGAGTCCCGGCAAATGTGTAGAGCTGGCTCTCTTTCCATCCTCCATTGGAAGGTGTCAGCTCGTACACGGTGCCGCAGCCGACATCTTCACTGCCGCTGAGGCAGGTTCCGTTTTCCTGCCCTCCGGCCACGGTTGTACCGTAGACATTGCCCGACTGATCGAAGATGGGCTCGTCATAGGGGTATGCTCCGTCGCTGCTCCCCTGGAAGCGATACAGCACGGTCTCGTTCCACTCGCACGGCTGGGAGTGGCAAGGCGTCACCGGGGGCTGCAGTTTGAAAACAGTGCCGCAGCCTATGCCCAAGCCGTTAAGATTGCACGGTCCTCCACCCCCGAAAAAGGTTGTACCGTAAAGCACTCCACCCGGTCCAAACACAACGCGCGCCATAGGATCATAACCATCGTTGCCGCCCTTGAAGTCGTACAACGTGGTTAACGTCCAGCCGGATCCTGAGCGGCTCAGCTTGAACACGGTGCCGCCATTAGAGCTTCCGCCCGCTTGAGTTACTCCGTAGAGATTTCCG
>CAWFUE010000012.1:0-16913 GCA_963818905.1 uncultured Acidobacteriaceae bacterium
TAATCGCAGCGAATGCCGGGTAATTGGGCGGTGAGGATTGGTTGCACCTGGTCGACGAACTTCGGAGTGATGTCCTTGTTGGTCAGCTGTACCAGAACCTGGGCGTAGTTGAGTTGTTTCGGCTGCGGCGAGACAGAGAACCAGAAGCGCGTGCTCCCGCCTCCGACCCATGTGGTTACGTAGCGCAAAATCTGCGACGGCGAACCATCTTTTTCCGGATGCTCCTTGCCCCACTGCTCAGCTTGCTGGCGAATGATCTGCTCCACTTTCTGCGCTGCCGTGTTGGTCGCGGCGAAATTGGCGTCGTTGGGCAGCCAAACATCGACATAAGACCAGTACTGCACATCATCGGGGAAGAATGACGTTCTCAGTTGCGAGAAGAAAAAGCCTCCGAGCACCAGAAATGCGAGCGAGCCGATTGCAACCTTCCAGCGATGTTCGATGGCAAACTTGGCAACAGCGGCGTACTTGCCGGTAAAGCCGGTGTTGCGGCGAACCTCAATGGCCGGCTCTGGTCTCTTGTCGGGACGCAGCAGGTAATAACCCAGCAGCGGGATGAAGCTCATCGAAGCCAGTCGAGAACACACCAGCGCCACCGTCATTACCACCGGCAAACTGTAAATGAACTCGCCGGTCGTGCCCGTAATCATCAAGAATGGCAGATAAGCCACGATGTTGGTTACGGTTGCATACATAATCGCCGTGGCAATCTTGGTCGGCCCCAGCCACGGCGCGACAATTCGGGGATGGCCCTCGGCCAGCATTCGCTTGATGGAATCTCCCGCGACAACGGGATCGTCGACCAGCAATCCCAGCGCAATGATCAGCGAAGCGACCGATACCTGCTGGATATCGATGCCCATGACGTAAAGAATGCCGAACGTCATGGCAAGCGTGATGGGAATCGAAATTGCCATCAGCACTGCCGAACGCCACTCCCAGAAGCCAATCAGAGAAACGATCACTACCAGTCCGATGGCTTCGTAAAGCGCGTCCATGAACAAATCGATCTGTTCTTTGACCTGAACCGGCTGACTGGAGGTCGGGACTATCACCAGATCATCGGGAAGGTAAGGTTTGAGGCTGTCCAGCTTTTCCTGCACATGCCGCCCGAACAGATCGATCTGTTGTCCGGAGCGCATGTTGATTCCGATTGAGATCGCGCGGCTGCGCTGCCATTTTCCCTGGGCGTCGCGCCATGTCAGATAGTTCAGATACGTGGGAGGACTCTGGTAAGTGCGCGAGATATCCACCAGATCGCGGAGGTAAACCGGACTATTGGATGACGAAACACCGATGATGACGTTTCCGATTGCCGGAGCGTCGGGAAAAAGTCCGGAGGGATTAACGATCAGGTCCTGCGGCCCGACCTCCAGTGAGCCTGCGGGCAAGGTAATGTTTTGCGCATTGAGAATGTCCTTCAGCTTGGAGGGATCGTATCCATACTGCGCCAGCCGTTGCTGCGAGTAATCAAGATAAATCTGCTCCTGCAGCACGCCCGAGCGCGATACGGTTGACGTTTCCGGCACGCCTTGCATGGTGCGCTGGATCAGGTCGGTATAGTTGTCGAGCTGGCGATACGAGTACTTCGCTCCCGCGACTTTGGCCAGCTCCTTCCCGGTATCGGCAGGATCGCGAATTATCGCTGGTTGCCATGCGTCGGGATAAAGTTCGGAGCGTTGCAGATTGTTCTGGATGAGCTGCTCGCCACGCTGGCGAATGGTCTCGTCGTCAAGGTTAGTGCTGGCATCGAGACCCACATATCCCGGACCGTCAAAGAAATGAAGATCGTTAAGGGTGCCGTTCTGCCGGGCGATCTGGGCAATATCCTCGAAGACACTGCGTACCGGTCCAGGAGCAACCGATAAGGGGAAAGCGTAGACGACGCTGACCCGCGGTTGCGGTGCATTTCTGGGCAGCTGAGCTCGAGTACTCTCGATCGCTTTGCGGATCGCAATCGCGCGTAACGCGACCTCGGTGGGTCCCACCACCGGACTCGCTACCGTGAGCATCAGCGCCGCCGTATTGCCAAAGTTACTGTTGAACTGAATCGGACCAGCGCCGCGAGGCAAATTAATCTGGTTCAGCTTCAGGTTGATGTCGCTGAACTCCTTCTGCTTGTCCTTTACGTTGTCGTCGAGCTGAATGTAAACCACCGACATTCCCGGGAAGCTCAGCGAGCGAATGCCGAAGTTGGAAGGGCTGGGCGGACGAATGGTGGTGTTCTGCGCCGCCGCCTGTTCGATGGGCCGCGTGACCAGTTGCTCGACCTGTTCTGCCGTAGCGCCGGGCCACGCGCATTGCGCCTGAGCCACACGCACCGGAATATCCGGGTCCTTGCGCTTGGGCATGTTCTGATAGCCGTACCAGCCCCAAACGAAGGTCGCCAGCAGCAACACCATTGCAACTTGTCGATGCTCGGTGAAGAACCGCGCAGTGTTGTGTGTGGTCGCAATAATCTCGGCATCGGATTTGTGGTGTATGGTCATCAGGGTCGGTGCAGACCGTCCAGCAGCTAGGGAATAACTCTTACCTCATCGCCATTCTTGATCATGCTTGCTCCCGAGGTCACCACGCGCTCCTTCAGATTTAGACCGCTGTTCACCGCGATCACATTTCCGTAGGTGTTGCCGAGCGTGACATCGCGGCTCTGCACTTTCGCCATATCGCCGCTACCTTCGATCACAAACACAGCGAACCCGTTGGGGTCGGTCAGGCTGCGCACGACGGCGGAGATCGGTACCACCATGACGCCTCCGGGCGGAGAAGGCGTGCCGATCACGATGGACGCGATCATTCCCACCTTCAGCAGGTTCTGCGGATTATCGATGCGAACCTCGACGGAGTAAACCCGACTCTTCGCATCTGCCGCCGCGGAAATTGCCGTGACGTGACCGGAGAATGGCTGCGGCAATGACTCGGTGGTGATGGTTTGCGGACTGCCCGGCTTAATGCGGCCGACGGCGGTGTCGGGAACTCCGAAGACGGCTTTCACGGTTCGAGTATCCGCCAGAGTAAAGCCATTCGTGGCGGGGCCGACGAGAGTTCCAACATCCACATTCCGCTTCAATACCCAGGAGTCGAAGGGCGCCTTCAGATCACAGTAGCTAAGCGCAAGCTGAGCTTCGGCCAACTGAGCCGTCGCATTGTCGACAGCTGCTTGTGTGCTCAGATCCTGAGCGCGAGTGTCGTCATAGTCGGGCTGCGTCGCCGCCCCAGCCTGGTAGAGCGTAGACATGCGCGCGAACGCCAGTTTGGCTCGCTCGTGATCGGCTTGCGCCTTCGCCAGTCCGGCCTTTGCCTGGTCAAGCTTCTGCTGATAGTCGTCCTTTTGAACAACTGCCAGCACCGTTCCGCCGGAAACGTAATCACCCTGATCGATATTGCGGATATGACCATCGGCATCCCGTACCTGACGAATGCTGACCAGGTATCCGTTCGACTTGAACGACAAATCTACCTGTTGATACGCCTGAATGTTTGCCGAGTAAGTGTTGGTCGTGCCGGTGTCGATATTCCGGACTTCCGCGGTACGCACTGGCACCGGCTGCGCCTGCTCCGAATTCGCCTTGGCGCATCCCACGTGCAAAAGCGCGAGAGCAGCGCCTGCGGCCATACAGAACACTTTGACTGAACTATGTTTGTCCCTGAGCATGACTAGTCCGCTCCCAATGCTTTCTCGAAGTCAGCCTTCGCCGTCCAAAAGGAAGCGATGGCCTCGTTATAATCCGCATTGGCCTTTTCCACTGCTGCCTGCTGCTGCAATACGTCGCGCAGCAAGACAGTTTTCTGCCCGTATTTGTCGGTGACCTCGCGCAGTTTTTGCTGGTTGGCCGTTTGTTGAGCACTTGCCACGTCAACCGCCATGCGCGCCTCCTGCAATGCCCTGAATTGTTTGTCCAGATTGACCAGGATGTTCGCTTTGGTTTGAGTCAGGTTCAATTTGCTCTGCTCCACCTCAAACGTCTTTTCGTTGACCACGTCGCGTCTGCGGCCCCAGTCAAACGGCTCCCAGCGCAACTCAAGACCGACGGCGGAGATGTTCGTCGGCAGAAAGTTGACTCCGAACGGCGACAAGTAATGAAACGAAGCGCCCATGTCCGGCAGGTATTCGGACTTTGCCAGCTGCTTCATATTGTCTGCCTGCTGCGTCTTGATTTCAGCTTCTTTTATCTTGGGATTCTGGGCCAGGGCGGTCGCGCGAGCCGCGCTGAGATCCTGTTCGACGGGAGATAATTCCTTGTCCTCCTCGGCGCGGAAATCGATGTCAAGATCGCGCCCCAGAAGATTGTTCAGAGTTTCCTTCGCCGTTTGCAGCTTGTCCTGAGCCTGCAGCAGCTTTAACTTCTCGTCGGCGAGCTTGGCTTTTACCTCCAGGCTGTCCGACTCTAGAACAACCTTCTCTGCGACCCACTCCAACGTGATGCGGTCCAGTTCCTCGTATTGCTTGATACTGGCCTGGGTTGCCTCGATTACATTTTGAATTTCGACGACCGAGTAGTACGCCTGGCGCACATCGTCGACGATGGAGTTCCGTTCTTCTCGCACTTGCTGTGCAGCCTGCTCGACCGACAACTGCTCCTGATGCACGTACAAATTAATCTTTTTCAGCGTGAGGAGAGGCTGGGAGATGGTGGCAAAGATATAAGCGGTCGGCTGGCTGGGAGTCGTGATGTTCGTACTCGTTGCCGGGATCGGCCCGATTCCTTTGTAGTCACCGAACTGCCCGGCCGGAACCACAAAGCTGATTGGCGCCAGCAATTGGGAGCCGAAGGCGTAAAAATCGAACCCGGGTAGACGCTTGGTTTTGGCAGCCAGAACCTTCTCTTTGGAAACGTCCAGGCTAAGGGAGACAATCTTCAGGTCACGATTATTCGCCAGCGCCTGTTTGACCGCTTGGTCAATGGTCAGCAACTCGGGCTCGGGCGCCTCATTCTGCGCGGCTGCCGGCGTCGAAGTCACCAGCGTCAGACTGCACGAAAGCAGCAATGCGAGCGAAACAATGCCGGCAAATCTCCGCATCAGGATCCCTTGAGCGTGATGCTCCGCCAAACAAGGCGGCCAGTTTTAGGTTTTTTCTCGGACAAGCATTAGATCATTTTCATATCGGAATTGGAAAGGTGTTCTTGTATGCTTCAGGTTGACAAGTTGGATTTGTAGCGGACGGAGCATTCATGCGAAAAGGCTGTAAATTTCTGATCGTTCTCATGTTGCTGGGAGGCGTCGCCGTCGACGTTGCAGGCGCCCAAGTGCAGTCGCCAACCTCGACACAGTCGGTTTCGAACCAACCGACGGCCGGAGCGCAGAACTCTGCCGCCGAGCAGCCCATGTCGGCCGAAGTGCAGGCCAAGCTCGTTCAAGGCATCCGCCGGGCGATCATTATGCTGCCGTATTTTGGTGTATTCGACAATATCGAGTTTCAGCTTCAGGGCCGCACGGTCATTTTGCAAGGCCAGGTAACGGAGTCGATCCTGAAGCCGGATGCCGAGAAAGCGGTGAAGAAGGTCGAAGGTGTCGAGAAGGTCGTAAACAATATTGAGGTGCTCCCGCCCAGTCCAACGGACAACCGGCTCCGGCAGCAAGTTCGCCAGGCAATCTACAGCTACGGCCCGCTGTTCAAGTACAGTAATATGCCCAACCCTCCCATTCGAATCATTGTTAAGAATTCGCGAGTGACACTGTACGGCGTTGTAGATACCGAAACCGACAAGAACTTATGTACCATGCGAGTCAATCAAATATCCGGGGTCATGTCCGTGACTAATAATCTACGGGTAGTTAAACCCAGCTAAGAAGTAACCAGAGATTTCCGCCCTCGGAGTGAAACCGGCGTGATATTACATTTGTATTTCGACCATATTGCTTTTGACATGTGTTTTGCCGATGTTGCGCGCACTGTAATCCTTCCGTACCTTCCGTGCTGACCTTTACGAAAAACTTACAACTTCTTTAGTCGCCCCTTATCGCTCGAATGTTCCAATCCGTATGCGGACAGCGAAGACGCTGACGTGTGCGAGAGGGAATCATGACCGGTATCTTTCTCTTTATCTGTGCAGTGAGTGTGATTTTCTTCTTGATTTTTCTGGTGCAATGTTCGCGCCCACGGCAAGAGTCCAGCCGTTTACAGCGGAGATCACGCAGAAACTCCCCGGTGCGCAGGATAGTGGCCCTGCACGAGTTGGACGCCGGGTACGCACACGGCTGGTTTGGTCATCTCGAAAAACAAATGGCCGATTTCCTGTCGACCCATCACCGCACCGCTGCAGGGTTGCTCATTGTGCTCGCCTTGCTGCCGGTCGTCGCGTTAGCCCAAGAGCCGGCCGGCGCGCTACCATCCACACAAGCTAGTGCAGACGACCAGGCGATTCCACCGGCCGTGGCAAAACAGCTTGAGGCGATGCAGAAGCGTATCGACCAGCTGGAACAGGAACTGAAGAACGCAGCGCCGCAGGGAACTCCCTTGACCTCGAAAGCGACTGCGCCGGTGCATGTGGTGGATGAGCAAACCGCGCCCGCATCGGCGGAATCGGCTTTGTCGCAGCCGGCAACTCCTGCCAACGAGAAGCCCGCGCCGTTTTCTTTCGCAGACTTTACCTGGTTGAACGGCAACAGCCGCATCAAGGAGGTGCCGTTCGACACTAAGTTCTTCACGCCCGAAATCCGGTCGGACGTGAACTATACTCACGACTTCCACGATCCCCAGGATGACACCATCAGCGGGTCGAGTGAGATCTTTCGCGCCAACGAATTCCAGGTAACCCAATTCGGCGTCGGTGGTGACTTCCATTGGGACAATGTGCAAGCCCGGCTGATGACGCAGTTCGGTATGTATTCGCAAACCACGCCGCGCAACGATGCCAGCCCAGCGCGCGGTCAGTGGGACCTGGCCGATGCCTATCGTTACATTTCGGAAGCTTATGGCGGATATCATTGGGACGTGTGGGACGGGATCAACGTGCAAGCGGGAATTTTCATGTCCTACATCGGCCTTTTCAGTTACTACCAGTTTGATAACTGGGCCTATCAGCCTTCGTATGTCTCCTCCAACACGCCGTGGTTTTTTAACGGCATGCGGGTACAGATCTATCCCAACCAGCACCTGAAGATCGAGCCTTGGCTGATTAACGGTTGGCAGTCGTATGGCCGATTCAATCATCGGCCGGGTTTCGGCGGACAGATCTTGTGGCGGCCGACTGGCTGGTTTTCTTTCGTTGGCAACCAGTACGCACTGGGCGAGGACACTCTTGGCGTTCCCGGCCGGGTGCGCTATCACACCGACGACAGCATCCAGGTCAAGTACTACGACCATCCGGATCGCAGACTCGACAAGATGGCATTCTCCCTGACGGGTGACATGGGATGCGAGCACGGCGGTGGTGTGAGTTGTGCCGGTGATTCAGCCCAGGGGCCGAAACAGAGCTTTCTGGGATACATGTTGTACAACCGTTTCTGGTTCCATAAGGACCTATACGCGCTGACGCTGGGCGGAGGTCAGATCAACAACCCGGGCCGCTATCTGGTGCTGCTGCCGCCGATTAACGGAGCGACTGCGGCGTCGGGAACTCCGTACTTCCCAGAAAATCCTGGCGATCCGTTCAAGGCATGGGACGTGTCCGTCACCACCGACTACATGCCGAGCCAGTATGTGACGTTCCGTCTGGAGTACAACCATCGCGCCGCCAACGTGCCGTACTTCTCCGGATCGGGAGGAGTGACTCCGCCGGGTGGAAATACTGGGGCGCCCGGCTCAGCTGTGCCGGGTTGGTATCCCGACCTGGTCAAGAGCGAAAACCGCATGACCGGAGCATTGCTGGTTATGTTTTAACGGATAAGGAGATGTGCGGCAGGGCCAATTACTGAATACTAGTTCCGAGCAGGCTCCGAAGGGCTCTGCGGCATCCAAACCGGCGCGAACAGCGCGGATGCTTTCAAGGAGGTATTCAGGTGATGGCGACGCTACTTTTTGGTAGATGGACGGGAAGGGTATTGCCGCTGCTTTTGATGACCGCGTGGACGATGCAGGCGAATGCTCAGCAAACGACGGCTGGGACAATATCCGCGGCGCAGCAATCAGGGCCGTCGCAGAATACGCAACAGCTTGAGCAGCATGTCAATGAACTGGAGTCAGAAGTCCAGGAGTTGCGAGAGCAGGTGAAGGAGATGAAACAGGCAATGGCGCTAAAGACAGTCAGTGCGAGCAGCGATGCTGCACCGCACAGCACTGCCGATGTGCAGGCTGCCAGCCTTACGTCATCCTCTGGCGGTGCGCAGAACGCACCGCTTACACCTGAGGATCGCTCGATTCTCGACTATTTCAAGGGAACGACGATTAACGCGATGGTGGACACGTACTACGAATACAACTTTAACGATCCGGTTGGCAGGGTGAATTTACTGAGAGCCTACGACGTTCTGAGCAACGCCTTCAGTCTTAACCAGGCAGATTTAATTATAGAGCGGGCGCCTGATGTCGATGCGGGACGGCGCTACGGTGCGCGCCTCGATTTCCAATACGGACAAGCGACTGCAACGACACAGGGAAACCCACTCAATGAACCACGCCCCGACATTTATCGCAACATTTTCCAGGCCTATGGAACCTATATCGTACCTCTGGGCAGGAATGGCTTGACGGTAGATTTCGGCAAGTGGGCCAGCTCATTGGGAGCCGAAGGAAACTATACCCAATACCAGATCAATTATTCTCGTTCCTACTGGTTCGATTTCCTGCCCTTCTATCATATGGGGGCCCGGCTGAACTATAAAGTTAATGACAAGCTGGGGCTGAATTACTGGATCGTAAACGGCACCAATCAAACCGAACCTACCAACGGGTTCAAGGACGAGCTCTTCGGTTTTGTCGTCACCCCTAATAAGAACATCAGTTGGACGGTGAACTACTATTACGGTCAGGATCATCCGAATGCGATCCCGGTCGCCACATGCGGTCCCGTGCCGGTGCAGCCAGGCCTATGTTTTCAGCAGGTCAGCCCTGCCCCAAATGGTAAGACCCACATTTTTGATAGTTACGTGAGTTGGCAAACTACGGCCAAACTCAGCTTCTTACTGGAAGGTGACTACGAAATTGAAAGGCTGTGGACTACGACAGTGCCAGGCGAATCATCAGCTCCATCCGATGTTTGGGGCGGAGCGGCCTATGCAAAGTATCAATTGACTCCACGAACCTATCTCGCCGGACGCACCGAGTACTTGAACGATCATGGCGGACTGTTTACAGGAATTACCAGTTACATTGAAGCTCTAAAGGAAGTCACGGCAACCTATGACTTTCAGCTAGCGGATGGTTTTGACATGCGATGGGAGTATCGGCGGGATATGTCAAACCGTCCGATTTTCCTGACTAGCAATCAGGGAATATTCAGCCCCGACCAGAATACAGCCACGATGGGCGTTATCTGGTGGTTTGGCCGCAAACAAGGACCGTGGTAGAGGTCACAGCTTAGGAGTCAACATGCAAGACGCGATATTCGTCGCAATCACGATTGCTTTCTTCGCGCTGTCGCTGGGGTACGTACACTTCTGCGACCGCATTAAGTAGAGGAGAACTATGCACACCGAGTCAGCCATCATGATGGTAATTTGCGCGTTGATGATGATCTATCTCTTCTACGCGCTGCTGCGACCGGAGAAGTTCTGACATGACGATCAATGGGTGGTTCCAAATTGCGATATTCCTCGCCTTGATCCTGCTGGTCACGAAGCCGATGGGCGTTTTCATGACCCGGGTGTTCAATCGCGAGAGAACATTTCTGGATCCGGTGATGCGGCCGATCGAGCGGCTGCTCTATCGCTGCACCGGCGTGGATGAAAATCACGAGATGCACTGGACGGAGTATGCCTTTGCGATGCTGCTGTTCAGCGCTGTGTCCATGTTGTTGTTGTACCTGATACAGCGCGCGCAACTGCATCTGCCGTTCAATCCACAAAAGTTCGCGGGAGTCACGCCGGAGCATCTGGCGTGGAATACCGCAGCTTCGTTCACCACAAACACTAACTGGCAGGCCTATTCGGGTGAGACGACGATGAGCTACTTCACCCAGATGGCCGGCCTGGCCTATCACAACTTCGCTTCAGCGGCGACCGGCATCGCGCTGGCCATCGCGTTCATCCGCGGCATCGCCCGCCGCCAGATGAAGACCATCGGAAATTTCTGGGTTGATATGGTTCGCAGTTGTTTGTGGGTGCTGCTGCCTGTATGCGTGATAGGCGCGCTGGTGCTGGTTTCGCAGGGCGTGGTGCAGAACCTGAAGCCTTACGACACCGTAAAGCTGCTGGAGCCACAGCAGGTGCAGCATGTGAATGCCGATGGCAAGCCTGCCGTCGATGCCAGCGGCAAACCGGTTATGGATACGGTGACCACGCAGACCATCGCTCAAGGCCCGGTGGCATCGCAGGAAATCATTAAGATGTACGGCACCAACGGCGGCGGTTTCTTCGGTGCCAATAGCGCCCATCCGTTCGAAAATCCAACTCCTCTCACCAACTTCATTGAGATGTTCGTGATCTTCGTTGTCGGCGCCGGGCTGACCTACACGTTGGGCCGCATGACCGGATCGCAGGCGCACGGTTGGGCGGTGTGGGCAGCAATGGCGGTCATGTTCCTGGTCGGAGTTACGGTTCTGTACTGGGCAGAAGCGCGCGGCAATCCTCTGCTGCACGGCGTGAATCAGCAGGCGACTGCGCTGCAGTCCGGCGGCAACATGGAAGGCAAGGAGGTTCGCTTCGGTATCAGCGACTCGGCGCTGTTCGGCACTATAACCACTGACGCCAGTTGTGGCGCCATCAATGGCCAGTTCGACTCGTTTATGCCTCTCGGGGGCATGATACCGCTAGTCAACATCATGCTGAGCGAGGTGATCTTCGGCGGAGTCGGCGCCGGCATGTACGGCATTCTGATCTATATCGTGCTCGCCGTGTTTATCGCCGGGCTGATGGTGGGGCGGACGCCGGAATATCTGGGTAAGAAAATCGAAGCCTACGACGTGAAGATGGCGATGCTGGTCGCTCTGGTATTTCCGCTGGTGATTCTGGTGTTCGCCGGCGTTTCTTCGGTACATGGATTCGGTACGGCAGGTATCAGCAATGCCGGCCCGCATGGATTCACGCAGATGCTCTACGCCTACGTTTCCGGCGCCGGTAACAATGGTTCCGCGTTCGGCGGTCTCACGGTGAATACGCCCTGGTATGACACCAGCATTGGTTTCGACATGCTGATTGGGCGGTTCTTCATGATCATTCCCATGCTGGCGATCGCCGGCAATCTGGCGCAGAAGAAGTATGTTCCGCCTTCGCTAGGCACGTTTCCAGTCACGACGCCTCTGTTCTCGGGCTTGCTGATCGGAGTGATCCTCATCGTGGGCGCGCTGACATTTTTCCCGGCGCTGAGCCTGGGGCCAATTCTTGAGCACCTGCTGCTGGCAGCCGGTAAGACGTTCTAGGGGATTTGAGATGGCAAGCACAATCGAACCCAAAATCGCTTTGGCACCCAACACGGTGCATCTGGGGCATTCGCCGATGAAGCCGAGAAAAAAAGCCGTATGGCAATGGGATATCGTCTTCCGCGCCATCCTGGATTCGTTCATCAAACTCGATCCGCGGCACATGATGGGCAATCCGGTGATGTTCGTGGTCGAAGTGGGCAGCGTGATCACCACCGTGTTGCTGATTCGCGGCGGGACAGCTTTCCTGTTCAACCTGCAGATAACGCTTTGGCTGTGGTTCACGGTGTTGTTTGCGAATTTCGCCGAGGCCATGGCGGAAGGCCGGGGCAAGGCGCAAGCCGATACGCTGCGGAAAGCCCGATCGGAAACGATCGCCAACCGCGAACTTGAAAATGGCGAGCTGGAAAAAATTCCCAGCTCGAAACTGCGCGCCGGAGATGTGGTCATCGTTACCGCCGGCGAGTTTGTGCCCTCGGATGGCGAGATCGTTGAAGGTGTGGCCTCGGTGGACGAGTCGGCAATCACCGGGGAATCTGCGCCGGTGATTCGCGAAGCCGGCGGCGATCGCTCGGCGGTAACCGGTGGCACACGTGTGTTGTCGGACCGGATCCGCGTGAAGGTCACGTCCAATCCCGGCGAAACCTTCCTCGATCGTATGATCGCGCTGGTGGAAGGCGCCGAGCGGCAGAAGACGCCGAACGAGATCGCGCTAAATATTCTGCTTGCGGGACTCACCATCATCTTTCTCCTGGCTGTGGTTACGTTGCAGCCGTTCGCGATTTATGCCGGCTCGCCGCAAACCGTGTTTGTGCTGGTCTCGCTGCTGGTATGCCTCATTCCGACGACGATTGGAGGATTGCTGTCGGCGATCGGCATTGCCGGCATGGATCGCTTGATTCAGCACAACGTGCTCGCAATGTCGGGCCGTGCCGTCGAAGCTGCCGGTGACGTCGACACGCTGCTGCTCGATAAAACTGGAACCATTACGCTTGGTAATCGCCAGGCAGCGGAGTTCATTCCCGCGCCGGGCGTGAGCGAGACCGAAATGGCCGACGCCGCGCAGCTTTCCTCGCTGGCGGACGAAACACCCGAAGGCCGCTCGATTGTCGTGCTGGCGAAAGAGCGATACGGCTTGCGGGGCAGGGAACTCAGCTCGCACGAGATGGAATTCGTTCCGTTCACGGCGCAGACGCGCATGTCGGGCGTGAACATGAACGGAAATCAGATTCGCAAGGGCGCAGTTGATGCGATTACTAAATATCTCGCCTTGAACGGCAGCACAATGCCGCCGGAAGTCCAAGCCACGGTCGAGCAGATTGCGCGCTCAGGCGGAACGCCGCTGGTGGTGGCGGAAAAAGGCCGCGCCTTGGGCGTGATTCACCTGAAGGACATTGTGAAGGGCGGGATGCGTGAGCGCTTCGATCAACTGCGCGCCATCGGAATCAAGACGGTGATGATTACCGGCGACAATCCGCTGACGGCGGCGGCGATTGCGCGCGAAGCGGGGGTCGACGATTTTCTTGCCGAAGCCACTCCCAAGGACAAGATGGATCTGATTCGCCGCGAGCAGTCGCAGGGCAAGCTGGTGGCGATGACCGGCGACGGGACCAACGACGCTCCCGCGCTGGCGCAAGCCGATGTGGGCGTGGCGATGAACACCGGAACGCAGGCTGCCAAGGAAGCCGGCAACATGGTCGATCTGGACTCCAATCCGACGAAGCTGATCGAAGTGGTTGCCATCGGCAAGCAGTTGCTGATGACGCGCGGCTCGTTGACGACCTTCTCCATCGCCAACGATGTCGCGAAATATTTCGCGATTATCCCGGCGATGTTCGCGGGAACGTTCCCGGTACTGAATGCGCTGAACATCATGCATCTCAAGACGCCGCAATCGGCGATTCTGTCGGCGGTGATCTTCAACGCGCTGATCATCATCGCGCTGATTCCACTGGCGCTGCGCGGAGTGAAGTACCGTCCGATGAGCGCCGCGGCATTGCTGCGACGTAACCTCTGGATTTATGGCGTGGGTGGAATCATTGTGCCGTTCATCGGAATTAAGTTGATCGACATGATCATCACTCGCATTCGGCTGGCATGAACAAAGCAGCTGTTCGCCTTTCGCTTCTGGCTTTTGAAGGCGAACGGTTGGCGACCCGCGCTGGCGAAGGGTGGACAGCGAAGAGCGAACAGCGAATGGGCAAAGCGCTACCAAGTAGCAGGAGAAATTTATGAAGCAGAATCTAAAGATCGCAATCCTGATGACGCTGGTGACAACCGTGCTGCTGGGAATTATCTATCCCCTGGTTGTGACTGGGCTGGCGCAGGTGCTTTTCCACGACAAAGCCAATGGGCAACTCATCTCACGCAACGGCGAAATCGTCGGCTCGCGAATCATCGGGCAAGGGTTTTCAGGACCGGGATACTTGCACTCGCGGCCGTCGGCGGCAGGAAATGGGTACGATGCCGCAAATTCCGGCGGCTCACAATATGCGCCGACGAATCAGAAGTTGATCGATCGGGTCAATGGAGACGTTGCGCGCTTGCAGAAAGAGAATCCTGGACAGCCCGTTCCTGTCGATCTGGTAACGACTTCGGCTTCGGGATTAGACCCGGACATCACTCCTGCGGGTGCGGAGTTTCAGGTGCCGCGCATCGCGCGTGAGCGTGGTTTATCGGAGAGCCAGGTGCGGGAGATCATTCAGCGGAACACGGAAGGGCGGCAATTGGGATTTCTGGGAGAGCCGCGAGTGAACGTGCTCGAAGTCAACCTGGCGCTGGACGAAGCCAGTCCGATGCCAAAGAAGTAGATTGCGTACGATTCTCTGAAAACGCGAGCGAACATGCCGGTCTGACGGTGGAAGCGCTGGGGTTCAGCCCGGCGAAACGGCACGCCATAAACGCTTTAGCCACGGTGAACCGCCCTCAACAAAGCTTGCCGTACTTCGACGTGTACTGCAGCCCGATTTCACCGCAAGAGCCTTGCTCCACTGAATAAACGATGCAGGAATCGAACGGCCGCGAGTAAACATGCAGGCTTACGGCGCGCTGATTCCACTCCCGAGGGTTTTGCACGTCATGGACCGGATTCAGGGGGTCGACCGCCACCGGGTTGTCGACGGTGATGTGCACTTCGTCAGTAGGTACGATGTTGCAATGATGAGTGGGCAAATCTTCGGAGAGCACGCGATAGTTCTGCACAGCGAGCCGACCGATGGGAGCAGCCATCCAGCAGTTCTGACCCTTATGATTGTGGATCGAACTTTTCATGCCCGGCTCCCAGCACAAGGAGAGAAGTTCGTAGAGTTCTGTTTTGTCGATGAGGTTGCGGGTGTAGTGTTGCGAGTTCCAGAAGAGATACGGCGCCAGCGATTCCGGATCGACGCGAGTGTTGCGAAGGCATTCCAGCGTGCCATGCACTTCGGTAAAATCCCTCTCTTCGAGCTTGCGTAGGCCGTTGACGAACTCGCCGATGGAAACAAATCGCAAATTTTTTTGTACGGAAGCATTCGCAGCCATAAAGCCGTCCTCCTGGGACAAAACGCTGATTCTAGACCAATTTCGACATTTTCTGCTGGCCAGTGCCAGTTAGCAAGCGATACCTGCATCCAAAGTGTATGTGTCGCGCTGGGGCTGCAGAAATCCAGTGCGCCACATTAGGATTCCAAGCATATAATGTGCGCAAGAAGCACCCTTGCGAACCCAACGCGCAAAATAGCGGCGCGGGGCCCCGGGCAGCAAGGTGCGGTCCAGAGTTGGGCACTGGAGTTTCCCATGAAGTCGCGTGCTCTCGCAGCGTTAACTGTGGTGCTGCTGGCGGCCAGTCTCTCACTTCCGGCACTGGCGCAGGACAACAGCTCACAGTCGCAGACGTCAACCCCGAGCTCGACCAATTCCTCCGATCAGTCGCAGTCCAGCACTGGCACTTCTTCCAGCCAGCCGAGTGATCAACCGGCAGCGGCCGCGAACGGAACCGGCAGTCCAACCGACACGGCGGACGCAACTGCACCCACGGCGACTGCACCCAAGGAAACGCACAATAAAGACAAGAACGATATCGATGATATCGGGGCGCGCAACGTGGGTTCGACCGGTAAGAGCATCGGCGACTGGTACTCCATCGATACGGACGTGAAGCTTGGTAAGCAGTACGCCATGATGGTGGAGTCGAGCGCGCGGATGATCCAGGATCCGGTGATCAACGAGTACGTTAATCGCGTGGGACAGAACCTGGTGCGCAACTCGGATGCGAAGGTGCCTTTCACCATCAAGGTGATCGATTCCGATGACATTAACGCGTTCGCTTTACCGGGGGGATTCTTCTATGTCAATAGTGGTCTGATTCTGGCGGCCGATAACGAAGCGGAATTGGCTGGAGTTATGGCGCACGAGATCTCCCACGTCATCCTTCGCCATGCCACTCGCGAGATGACGCGTTCCAATTACGTCAGCATGTCGACTGTTCCGCTGATGTTTGTGATTCATAGTTGGGGGGTGTACGAGGCCGTCAACATGGCGATGAGCCTGGCGCTCCCGGTCACGTTCATGAAGTTCTCCCGCGACTTCGAAGCGCAAGCTGACTACATGGGCTTGCAATATATGTACAAAGCCGGCTACGATCCGCAGGCTTTCATCGCGTTCTTCGAGAAAATCAAGGCGCTGGAGAAGGAGAAGCCGGGAGCGATATCCAAGGCCTTTGCCAGCCATCCACCGACACCCGATCGCATTGCGAAGAGCCAGCAAGAGATGCGCGACATTCTGCCGCCGCGGCCGGAATACATCGTTGACACTTCGGAGTTCGAAGATGTGAAGGCGCGACTGGCTGCGTTCGAAAACGGCAAGAAAGCAATTCCTGAGAAACAAGGTCCGACACTGCGGCGCACCCAGACCGCCGACAACGGCAATGGTAACGGCAACAACCCGCAAGGGAAGGATGGAGACGATCGCCCGACGCTGCAACGCCGCGACGACGATTACGCCTCAACCGCGAGCCTAGGGCCGTTCTGAACGCCTGCACCGCTAAAGCGGTGCTCCACCCCCACTGGGCCTCGTCCACACAGTGCCGTCGATATGCCTGCCTCAGGCATTGATCGCCATCCCGAACACCGCATTGGCAGCGTCCAGCATCGCCTCCGACAATGTGGGATGCGCGTGAATAATGTTTGCCAGTTCTTCCGCCGTGCACTCCATTTCCAGCGCAACAACCGACTCGGCGATCATCTCGGTGGCGTTTGGTCCGATGATGTGTACGCCCAGGATCTCTCCGTATTTCGCATCAGTCACAATTTTGACGAAGCCCTCGTGCTGGCCAACAATGCTGGCACGCGAGTTCGCGGTAAACGGAAACTTCCCGATCTTTACCTCGTGGCCCAACTCCTTGGCCTTGGCTTCGGTAAGCCCGACGCTTCCGATCTCGGGATGACAATAGGTCGCATTGGGAATGCGAAGCGGATA
>CAWFUE010000013.1:0-8951 GCA_963818905.1 uncultured Acidobacteriaceae bacterium
CTCAACGTCAGCGACGTCTCCTTCAAGCTGGCGGCGGCGAGCCTGGAGAAGGGCGTCATGCCCGACCCCGCCACGGTGCGCAGCGAGGAGTTCATCAACGCCTTCGATTACCGCGACCCGGAGCCGCCGCCGGGCGTGCCGGTCGGCTTTGCCTGGGAACGGGCGCAGCTATCCCATTCGCGCACAACCGCGACCTGCTGCGCTTCTCGATCAAGACCGCCGCGCAGGGCCGTCAACCGGGCCGCCCGCTGAACCTCGTGCTGCTGCTCGACAACTCCGGCTCGATGGAACGCGCCGACCGCGTGCAAATCATCCATGAGGCCCTGCGCGTGCTGGCCGGCCAACTCCAAGCCCAGGACAAGCTCAGCGTGATCACCTTCGCGCGCACGGCGCGGCTGTTCGCTGACGGCTGCGCCTGGCACCGACGCTGAGGCAATCGCCAGGCCTTAACTGAGCTCACCCCGCAAGGCGGCACCAACCTGGAAGACGCGATGAACCTCGCCTACCAGACCGCGCTGCGGCATTACCTGGCCAACGGCATCAACCGCGTCGTCCTCCTCACCGACGGCGCGGCCAACCTCGGCGACGTGAACCCCGAGTCGCTCAAGCAGAAGGTCGAGGCCAACCGCAAGCAGGGCATCGCCCTCGATTGCTTCGGCGTCGGCTGGGAGGGCTACAACGACGATTTGTCGTGGAAGATGACCCGCATTACGCGCGCGTCTTGTGCGATCTCTCCCGCGACAAGGGGTTCAAAGTGCTCGTAGCTATGAAAGGCTCCGAGGCTTTGGCACTGGCGCGCGAATTTCATCCCACAGCGATCTCACTCGACGTCTTCCTGCCCGACATGCTGGGCTGGACGGTGTTGAACCACCTCAAGCAGGATCCGTCCACGCGGCACATTCCCGTCCAGATGCTCACGCTTGACGAAGACTGGCATCACGGCTTATCGCGCGGCGCCTTCGCCTTCGTCACCAAGCCGACCACGCCTGAGGGTCTGGAAGCGGCGTTAACCCGCATCAAGGAATATGCCAGCCCGCGGCGCAAGCGACTGCTGGTGGTTGAAGACAATCCGGCGGAGCAGCTCAGTATCGAAGCATTGCTGAAACACGATGACATCGACATGAGCGTCGTCTCTTCCGGCGCGGAAGCACTGACTGCCGTAAGCGAGGAGTCCTACGACTGCCTGGTACTCGATCTTCGGTTGCCGGACATGTCCGGGTTCGAAGTTTTGGAGCGGCTGCGGGATACCCCTTCGCTAAACGATCTTCCCGTGGTAGTTTTTACCGGCAAAGAATTATCGGCGGACGAGGATGCCCGCCTGCACATGCTGGCACGCAGCGTGGTGGTGAAGGATGTGGAGTCACCGGAGCGGTTGCTGGATGAGACGGCTCTGTTCCTGCATCGCGTGGTGGCGGATCTGCCGGAAGAGAAGCAGAATATGCTCGACCGGCTGCACCATTCCGATGAAGCATTGGTTGGCAAGCAGGTGCTGGTGGTCGACGATGACGTGCGGAATATCTTCGCTCTCAGCAGCGTTCTGGAGCGGCGCGGCATGACAGTCCTGACTGCCGGTACCGGACGCGAGGCAATCGCCACTATCGAATCGACGCCAGATCTGGCCATCGTGCTTATGGACATCATGATGCCCGAGATGGACGGCTACGAGACCATGCAGGTAATTCGGCAGAACCCGTCGTTCCGACGCTTGCCGATTATTGCCCTTACTGCCAAGGCTATGAAAGGCGATCGCGAGAAATGCCTTGAGGCAGGCGCGTCCGAGTATTTGGCAAAGCCGGTGAATACGGAGCAGCTTTTGTCTGCTCTGCGCATGTGGTTGCATCGTTAGTCAGCTTCGATGAACAGGAGACGATAGCTAGCAGAGCCAACCATGACTAATCACCAAGCCAACATCCTGATGGTTGACGATCAGCCGGCGAAGCTGCTCAGCTATGAGGCCATCCTCGGCGAGTTAGGGGAAAACCTCATCAAGGCGACGTCCGGAAGGGAGGCGCTGGAACAACTGCTCAAGAACGACGTTGCCGTGGTTCTCATGGACGTAAGCATGCCGGAGATCGACGGCTTTGAAATGGCAGAGATGATCCGGCAGCATCCGCGGTTTCACAAGACCGCGATCATCTTTATCTCAGCGGTCCACTTGACCGATCTCGACCGTATCAAGGGCTACCAGCGTGGCGCGGTCGACTACATCTCGGTTCCGGTTGTTCCCGAGCTGCTGCGCGCCAAGGTCAGCGTCTTCGCCGAGTTGTATCGCAAGACGCGAGAGCTGGAAGCTCTCAATCAGAAATTGGAACAGCGGGTTGAGGAGCGAACGGAAGAGTTGCGGGAGCGGGAAAATCAGTTCCGCACTTTGGCGAATTCCATTCCGCAACTTGCCTGGATGGCGGAAGCCGATGGAAATGTCTCGTGGTACAACCAGCGCTGGTACGACTACACGGGCACGACTTTGGAAGAGATGCAGGGATGGGGATGGACGAAAATTCATCACCCCGACCATGTGGAACGGGTGGCGAAAGGAATCCAGCAAGCATGGGATACGGGAGAAGTTTGGGAAGATACGTTTCCTCTGCTCGGAAGGGACGGGCAGTATCGCTGGTTTCTTTCCCGCGCTGTACCAATTCACGATTCGCACGGAAATGTTGTTCGCTGGTTCGGGACGAATACCGACGTCAGCCAGCAAATTGAAGCTAAGGAGCGAATTCGAAATCTCAATCGTGAATTAGAACAGCGGGTCACCGAGCTGGAAACGATTATGCAAGTGTTGCCGGTTGGCGTAGCCGTGGCAAACGACGCTGCGTGCAAGTCAGTCACTACCAATGCCGCTTTGGTAGAACTGCTGGGGGGCACGCCCGTAGAGACGACTTCCGGCAGTCGCCGTGATGACGAGCTGGTGTGCGAGTATTTCCGCGAGGGAAGGCGGCTCAGGGCGGAGGACCTGCCGTTGCACCGTGCGATCGCAACCCGACAGCCGCTGGCCAGCATGGAATTGGAGGTTCGCCGGCGCGACGGAAACACGCGACATGTTGTCGCCAGCGCGCGTCCGCTGTTTGCCGACGCCGGAGAAGTTCGAGGAGCGGTCGCGGCGTTCTACGATGTCACCGATCGCAAACATATGGAGGACATGCTGCGGGAGCGAGCCGACCTTCTGGAACTCGCTTCCGAAGCGATCATGGTGCGAGATCGCAAGGGCGTGCTGCTGTTTTGGAATTCCGGTGCCGAGGCGCTTTATGGCTGGACGCGCGAGGAAGTTCTGGGCCAGAACGTTCATGAGCTCTTGCACACCAAGTTTCCCACCAGTCCTTCCGATGTCGAGTCCACTCTGGAGCAAAGCGGCAGGTGGGACGGCAACCTGATTCATCAAAGCAAGGACGGACGCGAATTGATTGTTGCCAGCCGGCACGCCCTTAATGCCGAGCATGGGGTTGTACTGGAGATTGCCAGGGACATCACTGGGCAATTACAGGCGGAAGAAGCGCTTCGTAACAATGAAAAACTCGCGGCGATGGGACGCGTGGCCGGAATCATCGCTCACGAGATCAACAATCCGCTGGAAGCGATCACCAATGCCTTTTACCTCTTGCGAGA
The DNA here is from genome assembly GCA_963818905.1 of uncultured Acidobacteriaceae bacterium. Classification (GTDB taxonomy): domain Bacteria; phylum Acidobacteriota; class Terriglobia; order Terriglobales; family Acidobacteriaceae; genus Bog-257. The sequence goes on from CAWFUE010000013.1 coordinate 3,604, forward strand.
TCATCCATCTCTGGACGAGGATGCCAGGCACCTGGCCCGCTTAGGCGAGCAGGAGCTTCTGCGGGTTTCGCATATCACGCGCCAGACGCTCAGCTTCTATCGCGAATCGGTGCAACCGATGATCGTCTCGGTTCCGGAGTTGCTGGAGAACGTGCTCGACCTTCAAACACGACGGTTGCAACTGAATGGCATTACGCTAGAGAAGCAATATCGAACTCGAGGAATAACTCAGGGATTTCCTGGCGAGCTGAAACAGGTATTTCTGAACCTGATTGGCAATGCGATTCAGGCGATGCCGCAAGGCGGTCGGTTGCGTCTGCGAGTGTTGGAATCGCAGGATACCAGCACCGGCCTTCCGAGAATCTGTATTTCCATTTGCGACAGCGGGAGTGGGATCAAGCCTGAACATTGCAAGCGAGTTTTCGAACCGTTCTTCAGCACCAAGGGAGGTAAAGGAACGGGACTGGGACTGTGGATCAGCAAGGGTATCGTTCAAAAACACGAGGGCGTGATTTCATGCCGCAGCTTCTTTGGCAGCAAAGGTACGACGACATGTTTCAGAGTTGTTATTCCCGGCGCGACGGTCGATGCCGAGCAGTTGCCCGAGACGATCAGCTCTCATGCCGTAGTTCTAGAGCCCGCAAGCGGAAGGAGAATCCATAGGCATGGTGCAGCATAAGCCCGTCATCCTGTGCGTTGATGATGAGGAAATTCCGCTGGTTCTGCGCAAGATGGTTTTGCAGAAGTGGGGCTACGAAGTTGAGACCGCGACCTCCGCGGCGCAGGCCCTGGAGCTGCTGTCCTCGCGCCATATCGATTTGATCCTCTCCGACCAGTTGATGCCGGGTGTAAGCGGCACCGAGTTGGCGCGACGCGCCAAGATCATCCGCCCGGAAATTCCCGTCATCCTGGTATCAGGAGTCAACGAGATTCCCGTCGACGCCAAATATGCCAATTTGTTTGTCAGCAAAGTGGAGGGACCCGAACATCTGTGCCAGCAGATTTCCCGGGTGCTTTCCCAGTGGAGTGACAGGTTTGCAGTCGAAAGTCCGCAATGAGCACGCAATCTTCTTCTTAGCCGATCCCATCCTCGACCCTCTGCATCCCATAGCGACACTTCCGCCATGCTCTTCCAGGTAGTCAACACTCACACTTTTACTGAAAACGAAGTGTCCATGCACTGCCAGCAGCATACTGATTCAGAAAGCCGCAGGTCAAGGAGCGCAGCGAGGACAAGAATGAAAATCACCTGCTTCATTCGTTACCAGATCGATCCATTTCAACGGGATGAGTTCAAAAAATATGCGGAAAACTGGGGCCGGATCATCCCGCGATGCGGCGGCCATCTGATCGGCTATTTTCTTCCCCATGAAGGGACGAACGATATTGCATGGGGACTGATTGCCTTTGACAGCCTCACCTCTTACGAGAGATACCGGGCATGCTTGAGAACCGACCAAGAGGCGCGCGCGAATTTTGAGATGGCACAAAACAAGCGCTTCATTCTGCGCGAGGAGAGAAATTTCGTTGAGGTAGTCGAGGGGACGTTCGGCATACCGGCAAAAGTGTGATGGGATGGATCAGCGAGGAAGGAGACGGATGAAGAAAATTGGTATTGTCGGCGGAGTAGCGTGGCCATCGACGGTTCTCTACTACTCCGCATTATGCCGCAAGAGCGAGCAGTGGCACTGCGCCAGGAATGCGCAAGGTACGCCTCCGGTGCCCGAGATCAGCATCGAGTCTCTGGATCATGTAAAGGCTGTCGCCTACCTGGGTTCAGATGAAGACGAGCAATCGTGGGCGCGATTCGATGAGTATCATCGCACGGCGCTGAAGCGGCTGGCGGCAAGCGGCGCGGAGTTTGCGATCATAGCGAGCAACACGCCGCATCATCGATTCGACGCGATTACCAAGGATATTCCAATTCCGGTCATCAGCATCCTTGAGGCGGCAGCGAGAGAGTGCGCCAGAGTTCGCGCGCGTAAGGTGCTGCTGTTGGGCAGCGCGGTCGCAATGAAATCGCCGAAATTTCGCCAGGCGTTCGCCAAGTGTGGAGTCGAAGCGACGGGTCCGGAGAAGGATTCGGTGAGGGCGATGACAATTGAGTTGATGGGGGATCTGCAGCTGGGCAAGACGAATGGCGCGTCTGAGCGCTTGATGAAGATTGCCAGGCTCGGCCTCGATCGCGAGCAGGATAAAGCGGCGGTGTGTCTGGCGTGCACGGAGCTGCCGCTGGCGTTTGAGGCCATGAAAACCGCTGCCAGCTTCAGCTACGACGGCATTGTCTTCGTGAACAGCGCGATGGCGCACATCGAAGCGGCATTCAATTTTGCAGTGGGGGCGTAGCTATTCGAAGCGCAGGAGTTCCCTGCAGCAGATTTGCATATACAGATTGATCAGGATTGGTGGAAGGAGGGGCTTAGCGGCTGTCTAGGTGACCGTCCTTGTCCCGTGGGCCCGGTTCCACTTCTTATTTTGTTTGTCTTGCGCCTTGGCTTGCTTCTTCACCTGCTTGGCTTGCTTCTTTTGTTGCTTCTCCCACCTCTCATTCGCCTTTTTCTGTTCTTTAGTTTCGTGGCTCTTGGTCTCGTGGATATTGCTCTTGGAAGTGGTCTTGGTACGAGCAGACACCGGCGTAGACAGGCCGAGGGCGAGCAGCACAAACAGGATGGAAACCGCGACTCTCTTCACAAACCCACCGTTTGAGGTTTCTGGCTCATTTTACACGCGCCAGCCGCAGTCTCCATAGGAATTATGGCAATTACGGCCGCCGGCGGTTACGAAAGTAACAAGGTTTCAGCTGTAACTTTCGTAATTCCGAACAAGACCACTCGATCATGGCTTGGCTGATTTATGGATCTCGACCGTGCTCCAAGTCTTATCGCCGGCGTGACAGAGGTTCTCCAGCGGACAGTCAGCGCACTTGGGATTGCGGGCGATACACAGCGCGCGGCCATGCAAGATGATCTGATGGGCGAAGAGAATCCACTTCTGGCGCGGGATTACCTTCATCAGGTCCTGCTCGATCTTTTGCGGCTCCATGTTCCTGGTCAGCTCCAGACGGCGCGAGATGCGCTGCACGTGGGTGTCGACCACTACGCCGTCGGCGATCTTGTACCAGGTGCCGAGGACGACGTTGGCGGTCTTGCGGGCGACACCGGGAAGTTGCAGCAACTCGTCCATGGTGCGAGGCACTTCGCCGCCGAAGTCGCTGATCAGCTTGCGCGCCGCGCCCACCAGCGATTTCGACTTATTGCGGAAGAAGCCGGTGGAGCGGATATCGTCTTCGAGTTCCTCGGGCTTCAGTGCTGCAAATGCGTCAGGGGTGGGATATTTCTCGAACAAAATGGGAGTTACCATGTTGACGCGGACATCGGTGCACTGAGCGGAGAGGATCGTCGCGACCAGCAATTCCCAGGCGCTATTGTGATGCAGTGCGCAGGTGGCGGCGGGATAGCGCTCGTCAAGCCGTTTCAGAATTTCGTTGACGCGCTCCGGAGCGATCGGATTGTATTTCGCCGTGGTCGCGGATTTGCGCGATGGCCTGGTCACGGGCTTGGCTGGTTTTGGCGCAGGAGTCCTTGAGGCCTTCGAAGGCTCGGCGGCGCGCGACTTGCCGCGAATCGCTGCGCTTGCTACTTTGTCCTGACGTCCACTGCGCGATGGCTGGCGAGGGGTGATGCCACGGGGCATGATTTGTTCTCCCAATTGACGAGAGCAGATTATCACCAGTCTTAACGGCAGAGGCAGCGTCTACCGCAACGTAAGTGGGGTCGTGCTACCCGGCTCTCACTCGGCGCTTGCGCGCCGGGCTCACACCATTCCGCCGCTGCGCGGCTGATTCAGTAGCAGCTCACAGGTTTATCCCACCGTGAAAATCACTTACCATTCGCGATACAGTCTCTGAATCCATCCCTTCAACGATGCCAAACGCAATCGAATCCTGACATGTTCTAATCGAACACCGTGACTTCGAAGTTCGTTCTTACGTGGGTGCCCGCGCGGGTGCCATCGATGGCGAGATTCCATGGACCGGACATGTCCATGCCCTTCACGGATGCCTCGTAATCGCCATTGCCTTTGGGCGTGAACTGCAGCTTTGTCGCGCCCATGTCCATGGTCTTCATAGTGAGGGTGCCGTTGACCTGGACATCATTGAGCGGTTGACCATGATCGTCGCCGATGTGCAATAGAAACGTCATTGGCTTCGTCATGCTGGGATGAGCAGGGGTCACTCTCAGCGCGAGAGTCCAGGGACTCGCCTTGTCGTCTGAAGCCACCGTGGAAACGGTACTCTGCTGCTTATTGCAGCCGGGTAGCAGCGTCAGAAGTGTCAGAGAAAGAACCGGCGCTACGATTCGCCAGCAATTCATCGAAGCTCCTGATCGCCGGTTCAATGGGAATGGCGCGAGCTGTGCTCGTGCGAGTGTTCAGGGCTTACAGGAATGACGCAGCCGTCGCTCACCTCGCAGATCTTCAGCTCGAATTGGATGGTGGTGTGATGGATGTGGAAGCGCTCGCCCAGTACGGTGCGAATTTCTTCCAGAATGATGGCGCTTTCCGACGCAGGCATGTCGCAGATGCCGACGTGGCAAGAGAGCGAATGAGTGTCGCTGCCGATGCTCCACACGTGCAGGTCATGAACCGATTCGACGCCCGAGATTTCGCGGATCGCCTGCTCGATGCGATCCAGCTCCATGCCGCTCGGCGTACCTTCCAGCAGGATGTTCAGGCTCTCGCGAATGATGCCAATGGAAGACCACAGGATCATGACGCCGATGCCGAGCGACAAGGCGGGATCGATCCACTGCTCACCGGTAAGAGCAATTGCAACGCCGCCAACAATTACTGCCGCGGTCGATAAGGTATCGCCGATTTCATGCAGCAGCGCGCCACGGATGTTGAGGTCGCGATGGCCGCGCATCAGCAGCACGGTGATGCCGCCGTTCATCACCACGCCCGCCGCCGCTACCCAGATCATCAGATCAGCATGAACCGACACCGGTGCCCGCAGCCGTTTGAAGGCCTCATACCAGATGTAGAAAGAGATCAGAACCAGCGTGAGGCCGTTGATGAAGGCAGCGAGTACGCCGGCGCGGTTGTAGCCGAAGGTCTTGCGAGCGCTGGGCGGACGGCCTTGCAGATATACCGCGCCCCAGGACATCAGCAAGGCAACAAAGTCGGAGAGGTTGTGACCGGCTTCAGAGAGCAGCGCGAGACTGTGGGCTCGCAGGCCCGCGACAACCAGCAGCACGATGTACACCAGCGTAACGGCGAGCGAAATCCGCAGGACCTTGGAAGTTCTTGCGTCGCCAATCTCGCCCGCGTGCACGTGCATGGTTTCAGTC
>CAWFUE010000014.1:0-8241 GCA_963818905.1 uncultured Acidobacteriaceae bacterium
CCCTCGGGCTGGGTACGATGATCGGCTGGAAGCGCATCGTGATCACGGTTGGCGAGAAGATCGGCAAGGACCACCTGACCTACGGACAGGGCGCAGCCGCCGAAATTACCGCGATGGTGACCATCGGCGCCGCTGATATGTACGGCTTGCCGGTGAGTACAACCCACGTGCTGTCGTCCGGCGTAGCCGGAACCATGGCAGCTAACGGAACCGGCCTGCAATGGGCGACGGTGCGCAACCTGATCATGGCCTGGGTGCTGACGTTGCCCGCAGCGATCGTGCTGGCAGCCGTATTGTTCTGGGCTTTCGCGCGGATGTCATAGTTGGGGAGCACCGCTTCAGCGGCGCAAATGAGACTGGATCCAATTCCAGTTCGGCGGCTGAGGTAAACGCACTTACCTCAGCCACCGAGATAAGGTTAAAAGGTGTTATATGGACGCCTGAAGGCGTCCTCCACCCTTCGCCGAGCACATTCTAGGACGAAAGCAAAAAAGGGCACACCCAGGCGGATGTGCCCTTTGGATTTTTCTGAATCGGTTTAGCGCCCGAAATACTTGGCGTTACGCTCGGTATACTCCTTCCACTTTTCCGGCAGATCGTCGAGCGCGAAAATCGCCGAAACCGGACACACCGGCACGCACGCGCCACAATCGATGCATTCGACCGGATCGATATAGATCATCTCTTCCTGGGCGAACTTTTCACTGTCCTTCTTGGGATGAATGCAATCCACTGGACAAGCATCAACACAGGCGGTGTCTTTGGTGCCAATACAAGGCTCGGCAATCACATAAGCCATATACGTATGTCTCCTGACATCTCGCAGTTGGAGATTCTCACTTAGAAGCTGTTACACCGATAGTATCAAAAACCGCGGTTTGGATGCGACGCCGCAAGAAGGCCATTTAGCGCTAAACGACGCTTGCCGGTTCGCGTTCGCCCGCGGGTTCATACTCCACGATGTACCCCGCAATGGCGCTGGCAGCTACCGTCAGCGGACTTGCGAGATACATTTGACCTGGGCCGCTACGGCCCGGGAAATTGCGGTTTTGCGCGCTGATCACAATCTGATCCGGACGCGTCGAAACTCCCGGACCGGCGTTGATGCAGGCGCCGCAACTGGGCTCAATCACACGCGCTCCCGCACGCTCGAAGATATCGAGATAGCCTTTGCGTACGCAGTACTCGCGCGTCTCCTGCGATCCGAATTGCAGATAGAACTTGCAACTGTCCGCTACTCGCTTGCCCTGTCGAACCGCATCGCTCAATACCAGCGCGTACATGTCCATGTCTTCGTTCTTGCCAGCAGTGCAGGTGCCGCCATAGGCAATCTCTATCGGCACCGGGGTGTTCAGCTCGCGAATAAACTTGCCGTTGCCTGGGTCGCCAGGCGTGGCGACCATGGGATAGATTTCGGTTGCATCCAGTTCGATCACGTGCGCGTAGTGCGCGTCAGGATCGCTGTAAAGTCCCTCAATCAGCGTCTCCGCTTCGTTCTCGCTCATGCCGCGCCGCTGCATCAGGAACTCAACTGTCTTCTGATCCGGCGCAACGATGCCGGTAAATCCGCCGATCTCGGCTGCCATGTTGGTCATGGTGGCGCGCTCGTCGACACCCAGCGCTTCAATCGCCTCGCCCGAGTACTCGATCACCTTAGCCAGCGCCTTGCCGCTGCGAATGTATTCCAGCGATAGCAGCTTCAGAATGTAGTCTTTCGCCGTGACGTTTTCCCGCTTCCTGCCGCGGATAATCACCTTAACCGATTCTGGAACTTTCACTCGTACGTCTTTGGTAAACCAGGCGTTAAATACATCTGTGGTCCCGATGCCGAAGGCCACACAACCCATGGAGCCCACGTGCGGCGAATGGGAATCGCTGCCCACATTGAGTTGGCCGGGCAAGGCATAGCTTTCGGTCACAATCGAGTGGCAGATCCCCTCGGAACCTTTGCGGTCTCGCAACTCACCGTGCAGCTTGATGCCGCGCGATTTCGCGAACGCTTCCTGTTTCAACTTCAATTGACCGGCGAGGTCCAGCAAACCCATCTTGCGTTTTTCTTCCGACAGCACCTCGTCAAGAAAAGTCAGATGATCGCGGAAGAACATGATCGTGCTGGCGTCCGTAACCGGCTCATCCTTGCCGAGAAAATGCTCGAAGAAAATCGATGCCATCGGGGTGACGTACTCGTGGCTGAAGCGCAGATCGGTACGGGCAAAACCGCTGTCGCCGGGCTTGACTGCTTCCACGCCGACTTGATTCGTATCGTGAATCATGTGCCGCGCGAAGATTTTTTCCGCGATGGTCATCGGCCGAGGCTGGGTCGTGATCGGCGGCAGGAAAACCTTGCCTTGCATCCGCGCGACGTTGAACGGAAATAGTCCGCCATACTCGATCACCTGGCGTGTAATCTCGTCTTCGCCCTGCGTGAACTCGCGCAGCGGAATCTCCTCACCGCCTCGAATTTTGTCGATCAGGTTGAAGTCGGTCGAGGTCAGCACGCCAAGGTTCTGACAATTCTGCTTGTAGATGCGCTCGATGTTCACGGCGATCACGAGTTGAATGCCGGCGCACATCTCGGCGTAGGGCGATGCCTCGCGGCTCGAAGCCTTTGCCGCGCCGCTTGCCACTGACCGCGCAGACGAAGCCGCCGCGCTTGATGTCGCAGCGCCCGATCGGGGTCTCTTTGCCGCATTTCAGGCCGGTATATGGGAACTCGCCAAGCGTCTCATCGAAGAAAAAGCAGATGTGCGCCGGCGTGATCTCATCGGTCGAGATGTCGTCGCGCAGCTTGGGATTGCGTTCGGGATGTTGGGTGTCCCAAGGCAGGTCTTCACCCGCGAGCTGCCTCTTGATGAGCTCAGGATCTTCGGTAAGGAAAAGGACGCGTCCCTGCAGACGAACCATGTCAGGACGCTTTTCAACGGTGCGATTCAACAGCGAGGTGTTCACTAAGCAATTTTACCGCAGTCACAGAGGCTTGTGACGAGGCCGAACGGGCGTTCGGATGGCGAGCTACGATTGGGTTTTCGCGTACTCTACGGGCGAAGGCAGCCCTTCCAGCCCGCGCCCGGCGAAGATTTGCTCGAATTCGGCGATGAGTTGCTGATGGATTAGCCCATTGCTGGCGAGTACCTCTCGGCTATCCAGACGAAAGGGCGAGCCATCGAAGCGCGTCACGCTGCCGCCGGCTTCCTGCACCAGCAGCACGCCGGCAGCCGTATCCCAGGGATTCAGATTGAATTCCCAGAATCCGTCGTATCGGCCGGAAGCGACATTGGCCAGATCCAGCGCGGCGGAGCCGGCGCGCCGCACGCCATGGGAGCGCAAGGTGATCTGGTGATAGAAAAAGATGTTCGGATTCTTGTGACGCTTGTGACTGGGAAATCCGGTTCCCAGGATGGATTCCGCCAGCTTCGCTGTCTTGGAGACGTGAATCGGTTTGCCATTCAGCATGGCTCCCGATCCGCGTTCCGCGGCAAACATCTCGTCCCGCGTGGGATCGTAGAGGACGCCCGTCTCAAGCTGTCCATCGCGCCTTGCCAGCGCAATTGATACGCAAAATACCGGATAGCCGTGGGCAAAATTCGTTGTGCCATCCAGCGGATCGACATACCAGCGATATTCCGCGTCCATCTCGCTGCGCGTGCCTTCTTCGGCGACGATGCCGTGTTCAGGCCAGCGCGCGCGCAGCCGCTGAACAATCAGCTTTTCTGACGCGCGATCAGCCTCGGTCACCAGATCGACGTCGCCCTTGTACTCGATGGTCACATGACCGACGAGGTATCCCATCAGAAGCGTGCCGGCTTCGCGCGCAATCGCTTCCAGGTCTGGCAGGTAGCCGTTCATTCACTTGTTGGAACTGGGGTTGCCGTCCCGCGGAACGGAAGGGAAGTCGGGCCGCGGCTTACGCATGGCCTCTTCGGCAATATAGGCAATTTCGTGCTTGAAGATGAAAAGGTTGGGAGCTCCTTCACGCGTCAGGCGCACCATACGGCGGTCGTAATATTCAATCCAGCCGTGGACTACCTCACCATCCATTAGTTTGACGCGAACCGGACGTTGCTTTTCCCCCAGCATCTTGAGATAGGCGGCTTCCTGATGGGTGTCATCAGGAGGAGCCATCCTGCCCTTGTGATGATTCAAATCGTTGCTGCCGCGAAAGCCCATGGACCGATTCTACATGCGAACCGCGGTCGACGCGCAGGAAGAATGCCGCAGAGCTAGAAATACACTTGGAAATCTCGAACGAGGAGCTCGCCGGATCCCGCTACATTTCTTAACAATAATTTATGATTTATGACTAGCCTTCAAAGCGCGCGCATGGCATCACTGAGAGAGGGGTTTCGGCGCGATGTGGCCGACGCAAGTTGGCATCATCGGTAAACGAATATTCTGTCTCGCTGGTTGAGAGAATGTCTTCGCGCACGCACCACTTTTTGTTGTGCTTGGGTTTAAATGTAAGCGCTTGACTGAATTCATGATACGACACATTTTTTCGTTATTCTCAGAGTCTCTCGTCCTGCTCGTTGCCCTGTGTCTCGGCCTGGGAAGTCTCATTTATTTCACTCTGCACAATTGGCAGAAAGTGACGGCGCTATCGCGTACGCGTTCGCAGTTGCTCTCGGTGAGTGTCCTGCTGGCGGTCATGCTGGTCATGCTGCAGGTTTACAAACCGCGGGAAGAACCGTCGGGAGAGTCCGAAACCGATGACTTCTTCGCCGCCGCCAGTCCATCCGCCAAGCCGCAGGGAATGACGGCTGAAGCCATGGCGGCCGCCGGATTCGCACTTGTGGCCACCTACCACAATGACAACGCGCGTACTGGTCAGAATACGACGGAGACCATCCTCACACCCGACAACGTCAACCCGTCGCATTTCGGAAAACTGTATTCGTATCCGGTCGACGGATACATCTACGCTCAGCCGCTCTACATTCCGCAGGTCGCCATCCCGGGAAATGGAATCCACAATGTCGTACTGGTCGCTACCCAGCACGACAGCGTCTACGCTTTCGACTCGGACTCTCCGACCCCCGAGCCGCTCTGGCGCGTGAATTTTCTTGATCCAGATGCAGGAGTAACTACCCTCGGGCCTTCGGACGTCAATGCAAGCGACATCATGCCGGAGATCGGAATTACCAGCACGCCAGTCATCGATGTCGCCAGCAATACGGTTTATGTCGTGGCAGCTACCAAGGAAAATGGCGCCTTCTATCATCGGCTGCACGCATTGGATATTACTTCGGGGGCAGAGAAGTTCGGCGGCCCACGCATAATTCAAGCTTCCTATCCGGGTACCGCGCAGGACGGTACCGACGGCGTGCTCACCTTCTCTTCGCGTTTTCAGTTACAACGAGCCGCGCTCCTGCTTTCCAAGGGCAAGGTGTACGTAGCCTTTGCCTCCAATGCCGATTCCGGTCTCTATCACGGGTGGGTGATCGCTTTCGATGCGATTACCATGCGACAAGTGGCGGTGTGGGTTTCGACTCCCGATGGTTATCAGGGCGGCATTTGGATGAGCGGCTGCGGCATCAGCGCCGACACTAAGGGCAATCTGTATCTTTCGATTGCGAACGGTCCATTCGACGCCTTCGGCGAGCAACCGGGGAACAATTTCAGCGATAGCATCGTAAAGCTGAAGCCTGGGCAGGACCGTCTCGACCTGGTGGATTTTTTCACTCCTTTCAGCCAGGCAAAGATGGCAAAGGACGATCTCGATCTCGGGTCGGCTGGTATGTTGCTGCTGCCGGACCAGCCGGGTCCGTATCCCCATCTGGCCGTGACCAGCGGAAAGAACGGTCACGTCTACCTGCTGAACCGTGACAATCTCGGCGGCTACAATGCTGGCGCAACCGGCAATCCGCAGATTGTTCAGGAGGTGTCCGGCCAGCTTAGGCAACAGATGGGAACGCCGGCTTTCTGGAATGGCCGGCTTTACTTCGGAGCGGGCATCAGTCCGCACAAGGACGCAATCAAGAGCTTTACGATTCACAATGGCGTTCTGTCACTGACTCCAGCGTCGCAGAGCGCAGCCATCTATCACTTGACTCGCAGCACCGTCAGCGTCTCGGCTAACGGCAATAGCAGCGGTATCGTGTGGGCAGTGGACAATGACGCCTACTACGCAAGGCATCAGGGTCCGGCTGTTCTGCATGCCTATGACGCGAAGAATCTGGCGCGCGAGTTGTACAACTCCAATCAGCGTCTCGCGCGCGACAATCCCGGACAGGCTTCGAAGTTTACCGTGCCCACGATCGCAAATGGCAAAGTGTTCGTCGGTACCGCTAATCAGGTCAGCGTTTATGGCCTGTTGGCCGCTGTGGCCAAGTAGGTCAATCTCATGCTGAAGAGAAGCCATCCCGCAGAAAAACGTGCCCGGCCGCGCCCCGCAGTAAACCGATAAATGGGATGATGTAGGTGAGGGGTTTCTGATGCGGCCCGGCTCCAATTTTTCCGCGAGCATATTGCTTCTATTCGCGTTCTTTATTGCCGTTGCTGCGATTGTGCTTACGCAGAGTACGCCGGCGCCGGAGTCACAGCACCGCGCAACCAGCACGCCGTATACCGGCGATCTTTCGATCTTCGATAAGCCGGGACGCGACGAGCGGCTGCACATCAATCGCGTGATGGATATTCTTGCGATCGAGCCGGGCAAGACGGTCGCTGATATTGGCGCCGGCTCGGGATGGTTCACCGTTCGGGCTGCCAAACGTGTTACCAATTCCGGTCTGGTTTATGCGGTCGACATCAATCCGGAAGCGATCGATTACATCGACAATCGGGTGCAAAAAGCGCAACTGCACAATGTCAAGACGATCTTGAGCAAGCCTGATAATCCCGAACTTCCCGCCGATAGCGTCGACTCCGTGCTTCTGTTGAAGTGCTATCACGAGGTTGCCGACCCAGTTATCCTCCTGCGCAACCTGCGAAAATCGCTGAAGCCGGGAGCGCGCGTGGGCATCATCGACCGCGACAGCGATGCGGAAAACCATGGCGTGCACAAGCAGATCGTTCTGCAAGAAGCCGGCGAGGCCGGTTACCGTCTGGTGGAAGAGCACGATGATCTGGTAAAAGAAGACAACGTCGATTATTTTCTCGTGCTTGCGACAAAGTAAGCGAGTAGCGGACCAGCTAGGGCAGGACATCGACACGCAGAAGATTCATTTTCGCGGCAAAAGACATCGTGCTCGGGCTGTGGACAGTCTTCAGCGCCAGGGCGAGAAACAGAGGCGCGTCCGGATTACGAGGCTGAATTTCTGTGAGCACGACCGGCTTTGTGTTGTGGGTACTGATCCCGAACGACTGTGTTGCCAGCACCTGGGTTGGAACGTCCGAATCGGAATTTCCTAGGATCCTGGCATTTGACTTGATATCACCCCTGCACTCGGGTTGATCGCAGATGAGAAATTCCAATTGGAAGGCTACGCCGTTCGGATCGGGAGCGGGAGTGATCGTGCCAGCCGCCTGAATGTTGAACGTGCTGAAGGTCCGTTGGGCGCCCAGCGATACGGAACCCAGGATTACCTCCTGGCCAGGGCTGTCGGACAATGTCACCGGCTGGGCTGAAGTGTTGGTCAGCGCTGTTGTCTGAGCCGCGCTGAGTGTTGGAATGACGACGGCACAAATGGCGATGGCCAATACCCGGGCTGGATAATACATCATTTCATTGTATTGCTTTGGATGCAGTTCGGCGGAATGGTTTGACGCCCGGACGAACTTCGATCTCCAAAATTGGGCAGACGAGTTGTCTTACAATCGCGATATGGAGTTGATTCTCTACTCGACATCCTGGTGCCCGGAGTGTCGCGCAGCCAAGCGATTTCTCGAGAAGCACAACATTGTTTATACGAACGTGGACATCGACACCACGCCCGGCGCTGCCCAGGAAGTCATCCGCCGCACCGGCAAACGGGCCGTGCCGCAGTTCGTCATCGACGGCCGCTGGGTTCAGCCCTATCGCCCCGGCGAAGGATTTCTGTACGAGGAAATGTCCGAACTGCTGGGATTGGTCGACGAAGGCTAGAGCTGACCTTAGCCGAAACCGGCCGCGGAAGTGCGAGCTTCTTCTTAGGCCGTTCGCTGATCGCCAAAGACCCTGCGAAAAATCTTATCCACATTGCGCAATGGCCGTTGCAAGTCGAAGGCGTGTTCCAGCACTTCGCGCTTCACTTTCGCCGTGATCTCGGGATCGCTCATGATCAGCTCGCGGAAGTTGAGATCCTCTTTCCAGGCGCGCATGGC
>CAWFUE010000015.1:0-12258 GCA_963818905.1 uncultured Acidobacteriaceae bacterium
CTAATCGCTAGTTGCTAGTTGCTAAGAGCTTCTTATGACCGAGATCTCGACACTGCATTATCTGGTTGTTGCGGCGGCGCTGTTCATCATCGGCACCATTGGCGTGCTGACGCGTCGCAACGTGGTCATCATCCTGATGTCGATTGAACTGATTCTAAACGCTGTGAACCTCAACCTGGTGGCATTCTCACGGCTTTACGGCCTGCAGGGACAGGTGTTCTCGATCTTTGTCATCACCGACGCCGCCGCCGAAGCCGCAGTCGGGTTGGGCATCATCATCGCCTTCTTCCGCAATAAAGAGACGGTGAATGTAGACGAGGTAGATCTTTTGAAATGGTAGTGCGGCGCTTCAGCGCCCCGTTATTCAGGATCGGTAGAGCGAATCTTTAGGTTCGCGTCGTGCCGACAAAAAACCAAGTCGGGGCTTTAGCCCCGCCGGCTGAAGCCGGCTCGGAATTGCAGAGATACGCATAGACGCGAGCCTAAAGGCTCGCTCTACCAGAGCGAACAATGTTTTTTCTTGATCACATTTGGATCATTCCGCTGTTACCCGCGATCGGTGCCGCCGCGATGTTCTTCTTCGGACGCAAGCTGTCGAAGCAGGCGGTGAACGGTGTCTGCGTCGGGCTGGTGGTGCTGGCGTTCGTGTGGGCCTGCCTCGCGGTCTGGCAATACACCGGGTACTCGGCCGCGCATCCCGGCAAGCCCTTTGAAAAGATTCTGTTCACCTGGCTGGGCACCGGCAGCGACTCCCTGAGTTACCCCACGCACGGCGGCACGGCCCCGTTCCGCGCTGATGCTGGCTTCCTGCTCGATCCGCTGTCCTCGATCTGGCTGCTGTTTGTGACCGGCGTAGGCATGCTGATCCACATTTATTCGATGGGCTACATGGCGCACGAGGGCGGCTACTACCGCTTCTTCGGGTATTTGAACCTGTTCATGTTTTCCATGCTGACGTTGGTGCTGGCCAACAACTACGCGCTGATGTTTGTTGGCTGGGAGGGCGTGGGCCTGTGCTCCTACCTGCTGATCGGCTTCTACTTCCAGCGCCACTCGGCCTCGACTGCCGCGAACAAGGCGTTCATCGTCAATCGCGTAGGTGATGCCGGCTTCCTGCTGGGCATGTTCACCATCGCCTGGTACTTCGGCTCGGTGCAGTACAGCGCGATTAATCATCTGGCGCGCAGTGGCCGTTTCGCCATCGGCGATCCCGTAATCACTGCGGCGTGCTTGCTGCTGTTCGTAGGCGCCTGCGGAAAGTCGGCACAATTTCCGCTGTATGTCTGGCTGCCCGACGCGATGGAAGGTCCCACACCTGTTAGTGCTCTAATCCACGCCGCGACAATGGTAACCGCCGGCGTCTACATGGTGGCGCGCTCCAATGCACTGTTTGTGCTCGCGCCCACGGCGATGAAGACCGTTGCCATAATCGGCGCGCTCACCGCGATTTTCGCGGCGACTATCGCTCTGGTGCAAAACGACATCAAGCGCGTGCTGGCGTACTCCACGGTCTCGCAGCTCGGCTACATGTTTCTCGCTCTCGGGGTCGGCGCATTCGCCGCCGGCGTCTTCCACGTCTTCACGCACGCCTTCTTCAAGGCGCTGCTCTTCCTCGGAGCCGGCTCGGTGATTCACGCCATGAGCGGCCAACAGGAGATGCAGCACATGGGCGCGCTCCACGGCAAGATCAAGACGACGTTTGGCACCATGCTGATCGCGACCCTGGCCATCGCCGGCATTCCCGGTTTCGCGGGATTCTTCTCGAAGGACGCGATCCTGTGGGAGACGTGGTCGCGCGAAGGCGGCGCCTATCGCTATCTGTGGTACATCGCGTTTTTCACCGCGCTGATGACCTCGTTCTACATGTTCCGGCTGATCTACCTGACGTTCTTCGGCAAGCCGCGCATGAGTCACGAGGTTGAGCACCACATCCACGAGTCGCCCAAGACGATGACCGTGCCGCTCGTCATCCTGGCCATCTGCTCGCTCGGCGCGGGCTGGCTGGGATTGCCGCATAGCCTCGGCGGTTCGAATCGCTTCGAGAAGTTCCTTGAGCCGGTCTTTGCCAAAGAAGCTGTGGTCCTGGAGCAAGGCGGCAAAGAGGCGCAGGTTGCAGCCGGCGAGCAGCAAGTCGAACATACCAATCCACTCGAATATGTGCTGATGTTTGCCTCGGTCGGTGCGGCGGTCGTCGGCTGGTGGCTGGCGCAGCGAGCCTACAAGAATGCCGACAAGGGCTACAAAGAGCCGATCGCGGTCTACGCTCCGCGCTGGTACAAGACGCTCTTCCGCAAGTGGTATGTCGATGAAATTTACGACTGGATCTTCACCGGCCGCGCCAAGATCGGCAAGATGCGGCTGGGCGCAATGGGTCTGGGCGAAGCTGCGTGGAAATTTGATGCCGACGTTATTGACGGCACGGTGAACGGCGCCGGCTGGACCACGCGCATGACTGGCAACTTGTCGGTGCTGTGGGACAAGTGGATCATCGACGGCCTCTTTGTAAATGGTGTGGCCATCGTGACGCGCCTGGCCTCGTATCCCGTGCGCCTGGTGCAGTGGGGACTGGTGCAGTGGTACGCGCTGGTCATGGTCGCGGGATTAGCGGGATTTGTTTTTTATTACGTAATCAAGTGGTGAGCGGGAAGGATCGGTAGAGCGAACCTTTAGGTTCGCGTGAATTGAAGGATCGGTAGAGCGAACCTTTAGGTTCGCGTCAAAGCAGCCCTGAAAAGATTGAGGGGCTTTAGCCCCGGAACACTCATGACGACCTACTTCATCACGATTTGCGCGCATATGCAGCAGAACCTCTTCCAACGGGACGAGGTTGCGCAACTCATGATCGTTACCTTCCGCAAATATCAGGCTGCCGGAGAGTTCGAACTCCACGAATATGTCATCATGCCGAATCATATCCACGTACTCGTTTCGCTCGGGGATGAGCAGCCTTTGAGCCGCGTGGTGCAGTTAATTAAAGGCCGGTTTTCTCACGTGCTTCGTCAGAACGGAATCTCATTCCGCCAGGTTTGGCAGCAGCGACATCACAGTCGTCGAATTCGCGACGGTAATGAGTTCGCGGAGATCGTGGAATACATCCGCCAGAACCCAGTGCGAAAGGGATTGGCGCCGAAAGCGGAAGATTACCCGTACTCATCGGCTGGAAAAAGACCGGGGCTGAAGCCCCTCGTAAACAAAAAGAGCGACGTGGACGCGAACCTGAAGGTTCGCTCTACCGATCTTTCTGACACAAGCCTGAAGGCTTGCTCTACCGAGTTGTTTGGAGACGCAGGGGACGCGAACCTAGAGGTTCGCTCTGCCCGCTGAGAGCTATAAGAAATGTATAACCACATACTAAGTATCGTCTTATTTACGCCGCTGGTGGGAGCCGCGCTCCTGCTGCTGGTGCCCAAGGAAAACAAGGACGCGATCCGCTGGATCGCCAACATCTTCGCGTTCCTCGGGTTCGCAGTATCGCTGCCGCTCGTTCCCTGGTTTTGGGCATTGAAGGAGCGCGCCGGCTTTCAGTTCGTCGAAGGCGTGCCCAATAACTGGATCCCCACGATTGGCGCGGGCTACGTCATCGGCATCGACGGCATTTCGTTTCTGCTGATCATGCTGACGACGCTGCTCGGCGCCATCTCCATCCTGTCGTCGTGGAACGCCATTCAGGATCGCGTCAAAGAGTATTACGTCTGGTTCCTGGTGCTGCAGACGGGCATGTTGGGCGTCTTCATGGCCAACGACATGTTCCTCTTCTTCGTCTTCTGGGAGGCCATGCTGGTCCCCATGTATTTGCTGATCGGCATCTGGGGCGGCCCGCGCAAGCTCTACGCGGCGATCAAGTTTTTCCTGTACACCTTGTTCGGCTCGGTGCTGATGCTGCTGGGCATCCTGTTCCTGTATTTCCATCACCACACCCTGACCGGTGTGTACACCTTCTACCTTCCGGATCTTTACGCCACCGCGCCGAAGATCGGCGGGCACGCTGCGATCTGGCTGTTCTTCGCCTTCTTTATCGGCTTCGCAATCAAGGTACCGATGTTTCCGTTCCACACCTGGCTGCCCGACGCGCACGTCGAGGCGCCCACCGCGGGCTCCGTTATCCTGGCCGGCGTTCTGCTGAAGATGGGAACGTATGGTCTGATCCGCTTCTCGTTGCCGTTCTTCCCGGCGGTCGCCATGACGCCCTGGGTGCGACAGTTCATGATCACGCTGTCGCTGATTGCGATCATCTACGGCGCGCTGGTCTCGCTGATGCAGAAAGACATGAAGAAGCTGGTGGCGTATTCGTCGGTCAGTCACCTTGGCTTCTGCACGCTCGGCATCTTCGCCCTGAGCCCTCTGGGCCTGAGCGGCTCGGTCTTGCAGCAGATCAACCACGGCATCTCCACCGGCGCGCTGTTCTTGATTGTCGGCATTCTCTACGAGCGGCGCCACACGCGTGAGATCTCAGAGTACGGCGGCATCTCCAACGTGATGCCGTTATACGCCACAATCACGCTGATCATGTTTATGTCGTCGATGGGCTTGCCGCTGCTGAATGGCTTCGTGGGCGAGTTCACCATCCTGCAGGGCACGTTCATGGAGAACAAAGTTTGGGCTGCATGGGCCGTGCCGGGTGTGATTCTCGCCGCCGCGTACTTGCTGTGGCTCTATCAACGCGTCTTCTTCGGACCGGTGAACAATCCCAAGAACGAGAAGTTGCTGGATCTTTCAGGACGCGAGCTGGCGACCTTTGTTCCACTGGTGCTGATCGCGTTCTGGATTGGCCTATATCCGAAGCCGTTTTTCCAGATTCTGTCGACGCCAGTGAACAACCTGGTTGCGACGGTGCGGCCGGATTATCCGGGATTGAATACGAACAGGCCGGCCGTGGCGGCGCAGCCCGCGATGACTGCGCCGGCAGAAACCACGGAAGAAGGCCATTCGCCATTCGCCATTCGCCATTCGCCGGCGCTTGACGGCAAGGGCTCAAGCTTAGGGTCCGGCGAAAAGCCAAGCACGACTGACGAAATTCGAGATACACGCGATATTGCCCTGCGGCAGGCCGACGGACAGCGCGGACAATGAAGAACTACGAGGAACTCGAGGTCTGGCGGAAAGCGCATGCGCTAACCGTTCGCTTGTACGAAGCGACCGCCGCATTTCCCCGATCAGAGATGTTCGGACTCACTTCCCAGATTCGCCGCTCTGCCGGGTCCATCGGCGCCAATCTAGCCGAGGGCTGCGGTCGTTGGAACGAGGTCGAACTTGCGCGTTACGTTCAGATCGCTATGGGCTCAGCCAGTGAGTTACAGAATCATCTCAGGTTGGCTAGAGATCTCGGCTTTCTAGGGGAATCGGCGTATTCTCCGCTGGTGAAAGCTGTCATCAGCATCCGCCAAATGCTGACTGCACTGTTACAGACTCTTCGACGCACGCGAAATACGCCACCAACAACTCCGGCGAATGGCGAACGGCGAATGGCGAAGAGCGGAGTTACATCGTGACCACCTCGCTCATCCAATATTTCTCGGCAACCGACTACCTGCTGGCCCTGCCGATGCTGCTGCTGACGCTCTTCGCGCTCGGCATCCTGATCATCGACCTGCTGCTTCCACCAAAATGGAAGCGTGTCAACGCCATTACTGCGCTCATCGGCCTGGCATTTTCGGCTGCGGCCACCGGCAATTTGCATTGGGCCTATCACCACGCCCAGCTGAAGGGACTCAGCTTCGTCGACACCGGCTTTATGGGGACGTTGCTGGTCGATCCCTTCGCCATTTATTTCTTCTATCTTTTCCTGGCCGGCGGAGCGATTGCCGTGCTGATGTCGATGCACTATCTGGAAGTTGAGCACGAAAACCACGGCGAGTTCTATGCCCTGATGTTGTTCTCGGTGGTCGGTATGATGTGCATGGCCGCGGGCTACGACATCGTGCTGATCTTCATCGGCCTGGAACTGATGGCCATCTCGACCTACGTGCTGGTCGGTTTCCTGCGCCGCGACAAGCGCTCCAATGAAGCTGCGCTGAAGTATCTACTGCTGGGAGCATTCTCGTCGGGCATCTTCGCTTACGGACTTTCGCTGTTCTATGGCCTCACCGGCTCAACCAATCTGGGCCAGATCGCCTTGGGGCTGCAGAAAATCATCGCTAAGAATCCCACTGATCCGGTGGTAATCTTCGCGCTGCTGGCGACCACCACTGGGCTGCTCTTTAAGATCGCCGCGGTGCCGTTCCATCAATGGGCGCCGGATGCCTACGAAGGCGCGCCCACCAGCATCACCGGCTTCATGTCCGTTGCGGTTAAATCCGCCGGATGGGCGATGTTGCTCCGCATCTTCCTCTTCGGACTGTATCCGTTACGCTCCATGTACGTGCCGCTGCTGATCTTCGTCTCCATCGCGACTATGACCGGCGGCAACTTAGCGGCGATCACGCAGACCAACACGAAGCGCCTGCTGGCGTACTCCTCGATCGCGCACGTCGGCTACATGTTGCTCGGCCTCATCGCCAGCGATGGCCAGACGAACTCCACCGGCATCGTGGCCATTCTGATTTACCTGCTGGTGTACACCTTCATGAATCTGGGCGCGTTTGCGGTCATTACTTCACTGCGCCGCCGCAACATCATCGGTGACGAGATCGACGACATCGCCGGGCTGTACTTCAAAGCTCCGACCGAAGCCATTCTGATGCTGGTCTTCCTGCTCTCGCTGGCGGGGATTCCGCCGCTGGCCGGCTTCTGGGGCAAGTACTTCATCTTCCTCAGCCTCATTCAAACCGGTCACTACGCGCTGGCATCGGTCGCGGTGCTGTATGCGGTGATCGGCCTCTACTACTACATGCGAATCGCCAATGCCATGCTGATGCGCCAACCAGTCGAAGCGGATCCCGTGCGCATTCGTCCGGCGATGACGCTGGCGCTGACCATCACGGCAGTCGCAACAATCGGCATCGGCCTGTTCCCGAATGTCTTCATCAACGCGGTGAACTGGTCGCTGGGAATCGCGCAAGGCTCGCACCACATGGCGGCGCTCTTGCGGTGAACGATTAGCCCTTGCCTATGTCATCCTGAGCGGAGCGTCCGCCTTCCCGGCGCTCTCGCCTCGGACTGGCTCTTTTTCTTTCCGGGCTATTCTCCCTCCGTCAAGCGCTTGCCGGAGCGTGAAGCGCCCAACCGCAACAAGCGCTTGTCGCGTTGGGAAAGAAAACAGGCCGGCCCAGTGCCGACACCTGACGTTCTTTGACAACTGAAACACAATGCCTGCCGGCCCGACCGGCTGAAGTCCTTGGGGAGCGCCCTATCGGCTAGTAACGTGAACATTCCGTGCTGCCAATGTGTGAGCGCGTGTGAAGATCCCCGGGACCTCAGCCTGTATAATCGTCAGTTTGCCAACGTCACCTATGGACCATCGATACGAGCAGGCGGAGATCGGCATTATTGGCGGCAGTGGTCTCTACACCATGGCAGGGTTCACCGATGTTCGAGAGATATTCCTGCACACCGCATTCGGCACTCCCTCGGACGCATATTTGATGGGCATGCTGGAAGGCCGCAAGGTTGCGTTCCTGGCGCGCCATGGACGTGGCCATCGTTTCATGCCGACCGAGATTAACTATCTCGCCAACATTCACGGGTTTAGACAACTCGGCGTCGAGCGCATCATTTCGCTGTCGGCGGTGGGTTCGCTCAAGGAAGAACACCACCCGCTGGACTTCCTCGTTCCCGATCAATTCATCGACCGCACCCGCCATCGGGTTGACACGTTCTTCGGCGACGGCCTCGTCGCACACGTTGGTTTGGCCGATCCGGTCTGCGGAGAACTGGCGGGAATTGCTGTTGATGCTTGTCGAAGTGCCGGCATCAATGTGAAGCCGCGTGGGACCTACCTCAACATGGAAGGCCCGCAATTTTCGACCAAGGCTGAGTCCAACTTGTATCGCAGTTGGGGCTGCGACGTCATCGGGATGACCAACGTGACGGAGGCACGACTGGCCCGCGAGGCTGAGATTTGCTACGCAACCGTCGCCATGGTTACCGACTACGACTGCTGGCACCAAGAGCATGATGCGGTCTCCGTCGACCAGATCATCGCCGTCCTGCTCAAGAATGCCGAGCACGCGTGCTCCGTGGTGCGCCATGCGGTCGCAGCGATGCCCAGCACACGCGGCTGTCAGTGCGGCTCGGCGCTGAAGAATGCGATCATCACCGCCAGGGACGCCGTTCCGCCGGCGACGCTGGCGCGCTTGCGGCTCTTGGTCGGCAAGTATTTTGATTCCGAACAGAAAGCGGGAACATAGCTCTTGTCCATTCTTGTGGTTGGTTCGGTCGCATTCGATACCCTGAAAACACCCTATGGCGAGCGCCAGAAAATCCTCGGCGGCGCGGCTACCTACTTTTCGCTCTCGGCAAGTTACTTCACCGATGTCCGGGTTGTTGCCGTAGTCGGCGAAGACTTCACGCCCGAAAACGAAGCTGTGATGAACAAGCGCGGCATCGACACGCGCGGCATCCAGCACGCAAAAGGGAAGACCTTCCACTGGACCGGGGAATACGGCGAGAACGTCAATGAAGCCAAGACGCTCAACACCGAGTTGAATGTCTTCGAAACTTTCAAGCCGTCGATTCCGGCAGAATATCACGACTCCGATTTTCTCTTCCTGGCTAACATCGATCCCGTATTGCAGACTCGCGTCCGCGACGCCATGCAGAAGGTGCAACTGGTCGGCGGCGATACCATGAACTACTGGATTACCGGGCATCGGCAGAATCTCGACAAGATGTTGAAAGGTGTCGATGTGCTGCTGATCAATGACGGCGAAGCCAAAATGCTGGCCGGCGACAATAGTTTGCCGCGAGCCGCCCGCAAAGTAATGGAAATGGGACCGCGGGCGCTGGTCATCAAGCATGGCGAATACGGAGCGACAATTTTCTTCCGCGACCACGAATTCGGAGCGGGCGACCATCCTTTCCGCGCGCCCGCCATGCCGATCGACGAAGTGCGCGATCCTACCGGCGCCGGTGACAGCTTTGCCGGCGGATTTATGGGATACGTCGCTTCGCAAGGCGAGGTCAACCGTCGCGTACTGCGCCACGCCATGTTTTACGGCAGCGTCATGGGATCGTTTGCCGTGGAGCGCTTCGGCACCGAGCGCCTGCAATCGCTGAGTCGCGAGGAGATCGACGAGCGCTTCAACATCTTCCGCGAGCTGACACATTTGGATTGAGGGCGATGAGCTCTGTCAAGCGCGCTGATCGCGTCCTCTCGGAACGATTCGTGCAGCAGCGCCACGAAGCGCGGTTCACCATGCTGCTGGCGGCGCTGTCGGTAGCGGCTCTCCTCTACTACTACGCTCACCAGCAGATCCTGCTCTATGGCGACGCCGCTGCTCACCTCAACATCGCGCGCCGTGTCGTCGACAATCGCCACCCCATCGAATCCTACGGTCAACTCGGGACTGTGTGGCTTCCGCTGCAGCACATTGCCATGCTGCCGTTTGTTTGGATCAACACGCTGTGGCAAAGCGGCATCGCGGGCGCAATCCCCGGTATGGTGGCTTACGTTCTCGGCACGCTCGGCATCTTCCGGCTGCTGAGAGCTCGCGCCGGCCAGTCCGCAGCTTATCTGGGTGCGGCGATTTACGCGCTCAACCCGAATCTGCTCTACATGCAGACTACGGCGATGAATGAGCCGATCTTTTTGGCGTTCTTCCTCTGGTCGCTCGTATACCTGGACGAATTTCTGCGTGCGACCTCGACGGCGGCTCCAGAATCGGGAGTAGAGCCGGCACAACTCAGGCCGCGGCGCGCGCTGGAGTATTGCGGCATCTGCATGGCTGGAGGCGCTCTCACCCGCTACGACGGCTGGTTTACGGCTGCAGTTCTCGGCCTCATCTTGATATGGGCGTTCGTCACATGGCATCGGCGCATCGCCGATCCACGTCTGCGTAGCTCAGCCACGAAATCATTCATTGAAGTTCTTCTACTCAACGCGCTGGTGCCGCTTTATTGGCTCATCTACACCTGGGCTGTTTCCGGAAATGCTCTCGATTTCATCAACGGCCCGTATTCGGCGAAGGCGATTGCGCTGCACAGCACGGCGCAGGGCGCGCCTCCATATCCTGGTCAGCATCATGTGTTCACTGCGGCTCTGTATTTCCTCAAAGCGGCGCAACTAAACATGGGCGCTTCGTTGTGGGGGCGGCTTTTGTTGGCGTTGGCTTTGATCGGAAGCGTGCTCGCCCTTCGGCAGTTTCGTCACTATGGAATGTTTCTGCTGCTCTGGCTGCCGCTCGGCTTCTATGCGCTATCGATCGCTTACGGGAGCGTACCGATTTATATTCCGGCCTGGTATCCGTTTTCGTATTACAACGTGCGTTACGGCTTAGAATTGTTGCCGGTTTTCGCGGTGTTTCTCGCGATTCTTGCCGGAAAGGCAGTGAGCACGTCCGCTCGGGCCGTGGTGTGGTGTGGGATTATCGCAATCGTCGCCGCGGCTTACGTTTCAGCTTACGCAGCAACACCCATCACGCTCCGTGAGGCGAAGGTGAATTCCCGGAGCCAGCAAGCACTGGAACAAGGTTTGGCCAGCGTCCTGGCGCAAATACCACGATCGTCGACCGTGCTCATGTACGAAGCTGAACATGCCGGGGCGCTGCGATTGGCAGGCATTCCACTGCGCCACGTCATCTCCGAAGCCGAGCACCCCGATTGGGAGTGGGCGCTGCTCGATCCCGCTCATCGCGCCGATTACGTTGTCGCCTGCAAAGGCGATCCCGTATGGACAGCGCTGCGAGATCATCGTGCGGAGTTCACCGCAATGGTCACCATCAGCGTGCCCGGCCAATCCAGCTGCACCGTATACAAACCGAAAGGCGCGGTTGGTTCGACGTAGACTCTGCGATCCGTCACTCGACGAGTTAATACTCGACTTCGTGTCGCTTTGCTAGAATCCGCGCAGCGCACTGATATGGCTACCATTCCATTTGTGAAAGCGACTGCCTGCGGCAACGATTTCCTGATCATCGATTTTGCCGAGGCTCCAAGCGACATCTACAGCTTCACCCGGTGCATTTGCGATCGCCACAACGGCGTGGGCGCCGACGGCGTCGAGTGGGTGTTGCCTGCCAGTGACGCCGATCTTCGCGTTCGTCTTCTAAACGCCGACGGTTCCGAAGCGGAGATCTCCGGCAATGGCACTCGCTGCGTCGCCGCCTGGTATTGTGCGAAAAATCAGCGCAACTCGGTGGTGATTCGCACCGGCGCCGGACTTAAGACCTGCGAGCTCAAGGCACGCGACGGAAATAGCTTCGAATTTCGCAGCTCCATGGGACAGCCTGAAGTGGGCGACGACTTCTCCATTAAGTTCACTTACGGTGAAGTCTCGGGCACCCCGGTTTCCATGGGCAATCCGCACTACGTGGTGTTCGTTCCGCAGTTCGAGCTTGGCTGGCAAGCCGTGGCCGAACAAATTTCCAAGCATCACGATTTCAAATACGGTATGAACGTCGAGTTCGTGCAGGTGCTGAATCCCGGCGAGATCGAGGTGAGATTTCTTGAGCGCGGCGTGGGCGAGACCATGTCGTCGGGTACGGGATCGTGCGCCGCAGCGGTCGCGTCCGTTCACTCCGGTAAGGCCAAGTCGCCGGTGCGGGTGCGCGCTCCTGGAGGAACCCAAACCGTAGAGTGGGAGCGCGAAGTTTTTCTCACCGGCCCGGCGACGCTGCTCTGCCGCGGAGAATTTTTCATTTAAGATTGGCGGTTCGATACAGATTGCGTCTGCAGAACTCACAGATCGTTTCGGTCTTAAACCGGTGACCGTTTCATCCCAACCCGTGCGCATGCGTCCTCCCGCTCTGCGGCGAGGCGACATAGTTGGCATTGCAGCCCCGTCGAGTGGCTTTCATCGCGACGATTTCGAGGCCGGCTGTGCCGAGCTGTTGCGACTGGGATATCAACCGTTCTACTTGCCGTCAATTTTCGAACGGGAGCTTTACTTCGCCGGATCGGTCGAGCGTCGCGTGCATGAGTTGCACGAGATGTTCTCTCGTCGCGAGGTGAAAGCGATTCTTTGCGCGCGCGGCGGTTATGGTTGCAATTACCTGTTGCCTCATCTCGATCTGAACCTGGTCCGCGCTAATCCAAAGATCTTCGCAGGTTGTAGCGATGTAACTGCGCTGCTCACCTATTTCTGCGATGCCGCCGGACTGGTGACATTTCATGCTCCGATGGTTGCCGGCGATCTTTCCCGGCCAAATGGCTTCGACGAGGCAA
>CAWFUE010000016.1:0-95189 GCA_963818905.1 uncultured Acidobacteriaceae bacterium
CGCTGTGACGATCGCTCCGAGTGCGACGACAACTCGTGTGGGCTCGCTAAACTCCGCGCCGCGAAACCAGACTGCCCAGTCCGCTGGAAAGCAGCATGAGGAAGACGACGACCGTCAGTGCATACGTGGGATATCCCAGGAAGAGCACGAAACGTTGTATGAACGCGATCTCCACCATGATGTAGCCGAGGCCGATGGCAACAAAGTAAAGCACGCGCAGGCTGCGTCCGGAGCGCGTCTCTGGCGATATTGCCAGCGGCAACACCAGGAATGCGATAACCGCTGCGACCGACACAATCAACACGATCCCCAGAATCGCGATTCCCAGGTTCACCTTCCAGTCAATGCCGTGCAGATCGTAGTCGTTGAATACCTGCTCCGGTTTGAAGGTGAAGAAGAAGAATGGAGCGTTATCCGTGACGGGAGAAACGTTGTAATCGTAGGAATCGGAAAAGGCGCGAGGATCCTGCCCGCGAATCAGGTTTGCGAAGACGGGATGCGCCATATTCGGCTGGTTGGCCGTTGTCGGCAGGTAGAGCACGTGCAAGTTCAGATTGGCCCCATGTCCATCGGTGCCTTCGATGTGATTCAGCACCGCCTTCTGCTCTTCCAGGGTGAACGGCGATTTCTTGACCAGAACAAGAACCGGCCGGCCATCGACATTCAAGTCGCCATCACTCACCACAATAAAGTTGTTCGTGCTGTCCTTGACTCCCATCTCGCGCAGCGTTTCCATTGCCTGTGAGACTACGCGCAGAGCTTCGCGCGGCTCGGCAAACTCCCAGCGCGTGATGGCGATCATCCCATCCGGCTTCAGGTGCTCAAAATATTCCTTGAAAGCTTCGACGGTGTAGAGATTATTTTCGCTCAAGGCGAACGCGCCCGCAGCTGTCGAGGCCCAGGTATCGACCAGCGTCATCTGCACCACGTCATATTTGTCGCGGCTATTGCGAACAAAGGAGCGGCCGTCGCTGACGTGCATGTGCACCTCGGGAATCTGGTAGAGGTGATCGGTGTAGTCGGCGAAGCGGTCGCGCATGATGTTATTGGCGATGATGGGATTGATCTCGATGCCGGTAACGTTGGTGCTCCCGTTGGCGACGGCGCGCAGCACATCGATGCCTCCGCCGGGGCCGATGATGGCAAAATCGCCGTGCGGACGTAATACGTTGGCTACCGACGGAGCGTTCGACATCAGGTATTGCCGGTACAAGTCGCTCCAATGATGCGGATCGGTGTTCATGAGATAGGTGCTGGCATCGGCATCGATAACGATCGTCTTCGCCGGGCCCCACTGCTCCACTTCGACGCGCGAGATCGCATTCCAGCGTGAATACAGCGGGGTACCGCGCTTCTTACCCTTGGCGTAAACCACATCGATATATTTGTTGTGGAAGTTGGCACCAATCAGCACTACCAGCGCCAGAGCGAAACATAAAGGAGCAGTACGTTTGCCCGGCGGAGCCCACGCGACGGCTGCGACCATAATCGCGAATGCGGCAAACAAAATCGTGTTCGGGCCGCCAAGGAAGTTCAGCAACGGCACCAGAACCAAACAGGCCATCGAGCCGCCGAGAAGATCGGCCCCATAAAATTGCGTGATGCGCGCCGGACGCCGCGCGAAGACGATCGAGAATAGCAGTCCGGTGACGAAAAACGGAACCGCGGCTGCGAGATACATCCACGTCAGGTGCCAGAAGTTCGCCCAGTTAAGATCGAGGGAAACCGCCGTGTGCAGCACAACCTCCAGCACCCCGACGATCAAAACGCCATTGGCAATGCAGAGTACCGTGCCAAGCTGATGAACCGACCATTGCGATAACCACTGACGCCGCAGGCAAGCAAACACGGCTCCGGCGCCGAGGCCGAGCAGCGCAATCGAAATCGCCAGAAACGCGAAGTGGTAGAAGAGCACAACTGAAAAGATGCGGGTAAGTCCCAGTTCCAGGAGCAGCGCCGCAAAGCTCATCAGAGCGATCGCCACAGGCGTGCTCCAGGATGAAGTCTGAGCGGCAGGCGAGGCGGTAATAAGCGGTTCCGTCGCGTCAATCATAATGATTCGTAAGAGGATACTACGAAAGTGTCGGCAGAATAGTTATCAATTCGACTGCTGAGAAATATCTGCTCGACATTCTTTCTTAAGTGATCGGAACAGCGCAACCAGTCGAGACGTGGTTCGCATCTGGATGATGAAGGAGGTGAGAATGGAGCCTAAAACCTGGGTGTTCATTGGCATCGTAGTTGTCGCTGTCCTGTTAATTATCTGGGCAGTGGCGCGCCAGCGCAGAAGTCTTGCCCTGCGAAAGCGCTTTGGACCCGAGTATGACCGCACGGTTCGCGAGCAGGGAGCCGGACGAGCGGAAGCAGTCCTGACGCATCGCGAAGAGCGAGTGAACAAATTTCCCATACGCGCGCTCACGGCGGATGAGCGTGAGCACTTCGTGACCGAGTGGCGCGTGCTGCAGTCGCAGTTCGTCGACGATCCCGACGGCGCGGTGGGCAAGGCTGATCTATTGGTAGGTCGCCTGATGCAAGCCCGCGGATATCCGGTGACGGATTTCCAGCAACGGGCTGCGGATCTTTCTGTCGACCATCCTCGAGTGGTGGACAGCTACCGCGCTGCTCACGAAATTGCGCTGCGCCAGCAGCAAGGAATGGCCACGACCGAAGACCTCCGCAACGCGCTCATTTATTACCGCACATTATTTGACGAACTACTCCAGACGAAACCGATTACCGGCGAGAGGCAGGTGGCATGATGGCTGAGTGGAAAAGGAAAGAAGAATCGGCTGGGACCGATTTGGGTGTGTCCGAAACGCAGACTACGACGGGACGCAAAGGTCCTGAGACAGCTAATGCCGGAAGACCGACGCTGGTCCGAAGTGAAGCTTCCGATGTCAGATCGCGAGACCAGGCCGCGCCGCAGATGCAGGATAAGCGAGTTGCGGGCTGCCTGTTCTCCGATTCGGATATCGGCGATATGCGCGCGCGCTGGAGCACCGTCCAGGCTGGATTCGTCGACGAGCCGCGGCGAGCGGTGGAGGAAGCCGACAAACTGGTGGCGATGGTGGTGCGGCGCATCACGGAAGGCTTTGCCAATGAGCGGTCGGGATTGGAGAAACAATGGGAGCAAGGCAGTAATGTTTCCACCGAGGACTTGCGGATCGCGCTGCAGCGGTATCGAACATTTTTCGATCGGCTGCTCAATGCTTGATGCTGGTAATCACCTCGAGAGCGTCTCTCTTAACGTTGAGTGGCGGCTAGCCGGACTGATGGTCGGACTCGAGGATGACTTGCGCCATGGCGGATTCAGCCGTGTGGGTGATCGAGAGGTGCGCCCGCACGGCTCCCAGCTTCTGGAAAAATTCGGCAGCTCGATTGTGAAAGGCAATGGTGGGACGTTGTCCTGGAGATCGCCGCACCTCGACGTCGTGCCAGGTAACACCGCGGTTCCAGCCAGTGCCGATTGCCTTCATCGCAGCTTCTTTGGCGGCGAAACGTCCGGCGTAGCGCTCCGTTTTGTTGGCTTTGGATTCGCAGTAGCGAATCTCGTCGGCAGTAAACACGCGCTCCACGAAACGGCGGCCAAAGCGCTCGATGGACGCGGCGATGCGCTGCACTTCTGTAATATCGATGCCGGTGCCGACAATCATGGTTCGCTCTTCGCCAGAATACGCCTCACGCTGCCGCTTGAGTCTGCGAAGTATAAACTTCACGGGCGTAGACGGCGAACAGCTCGTCCAACCTAACATATTGACAACATGAGCGCTTGATACCTTTGTGTCACCCTAAGGACCGAAATTTTGCTTGGGGATTTTTGGGGCGTACTGCTATGATGAAGGCGCTCGATTGATCGACGTTGTACGCAGCAGTTCCTGCCTTTCAGCAGCAATCCCTGCCTGCATCACAAACCCGATCGAATTGCAGCTACATTAATTCTTCGAAGGAACATGCATCACCATGGAACAAGGAACAGTTAAGTGGTTCAATGACGCGAAGGGCTACGGCTTCATCAGCCGTCAGAATGGCGAAGACGTGTTTGTCCACTATTCTGCGATCCAGTCGAACGGCTTCCGCAGCTTACAGGAAGGCCAGGCTGTGCAGTTCAGCGTAGTCAAAGGGCCCAAGGGCTGGCAGGCGGAGAACGTACAACTCCTGTAGGTTCGGGGTCTCCAACAGCTTCCGCCTTTGGAGCCGTTGGGGCGAAAGATCTCGAGCTTGAAGGTTCGAAGAGGGCGGCCGAAAATGGCCGCTCTTTTTGTTGGAAGCAGCAAACAGCTATTAGCAATTAGCCTTTGCTGTTAGCCCGTCCGATGCTGGCTCCAAACGAGATTCGGACGAGCCGCGTAGCCAGGTCCCCATCGAGTGCCGCATTTTGTGCTTGATGTGGTGGTCGAACGGCGGCGGCCGATTCTCCCGTTCAATCGACCGCGAATGAGTGGGCAATCGCCCCGGAGAATGTTTTCCATGTTCCAAGAAATCCTCACCGACCGGCTTGCGCTGCGCGATCTGGAGCCGAGCGACGGGCCGCGAGTTTTCTCCTACCACAAGCATCCGGAGGTTTCGCGATTTCAAGGTTGGGGCACGGAATCGGTTGATGCGGTTCAGTCGTACATTCGAAGCTTGTCGGGCGTTGATCCTGCGGCGTGCGCCGGGTGGTATCAGGTGGGAACCTTCCTCAAGACAAGCGGCAAACTCATCGGCGATTGCGGATTTCGCCCTCTTGCCGCGTCTGCGGAACAAGTGGAAGTGGGAATCACCGTCGCTCCCGAGTATCAGGGACAAGGCTATGCCAGCGAAGCTCTACGCGCGCTGCTGAATTTTCTTTTCGCGATATTGGAGAAGCATCGCGTCATCGGATCGGTTGATCCGCGAAACCTGTCGTCGATCAAGCTGCTGCAGCAGGTGGGGATGCGACAGGAAGGCCATTTTGTAAAAAGCCTATGGTTTCGAGGCGAATGGGTCGACGATGTGATCTTTGCCATGCTGGCCAGCGAATGGAAGTCGGCGGAACACTAGCTTTCACTTTTTCTGTTTCGGCGGATATCCCTTGAACAGCTTGGCGACAGCCTTGTCGAGAGTCTTGATGTTCTTGTTGGTGTTGTCGGTGATGGTGTCGCTGACTTCGCCGCGCCACAAGAGCTGCTTGTCCTTGGTGTCAGCCATCTCGACGACCAGCGTGCCCAGCTTGTAGGCGAAGGTGACATGGGAAGCTGGATCTCCAGTGCTGCCCCATCCCCAGTTTGAGCCAAGCCCGTAGCCTACGCCGACAACCTGCTTCTCATTCTTAATGCTGTTGCTGTAGACGACCCACATGTCAGGATTGGCGTCGACTTTGGTCAGGCCTTTGGCCTCGAGTTGCTTGTCGATCGCATCGACGATGCGCTGGTTCCATTCGCCCTTGGCGGGATTGGGGCTGGTCTCCCACATATAGGTGTGATAGTTGGCGAAGTTCGCGCCGCGATCGAAGTCAATGTTGGTTTGCTGCGCAAAAGCCAGCGTGGAAATCAGCAAAATGAGGACAGGCAACGCCAATAGACGGGGCTTCATGGAATTCCGCTCCAACACAGTTTGGTTGATGGCTGCACGAAGACACTACCGCAAGATGCAGCGGAAAGATAGTAGGAGTGGAGGAACAAAGTTAGCTCTCAGGGAAACGCTGACGCCTCCGCCTGCGAACCATCCATCTTATTGAGTGACTTCTAACAACTGACCACTAGCTACCGGTTCAGACCCCGGCCGCAGCAACTCCTTCGTAGTGTCGTTGGCTGCGCGGCAGCTTCTCGGCATAGCCTAGCAGGAAGAACAGAGCGGTCGAGAGGAGGCAAACTACAAGTCGAACGCGGGCCAGCGGCAAGGGAGCGAGATCCATGAACTTGCCAAAGCGCCATGCGCCCCAGTTGATGACCTGCGTTGGAACGACCGTCCAGATGGCGACGTAGAACCAGGCGCGTTCAGCGCCCTCGCCAAAGGTGTCGCGACGGGCACGCGGCGTCAGATCGAAAACGGTGGCGAGCACGACTGCCAGCGCGAGTGGGTAGTAGCCGTCGCGATACAGGTCCCTGAGCAGCCAATGCCCATTGATCGACGCGATGATAAGTCCGAGGAGATTGAGCGCGTAAGGAACGATGATGTCGATCCACGCCGCGGTGTAGCAGACCACGCGATAAGGCAGGTTCGGCTGATGTATTCCGTAGTGCGTGATGTAAGGCCGCGGCTCACATCCCGGAAGGCGGCCGGCGAGTCCGCGCCACGCGACGAAAACGAGAATGACGGCCAGCCAGATCCAATGACGGAGGTCAGGACCGCGGGTGTAGAGGTCGTAGGTGAGCGGCCAGCCCGGCAACACCCAGAAGACCCAGATCCAGATTGGAGTATGCAGAACGCGGTAGTAGCGCTTGTTGCGTTCGCGAAAGACGGCCTGTTTCATCGATTAGTTCATCGTAGCAGAGGAGGCGATCTTAGCTGCGAGCCGAGAGCGGGTAGCTTTGCAAGTTGCCACCGCAGAGGCTGTGGTTGTTTCGACACTGAGCAAGCGGCGGGATACAGCGACCGAGAAAACAAAGCTTGAGAATGTACCCATTAGCCGAAGCGCGCGGCTCGTGGCTCGAAGCGCAAAGCGGCTTCACTTCGCCAGGGCCGCGTCGGCGGCTTTACGCGCCTGTTCCATATTCTGCGAGATCGCCGCCGCATGTCGTCGGGCCGCTTCGGCTTCAGTTGCGCGGCCTTGCTGATCGAGCGCGCGCGCCAGCAGCAAGTATCCCCAATCGAGCGGAGCAATCTTCAGCGTCTTGTTGTAAGCCTGAACGGCGGCGCTCAGATCGCCCGCCTTCTGCGCCATCAGCCCGATTCCCAGCCACGAGCGCGCATCGTCAGGATTTATCGCCACCGCCTGCTCAAAGCTCTCCCGCGCCTGCGCATAATCGCCGAGATCGCGATAGGCAAATCCCAGATTGCTGAACGCCTGGGCGCGATTCTGCGCGTCCTGCCGGGGCGTGGCCTGGGTGATGGCTATGACTTTCTTGTACTGCTCGATTGCGACGGTGAGATTGTTCTGCCGCTGCTCGTAAGCGCCGACGTTCACATTGCTGTCGGGATCGAGAGGATTAATGGCAACAGCGGCGCGGAAATGCGGCATCGCTTCATCGACCTGTCCCATTTTCAGCAGCACATGAGCGAGGACATCGTGAGCAACCCAGTTGTTGGGATTCGTCTGCAGCGCCTGCGTCTCCAATGCGATGACTTGCCACCACAGCAGGTTGTTGTCGCGCCACTGATCAAGCTGCCGGCGCGCGACAACAGCCAGCGCCAACAGTATGGCCAAAGCCGTTCCGACTTGCCAGGCTCGCGGAATGTGCTGATGGTCAGCCCAGTCGGCTGCGCCCCACGTCATCATGATGAACAGCCCCACAAACGGCAGGTATGCGTAGCGATCTGCCATCGATTGCACTCCGACTTGGACGAGGCCGATCATCGGGACCATCGCTCCCATAAACCACAGCCAGCCGACCAGCAAGTAGCGTCGGCGATGCCCCGCCGCAATCACCAGCGCAGTAATCGCCAGCAACAACAGCAGCGCAGCGATCGGCTGCCAAATTGGAAGCGTATCTCCGGGATGCGGATAGAGAATGACAAGGTGAGACGGCCAGAACGCCTTTCCCAGATAGCGTGCGTACGCGACAATGGCGTTCTCGATTCGCGCGTGCAGCGGTTGCCAATGAGCGCCCGTCATCGAACCGGACTCGTATTGAGCGCGAATCGTAACCACCGCGCTGGCCGCCGACATCGCCAGCAATGGCAGTTTCTCTACAATCAGGAACAGCGGCGATCGCCTTTCTCTATTCGCTATTCGCTGTTCGTCAGAAAGCGTGGGCGAATCCGAAGCCCCTGGAGCGCGCGTTTTTGGCGCGCTGGAGCGAGAGTCGCTTTGGCCAAGAGCGAAGGGCGAGTAGCGAACAGCGATTCTCTGCAGCGGCCAGTAATCCCACAACAACAGGACCAGCGGAAAGGTGATGACCTGCGGCTTGGCCATCAATCCCAGCGCATAGAAGGCTGCGACCAACAAGTATCGCGGCAGGCGCGGCCGCTGCGCGTACCAGGCATACGCGCCGAGCGCCAGCAGGAAGAACATCATGCTGAGCAGGTTCTTGCGTTCGGCAATCCAAGCCACCGATTCCACGTTGATCGGGTGCAGCGCAAAAAGCGCGGCAATTGCTGCGCTGCGTCCTACGTAATCTGTAGCTCGCCACAGCACCCAGAACAGCAGCAGCACATTGAGGACGTGCAGCAACAGATTCGTGTCGTGATGTCTGCCGGCGTCCAAGCCGAACATCTGGTAGTCCGCCGCGTGCGAGAGCCATGTCAACGGGTGCCAGTTCGACGCATGGAAAGAGGTGAACGCCCACTTCAGGGTTTCCCAACTCAGGCCCGCGTGCACCTGAGGATTGTTGATGACATATATGTCATCGTCGTAATTGAGAAATCCGTGGCTGCTTACTGGGTAATAGAGCGCGACGGTCGCCAGGACAAGGAGAGACGCAATGATCAAGGCAAGTGTGCGCGGCGAGAGATTCACGCCAGCGCGACCCCGAGTCGAAGATTCCCTGCGCCTGAATCTGCGTTTCTCGCTGATAGTTGCGGCTCGTCCGGTCATGCGCAACGATTCTACTTCGCTGTTCAAAATAATTGCTGCGCATTATAGAGTAGCTGCCCGTTCACTAGATGCGCTTCGGCCATCAGCCTGTGCGGGCGGGGCCCGCGCTTTTCGTCCTCGATATGGAGAACGGTGTGTTGATGCGCGGTGAGGTAATCGCTGACCAGCATTCGATGACACTGAAAGTACAAGCGCTCAGCGCACATGATCGCAGTTTTTTCCTGCTGCGCGATTGTTAGCAAGCGATCGATCGCCTGGGCAAAGTCGGGGGTCAGCATGTAATCGGCGTAGTTGCGGAAAGCTTCGCTGCGCAGGCCGGTATTGGGTGAATCGTCTCGAATCTTCTTGCGCCGGCCGCCGAGTTCCTTCATCCACACATAGGCAATACCATGTTTTGGCAATTCGACTTCGAGCGACTCGCGGTTGAAGTGCGGCAAACGACGCGATGCAGGGAACGCGCGAATATCGACGAGCGTGGCGATACCGTGCGCCTGCAGAGCGGCAACCAGCTCGTCGAATGTGCGCGTGGAATGTCCGATGGTGTAGATGGTGGACAAGGTTTTTCGATTTCCTGGCAAGTTAGAATCTTCGCAACTTTCGACCGCGGAAAACGCAACCGTACCGGAAGATTGTTATCACGAGGAGGTCTTCAGACCGACGAGGGATCTGCTTTGTCGTGGCTCCCAATGCGCTCCAACGCGGCGATGATGGTCGCATCCTGCTCCGGCTCGACCGTACGCAGATCGAGCAGCACGCGATCGTCTTCTATCCGCACCACGATTGGTGTCTCCCATTGCCGCAAGCCTTGCAGAATCTCATCCGCGGAAATATTCCCGCTCTTCACCGCAAGCGCGGGCGACGGCAGCGTTGCCCCCGGCGCGGAACCGCCGCCCAGAACAGAACAGGATTCAACAACTTCAATATGTAATTGCGGCGAGCTGACGCGCAATTCCCGCGTCATGTGCTCGGCCCGCTGCTGCAGCTCTTCTTTTGTTCGTCGCATCATGCGCAGCGTAGGAATTGAATCGTAATCCTCACGTAGGTACGCCAGCAGCGTCGCCTCCAGCGCGGCATAGAACATTTTGTCGACGCGCAGCGCGCGGAACAGCGGACTCGAACGAATCCTAGCCACTAGCTCGGGGTTACCGCTGATCAGACCGGCTTGCGGGCCGCCCAGCAACTTGTCGCCGCTATAGGTAACGACATCGACGCCGGCGCGAAGACTGTCGGCGATCAAGGGTTCGCCATGAATATCGACCTGACGAAGATCGAACAGTTCCCCGCTCCCGAGGTCCTCCATGACCGGGACGTTGCGCTTGCGGCCGAGTACGACCAGTTCCTCCAATGACGGCTGCTCGGTGAATCCGACAATCTGGAAATTCGAACGATGCACGCGCAGCAAGAGCCTCGTGCGGTCGCTGATTGCCTGCTCGTAATCGGCGATGCGAGTGCGATTGGTGGTTCCAACCTCGCGAAGCACTGCGCCGGACTTCGCCATAACATCCGGAATGCGAAACGAGCCGCCGATCTCAACTAGCTCGCCGCGCGAAACAATAACTTCCCCGCCCTCGGCCAGCGAATTCAGCGAAAGCAACACCGCGGCGGCATTGTTGTTGACGACGATGGTCGAGACTTCCCGCTCGGCAGTGTTCAACAGGCTGGCGAATAAGCGGCTGACATGAACGTCGCGCTTGCCGCGCCCCCCGGTTGCGAGATCGAACTCGAGATTGGAATAGCTTTGCGAAACTTCCGTGACGTGTTGCAGCGCAGCCTGACTGAGGGGCGCGCGTCCGAGATTGGTATGCAAAATGACGCCGGTAGCGTTGATCACCGGACGCAGCGAGTAGACCATCGACGCTTGTAGCCGCTGCTGCAGCACCTGTGGCGCGCACTCGACAGCGGTCATTAGCTCTGCTCCGTCGAACGAGCCCGCATCGATCTTGCTACGCAACTCGCCGAGGAAGCTGCGCGCGGCCTCCGCCGTAGCCCGATGTCCGAAGCGCCGCACCATGCTCTGCACGATTGCATCGCGTAAGAGTTCGTCAACCGACGGCAGCAGTCGGAAAAGGTCGGGCTTGCTGGCACCGCGCACGGTCTTCAGTTTGCCCTGCGGAGACCCCGGTTGCAAGTTGCGAGCCTAACGGCTCATAAGCTTGGGTGCCCCGTTCTGTCATCCCGAGCCGAGCGACTCGGATCCCCAACGAGCGCCGTCTTTGCGCTTGGCGGGGTAAGAAGCGGAGTCGAGTTACCAGCTTTTCTCCAACCTCTTTGGGACAGTGGTGTCATCGGACTAGCAGGTGGAAATTATCGCCGGCAGCGCAAGGCTCGCCGCAGCAAAAAGCCGATCACGATTCCGCCGACGATAAGGCGCGCGGCTGCTTTAGGATCGAAGAAGCGAATCAATCGCGTGCCGGCATCGGTCACTTCCAGCACGCCAATGGGAGTGACGTTCACCCCTCCGCCTCCGCCCGAGCCAGAGCCGCTCGCTGCGTCCGGCGCATCCGACTTCTTTCCGCCGCCACCGCCTGCGCCGAGGCCGTACTGCACACGCGCCACCGGGATGATCGTTCTGCCGTGCGCCTCAATCGGTTCGCCAAATACCGTCTGCACTTTCCCGGTGGTGCCGAAGCGGTCGGCAAGTGTGGTCAGGATTTCTTTAGGATCAAGCATGGAAAACTCCTAGGGCATTGGATGCCGGCGAAAGGCGAAAAGCAAACTGAGTCCTCTAGCCTA
The DNA here is from genome assembly GCA_963818905.1 of uncultured Acidobacteriaceae bacterium. Lineage (GTDB taxonomy): Bacteria > Acidobacteriota > Terriglobia > Terriglobales > Acidobacteriaceae > Bog-257. The sequence goes on from CAWFUE010000016.1 coordinate 11,387, forward strand.
CTTCGACTAATCCATAGCGCCGGTTCCAATGCGTGCGAAGATGCTGTACTGCTCGCGCGATTTCCTCCTTGGTGAGATCGGGGTTGGACTCGGCCAGCACGTATCGCGCCTCTTTGCGCGCGGCTTCCAGAAGGTCGCGGTCGCGCAGCAGGTTGGCGACGCGAAAGTCTGGCATCCCTGCCTGGCGCGTGCCGAAGAACTCGCCTGGCCCGCGTTGTTGCAAATCAATCTCGGCAATGTCAAACCCGTTCTGGGTTCGTACCATCGCGTCCAGTCGCTGCTGTGCTTCCAGCGAAACTTTACCGCCGGTCATCAGGATGCAGTAGGACTTGGCTGCGCCGCGGCCTATGCGCCCGCGCAATTGATGCAGCTGCGAGAGCCCGAAGCGCTCGGCATGCTCGATGACCATGACATTCGCATTGGGAACGTCCACGCCGACTTCGATGACCGTCGTCGCGACCAGCACGTCGATCTCGCCGCGCTTGAAGCTGGCCATGGTCGCATCTTTGGCGTCGGCGTTCATCCGGCCATGCAGCAGGCCGACGCGCAGGCTGGAGAACTCGTGCGAGCGCAGACGATCGTGCATTTTAATGGCGGCCTTCAGTTCACCCTCCATCGCACCCTCTTCGATCACGGGATAGACGACGTATGCCTGATGACCGGCTGCGACCTGCTTGCGCACGAACGCCCACACCTCGTCTGCGCGATCGTCGCTGACTCGGCGCGTGGTGATAGGAGTGCGGCCCGGCGGCAATTCATCGAGAACGCTGGTGTCGAGATCGCCGTAAATGGTGAGTGCGAGCGTGCGCGGAATGGGCGTTGCCGTCATCACCAACACATCAGGCTCAAGCGTTCGCACATTAGTCTCTGCAGATCCCGATGTGCGCCCGTCCTGCTTCTTTAAAGGCGACTTCGTAATCTCACCCGACTTCTTCATCAGCCGGAAGCGCTGCATCACGCCGAAGCGATGCTGCTCATCGACGATCACCAATCCCAGGTTGTCGAACTCGACCGATTCCTGGATCAGCGCGTGGGTGCCGATCACCAGCTGCGCATTGCCTTGCGCGATGTGACGACGCAACTGCTTCTTGCGTCCAGGCTCTTGCGATCCCGTGAGCAGCGCAATGCGATAGCCGGCGGCTTCGAGAATGTGTCGCGCCGAAAGGTAGTGCTGTGTCGCCAGGATTTCTGTGGGCGCCATGAGTGCGACCTGATATCCGTTCTCGATGGCAATAACCGCCGCTTCGAACGCCACGATGGTTTTGCCGGAGCCGACGTCGCCTTGCAACAGGCGACGCATCGGTATAGGCGCGGACATATCACCGGCGATTTCCTTCAGCACCCGTTTCTGCGCAGCCGTGGGGTGAAACGGCAGGATGCGCTTGACCGCGTCGCGCACGCGATCGTTGATCTCAAATGCGAGGCCGGTTTGCGCACGTGCTTTGCGACGCTTCAGCTCCAGTCCGAGTTCGAGGAAGAACAGCTCTTCGAAGATGAGACGGATGTGCGCCGGCGTGCGCGCAGCCTGCAGGTTCGTGAGGATCTCGCCAACGTCAGGCCAGTGCGCCTGCCAAAAGGCGCGGCGGCGATCGATCAGATTCATCCGCCCGCGAACCACCGCAGGAATGGCGTCGGGGATGTCCTGATCGAGGTTCTCCAGCAGACCGTGAATGACGCGGCGAAACCAACGCGCGGTAAGGCGGCCGTTTCCGGCAGCTTCGTAGATGGGGACGATGCGTCCAACCTCCAGCGACTTCCACTTCTGCTCGTCGCCGCTTTCTCTTGCTTCCGCGGGATCGTGCAGGATCTCAAACTGCGGCTGAAGAATCTGGAAGCGATGACCGCTGCGATCGCCGGCTTCGACTTTGCCGTACAGAGCGACCAGCATTCCGGCGCGAAATTTATCCTGCAGATACGTCGCATTGAACCAGATGCACTTCAGCGTGTCGCGGCCCTGGCCGACCGTCATCTCGAACAGCGGCATGCGGCGAGTACGAAACAGCCCGAAAGTACGAACCTCGGCGATAACGCTGGCCATTTCACCGACCCGCAGCTCGCCGATCCCACGCGGATTCAGCCGGTCTTCGTAGCGGAAAGGCAGGTAGTAGAGCAGGTCCTCGACCGTGCTGATGCCTTTGTCCAGCAGGATTTCGGCAAATTTTGGCCCTATGCCTTTGACGTATTGCACGCTGGTGGAGAGCTCGAGCACAAGGTGATGGTAAATGAAGAGCTCTCAGCTACCGGCTCTGAGCTATCAACCGGATCACATCCTATCTCGCGGGTAGGACTTAAGTGATGGATTCCAGCACATGGCCTTCCCGGCGGGCACTTCAGAATCGGCCGATGACGATTCCTTGGCTGACAGCTGACCGCTGATAGCTGCTTTTTCCTGGCATCGAATCGCCCGCCTGCGGTGTCCAACATAGTAGGTGCTTCGAAGACTCCTCAAGCAGGCGATTGCCGTAGTTGCCGGCAATCTTATTTACTTCTTTGTGATGATGCCGCACCTCCCTCTCGCGGCGCGGCATCGCCCTGGCCGGCTGGATCTCGGATTGATCATCGATTTCTGGGTGTGCGTGGTTTTATACGGGCTGGTTGAGCTGCTGGATCGCAAGAGGAAAACCAGCCAACAAACGTAGTTGCGCCCCGGATGATCGCCTTCGGGCAATCGAGTAGGCTGTTCATTCTGCCGCCGCACGAATTACCCGGCAATAATTCGCATGTAATCGAAAATATCCGCCTCGCGTCAAGAGAAGCCAACGGCAATGTCGGGGCGACGAATCCAACAAGTCGGGAACTACTATGCGGCCGCAATTTGATGTACAGTGTGCGGAACGCCCTCTCGACCAGGCGATGAGCACTATGACGACCACAACGGGCATTGTGCGGCGGCACTCGCATCGTGCCGGCTTGCGTACCGTCGCCTTTGTGGAGGCGCTGAAAGGGGTGCTGGCGCTGGTGGGCGCCTATGTCTTCATCCGGCTCATCCGGCATGACGTCGATTTCGGCGAGGCTGCCGAACACGTCCTCTTCTTCTTCCACATCAGCCCAAGGCATCGTCTGACGCAGCAGTTTCTAAACGCTGCCGATAAGGTATCGAGCACCAGCATCGCGATGATTCTCGGCATTGCCATTGCCTATGCCACGCTTCGATTCATCGAGGGCTATGGTCTATGGAGACAGCGGGTGTGGGCGGAATGGCTTGCGATCGTGTCCGGCTGCCTTTACATTCCGTTGGAAGTCTACAAGCTGGTGCGCCATCCCAACCAACTGCACTGGCTGATTCTGACCATCAACATTCTGGTTGTTCTGTACATCGCGTGGGTGCGGTGGGATGAGATCAAAGCCGTGCGACAGCAGCGGGGTCTTCTATCCGCAAATACGACTAGCGCTCTTTCGCAGTGACCGGCTCCTGCTCTTCCAACAATGCCAGTACACCGCGGCGTGCTGCTTCGTCCTCCACACCAAATGGACGCGGCTCGATCTGCTCGAAGTATCGCCAGGCGGAGTTCGCCGGCAGCGGATCACCTTGCTCGTGACCCCCCGTGGCAGCTTCGCAGAGCAGCGCAAATGCCAGGCTCTGGCTCAGGCGATGCAGCAGCCTGCGGGCGCGGCGATGCGCGCTTGACTCATCGCGCGTCGTGATGGCGACTGCTTCTCCGTCCAATTCAAGTCGTGACTGCAAGGCGTGGCTTAAGTTGTTCAGCGTCGAAGGAATTGCTTCGCAGATTTTTTGTACGCGCGAGCGGTATTGTTCCCATCCGCGATAACGCGGACCGAGAAGCCGCAGCAACTCCAGCGCCTGGATATTCGCCGGACCTTCCCAAACCGTCAGTACCTGCGCATCGCGCAACAAGCGAGCCACGGGATAATCACTGGTATAACCGTTGCCGCCGATCAACTCCAGCGCAGCGCGAGTCGCCGCGATCGCATATTCGGCGGTGAGATACTTTGCCAAAGCAGTGGAAAGGCGCAGCCAGGTTCGATGTTGTGGGTCACGCTGCACTTCATCAAAAGTAATGGCAGCTTCAAAGGCCAGCAGCGCGCCCGCTTCAAACTCGACCCGCATTCGCAGTAACTCATCCTGCACCATGGGATATTCGGCGAGGATGTGTCCGAACGCACTACGGCTCTTCGCCCAGGCGAGCGCCTCGCGCAGCGCTCGACGTTGAACGCCTGCCGATCCCACGGCGTTGTGCACCCGGCTGTACTCCAGCGCCTCCATCATCAGCTTGAAACCATCTGGCGGAGGAGCAATTTCGACAGCCTCAGCGCCGAGCAAATCGATCTCGCCGGTCGGCAGCCCTTTGGTGCCGAGCTTGTCTTTCAAGCGCCGGATGCGATAGTGATTCGGCTGTCCATCTTTCAGATGACTCGGCACAAGGTACAAGCCGAGTCCCGCCGAACCGGGCGGCGCGCCTTCCGGACGCGCAGTCGCAACCGCAAGGCCGCTGTTGGCATTGCTGGTGAACCACTTCAATCCATGCAGCGCGAAGTGCTCGCCGTCAGGAACGGCCCGGGTTGTGGTCGCGCCCACGTCGCTGCCGCCATGCTGCTCGGTCGCCCATGTGCCGCCGGTCTTTGCCAGTCCGTCCATCCGCGTGACATCGTGCAGGAATCGCTGACGAATTTCTTTTGGCGCGTGCGAGCCCAGCACATAAGCTACGGCGCCGGTAAGCGTCACGGGGCAATGCAGGCTGATATCGGATTGCGAAAGGATGTAACCCATGGCGAAGGTCAGCAGATGTGGAGCATTCTCCGCGTATGGCAAGCCGATAATGCCGCGACGATAAAGCTCGCTGTGCTGGTCGTCGTACCAGCGATTCGCGACGATTCGATTGACCACTTCGCCGTTGCGATCATAGGTCTCCAGCGCGGGATGCGCATAACGATCGGTGTAGTTGGCCTGCGCATCGACCTCGGTCAGGACCCAACGATGGAAATCGGCGAGTGAGCTGGAATAGTCGGCCAGGCGCGGCACGCGCGCGGTAAGCCAAGGTTCAAGATAGGGATCGAAATTGGGAAAATTGCTCATACTCGCCTCCGCGCGACGGCGAAATGATCGCTAACATGAGCTTATATCGTTCTTGGAGGAAGTAGAATAGCGCGGTGACAAGTGCTCCTTTCAGCACGGCTGAAGCCGTGCCCTTCCACCTCTTCCTGCAGTCATTTCTTGCCCAATTGGCAACAGACTTCGCACGCCAGTTGAGAAATCGTCTCCCTTTCATTCTGGTTTTTGCTTTCGCGGCATCAGCGCAAGACAAGATCCCGACCCAACCGCCGCCATCCACAAGCCAAGCCGACTCCTGGACCGATCAGCAGCAATCCGAAATGGCTGATCGCGTCCGGCAAGACTTCCTCCACGCATGGAGCGGCTATAAGCAATACGCCTGGGGACATGATGAACTCAAGCCGCTGAGCAAGAGCTATCGCGACTGGTACTCCGCGCAGGCCAGCGCCAACGGCGCCGCCGGCACATCGCTGCTCATGACGCCGGTCGATGCACTGGACACCATGATTCTCATGGGATTGAAGAAAGAAGCAAAGGAAGATCGCCAGCTGATCGATAAACAGCTCTCATTCGACAAGAACATTTACGTCAAGAATTTTGAGATCACGATTCGTATGTTGGGCGGGCTGCTCAGCAGCTATCAACTCACGGGCGACAAGCGTCTGCTGGAACTGGCCGACGATTTGGGCGAACGCCTGCTCCCGGCGTTCAACTCGCCTACGGGCATGCCTTACGTTTTCGTGAATCTCAGAACGGGCATGGTGCGCGGCACGGAGAGCAATCCAGCAGAGATCGGGTCGCTGCTGATCGAATTCGGCACGTTGAGCAAGCTGACCGGCAAGACGATCTATTACGAGAAAGCCAAGCGCGCGCTGGTCGAGGTTTACAATCGCCGCTCGCCGCTGGGGCTTGTCGGCTCCGGCATCAATGTCGAGACGGGTAAATGGACCGACCCGATCAGCCACATCAGCGGCGGAATTGATTCCTACTACGAATACCTTTTCAAGTGCTGGCTTTTGTTCGGCGATAAAGATTGCGAGCGCATGTGGAAGACGAGCATCGCAGCGGTGAACAAGTATGTTGCGGATGAAACGCCGAATGGCCCGTGGTATGCGCAAGTCAATATGAATACCGGCGCTCGCGTCTCGACGCACTATGGGGCGCTGGACGCCTTCTTTCCCGGTCTGCTTGCGCTCTCCGGCGATCTGAAGCGCGCCGAAGAGTTGCAGGAATCCAGCTATAAGATGTGGACGACCTTCGGCATCGAGCCGGAAGAGTTCGACTATTCGACAATGAAGGTTACCGACCCGGGATACGAGCTTCGTCCCGAGATCATCGAGTCGACCTATTACCTTTACTATTTCACGGGCAAGCCGCGCTATCTCGACATGGGCAAGACCTTCGCCGATAGCCTGGAAAAATATTGCCGTACCGATGACGGTTTCGCCGCGCTTATTAATGTCGAAACCAAAGAAAAACGTGATGCGATGGAAAGCTTCTTCTTGGCCGAGACGTTGAAGTATCTGTATCTGCTCTATGCCCCGAAGTCGACGCTCGACCTAAGTAAGGTGGTGTTCAATACCGAGGCGCATCCCATGCACAGGACGTGGTGAGGGTTTCTTATTCAATATCTTCGCGAATCAGAAGGTTGTCATCACGAGCGAAACTGGGTCCCGGGCGCGCGCTTATTTCGCGCGCGCTGGGGCGGTGGAGCGAGGGATCTGCTTTTTCGCGACTTGGAAGGACGTCAGATCCCTTGCTTCGCGAGTGATGACAATTTTCCACTGTGAGCGGTATTGGCGAACTGAACCATCATCTAACTTTTCAAGGTGAGCATGGCATTAGGCGCGCAACAGAACAGCACTACCGTCAGCGCCCCGGGGACAGAGCGCAGCTATCGCGGCCCGCTGGCGATGGTGACCACGCTGTTCTTCATGTGGGGCTTTCTCACTTGTCTTAACGACATCCTCATTCCTCACCTGAAGTCGATCTTCGATCTGAACTATGCCGAAGTGATACTGGTTCAGTTCTGCTTCTTTTCGGCGTACGCGATCTTCTCCATTCCGTCGGGCAAGATCATCGAGCGCATCGGCTATCAGAAGATGATGGTCGCCGGGCTTTTCACCATGGGACTGGGAGCGCTGCTGTTCATTCCCGCTGCCAGCGTTCCATCCTTCGCGCTGTTCCTTACGGCGCTCATCATTCTTGCTGCAGGCATCACCGCATTGCAGGTTGCGGCCAATCCCTACGTCGCCGTACTCGGACCAGCGCGCACCGCCTCCAGCCGGTTGAATCTTACGCAGGCATTCAATTCGCTAGGGACAACCGTCGCGCCGTATTTTGGTGGTCTGCTGATTCTCGGCGCTGCCGTCGCTCCTAAGACCCCAGATGAACTGCACGCCATGGCGCCGCAGGCTCTGCATGCTTATCGACTGCAAGAAGCGTCGTCGGTGAAGGTGCCGTATTTTGTGATCGCGATGGCGCTGATTGTGCTTGGCATCGTCATCGCGAAATTCAAGCTGCCGCATATCCCCGAAGCCGAAGGTGGACACGCGGTGGCGAACGACAGCGTCTGGCGGCATCGCAACCTCCTGCTCGGCATGATCGCAATCTTTACCTACGTCGGGGCTGAGGTTTCCATCGGGAGCTTCCTGGTCAACTACATGAACCTGCCCGAGATCGGCAATCTAAGAGCCGACGTCGCCGCCAAATACTTGACGTTTTATTGGGGCGGCGCGATGTGCGGGCGCTTCATCGGTTCAGCCGTGCTGCAAAAAATTGCCACGCGAGTTGCGCTTGGTTTTAATGCGGTCATCGCGGCGGGGCTGGTTTGCTTATCGATCCTGACCTTCGGTCATCTCGCGATGTGGGCTCTACTGATGGTCGGACTCTTCAACTCGATCATGTTCCCCAGCATCTTCACCCTGGGCATCGAAGGCCTGGGGCCGCTGACGGGCGAAGCGTCGGGGTTGCTGGTTATGGCAATCGTCGGCGGAGCAATCATTCCGGAGTTACAGGGAATCCTCGCCGATCACATCGGTCTGCACCACGCATTCTTCATTCCTGTGCTTTGTTACCTCTACATTCTGTTCTTCGCGATAAAAGGACAGCCGCGCGGACGAATAACTGAAGTTACGGCGTGAAATGGGGATGCGCTGCGCAAAAGAGGCTTGCTCAGGATGACAATTTCAGCGGCGTGAGCTGGTCGCGGAAAGAAGAAATCGCGGAGGCAGTGCAGGTTCGCACATCTCCTCCGCGATTATGCCGTCGCTGCCTTGCGAAGTTTAGTTCTTTACGCGACTTTGTCGCGGGCGGTCCCGCAGCTTCGGCAGCTGGCGGTCACGTCCACCCGATTGCGGCGGAGCTGGTCTTCAAACGCGGACCAGCGAGCATTACGGTCGCGTTCGGAGACGTACACCGTGTCGGGAGTCGTCAGGTGATCACGCTGCGCCTGCATGGGATCGGCAGCGGCACGGTCCTCAGCTTCTTCCTCGGCGAGAGTCGGCTTGTCCTCCGGCACAAACGTTCCCGGCAGCCGCGAATCTTCGGCGCGCGCTGCCAGGCCAGACGGACGCATGCGCGTTTTGTTGGGATCGGGACTTGTTTCGGTGAAAACCCCCGCGATCCGGTCGGGCATATAGGCCTGGTCGTCGACTCCAGAACCTGACCCGGCGGGCAACTCGCTGGGCTCCGGCGTGATGGAATGCGTGCTGCCCTCTTTGTGAAGCACCGGTCCGCCCCAGGCTTCGCGGTGTTGCTTCTCGTGCTCGGCCCACTTTTCATCTATTTCGACTGCTCGCCCATCGAACTTGGGCAGCGCTTCGATCTGTTGCTTTGTAGCATCGACAAAGAAGTCATCAGGATGGTTGGGACGTGGAATGATTCGATCGGCTAGAACGATGAACTTCTTGCTGCTGAGCCAGCCGCCGGTGTCCACCACGGCGTACTGGATGGCGCCGGTGGCATGATTGAAGATCACATCGTCGATGGTGCCGAGTTTCTCGTCGCCCCGGCCGTAGAGATCGGCGCCGCGAATGTCATCCACCTTGGCATCCGAGAAGCGGTAGTCGCGCAACATTCCGTAATGAGCCATAAAGGACTCCTCTATGCAAAATTTGTCCTTCTGTTGGATGCGCGAGAGCTGATATCTCGCCGCCTGCGGGCCGGATTAGAACAACTTGCGGCGCAGGCCGCCGAGCAGACCAAGCAGCGTTATGCAGCCGGAAGTGAGCAAGGTAATGCTGCCGGGTTCGGGTACCGTGTATTGACACCAATAGCACGTGCTGCTGTTATAGCCCAGAATGGTGAACGATTCCGAAGGGATGGTGCCGTACACGTCGTTGGAGGCGGAAGAAGGACCCGAGTTCTCATCCCAATAGACGGGATCGCCGCTGTAATTCACGACTCCATTCTGCAAGTTCAGCCAATAGGTGCCCGAGTTCAGACTCAGGGCGTTGAAGTTGGCGGTGTCGTTGCAGATCATCCAGCTGAGACCGTTGAAGACGCAGCCGCTCTGGACGGTATTCAGCACCTGGTCGAAGTAGACAGTGCCACCGTTCTCGTCCGAGGTAATTGACACCTCGACCGAAGTGAGGAGGTCGCCCGGGTACATCCAGGTGGCGAACTCCACGCCCGTAATCTGGCAGGGCGGGTAGCTGCACGAAAGATTGAAGGAGTCGCTGGTAATAGCTCCATGAACTCCATAATTGTTGATCCCCCAGGCGTCGGTGTTGCCGTTGGTGGGACCGTTATCGTAGATGTCCCCCTGCGCCATAGCGGGAACAGCCAGCAGCGGCAGGCAAATTATCAATACTGCAAACCATGACAGGCGTGTTTTCATCACAACCTCCCATCTGATCGCGTAGGATCAGGAACTCGACTTCATCTCACAGATTGCTGAGCCCTGTTCAAAACAACTTGCGGCGCAGGCCGCCGAGCAAACCAAGCAACGTCATGCAGCCGGAGGCGAGCAAGGTGCCGGTTCCCTGTTCCGGGGTAGTCAGGTAACACCACCAGCACGTGCTGTTGTTGGTGCCGAGGATGGTGAACGATTCCGAGGGGATGGTGCCGTACACGTCGTTGGAGGCCGAAGAAGGACCCGAGTTCTCATCCCAATAGACGGGATCGCCGTTGTAATTCACGACTCCATTCTGCAAGTTCAGCCAATAGGTGCCCGAGTTCAGACTCAGGGCGTTGAAGTTGGCGGTGTCGTTGCAGATCATCCAGCTGAGATCGTTGATCTCGCAGCCGCTCTGGACGGTATTCAGCACCTGGTCGAAGTAGACAGTGCCACCGTTCTCGTCCGAGGTAATTGACACCTCGACCGAAGTGAGGACGTCGCCTGGGTATAGCCACGTGACAAACTCCACGCCCGTAATCTGGCAGGGCGGGTAGCTGCAGTATGGATTAATGAAGGAGTTGCTGGTAATAGATCCATGAGCTCCCTGGTTGTTGATCCCCCAGGCATCGGTATTGCCGTCGGTGGGGCCGTTATCGTAGATGGCCCACTGCGCCATGGCAGGAACGGCCGCCAGCGTGAAGCAGACTGCGAGTACAGCAAACCAAATCATACGTGCTTTCATAAGAACCTCCTTCTCTTCAAAACAGCTTGTGCCGCAGGCCGCCGAGCAATCCGAATAACGTCATGCAGCCGGATGCGAGCAAAGTGATGCTGCCCGGCTCCGGAACGGTTTGGCCGCAATTGGTTCCGCAAGGGCCTAAGACGGTGAATGATTCGGAGGGAATCGTGCCGACAGCGCTCATCGAAGCGGAGGACGGCCCGGAGTTCTCATCCCAGTAAACGGAGTCGCCATCGACAGCTTCGCCGTTCTGCAGGTTCAGCCAGTAGGTACCGCTATTCAGGGTCGGACCGTTGAAGAAGGCGCTCTCGTTACAGACGTCAAATCCCAGGCCATTGACCACGCAGCCGCTCTGGGTGATGCTCTCGGTGGCATTGAAGTACATGGTGCCGCCGTTCTCAGCTGAGGTAATGCCGATCGTGGCTGAAGCCAGAGTGTCGCCGGGAAACAACCATGCTGCGAAAGTTATTCCGGTCACGTTGGTATCGGGAGCATTGACGGTGAAGGAGTTGCTGACTACAAAGCCAAAGCCGATGTTCCAGGCGTCGGTATTGCCGTTGGTGGGACCATTGTCATAAATGTCTTGCGCAAGCACTGGACAGGCAAGCAGTGCCGCTGCGAGCACGCATACCATGAATAAGAGAATTCGCACATTCATCGGGTCCTCCGCGGACGAGTAATGGTTATGGTGCAAGTAGGAATGCCGGGTAGACGGGCGATGGAGTTGCAAGGCAACGAAGAGGTGTTGCCGGACATCAAGGGCCGGATGCGCCCGAATAAGTCCTGCCAAATTACCGCGAGCGCGCGGTCTCGGCCGCGCTACGAGGGCGTTGCACAGAACCTTGTCGCCATAATGATGCGACCCGAGTCCCGGAAAAGAATAGGAAATTCAGAATGGGTCAAAAAGATCTGTTCTGTTCTGGGAATGATCAGAGATCGGAAACGGTGGAAGGACACGGCTTTAGCCGTGCCGAAACCTCTCATTGCAAACCGGGCGTTAGCCGTCGTTCACCGTGGCTAAAACCACTCTTATAGACGTGCCATTTCGCCGGACTACTGAAGCCCGACGTTTACACCGTCAAAACTTACTTTTCAGCCGCTGATAGGTGATTTGCAACGCCTCCGGCAGCACGCGAGTCTCTCCGATGACGGTCATAAAGTTGGCGTCGGCAACCCAACGCGGCAGTGCGTGCATGTGGATGTGGCCGGCGATGCCCGCTCCCGCAGCTTTGCCGACGTTCATACCAATGTTCACGCCGTCAGGACGATAGAGATCGATTAACGCGGTCTCCAGATGTCGCGCGCAGTTCCATCATCTCGACGGCCGCCGCCTGGGGAAGCTTGTGCAGCCGATCCACATGTTCGTAGGGAACGATCATGCTGTGTCCGGAGGTATAGGGAAAGGCATTGAGGACGACGAAGTTGTACTTTGCGCGATGCACGATCAGGACTTGGGCGTCATCGCCGAAGCGCAGCAATCCGCAGAAAACGCAGGACGCGCCGTCGGCTGGAGGTATCGGCAGTGGTGAGGTAGGAGTAGCGCCAGGGAGTCCACAGATAATCCATAATCGGGAGAGTATCATTCCGTTCGGGCGGGCCGAAGCAAGCCGATTTCTTGTCACAGTAAGCGGTGATGAAACGCCTTGACGCGGAGGTTAAAAGTCGAATAAAACCCTGCAAAATCAATGTAGAGGTCAGCACTTAGGTGTTTGACACTGGCTGCGGACGGTTGCTATAGTCGAAGTGTTCCATGGATGCACAGCCAGCTCCATCGGATCCGGCCGCTGGGTTGTCCAAACCCGCTGGAAGCGGGACAATCAAACCTGTCGATTCAAGCCAGCAGTCCGTGGTTCTCAGGCTCTCTGCGTGTTTTCAAAACGCGCGGAGTGTGCGTACGCAAACCAATGTCCTTCGAAGAAACCCACAACGCTCCGACTACCCAAACGCAAGCAACCGCGCAGCCGAGCAGCCCGAAACCAATCAACCAGAACAGCCGACCGCGCACGCTCAGGCTCAGAGTGACGCTCAACCGCCATCCTCGCCGGCCGTAGAGCAGCCATCGGAACAAGTCACAGCTCCCGCTCCACAGACATCCGCTCCCTCTACCCAAGCAGCAACTCCGTCGCGCCCGGAACGAGAGCCCGGGATGGAAGATTTCGCCACCGCTCTCGAGACCTTCGAGCAGGAGCAGGCGCAGACTGAAGCCGCTCTGAACGAAGAGCAAATCGTTACCGGCACAGTGCTGAAGGTCACGCCGCAGTATGTCGTCGTCGACATCGGCTACAAGTCCGAGGGCGTGGTTCCGGTGGCTGAGTTCCAGGACCACGAGGGCAACGTCACGGTTCAGCGCGGCGATGAGATCGCCGTGATGCGTGAGCCGGGCAGCACCGAAGAAGGCTACATCAACTTGTCGCACCAGAAGGCGCAGCGTTTGCGCTCCTGGGACGAGATTGAGAAGGCCTTCAACGAAAAGTCTCCGGTCAAAGCTCGCGTGATCGATCGCATCAAGGGAGGCTTGACGGTCGATATCATGGGCGCGCGCGCGTTCCTGCCTGGTTCGCAGGTCGATTTGCGGCCGGTTCGCAATCTCGAAGCCTTGAAAGGCCAGGAAATCGAGATCCGCATCATCAAGCTGAACAAGAAGCGCGGCAACATCGTGGCTTCGCGCAAGCAGTTGCTGGAAGAGGAGCAGGCGGAGAAGCGTACCAAGACGCTGGAGCACCTGGAGGAAGATGCGATTCTCACCGGAACGGTGAAGAATCTGACCGACTACGGCGCGTTTGTCGATCTCGGCGGCATCGACGGTCTGCTGCACATTACTGACATGTCATGGGGACGCCTGACACATCCGCGTGATCTGGTGCAGGTGGGCGATCAGATCCAGGTGAAGGTGCTGAAGTTCGATCGCGAGAAGCAGCGGGTATCGCTGGGATTCAAGCAGCTCACTCCCGATCCCTGGCTCGATGCCTCGGAGCGTTATCCGATCGGCGCGCACGTGCGCGGGCGCGTGATCAGCGTCACCGACTACGGCGCGTTCATCGAGTTGGAGCAAGGCATTGAAGGCCTGGTGCACGTCAGCGAGATGACATGGTCGAAGCGCATGAAGCATCCGTCGAAGATGGTGAATGTCGGCGATCAGGTGGAAGCGGTTGTGCTCAACGTGAACCCGACGGAGCGCCGCATCAGCCTCGGCTTGAAGCAGCTGGAATCGAACCCGTGGGAAACGCTGCATGAGAAGTTTCCGGTTGGTTCGACGGTCGAGGGCAAGGTTCGCAACCTGACCGACTTTGGCGCGTTCATCGAAATCGAAGACGGGATCGACGGGCTGGTGCACGTCAGCAATCTGAGCTGGACGAAGCGAGTAAAGCATCCGTCAGAAGTGCTGAAGAAGGGCGACAAGGTGCGGGCGATTGTGCTGGCGATCGAGCCGGATCAGCGCCGCCTGTCGCTGGGCGTGAAGCAGCTCCAACCGGATGCATGGGACACGTTCTTCGAGCAGCATCGCGTCGGCGACGTGATTCACGGCAAGGTTCTGCGGCTGGCCAGCTTCGGGGCTTTCGTCGAGATCGCCGATGGCATCGAAGGTCTCTGCCACAATTCGGAAGCGGTCGACTCGCACGGTGCGCCGATCAAGCTGGAGTCGGGACAGGAACACGACTTCAAAATCATCAAGATGAATCCGGCGGAGAAAAAAGTCGGGCTCAGTATACGAGCGGTTGGCGAAGAAGCGACACGCGCGGATGTTGAGACCTACAAGGCTCCGGCGGCGACATCGTCGGGAAGCGGCTCCACGATCGGAGAATTTATGTCGTGGAAGCGCGCCAGCAATGAAAACAATTAACCGCAGGACAAGGGATGCAGCAGGCCGCCAGGAATGGCGGCCTTTTCATTTCCGCATCTCTCGCACAGACTGCGCTATCAGGCAGGTAACGAAATCGCCCGAACTCGATAATCGAAAAAGTTAGGATCGGTTAGACATCTCCGCAACGTCGAGAGCTACTCTTTACCCAATCAGGGCCGAACCGTCAAAGTCAGTCTGGAGGGACAGCATGAAAAGGATTCTGACGATTGCGCTCTTCAGCATTTTTCTTGCGGGTTGCGGCGGTGGCAGCGAGAACCGTTTCAACAGCGGCAGCACCGGCAGCGGTGCTGGCACGACGATAAACCTGGCCGGGGATTGGCAGATCAGTGGCACTTCAACAAAGACCGGAGACGTCTTTACCGGGAGCGGCAACATTGAGCAAACCGGCAACTCTGTCAGCGGGCAGGTAAGCCTGACCGGGTCGCTCTGCGCGACCGCTGGGCCACTGTCGGGCAGCATAAGCGGCACAACCGTACAGCTGATACTTCAAGAAGGCACACAAGCCCTCAGCCTTACCGGCACCGCCAACTCGGCAGGGACGTCAATCACCGGCACTTACACTGCCCCGTCGGGCGGATGTTTGAAAGGAGATACCGGGACATGGACAGCAACCAAAAGCTAGGCCTTGGTTAGCTCACTTGTTGGTATCGATCTTCAGATTGATATTGGCTTTGGCGCGGTCATCGAACTGGCTGAGCGTCTTGGTGCTACTCTTCTTGCCGTCTTTCTCGGCATAAACGTCGTAATCCACGTTAGGCGAGAGCTCGGGAAAACGATACGTGCCGTCGTTCTGCGCAATGTAAGTCTTCACGGCGAGCGTCTTGGTATTCTTCAAATAGACGACGGCATTGGAGATCGGCTTGTCGCTCTTATCCAGAACCGTTCCGGTCAGAAGTCGCGAGGTGACGCGCGCGGGCTTGTGGGTATCGTCCGACGAGCGCGAGCCCGGACCGACGGGAAGCTGAAATTGCGCGCTGCAGCTCAAGGCAACCAGCAGGACAATGAACGTGCCCAAAACTTTGTACATCGATTACTCCTGTTCCAATTACCGCGAGGAGAGCATCTGCTGGGTCAAATGTAAACTCACATCGACGCGTTCGTTGTTGTCAACGTGCGCCGTGGTCTGGGGTTTCGGCTGGCCCTTGGGCATTTTGATGTCAGCTTGAACAATGTAATCGTGAGTCCCGATAGGCACCCGCTGCGCGAATTCGCCGCTATTGTCGGACACGACTTCCCATTTCGCTTTCTTATCCGAATCTCGCCGGATCTTGATGGGCACAGCCGCAACCGGCCGATCGTCAGGCCCCCACACGGTGCCGTAAATCAACGCGTAATCCTTCCTGGTAGCTTGGGGAGACTGCTGAGGAGAAGCATTTCGTGCGGTAGCGATCGATTCGTTCAGCAAAAACAAGACGACGAGCGCACAAGCAAAGCAAAGCCCGGAGCGAGACGCGCGGCACAAGCTAGTACTCCTCCTCTTCCTCATCTTCCTCTTCGTCTTCTTCCGCGTCTTCCTCCTCGACCCGCGACAACTCCAGCGGTTCGACGCCAACCACTTCGAAGTCGCTTCCGCACTCGGGACAAGAGACGATTTCGCCTTCGTCCACTTCATCCTCTTCGATATCCAGGTCGCTCTCGCATTCAGGACAAATAACCATGATCGTCTCCGCTGCTCTTAATGATTCTGAATTATTCCGCCGGCTATAACGATGCCGCACTAGCCGTGCATTTATATTTAGAATCTCTTGAGGGCATCGTCAAGTGATAGACGCCGTGCGGTGCCCAACGATTCGCGCCTTTATGTTTACCCAAAGTTTTTCTTGACCGGAGTTATGGTGATGTGGATGAGCTTGCCTTCGGTTGCTTTGCCTCCGCAACAGAATGGCGCCACGCCAGCCGATGCCGATCCGCAGATTGTCGCTGCCCTCCGCGACATCTCGCCCGATCGAATTCAGCAAACCATCGAGAAGCTGGTCAGCTTCCAGACACGGCAGACGCTCTCGTCCGACATGCCTGCGATGACCGATAAGGGCATCAATGCCGCGGCCGAGTGGATCCAGGGAGAGCTGCAACAGTATTCCAGCCAGTGCGGCGATTGCCTGGAAGTGAAGAGCGATGAGTTTCTGCAGCAGCCGGGTCCGCGAATTCCGCAGCCCACGACGATTACGAATGTTTATGCGATTCTGCGCGGCACCGATCCGGCAAATGCGGGCCGTATTTACGTGGTGAGTGGCCATTACGATTCACGCAACAGCGACCCCACCGATGCCACCGCCGCGGCGCCGGGAGCCAATGACGATGCCAGCGGCACTGCTGTGAGCCTGGAGTGCGCGCGAGTCCTCAGCAAGCATCGTTTTCCGGCAACTATCATCTTTCTCACCGTGGCCGGTGAAGAGCAGGGTCTCTACGGCAGCGCGCATTTCGCCAAGATGGCAAAGGCGGTCGGGTGGGATATTGAAGCGGTACTGAACAACGATATCGTGGGCGGCGATCGTACTCCCGGAGACAAGCTGCAGGATCCGCATGTGGTGCGGTTATTTTCCGAAGGCATTCCATCGAATGCGAGTGAGGAGCAGTTGCGGCGGATCCGCGCGCTGGGGGGCGAGAGCGACGGTCCGTCACGTCAGCTCGCGCGCTATGTCGCGGAGATCGGCAATGAGTATCTTACAGCGTGGGACTTTCGCGCGATGATGGTTTTCCGTCATGATCGCTATTTGCGCGGCGGCGACCACTTCTCGTTCAACGAGCAGGGCTATGCTGCGGTGCGGTTGACCGAATTTCGCGAGAACTTCAATCATCAGCATCAGAACGTTCGCACCGAAAACGGCATCGAATACGGCGATCTGCCGAAATTTGTGGATTACGATTACACCGCAAGTGTGGCGCGGCTGAACGCGGCCACGCTGGCCTCGCTGGCCTCGGCGCCGGCGCCGCCGGTGGATGTTCGCCTGTTGACGAAAGGCCTCGAAAACAATTCCACTCTAGAGTGGAAGCCTTCGCCGGGCGGACTGGCTGCCAGTTATGAAGTGTTGTGGCGCGATACGACTGCGGCGGATTGGCAGCACGTAGAATCCGCCGGCAAAGTAACCCAGATCACCTTGCCGTTATCCAAAGACAATGTGATCTTTGCAGTGCGAGCGGTAGATGCCAAAGGCCATCGCAGTCTGGCGATTGTACCGGAGCCGGAGCGCTGATGAGATGATCGATAACTCGACGGCAGACCGGGTAGAGCAGGCCTGGGTTAAGCTGCCTGACAAAAATACTAGGGCGTGAGGCTCTGCGAGCCTCAGCGCCTGAGCCTAAGAGATTGCGAAGGGGACGCGGGCCTGAACCCCGCTCTACCAGTCATAAGGCGTCAGAACTGTCTGACGCCGACAGTACGGAGTAAGTCATGCGACGCACGTCGGGCATGGGATTGAGTTTTCCGCCGTTCACGCGCGCGGTGAAGCAACTGCTCATCGCCAACGGAATTGTATTTATCGCAGTGGCCTTGCTTGGAGTCTTCGTTGAAGGTGGCGAGCGATGGGTGCAGCTGCACTTCGGGCTGGTGCCGGCGCTGGTCGTCTTTCGCGGCTGGATCTGGCAGCTGGTCACCTACGCCTTTCTGCATGCCGGACTGCTGCACATATTTTTCAACATGCTCGCCTTGTGGATGTTCGGCGCCCAACTGGAACAGGATTGGGGCTACAACATCTTCATGCAGTTTTATTTCTTCTGTGCCGTCGGCGCGGCGCTGACCACCCTGGTCGTCTCCTTTACCGGCCTGTTGGGCGCCAGCCCGGTTGTGCCCACGGTAGGCGCGTCGGGCGCAATCTTTGGAGTGCTGCTCGCTTTCGGCATACTGTACGCCGATCAGGAAATCATGCTGTTTCCCATCCCTTTCATGATCAAGGCCAAGTACTTCATCATCGGCCTGATCTTCATTGAGGTGTACCTGACGCTAACCGCGTCGCATCAGCCGGGAGGCGCCGTCGCCTACATGGCGCACATGGGCGGACTGCTGTTTGGTTATGTCTGGCTGAAGTTCGTGCCTCGTCGCGGCTTCGGTCACGCCACCTCGGAGCGCGTTTTTGGAATTCGCAACTCCTACTATCGGTGGAAGCGCAAGCGCGCGGCCCGCAAATTCGAAGTCTATATGCGGAAGCATGACGACCGCGGCGACTACAAGCACGAAGACTACTTCGATGAGTACGGCAACTTTCGCGATCCCAGCGCACGCGAGCCGCGCAAGGGTAACGGGGATTCGCGTGGACCGTGGGTGAATTAGGATAACAACTAGCAACTCGGCACCGGGTCGTAGCACTAGGGACCGATTACCTTGAGCGCCATCGCAGCGCATGACATCACGCCACTCTGCCCCCAGTTCCACGCTGGGGTATATGGGCCGACGTTATTCGCTGGGGCGTAACTGGATATACGGCCGCCGGCCTCGTAAGCACTGCCGTTTTGGGCGACGCATTGACCGCCTTCGCCCCCATAGCATTGAAAACCCAAGGGGTAAGAACCAGCGTGAGAATCGCGAGCGCTCCCCGCATAAGCTTTTCTCCTTTTTATTACAGGGTCCGTCGATCACTTACCCGCATACAAAAGCTTATCCACCGCCGGTCCGAGCTTATCCACCGCAAGTCCGTTGAGAGATGAGCGTCCATCCTTCGCCAAGGCCCGGGTCCTCCCGGTATTTGCCCGAACTGTGCCGTCGGAAATATCCCAGTCGTCGTACGGCTCATAAAAATCTGCGGCGCTCTCATAAGAGAGCACCAGGAGGTATCTGTGGCCCGGTTGGAGGAACAGTCGCCGCGGGGCGACGTGATAAGAAAGACTTGAACCAGAGCGCAACGTTACGGTTCCGCCGGAGAGCAGTAACGTTATATCCCGATCATGGAACGGGTGACCGGATACGGTCTGGTCTTCGAACACCTGATCGACGTGCATCGTCACTTCGGTGTAGATGGAGAGGTCGGATGCGCTCAACACGCTGCGGTACTTTGTAAACGTCGCCGTCAGGATAGCCCTATTCGGAGCACTCATAATGTCGAAGGGCTCGGCTGCCATGTCAACATCGCTGGTGGCGAGATCCGCTTCAGCGGCGTCTGACGGCACCGTTAGGGGTACCTTTTGGTGCGATATTTCGTCCGAAAACCGATCGCGCTGTGCTCGCAGTGCGGGAGAGATGTCCTGGTTCCAGGCCCCGTAGGGTGTCGGGGTCAGCATCCAGGCGTTAGCCGCGGGCTTCGGCGCATCTCCTGAGGCCGACTGCGCCGACACAGATGCAGTTTGAGGAGGCACAGGCGTTGTCTGCGACTGTGCGACAACTCCCACGGCCAGCAACGCGGCCATTGCCGCTCCGGTTGCAACAAGCTTTCGGTCCTTCATAATTTGGCTCCAGGTTACAGGACAGTCCCTTGAGCCCTCTGGCACATCATGACAAGACAGTGGGCGTATAAGAGAGCGAAACCACAGCGCGACCGGCGATGATTAGCACCACAAAACCACTAGCAAAATAGAATCGGTTTGAACGGCCCATAGTTTCCTCTCGGTTGGTAGATTAAGGCCGAGGAAAGGTGCCGATGGAGAAGGCCGAAGACAGACTGTAACAACTGAGATTTCGCCGCCGCTCTCCATTTCTGTGACGTGAAAACTGAGATACTATCCGGGGCCGTTGTGTCACGAACGTGCCCCATCCGCCCGTTAAACGCACGGCGATGCAACTATCTGCTAGTTGCTGGCTGCCGGCGATTACGTTTCGAATACGGTTTCCAGCGTTTCATACACTGCGGCCATGATGCATAGCTCGGGAAGTTTGAGCCAATAGCGATGCACGTCGGGATCGGCTTGCGCTTCAGCGCGCGATTGCGCCGAGGTCCAGCGTCGCAGGTGCACGAAGCGGTCTGGGCGCGACGTGTCGCGATGCAGCGAGTCGCGGCAATAGTTCTTGGAGTACAACATGGTATAGAGCTCACGCAACATGCTCAGAAGCTCTTCTTCTTTTCCCGGCAGTGCTTCCATCACAGCCAGTGATACGATTTGTTCAGACATTGCAACTTCACCCTTACCCTCAGCGGCTACCCACCACCGCGATATTATCGCGGTCGCCGGCCCGGATCAGCCGCAGAAAATTCGTCGCGCCCTCAGTTTGGGTTGTTCCCGCAATCAAACCGAAGATGTCGCCCGATGCTAACACTTGCATGCCTAACAACTCTCTTGCGGCGAATTCCGCCATCAGCTCCACCGATAGATGTGACGGGCAATGCACCGGTGTTACTCCCCACAACAGGTTCATACGATTGCACACCGCCTGGTTTGGACTAAAGGCGTAAATACGCGCGGCCGGCCGGTATTTGGAAAGCATGCGCGCGGTAGTTGCCGTCTCGGTGAAAACGGCGATGGCGCCCACATTAAGATCTTCAGCGGCGTGGGCCATCGATTCGCAGATCGTCTCGGCAATCGAGAGGTGCTCCGCCCGTTGATGCTCCGGCACCAGCCGTTGAAATGGATTGCTCTCCGCCTCGGTGACAATGCGGGCCATCATCTCGACAGCTTCGCGAGGATACTTACCGACAGCGGTCTCAGCCGACAGCATCACCGCGTCGCTGCCGTCGAGGACGGCATTGGCCACATCGCTGGCTTCGGCACGCGTGGGTCGCGGACTCTCGATCATCGATTCCAGCATCTGCGTCGCAGTGATGACGGGCCGCCGGAAATCGAGCGCCCGGCGAATGACCTTCTTCTGAATCAGCGGCACCTTTTCGGGCGCGACCTCCACTCCCAGGTCGCCGCGCGCCACCATCACTCCATTGGCGACTTCGAGAATCGCATCGAGATTGTCGATGGCCTGCGGCTTTTCCAGCTTGGCGATCAGCGGAACATTGAAGCCGCGCGAGGTGATGGCACGGCCGGCGCGCAAGACATCTTCCGCGGTGCGCACAAACGAAATCGCAACTGCATCGACGGCGCTCTTCAATCCGAACTCTAGATCGACTTCGTCTTTCGGCGTCAGCGAAGGGATGCTTACATTCGTGCCCGGCAGGTTGATCCCCTGATGTTCGCCCAACATGCCGCCGGTCAGCACCTCGCATACAACATCGCCATCGCGGATCTCGCGTACAACTAATTCGATGCGACCATCCGACAGCAGAATGTGTTCGCCGGGCTTCACATCCTTCGCGAGATTCTGATAGGTGGTTGCAAGAAGTTCAGCCGTGCCCATCACGTCTCGCGAGGTGATGGTGACGTTCTGACCCTTCTGCAGCGCGATGGGAATGCGATCCATCAGCCGGCCAGTGCGGATCTTCGGTCCCTGCAGATCCTGCAGAATGCAAATTGTTCTCCCGAGCTCGGCGGCAACTTTGCGCAGCCGCTGGATCACCTGCGCGTGGTCCTCGTGCGCCCCATGCGAGAAGTTCAGCCGGGCTACATCCATACCGCGCAGCATTAACTCACGGATCATTTCTTCCGAGCTGCTGGCGGGTCCGATCGTACAAACGATCTTGGCGCTGCGCGGTGCGGTTCGCGTGCCCCGATGTAAATCCGCTTGAGGATTGCTCATTGCTTTATGGAGCCGTTCTGCGAGCGCTTCGCTTCCGTCGTGAGCTCGGAATAGGCGCCAAAGACAAATCGCGGATATCGCACCGCGTTGAATTCAGCGCCAATCAAAATAACCATCGAAACCAGGTAGAGCCAGATCAGCAGTGCGATCGCGGTCGCCACTGAGCCATAGATGACGTTGTAATTGGCGAAGCGACGCAGATACATTCCGAAGATCACGGTCGAGACAAACCACAAGAACGTGGCCAGCACCGAGCCCGGCAACACCCGATGCCAGGGCTGAGTTCGGGGAACGCCGTGATGGTAGATCAGGCCGATCACGGCAATGCTAGTCAGAGTCGCGATGATCCACCGCAATGCTGTCCAGAGGCCCAAAATGTATGGCCCCAGCTCGTGGCCGACGCGATACACAATCCACTGCTCAATCTGGTTGCCAAACACGAGCAGCAATGACGCGAACAACAACGGGATCCCTGCAAGAACCACCAGCAGGAAGGCGATCATGCGCTCTTTGACCAGCCCCCAGATCTTCGGCATCTGGTAAGCGTTGCGGAACCCTACCATCCAGGAGATCATGACGCCGGAACCGGTCCACAAGGTGATGATCGACGTGGTCAGCACGAACTTGAGCCGCACCGGTTTGTTGTCGGTGAAGTATTGCGCTACAGCCGTCCCGGTGCCTTCAGGGAGGATCCGACCCAGCGCATGACTGAGTTCGCGGAACAGGGCCTCGGTCGTGTGCGATACCGAGAGAATGGAGGCCAGCACCAGGATTGCCGGGAACACCGTGAAGATCGCCGAGAACGCTGCCGCTTTGGCGACAGCAAAAGCGTCGTGCTCAAAGGCGCGCCACAGCGCCAGCCGGAAATGTCTCCAGAACCGCAACATAAAGGGAAAGCAGAAGGCAAGAGAAGTTTACACAGCAGCGCGAAGGCTTGTCAGTTGCCGATCGCTCTCGTAGGCGATGTCGCAGTTCTAACCGCCGCGGCAATGCTGCTGTCACTTGACCGTCCGGATTGCAAAGGTTAATATTTGGATGGCGAATAAAAAGCGAACATTGCAACTGCCCGACACTATGAATCCATCATCGCTCTTCCTCGAGCACGAGAGCCCGCCGCCACTGGTGGGCATCGCCAAACTAGCCGCCCATGGCGAGTCGATCCGCCAGGGTCATCTGGTCGAGTACTTCACTCTGCCCAGCCGCGCGTTGCTCAACCGCTGCACCTCCGCGCGCGTGCCGTTTACCTGGACAATCAATCCCTATCGCGGTTGTGAGTTTGCCTGCAAATACTGCTACGCGCGCTACACGCACGAGTTCATGGAGATGCGAGATGGAGTCGACTTCGAGCGCAAGATCTATGTCAAGCAGCAGACGTCGTGGCTCTTGCGCCAGGAATTGAAGAAGGTAAAACGGGGCGAAGAAATCGCCATCGGCACTGCCACCGATCCTTATCAGCCGGCGGAAAAGCGCTTCGAGATCACCCGCGGAATTCTGCAGGAACTGGCGCTACATCATGGCCTGGAGATCGGAATCGTAACCAAGTCAGATCTCGTCGTCCGCGACATCGAGTTGCTGAAGCAGGTCGCTGAACATAATTCCCTGTTCGTAAACCTGACCATCACCACTCTGGATGTGAAACTGGCGCGAATCCTCGAGCCGCGCGCCCCGCGTCCCGATCTTCGACTGCATGCCCTGCGCGAACTTTCTGATTCTGGTATTAACGCTGGGGCGATCTGCGCTCCCGTTCTGCCGGGTATCACCGATTCTCCCGGAGCGCTGGATGCGATGGTGCGCGCGGTGAAGGAAGCAGGCGGAAAATATATTTTCGCCAATCCACTGTTTCTGAAGCCGTGTTCCGCAAACGTCTTTCTGCCGTTTCTGGAGAAAGAGTTTCCGCATCTTGTTCCGGAGTACCGCAAGCGATTCGGCCAGCGCGACTTTCTGAGCAAGGCATACAGCAAGAACATTTCGGAGGTAATGGCGAAACTGCGCAAGAAGCACGGAATCAGCCGCCAATTCGGCTTCCGCAGCCGAAGCGCTCATCCCCCGGTTGAAGACAAGCAAATGCAGCTGTTCCGATAATTGCGGCTTCCCACTCCGTGTGGACGAGTTGGTGTGGACGAGTTGGTGTAAACGAGTTGGTGTGGTGCTGGCCCTACGCTCGCGTGCAGGCCGCACTCTCGCTGGGACGGCATGGCTCTGTTGCCACGCTTGAAGAGGAACAGCTTCAGCCGCGCCGATTGCGTCAACTGTTAAGCGTCTAGGCTTTAGCCGCTGAAAAAACTTGTTTTCTTACATCGGGCTGCGCATCACGCCGCGATGCGCAAATTCCCGCTCTCTGCCAATGGTTCCTGCGCCGCGGGCATCAGGCGCAGATACAACCAACCCACCGTAGCTCCATACACAATGTGCATTGCGAAATAGAAGAGTACTCCGGCTATACCATGACCGGAGAAGTACGGTCCCGGCGTTTGCATGTGTCCGTTGTTCATGAGCGGGTGAACCAGCGGCAACAAGGCAATGATGATGCCGGTGATCAGCGCGTGTACGACTCCAATCAATCCGCCCCGCACCAAACCGGCTCCGGAAAAGGCCTTGAACAGCAAAGCGTATATGAGAGCGAATACGCCTCCTACCAGCAGGTGGATCACAAAACCAACAATCCACGCTGCCCATCCGATCGGCAGGCCGATCAGCGTTCCCCACATCATCGAGAAGTCCAAGACCCGGAATCCCGAGGCAATGGCAACGCTCAGCATCACAGTCATGAGCGCAGCGCCAACTATACCTGCAATAAATGCCTTCGCCCAACTCATGTCGAACCTCTGCTCCGGATTTCTCCGGTACTAATCAAGATGAAGGTTCGATTCCGGTGGTTGTCGCGCCATACCAGAACTGCTCGACCGGCGCCTTCATAACTACTGCACATCACCTGCACGCGACGCATCCGCCGTCCGCACATCGGCCGCTTTCACCGGTGCGCCAATCAGCGACTCCAGCCGCGACAAGCGCTGCTCCAGGTCTCCAATCTTTGCCTCTTGTGCCTTGATCTGATCCTGCTGCGATTGAATCACGTTGGCCTCAGCTTCGGCGCGGTGATACTGCTTCTGCACCTCATTCAACAGCATCGATGTCAGATACTGATAGCGCACGGTGTACGGCTGCCCGTCGTTATCATAGGCAACCAGCTCGGGATAGACCTGTGCGACTTCTTCCGCGATCAGCCCGTATTGCAGCGAACGATCCCCGTTGGCATATTCAGGCTTATAGAGGAAGGTGACCGGGCGCAGCTTCATTAGCGCATTGGTGCTGTCGCCCATGTTGCGGACTTGTTCCTTGTAACGAAGCGAAGAGGTAAGGGTTCCCAGCAGGCCGTCGGAATTGACATACACCGGAACACCCGACGCCGACGTCGCACCGAAGATTCCAGCAATGTAGGTGGCATTCTGCTGCGCCAAGCCGGTGCCTTGGGTACCTATGCGTATCGTGTTTGATTCAGTACCCGACGTGGGACCCTGATTCGCGATGTAGACGTCGCTGCTACCGGTGGTGTTGTTGTAACCGGCTTTATGGCCATAGAAGGAGTTGAAGGCCCCGCTGACGTTGCTGTCGCCGGCCCGGTCACCGGAGAAGGTGTTTTGGGTTCCCGTCGTGTTAGCGGCGCCGGCTTGATATCCCGCAAAAGTGTTGTCAATGCCGGTGGTGTGAGCGCCAGCACCTGCACCCAGAAGTATGCTGCTGCTGACAGCGTTCAGCACGCTGCTGCCGTTGATAAAGTAGCCAGTGCCCGTGTTTACAATGCTGCCGGAGAGCGTTCCACCCACTGTTCCATTGCCGCTGAT
Source organism: uncultured Acidobacteriaceae bacterium (assembly GCA_963818905.1). GTDB lineage: Bacteria > Acidobacteriota > Terriglobia > Terriglobales > Acidobacteriaceae > Bog-257. Next base: position 37,227 of record CAWFUE010000016.1, read on the forward strand.
ATTGAAGTTGGCAGTGGCCTGCTGCGAAGCTCGGTTCTGAATGTAGCTATCCGAGCCTCCCGCAGGCGGCACTCCCGTGAGCCCTGAGCCGTCGCCGGTGAAGGCATTCAGCGTATTGCTCAGGATCACGCGCTCTGAATAGGTGCCGACGAGTTGCGCGCTCGCCACCGTCCCATGCAGTTGCGAGAAGCCGTAATCATTGGTGGCCGGCAGGACTGCGCCCGTGCGCCCATTGAACGAAGTAACCAGCCCGGCTCCGCCTTGTGTCCCCAGCTTACCCGTGGAATCTATCACAACCGCCACACCGCTATTGGTTGTGGAACCGTAGATACCAGCAATGTAGGCGCTGTTCTGCAGAGCTTGGCCAGTGCCCTGTCTGCCTATGCGGATGGTGTTGGATTCGGTGCCGGAACTGGGTCCGGGATTGCCAATGTATACGTCGCTGCCGCCCGTCGTATTGTTGTATCCGGCGCTCTCTCCAAAGAAGGCATTGTCGGAGCCGGTAGTGTTCAGGTAGCCGGAATACTGACCCAAGAAAGTGTTGTTCTGACCTACTGTGTTGCCGTAGCCTGCCTTATGGCCGAAGAAGTTGTTGTACGAGCCCGTCGTATTGTTGTATCCGGCATTGTCGCCCGCGAAGGTGTTGTAGAGCCCGGTGATATTACTGAAGCCAACCTGCCAGCCATAGAAGGAATTAGCGGTGCCCGTGGTGTTGGTAAAACCAGCCTTATAGCCAGTGAAGGTGTTGGAGGCTCCTACGGTAGTGGTGGCGCCGGCGAGGTCGCCGCAGAAAGCATTGTATCTACCGGTTGTGTGGGAACCTGCTCCTACTCCGAGGAATAAGCTGTCATTCCCCGCAGCTACAACGTCATTTCCAGCGATCTGATAGGCGGAAGCGGCATTCACGTTTCCGTTGCCATCGACGGAAAACTTCTCCACTCCAGTGTTCTGGCCGCTGAGAATCTTGCCACCACCGGCGTTGTTAAACACTCCCGCCGTACCGGTTGTACTGGCAACGTAGCCGCTCACTCCTGTCGTAGCGCCGCTGGTCGAGGTTTCTGTTCCCCGCACACCTGTTCCTGAAGTGCTGTTTGAGTTGCCCTTTACGCCGATGCCGCCCGTCGCCACATTCGCAAGCCCGTAAACTCCATATCCACCGGGACTGGAAACAATACCCTGCACCCCGAGAGTGGTACCGGTAGTGGCCGTCGCTGTACCGACGATGGCGTTCGTCGGCGCAGTCGCATTCACTGCCCATCCGGTACCGGTTTGCGTCACGCTCACAATCTGATTCGTGGTTGACCCGCTGAACTGCGTCGGGCCATCACTGGCGGGAGTCTTCGTATTTGTGGTGGAACTACTGGTAGTCGAAGAGACTTGATTGCCAGCGGCAGAATTCCCTGAGGAGTTCGCGCCATTGGCCAGGACAAAATCTGTCGCGCTCCTGCCACCCAGCGTCTCCGCCTCATGGGCTTTGAAGGCATATGGCACGCTGACTATCAAGACGCGCGGCTGCTCCACTTCTCCCTGCACCTGCACCCCGAGCCAGCGCTGCTCCTGTTGCGAGAAGAGATCGCCGGGCAATCCAGCCGGGCTCGTGCTTCCCAGCAGAACGCTATAGCTGCCGCTGGCGTCGGTGGTGACGTTCTGCGTCTCCATCCAAATAGCCGCACCACCATCCTGCTGTTTATAAATGGCGAAGGTCACACCCACCGTGGAAGACGAGACCGTCGCGCCTTCCGCATTTTTCAATACGCCGCCATAGCGAATCAGGTTAGGAATCGTGAAGGGAGAAGCTTGCTGGGCGAAGTTGGTCGTAACCAGCAACGCAGTGGAGAGAGCAACAGCTAGGGCGGCAACGAGGCGAGACATAAGCGCTCCTCTTCCTGTCCTTCAACTGTGGCAGGCAAGTTATTGTTGAGATTGGTCGGGATTGTGCCGTCCTCTGCAGGCATTGTCAATCCCCCCTTTTGTGGCTAGTTCAGAGTCTGTCAACTTTGGTGACGGCAAAGACACGGGCAGCCATGGGCTTAGCCCCGTGTCAGCTATCACAGACAGGCTGCCCCTGGCCGCGCTAATGTTGACCGTAATAACGGAGGAGTCGTATGGCCGCGCCCTGGGCACATCGTTACGCGCAGCGCACCAAGTCAGTCAAAAGTTCCGTCATCCGAGAACTACTCAAGATTACTCAGCGTCCTGAGATCATCTCCTTTGCGGGTGGCTTGCCCGCCCCTGAGGTCTTTCCGGTGGCACGTTTCCAGGAGGCGTGCCACCGCGTTTTGCAGAACCAGGCAACCGTGGCATTGCAATATGGGCCTACGGAAGGGTATCGCCCACTGCGCGAGCTTATCGTCGCGCACATGGCGCGCTACGGCATCCTGGCGAGTATCGACAATATCCTCATCACTTCAGGTTCGCAGCAGGCGCTGGATCTGATCGCGAAACTACTCATCAATCGCGGCGACCGCATCCTGGTGGAATCGCCAACCTACCTTGGAGCGCTGCAGGCATTCGACCTCATGGGCGCGGAATACGTAACCGTTCCCATCGATGATGACGGCCTGCAAACCTGCAATATGGAGCAGGCACTGCGCTCCGGCCCGAAGTTCATGTATGTCCTGCCGAACTTCCAGAATCCCGGTGGAGTAACGCTCTCCCGCGCACGGCGTGACGAGCTGGTGGCGCTCTCCGACCGCTACGGAATCCCGATTATCGAAGACGATCCGTATGGCCAGCTGCGCTATGAAGGCGAACACATTACCCCGCTGGTGGTGCTGGACCGAACCAACCTCACGCGCGACAAAGACTACAAGCTCGGCAATGTAATTTATCTCAGCACCTTCTCCAAAGTGCTGGCGCCGGGATTGCGGGTCGCGTGGATTGTGGCTCCGCCCGATGTCATCGCCAAGCTCGTCCAGCTCAAGCAAAGCACGGACCTGCACACCAGCACCTTTACCCAGATGGTCATCTACGAAGCCGCGCGCGACGGTTTCATCGACGAGCACGTGAAGCTGATTCGCGCTACTTACAAGCAACGGCGTGACGCCATGCTTGCCGCGCTGAACGACTTCTTCCCACCTGAGGTCTCGTGGACCCATCCCCAAGGCGGACTTTTTCTCTGGGTCACCATGCCACCGGGAGTGGATTCGTCACGGCTGTTGGATCTGGCGTTGCGGCAGAACGTCGCCTTCGTTCCAGGCGAGCCGTTCTTCCCCAATGGCGACACCGGTTCGCACATGCGGCTGAACTTCTCCAACGCGCAGACGGAGATGATTCGCGAAGGCATCCGCCGCTTGTCGATCGCGGTCGCGTACGAGTTGGAGCACCGATTGGCGCAGGTGATGGTCTAGTTCGCCCCCCTGTCGCCAACAAACCGAGACCAGAGTGGGATATCGCGCTGAAAAGATTTCTCTACTATCTCACTCGTTTTGGCAATCGGGTGTACTGTTTCGTCAGCAATGATGATGGAGCTGCTCGCCGTTGCCGCTCTGCATTATTCAAATTGCAGTCATCGCAATAGAGGAGCCAGGAATGAATGAGGCAAGATGGGTTTTCTGCCTCATGTTGTCTCTCATAATGTCTGTGGGAATGTTGTATGCCCAGAAGCCAGTAGGACCGAATCACCCAGCCAATGTGCCGTCCGACTATGTGATTACGCCGTTCGGCTATTTTCATCCATCCTGTGTACGGATGGTCCAGGAGGGAGCGACTCTGCTCGCCGATGGCCGCCTCCGCTTTAAGGACGGAACGGAGGAAACCGTCGCTCCGTATTGTAGTTTCCCGCACTATACAGCTAAGGGAGAGCTCGTTGTCGGTTCAAATCCCGGACCCCTCGAGATAAGTCACAGCTGGATTGAAGCCGGCCAGATTTCCGCGACTACTCCCTATAACGAGGTTGGGGCCACCTGGACCGTCCCCGAGACGCCTACCACGAATGACGGCCAGACCTTGTATTTCTTTCCCGGTCTCATGCATACACCTAGCGATCCAGATGTGATCATCCAGCCTGTTTTGGGGTGGAATGATGGACAGTCCGGGGTTGGGCCGTGGAATATTGCAAGCTGGAACTGCTGTCCCACCGGTATGGCGTGGTACAGCACGCCTGTGACGGTTAATCCTGGCGACCAGATCTCCGGCACGGTGTTGAGCGTATGCGGGAACGTACCAGTAATTGAGGCGTGTCCGAAATGGAATATCATCACCACGGACGTGACCACCCGGGGAACCACAACCTTGAACTCTGTTTTTCCAGACTTAATAACCTTTGAGTGGGCTGTATCCGGCGCGTTGGAGGTCTACAGCGTTAACCAATGCAGTGACTATCCGCCAAATGGCTCTACAACATTTAGCAACGTAGTTCTGTTCGACAATTACTACCGACGGGTCCCTAATCCAGGTTGGTCTCCAGAGTATTGGGTCACTCAGGGTGGCACAGACCCATGGTGTAATTACAACGCAACCACAACGTCCACGACCGCAACGCTTAGTTATTAGCTGTATACCAATGATCCTCAGCCCCACTCATTCCAAAACCAGGAACGAGTGGGCATCAGCAATTGGACAAATCCCATGGTAATCGCAACCGAACTCAAACCAGGGTCCGCTGTCCGCCTCGAAGGACAGGTCTACAAAGTCCTCGAAGTCGATTCCAAAGCCGGCGCCGCGAAGATGGGCGGCGTGGTCAAGACCAAGCTCAGCAATGTCGTCAGCGGCCGGTTATGGGAGCCGCACTTCCGCCCGCAAGAGCGGCTCGAAGACCTCGAACTGGAACGCCGCAATATGGAGTTCCTCTACAGCGACGAGGACGGCTGCACCTTCATGGATCCCAGAACCTTCGAGCAGACGCAGTTGCCTTCAGCGCTGATCGGTCCTGCGGAGAAATTTCTGCAGCCCGGAATGCAGCTTCCGGTAGAGTTCTACGGTGACCAGCCGATCAGCATCATCTTTCCCGATGTCGTCGAGGCGCGCGTCGTCGACACCGCTCCCGTGGCTCACGCGCAGCAGGACAACACATTGAAGGAAGCCACGCTGGAGAACGGCTCGGTGATTCGGGTCCCGCTGTTCATCGCGCCCGGCGAATTGGTGCGTGTGGATGTGCGGACGCTGCATTACGTGGAAAGGGCAAGACCAGGGCGAAAGTAAGATCAACAACAAACTCTCCCCGCCACAAACGCTTCTCCTGGTGATCTGTCGGCCTGCGAGTTATATTGACAAGCTGATCCCGCGAACTTGAGTGCAAGGCGCGCTTCGGAACCGAATCCATGAACTCGTCAGCCGAAACCGGCCAGAGAGCCAGCCTGTCAGATTTCCTGGCCGCCGAGCGAACCATGCTTGCCTGGATTCGTACCGGTCTGGCTTTGATGGGCTTCGGATTCGTGGTGGCGCGTTTCGGAATCTTCCTGCAAGAGTTCCAAGTCGTCCAACACACTCGTTCAGTCCAGTCTTATGGACCTTCCCTGTGGTTTGGCACAGCGCTGATCGCCGTCGGAGTCATCGTGAATGTTTTTGCCGGATGGCATCATGTCCGTTTGGTCCGGGCACTCGAGCGCGGCGACTCCGCACAGGCTCGTTCTTCCATGAAACCTGTCGCCATTGCTTTCTTTCTGGCGCTAGTCGGGCTGGCGATGGCGATTTATTTGATTTCTGTCCGAAATTCTGCCCATTCGAATTCTGGAAGCAGTCAGGAGAGATCTATGGCGTCAACCGTCGGCAACGGCATCATCCATGTGCCCAGCAGTCACTCGGTGGACGAAACCGTCGCAAAGCTCAAGCAGATTCTGCAAGCCAAGGGAGTTGCTCTCTTCGCGCTCGTCGATCATAGCGGAGAAGCGGAAAAGGTGGGAATGAAAATGCGTCCCACCAAGTTGCTGATCTTCGGCAATCCCAAAGCCGGGACGCCTCTCATGCTGGCCGCTCCCAGTATTGCGATCGACCTTCCGCTGAAGCTTCTGGTTTCACAGGACAGCGACGGGAAAGTCTGGATTTCCTACAATAGCCCGGAGTACTTAAAGGAGCGGCATGGCCTGCCACAGGAGTTGCTGGCAAACATTACCGTGGTAGAAATATTGGCAGCCAACGCTACAAGCTAGTTACAGCAATCTTGCTGACGATATCACGGCTGGAAGACGATGCGCACTCCTTCGCTGGGCACCTCCCACATAGCCTCGACCTCGAGCAACGGAACAGTTTTCGTTTCGATCTCAAATGGCTCTTCGGCCGCGGCTTTAAGGAATTCGGCTATGGATTGAAATATCTTTTGGAGAGACACGCTGCCGAGTCCGCTTCCCATCAGTTCCAAGCCGGAACTGCGCAACGTAGCTGCCGCCAGCGAGATGTTCGGTCCAGCCGTGGCTCCGATCTGCACATAGCGAATTCGGGAAGCCGTGGCCTGCATTCCCTTTTTCGAAATTGCTTCCAGAACTTTCTCGGCTGGTTCGCCCCAGACGTAGTCCAGCACAATGTCAATGTTGTCTTTAGTCCACAGATCTGTAAATGCAGAGACTAGCGCTTGTGGCTCCTGGTTTAGCGAGATGACAGCGTCGGCGCCACGCTGCAGAAGGCCTTGGAGCACATCCGGATTACGCCCGGCAGCAACCACTCGCCTGGCGCCTAGTCGCTTTGCGATTTGTACGGCAAGCCGCCCGGAAACACCCGTCGCTCCCAGTATCAACACGCTCTCTCCGGCGACGACTTGCGCCCGTCCCGTCAGAGCTCCCCACGACGACATTCCCGGATTCATCGTGGCGGCGACAGTTGCGTCGTCAAGGTTGTCTGGAATGGCCAGACATCTTGAGCAGGCGGTGACACAACGCTCGGCGAAGGTGCCGAAGGGAGGTCTCGACATGCCGAAATAAATCCGGCTGCCGTCTTCAAGGCGTCCCACGCCATCGAGGCCTGGAATGAATGGCAGCATGTCCGTACTGGCGTAGTGACTTCCGCTCGCCAGCGACTTCACCACGCGATGAAGTCCTACAGCGCTCACTGTGACCAGCACCTCTTTGTCGGACGCAACCGGATCGGCAAATGTCGTATAGCGAGGCGGAGCCTCGAAGGAATGAACAACTGCGGCATTCATATGGGATTCTCGGCGACAGTATAGGGATATTTTCTTAACGTGTGATGAAGAATCGCTCCCGCCTCACACCGTTTCGGCCAGCGACATCACCAACTCGCGCTCGCGCGGACCATCTAACTCAATCAGGACCACGCGCTGCCACGTCCCCAACAAAAGCAACCCGGCTTCCACCGCCAGTTGCACCGACGTGCCAATGATTGCCGACAGAATGTGGTCGGGCACATGTTCCGGATTATGCTCATGGCGATAGTCAAGCTTGGGAACCATAATGTCGAAGGCGTCGAGCATGTCGAGATCGGTGCCGGGATCGAGATCGCAGGTGGTAAGCGCGGCCGTGGTGTGCAGTAGATTCAGCTGGCAAATGCCGGTCTTGTCGGCGTAGTGCTTCCAAAGTATCGCTTCCAGCTTTTGTGTGACGTCGATAATCTCGCGCTTCTTGTGCGTTTTAATGGCAAGACGATGCATGGCTCACCTATTCTTCCACCCCGGCACGCCAAAATCCGGGACTCGCCGGGGACCCCGGTTTCGGCGTGAACAGCTCCAAGCGGACACGCCACGAGACCGACTGTCCTGGCTGCAGCAACACCATGCCGGTGTCCGCATTTCCCCAATCCTTGTTGTAAGGATCAGGTAAATTGAATTGCGGTTCAATAGCAACAAAATTCTTTCCCAACGGAGCATACACCTGGATGGACTTGATCTTTGGCGAAAGCGTTATCAGCCTCAGTCCATAGTTGGCCGCCGGATCGATGATCTCCGAAACCGTCTGCCCCTGCGGGTCATGGAGAAGACTGGAGAAATTGTCGTCCAGGTACTGCTCGCCGAGTGCGCACCCTTCTGGCGCCGAGAAGTCGTAAGGCGTGCCCTTCACTGAGACGCGCCGCCCAGTGGTAAACGTATCGTCGTAGTTGTTCATGATGGCGCGCGTCTCGCTGGGAATATGCAATCTCACGTCCTGGCGGTCATTACCGGGCAGGACAAAATAGGGATGCCAGCCCATACCCATCGGAAGCAGTCTTGAACCAACATTTTTGGCGGTTATGGTGATGTCAAACGACTGGTAGCTGAGGGTTATTTCCACCTCAACGTCGGTATCGGAAAGCCAGTGGTCGTCGAAATTGCCGGCGTGCAAAATGGCGTCGACAGCCGAATCCTGAGCACCATTCCGTGAGATCACGTCCTGAAACTGTGAACGGCGCATCAAGCCATGAATCGCATGTCTCTCCGCGCCCGGCTCGCTTCCGCTCCAGTTCGCCGGTAGTGTGATCTTTCGCCCAGTAACCGTGGTGGTTATTGTCTTCCCGTCCGCTGACACATCTCCGCGGATACGATTGGCAAAAGGTAGCAGGATCGCGCCGCCAATCTTGAATACTTCATTGCCAAACTCGTCATCTTCCTTGTTGAGCAACTGCGCGGCCTCGGCCACGGGAGGCGCATTCAGTAGGTCGATCTCTCCCTTGCCGGGGAGGTATGCCTTGATCTGCAAGACGGCCATTCCGCGGCCGGGAAGCACAACCGCTTGCAGGAATTGCGGTTTGCCCTTATCGATTACGGGAGGACGCGTCAGCGTGACCACCGACTCCCCGCCGATCGAAACCGCAGGCAGCTGCGGCGCAATGGGCCTGCCCTCGGGTCCTCCGGCCTGACCGGGTACCTGCTGCTCGTAAGGTTGATTCGCCGGTTCTTGCGCCATCGCCTGCCCGCGGATAAGGAAAAAAAACATGACGAGCGCGAATATCCTGGAAACGCTTAGGCACGACCTGCCAAGATTCATAGTGGCATCGTATTCAGCAAACCGCGGTAACTCAAGATGGTCATAGCTAAGATGGAAAATGCTTGCATCGGCATAACAATGTTCTAAACTCAGTGCGCGTATCGGTCGTGCGGCAAAATGGTTTCCGGCGGGAAAAGTTGTATTTCCGGACGCTGTAAGCATTTGTCATTGAGACGACGCTGCCTCGCGCGCCTGCTGATGGCGGCATTCGCTCTCTCGACGGTCTTAGCTATCAGTCAGCAATCGCCTCCATCCCCGACGGCACCCAACTCCGCCCAGAACGCATCAGAGATCACTCAACACGACGAGACCGCCACATTCAAAGTGAAGGTCAACCTGGTCGAGGTGCGGGTTGTAGTCCGCGATGCCAAGGGCAAGACGATTGGCAAACTCAAGCTGGAGGATTTTCAGCTCCTGGATAATGGCAAGCCCCAGGTCATCAGCCGCTTCACGGTCGAGAGTGCGGGCGAAAAACCGATGGCTCCACACCAGCCGGCGGGTGAGGAAGAGAAGACGGCGCTGCCCTCAACTGCGCAGCCGGTTGTGCCCACCCGCTACATCGCTTACCTTTTCGATGACATTCATCTTGCGATTGGCGATATAGCGCAGGCACGCAATGCGGCTCTGCGCCAGATGCAATCGATGCAGCCCTCAGATCGCGTCGCCATCTACACGACCTCCGGCCAGCCGCGACTGGACTTCACCGACGATCGCGCTCAGTTGACAGCCGCCCTGAATGAGATCCGTCCACGATCGCTCAGCAACACCAGTTTGACGAAGTGCCCCGACATCTCCTACTACATGGCCGATCAGATTGTGAACCGCAACGATTCGCAGGCGATACAGGTGGCATTGGCCGATGCGATTAATTGCGGCGCTATCGTCGTCCCCACGGGAAACCAGGTGATCACTCTCACTCCGGGTTCATCCCAGGCCAAGATCCAGGCTATGGCGCGTCGTAACCTGGAAGTCGGCGATCAGGAAACCAATTCGGCGCTGCGCGCATTGCAGGACGCAGTTCGACGCATTGCCGCGATGCCAGGCCAACGGACGATCGTGCTGGTGTCTCCAGGATTTTTGAATATCAATGCTTTGCAACTGCAGTCGGAGCTGGCGGATCGAGCTCTCCGCGCAGGGGTCATCATTAATACTCTCGACGCGGAGGGACTCTATACCACTATGCCCGATGCCAGCCAGCAGAGTTCTCCCAGCCATGCCATAGCCGGCCAGATGCTGCAGTATCACACGATGGAGCAGCAGGCCAACCGCGATGTTATGGCCGACCTGGCGGACGCGACCGGCGGAGTCTTCTTTCACAACAACAACGATCTCGGCGAGGGATTTCGCCGCATGGCCGAGGGCCCGGAGTATTCCTACCTGCTGGGATTTTCGCCCCAGAACCTGAAGCCGGATGGCAAGTACCACAAGCTGATTGTCGTCCTCAAGCCGCCGGCTGAGGGCACGATTCAAGCCCGCAAAGGCTACTTTGCTCCCAAGGGAGAAACCAATGCCACGGAGCAAGCTCGGCAGGCGATCGAAGATGCCGTTTTCTCCCAGGAAGAGGTGAGCGAGATTCCAGTGCAGCTACACACGCAATTCTTCAAGCCTGGTCAAGATGATGCGAAACTCTCCGTCGTGGCGCGGATGGACGTGCGGCATTTTCACTTTCGCAAAGCCGATGGCAGGAACAATAATGACGTGACAGTCGTTTCGGCAATTTTTGACCGCAATGGAAACTTCATAAGCGGGACGCAGAAGGTCCTGCAGATGCACTTGAAGGACGAAACGCTCGCAAGCCCGTTGAGCTCAGACGTCACCTTGAAGAGCAGCTTCGATGTCAAGCCAGGACGTTACATCGTGCGGCTGGTCGTTCGCGATGAAGATGGACAACTGGCGGCGCAAAGCAGTGCAGTAGAAATTCCTTAGCGAAGGATCTTTGATTATGCACCTCCAACGCTTCGTCTCTTCAGCAGCTCTTAGCTTGGTGCTGACGCTATCGATATTCGCGCAGCAGGCCAGTCCGCCGAGTGCACAGGCAACCCCGACCATCACCAAGGAAGCGGGCCTGGTCATGGTCGATACCGTGGTTACCGACAAACAAGGACGGTATGTTCGCGACCTCGCGGCCAAGGACTTCCGCGTCTTTGAGGATGGCAAGGAGCAGCCGATCAAGAACTTCTCCTCGGAAAGCAATGCCGCGGCTCCCTCGGTAAATCCGAACCGGTATCTGGTGCTGTTCTTCGACAACTCCACCATGAGTCAGGGGGATCAGGTCCAAGCTCGCGCGGCCGCCTTGAAGTTCCTGGATTCCAACGCCGGTCCCAACCGCTACATTGCGATCGTAAATTTCGGCGGAACGCTGAGCATCGCGCAGAACTTCACCACCGATGCCGAGCGCCTCAAGGCGGCGGCGCAAGGGTTAAATCAGACAGCGGTTTCGCCAAACGCCCCGCCCAGCGGCATTCCTCAGTTGGGCAATTTGCAAGCGAACTTTGGCGCACGCACGCTGTTGCTGGCATTGCGCGATCTGGCCAAGGGACTGGCCGATGTTCCGGGACGTAAGTCGCTCGTTCTCCTGTCAGCCGGTTTCCCTCTCAGACCCAACGATCCCAACTATTGGGTCCTCTATTCCGAGCTTACGGCCGCAATCGACGCCTGCAACAGGTCCAATGTGGCGATCTACGCGATCGACGCGCGCGGCGTGGGCGCGGTTAGCGAAGCTGCTCCCATGCAAATCCTTCCAGCGGAGCCGCCAGCCCGGCTGGTTACGGCGACGCTCGAGTCGAGTGATGCGGATCGGCCCGTACTCGTGCAGGATGGTGATCAGGACACCACGGCTCATCTGGTGTATGTGCAGAAGGGCGGCGGAGGTGGAGGACGTGGTGGCAGCGGCACGGGCGGAGGTCGCGGCGTCGGGAATCCGGGCGGCACGACGACCGGCGGTACGCAACCGACGATCCTGGCGCCCAATGCGCCTTTCAGCAATACCAAAGGCCTTGTTCCCATGGGAAGCGGAGAACACAATCAAGATGTCCTCTATGAACTCGCGCAGGGAACCGGCGGATTCGTCATCGGCAACACCAACGATCTCCTTGGCGGATTGCAGAGAATCGCCCAGGAACAAGAGCAATACTATCTCCTGTACTACACGCCGCCGACTTCAGACGAAGGCAGTTGCCACACTTTGAAGGTGAAGGTCGATCGCGGCGACACCATCGTGAGGTCGCGCAGCGGATATTGCAATGTGCGGCAGACGGATGTGCTGGCCGGCAAGCCGATCGAGAAGCAACTGGAGAATCAGGTCGCAGGCTCGCAGGCCGGCAACGTCGTTGCCTTGATGCAGGCACCGTACTTTTACACTTCCGCGGACGTTGCCCGCGTCGACTTGGCCATCGACATTCCCGCCGGCGCTGTCAAATTCGAAAAGAAAAATGGCAAACAGCACGCTGAAGTGAATGTGCTCGGCATCGCTTACAAATCCGATGGCGCCGTCGGCGCGCGCTTCAGCGACAATGTGGAATTCAATTTCGACAGCAAGGATATGGTGGAGACGTTCATCAAACTGCCTTATCACTACGCAACCCAGTTTGAAATCGCTCCCGGCCACTACGACTTAAAGGTGGCGTTTAACTCTGGCGGTTCTAACTTCGGCAAACTGCAGATGCCACTGGTAGTGGACAGCTATGACGCCAAGGAGCTAAGCATGAGCACCGTTGCCATGAGTACCGAGGTTCACCCCCTGAGTCAGGTGTCATCCAGCCTTGATGCTGCCCTGTTGGAGGATCGAAAGCCACTGGTGGCGCAGGGAATGGAAATCGTGCCCACAGCCAGCGACCACTTCAAGAAGACGGATCCCGCGGTTTTCTACATCGAGATTTATGATCCCTTGCTGACCAGTGCCAATCCGCCGAAGGTTGGTCTGCAAATGCGTGTAGTGGATCGCAAGACGGGAGCGCAGGCTTTTGAGATGCACGGTCTGCTGCCTAATGATCCGGGGAATCCTGTGGTTGCGCTGGGAATGCGGTTACCCTTGGACAAGCTGAATTCCGGCTCGTACAAGCTTGAGCTGACAGCTATGGATACTGCGGGACATCAGACGTCGGCGCGGACTGCGGACTTTGATGTTCAATAGCGCGCGATCAAAATTTGCGGAACGGCGATGAGTTTTACGATAGGAGCACTTCGCTGAGGGACAATTTCCTCGTCGCTAGCTGTTTCCGTCGCTCGGCAAGCGCAGACTGAATGAAAGTCACCTCGCGACCCAACATTTCGGTGGCTTCGCGGCACAACTCCGGCTGATCACGCATCAACCTTAGAAAATCATCCTGGGTCACGTGAAGGGCGTCCACTTCAGTAAGCGCGACGGCAGTTAAGCTATAGGCGTGTCCGGTAAAGGTGGAAGGCAGGCCAAGCACTGATCCGGCAGAAAACACTCGATCGAGTTTAGGCAGACCTTTTACACTCATCCGAACTTTGCCCTTCAGCACCACGAAAACTCCAATGTTGACTCCATCCTCATGGAATAGGACCTGGGTTGAAGCAAAACGCTCCTTTCTGCCGGCGGCTTGCAGACTCGCCTTCAGTTCGGCAGAAACGTTGAGGATTTTACATTGAGCGTTGGCGTGTGTCATGGCACCGTTATGCCAAAAACACGTACCGCGAGGCTGTGATTCGAATCACACAGGAGTGTGAGACGTTCCGCGGCCGCTGCCACCGACCCCCGCAATCATTGGTAGTCGGCATTCAGCCTAATTACCGCCGCGATGTGACTTTCCGGGAAGGCGAGCAATTGCCGAGGAGTCGTTCTAGCCTTTGCCACGGAAAAGGTACACCAGTTCGATTACCAGGATAATGACGACCATCACTTCCAGAACAAAGCCACGGCTCTGGTGGAATTCATCGATGAGAAAGCGGTAAAGTCCTTCGGCGGTGTGCAGTTTTTCGTTGACAAGGTTCTTGTACTCCGGTACCCCAACCTTAGCTGCGGCCAGCCGGTACAGGCGAGCCGAGTACATATCGCTGACAAACTTAATGGCGGTTTCCGAGCGCTCGGCCAGCTCGGTAATTTCGACGGTCACGCTGTTCAAGCGCATCGCCTCGCTTCGCATTTTCCAGCGCCGCCAGATTCCGCCGCGCTGCTTTGAGGAACGGTAAACTGCGTCGAGCTCGCGCGTCAGCCAGTCGTCGTAGTGACGGAACTCGAGCAATTGTGAGTTGGCGTATTCTAGGATCTGAATCGAGGTCTGCGCAGCCGCCGGCGTATCGTAGATCAGCGCGGCATTCCATCCCACCGTCACCATGTCCTGTGGATAGTAGAAAACACTCGATTGCAACACATCTTCGTCGATGATAGTGGCCAGCGCGCATTGCTCACCGCGCAGAATTCGCGCAATATCGCTGGCACGCTGCACCGCCAAATCGAGCCCCCGCGGATTGCCCGGCACCTCGCTCAATAGAAATATGTAGTAATCCTCCGTAAGCCAATCAGCGTAAGGCCGCACAATGGCCGGCGCAATCTTGCTTAAACGGCCGCGAATGATCTGCTGCGCCTGCCGTTCAAGTTCGGGGTTTGGAACCCAGCGCGCCGCCAAACGCACTAATTCTTCCCAGTCGGCCTTAAATTCAAGCTCGAGCAGCACGCTGACGACGCCGTAGTCGTAATACTTAAGCTGCGGAACCAGCCGCTCGCCGCCACCGAGAACGATCGGCTCCAACCGTTCCACCACGGGCGGGTTCTCAAAGCGCACGTACTCCGGCGTGCTGTGCTTGAAGCTGGGCTCGACACGCCGCGCTCCCAGTATTTCGCGCAGCTCCTCCAGGTGGATCTCCTCGCAGACATCGTGAAGAATGACGCTCAGCACCGAACCTTTCAGCGCCGTTGCCGCCGTCGCGCCCGCCGTCCTGCACTGCTCCGGTTCCATCTAGCAGATGATTGTACGTGAGCAGGGCGCTAAGCTGATTTTGGGCTGGCTACCCTCATCAGCTAATCTGGAACGGGTACTGTGATGAGAACTTCGATTTCATGCTTGCTTATTTTGGTGTTGGGACTGTTTGCGGCAGCAGCCGGAGCACAGTCACAGCAAGGCGCCGCTGAGCTTGCGCCGGGCAGCGCACAGCTGATCAGCCCTGAGGATCTGGTCAATTTACTGCAATCGAATAAAGGTGAGAAGCCGCTGGTGTTGAACGTTGGTCCCTCCATCCTCTACATGCAGGCGCATATTCCTGGCTCAGAGTACATCAGGGCGGCGTCCGACAAACAGGGACTGGACCGCTTGCGCACGCGTGTGAAACCTCTGCCGCACAACCAGCTCATCGTCCTGTACTGCGGTTGCTGTCCCTGGAGCCATTGTCCCAACGTTCGTCCGGCGTACAACCAGCTGCGTGCGATGGGATTTACCAATGTGAAGGTACTCTACATCGCGGACAACTTCGGCACTGATTGGGTCGATAAGGGCTATCCAACTATCAAAGGCCAATAACTCCGATGAGAAGAATCGTTCTGATTGTTGTGGCGATCGCAATTGTGATTGCGATTTACGAAGTCAAGCAGCACGGCTCGCACCCTGGGAGCAGCCGGCCCGGCGCAGTTGGTTCTTCTGCAGCCGCGTTCTCACTACCGGATCTCGAAGGCAAGCCGCTCGATCTGGCGAGCTACCGCGGCAAGGTCGTGCTGCTCGATTTCTGGGCGACATGGTGCACTCCCTGTCGCGCGGAGATTCCACAATTTGTGGACTACCAGAACAAGTACGCTGGCCAGGGATTGCAGGTCATTGGCATTTCCATGGATGACGATGCCACCCCCGTGCGCGCTTTCTATCAGCAGTTCAAGATGAATTATCCCGTCGCAGTCGGCAATGCGAATCTGGCCGAGAGCTATGGCGGAATCCTGGGATTGCCGGTTACCTTCCTTATCGGCCGGGACGGGCGCATCGCCGCCAAGTACATCGGCGCAGCCGATATGCAGGTGCTACAGCAGAAGCTCGAGTCGCTGCTGCAGGTCAAGTAGAAGCTCACGTCGGGCGCTCAAGCTTGCCAGTGCCACAATGGGGTACTTCAAATTTAGTCTTGCTATCACATTGGGGTATTCGTCGTTCGACTGGCGAGTTGTTCGCGATCGTTAGTGTGCGAGCTTCCATGTGCAGCTAAGGGAAAGGAGCGTCCGTACCATTTGCGGTAGTAGTTTGGGTGCCTAGAACACCGGTGAGGCGGAGGAGATTTCCTTGCGGAATCGCCGTGCTGCCGGCGACAGCAGAATCACCGAAACCGACAGCACTCCCAACGCAATACCAACCGCAACCCGTAATGTCGGTCCGCCTGGAAGGAAGTAAAGAATCGCGCCCATGATGCCAGCAGGCAGCAGATACACCAAGACATACCATGTCATCGCACTGCGCCGGGCGATGAGGTGAAACGCGGCCAATGCGCAAATCAGGAACAGCAGTTCGGTCGCTGCCGTGGCGAATCCCGCAGCTGTGAAGTTGTAGTGGCGCAGCAATACCAAATTCATGGCAGCGTTGACCGCCAGGGCGGCAATGCCGATTGCGAGCAGTAGCTTTTCCTTGCGATCCGCCAGGAGCGATGCAGTGAGTACGGTCGTGACGCAGACCTCCCCCAGCGCGATTGCGAGCCAGCGAAATGCAGCGACGCAGGACAGCGGTCCCGTTAGATAACGTCCACGGTACAGCAGTTGCACGAGGTCGGGCGCGAGCAGCATCCCAGCAATTAGTCCGCAGGCTCCAATACCGCAAGCCAAACCGCATGCACTGCGAACTTGGCGCACGAAGAAGTCTCGATGCGTTGCTGCAGCGCGGGTCAGCACCGGTACTATCGGCACCATCAAGAGCCACGGCAGGAGCAGCAGCGGATTGATAGGACGAAAGGCCGCCGCGTACGCGCCCAACTCAGTCCTGCCGCGCAGGGCGTAAACGAAGAACACATCGCAATGGAAGTAGATGGTGTAAACCAGGCTGGCGAGGCCGAATATCAGCGCAGGCGCAACGAAGGTGCGAAGTGCTCGCCCGCGAAAACCCGGCTTTGGACGATACCCAAGCAATCGTTCCGCCAGAATTTTCGTGAACAGCAGCGTGAACGCCTCGCGTAATATCAGCAACCATGCGAATACAGCACCAGCAAGGGCAAGCCGGCTAAAGAGGATGCTTCCACCCAGCACAATCAGTCCGCCGACTAGGTTGATCAGCGCCGGACCACCTTGCGCCTGTCGTACCTGGAAGACGGGATCGAGGGCTGCAGGTTCGGTGACGAGAAGAATCATGCCGACGGCGAGCAACACCAAGCGCTCCGGCTGGCCTTTTTGCACAAACGCGAAGGCGAACAGGGAAAGCGCCATCGCCACTCCGGCAAGGCGGCGAAAGGCCATCATGCCTTCGAGGATCGGTCGCTCGCGGCGGGCATCCTCAGCGATGTCTCGCGCGGCAACATTACTCAGCCCAAGGTCCAGAAACCTGCGAGCGAGAATCAAGATGGTTCCGACAAGTGAGAAGAAGCCGAACGCAGCCGGCGAAAGGACACGTGCAAGGTAAATGGTGATCAGCAGCGCGATACCCATCTGCGCCAGTGCACTGCCGAATAGCACGGCTTGAGCAACGTTCGGACTGCGGCGCGTGGGAAAAGTTATGCGGTAGCCAGGGTCGGTTGCAGAGATGAGGCCAACATCGGCTTCAGTGGCCGTCGAGCCGCGATCGGTCAATGCCGGGGGGACTCTCCTGTTGTTCTTGTCGATTCCGGCCATGATCTTCCCGCTTCGAATACTACAATGCCGGGCTTTCGCGGCGGTTGCTCTCTGGTAAGGTGGAGGGACGATCCGCCGGTGAGAGGCTTGCGCTATCGCAGATCCGGTCGTATTGGAATGGTCAGAAGGAGAACAGCATCTGCAGATCGATTCTTCGATTGGCAGAGCCGGACGAAAATGGCGGACCAGCGAGCGCGTTCGATGTCCCAAACAGCGGCGAACCGAGCACGCCGATCGGAGCGGCGTAGTTCACGTTGTTCAGCAAATTGCGCGCGCTGACGCTGAACGTCAGGTTGTACTTGCGGTTGGTTTCACTACCGAAGGTGAATGGACTGCCCCCGCCGCCGGCCAAGCCGCGCCCACCGAGACCGCCACCATGACCTCCGCCGCCACCCATGCCCCCGCGCGGGCCTGTCGAAGTGCCATGGCTCCCCACCTTCGGCCCTATCCCCCACGTCTTGCTCAAACGCAAGTTCAACGTGAATATCGCAGGACCAGTCCCAGAATTAATAGAAACGATTGGTTGTCCCGGCAGTGGCACGGTGTTAAATGTGCCGTAAGGCGTGTGGTAGATTGTGCCGCCAGGTCCAGCGACACTTCCTAGTGCCGGGCGATCGTTAAAGATAGAGTCACCATTGAGATCCTGGCCGACAGTAATGTCGAATGGGGTGCCCGAATCGGCCAGAATGAATGGGCTGAGACGCAAGGCATAGGGCAGAGAAATCGTTCCGCCGAGGAAGAAGCGATTGCGGACATCGAAGGAAGCGCGGCCCCAATCCTCCATGGGATCGTACGAGTTCATCACGAACTGAGGAGTGATGGTACCGCCACCAAAGGCGCCCCCGAATCCTCCACCGCCGGCTCCGGCCGACGAGGCAATCGTAATCGGACCACCGACCCCCAAATCGCTGTTCGCATAGTTCAGCGAGTAGAAGCCGAACAGCGACAGCTTGTTTCCCACCGACACGCGGAAGTTAGCGATCAACTGGTTCTGCTCAAAAATTCCGCCGGAGTTGAACTGGTAGATATTTTCAGTACCCCCAAAAGGACGGATGCCGCTGGTGGGATCGGCCGGATTGTAGGTGCCCGGCAGCGGCGCGTTAGCATTGCGCATGAACAACTGGTGCACGCCGCGCGAGTTGAGGTAGGTCAATGAAACGGTCGCATTCTTCGTGACCTGTCGCTCCAAACTCACCGCCGCTTCCATCGTGTAAGGGACATGCAAATTGCTCTGCACTTGGTAGGTGGTCGGCGAATTCGTTGCCAGCGACGCCAGGTATGCCGGGGTGGGAATCGCCGGGTAAAAAGTCGGATTGGGAACTACATACTGCTGCTGGGTAATGCCGTTGTAGCGCTCGGCTTGCAGAAGGTAATCGTAGGAAAAGCGATCGTAGAAGATTCCATAACCGCCGCGAAGCACCGTCTTGGGTGCGGTCTTGTTGTGCCCGAGCCCCCACGCCACGCTCAAGCGCGGTGCCCAGTTACCTTCATACGGAATTCCGGTTTGCGTCTCATAGCGCAGACCATAGCTGAACGTGATATTCGGGCGAAACCTCCACTCATCTTCCGCGTACAAGCCAACGTCAATCATCGAGACGTCCGACAACGGCGCCCCGGCGACTAGCGTGAATTGGCTAGGTATCCCACCGAGGCCCGCTTCCGCCAATTGATACTGGGTGATCGACGAGAACGTATAACCACCATTGAAGCCGGAATTCTGTTCGCTGGAAAATAGCGTCCCACGCAGCCGGCCGCCGAACTTGATGAGGTGCTTTCTGTGCGCGATCGAGGTGTAGTTTTGCAGTTCGTAATGATCTTGATTGCTAATAACCGTCTGCGCTGAATCTCCGCCGCCGGTGAATGCTCCTTGCACAACGATCGACGGCAAGGTGCTCAGCGGAAGTTGATTATCGCTGTCGCGGATGTACTGGAATCGCGTCTCGTTCACGATCGTGGGGCTGATGATCTGGGTATCACTGATCTGCACCGTCTGCTCGGTGCTATGAGAGTTGTAGCCGGTCGATTCCAGCGAAAACTGGCCGATGCCGGCGTTGTCCACGGTGTTGCGGGAATACTGATAGCGAATGGTAAGTGTATTTTTCGGCGATAGCTGAAAATCAAGCCGCGGGCTGATGTTGAGCCGCGTCTGCGGGCTCGGCACTGTGGCATTATATGGAGTAATGACGTTACCCGGTCCAAGCACCTGCGCCACGATGACGCTGACGTTGTCGATGTCGCGCTGCTGCGCTGTAAAAAAGAAGGAGGCGTTCTTGCTGATAGGACCGCTGACATTTCCGTTGAAGATTTCCGAATAATAGCCCGGAGTTGAAGTGATAAACGGATTGAGCGAATTGAACGCTGATGAATTGCCGTTTACCATGACTTGTCCGTGAAACTGGTCTGTGCCCGGCTTGGTGAAGATCTCAATACGCCCGTAGCCTAACTTGTCGTATTCCGCAGAGAACGGATTCTGATTGATGCGGATTTCGCGAATTGCCGATTTCGGCGGGAGCTGTCCGGCAGTGAATCCATCGACGTAAATCTGGCCGCCGTTCGGGCCGGCCGAAGGCCCGGCGAGTGCCTGTAATTCCGACTCCAGCTCATCGGGATCGTCGGAGAGCGCGTCCAGATCCTTGCCTTTGATAACCAGCGTTCCCGCGCTGCTTTCAGGAGCCACGCCAACCGTGGGCGCTTCTTCCTGCACTTCTACGTGTTGCTGTTCAACTTCAATCTGCAGACCAATGTCCAATTCCTGTGTCTGGCCGGCAGCAACCTGAACATCGGCTTCGTTGTCTACGGCAAAGCCTTTCGCAACCGCCGTGACGTTATACGATCCAGGCGGAAGTCCCCTGAACTCATAAACACCCTCATTATTGGTCTGTGTGGTGTGAACCTTGCCGTCCGGACCAGTGGCTGTCACCGTGGCCTGCGTAACCACGGCCCGGGAAGGGTCCGTGATCTTACCGCGGAGGTTTCCCGATGAAGTTTGGCCGCACAGCGAGGCCGCCGTAACCGAGATCAAGAAAAAGATGATTGCACACGAACGCATTTTGCAGTATTTGAGCCTTACTAGTACGGAGGACATTGGCTAAATGTATTCCCTTAAGGCGTGTCTCCCGTTCCCGCATTTGCTCCAGCCGAAAGATTCCAGGGCGACAGAATCGTGGTCGCCGCGTTGGGTGAGGCGGCAGTGAGGATCGGTTCGACGCCACTGAGCAGGATGATTATTTGCGAAGGAGAATCCGCGGTGCCTTCGGTGGCCACGATCATCAAAGCATCGCCCTTTTGCAACTGTCCGAGCGTAACCGGAGGCATACGACTTAATATTTGCTGAAAGTCAGGCGGAGCACCGCCGCGCGCGCCACCGCCCCCGGAGCCCGCTTCCGTGCCTTGTGTTCGCGTTCCTGCGCCTGGTCCACCCGACGACGCGGGTGAGACGCCTTTGAGCCGCATCGCAATTCGCTGCGCAAACATCGCTGGTAACTGATGCATCTGGGAATCGGGCGTGATCTTGAGGGTCACGGGCCGCTTGTTTGCCAAGTCGGTCACCGTAATTGTGCTGTTGGCTGCGTCTGCGGAAATCACTGCTCCGGCAATACTGCGGAATGTCCCGGAAACAATCTCCGCCGCAGTCATTTCCTTACCATCTTCGCTTTTGGTGCCGCGCGCGCGAAGCTGATCTCCCGGCTTGATCTGATCAAGTGTCCCGGGTTTAGCATCGTCAAACTTCACCGAGTCCGGCGCGTATCGGCGAATGATGGTGTCCTTCGAGACATGCACGGCGAGCGTGCTTTGAGCTCCCAACGTCCCGGTAGATAGCGTGATCGTCCCGCTACCGGCATCGACTGCCTTTACGACTCCTCCAACGCCGTTCTTCTGCCACTCCTGCCGGTCATGCGCTTGTTTCTCGGCGACATCCGACTTCTTCATGATCACCGCCGTGGTCGCATTGACGGACTTGCCATCGTCGGAAGCCATTCCACCAGCTAACATGCGATCACCAACTTGCACATCGCTCAACTGGATCGCGGTTGCGGTTTTTAAATCCGTCTGTCCCGGCTCCATGCGAACCAGACGAGTTGTCGGCTGGACTGTGACATTGACATCGGCGCCCGCATCCGTCGTGAGAGTAATGGTATTTCCGTTTACCGCCTTAACGGCTCCCACGACTCGCGACTTCTTCGGCGTCGCTTGCTGCGCAGCATCATTCTGCTGTCCGCAGGAAGCAGGAGGAGCAGCAATCAACAGCGCGCTCAGCACTAGAGCGCCGAGAGAAGCAGCCATTTTATGTGATCCGAAGATGCTACGCATTTGTCCCTAATACTACCTAAACACACGGCTCACTAAGCCTCTGTTAAGAAAACATAAGTTTTGTAAACGTGACCTAGTTCGGCGATCATCAGCGTCCAGATCATCTGGCGATCTACTTTTCCGTCTTGAATAATGCAGTTGTGAAAATTTTGTGTCGGGCCTGATTGTGGTTGGTTTTCTCTTCCTCAGTTGTTTAGAGTCGCGGGTGGGTCGCTCAGCGACTTCGACTCACTCCCAAATCCGCACACAAACTGCAAACTCTGGTAAGGAGAGCAGCATGATTGATCGAGAACAATTGCGAAGTGCGAAATCGTGTTCAAGCCGGACAGGTCTGGCCGTCCTTGCAGTGGCTTTGCTTGTCTTGACGTTTGCTGCGGCGACATCGTCAGCGCAGACATATTCCATTCTTTACACTTTCCAAGGTGGAACCGACGGCGGCTTCCCGAACCCTGGACTTTACCGTGATTCCGCGGGAAATCTCTATGGCATAACGGGCACCGCGGGGAACCGCTTCGATTGCAACGACTATGGCTGCGGAACTGTTTACAAGTTGACTGCCAGCGGCCAGTTCTCCGTTTTGCATACCTTTACCGGTGGCGCCGACGGGTGGCCCAATGGAACCTGGGGCTCCTTGATCGCCGATCCCGCCGGCAATCTGTATGGAGTGGCATCGATAGGTGGTCTGCGTGATAACGGCACGGTGTTTCGGATCAGTTCGGCAGGAGCGTTTTCGGTCCTGCACACCTTTCCCACCGGCGCGAACGATGGTCTGGGACCGCAATTCAGCCTGCTTCGCAATCCCACGACCGGCATGATCTACGGCACGACTTTTAGCGGTGGCAGCAATGGTTACGGCGCCGTGTTCGTGTTGTCAAACGCAGGAGTTGGCAATGACTTTGTGCTGCACAGCTTCGACCTCAGCGATGGAGCTTATCCGCAGGGGGACATCTCCCTCGACGGCGCGGGAAACCTTTATGGCACCGCCGGTCAAGGAGGAAGCAGCAATTGCGGCGTTGTCTACAAGATGACAAGCCTTGGAACGGGCTACACCGTGCTCCACAACTTCACGTGCGCGCCTGATGGTTATTTTCCAGGCAGCGTGGTCTTGGACGCGCAGGGGAACATCTACGGCGGCACTTCGTCGGGCGGTGACCCTCAGGCTTGTCCCTTCTTTGGCTGCGGCATCATCTTCAAGATAAGCCCCAGCGGACAGGAGACCATCCTGCACACCTTCCACGCCACTGACGGTATAAACCCGAATGAACTGATGTTCACGGCCGACGGCAATCTGTGGGGTACCACCGCCGGGGGAGGCACCTACGATCAAGGAACCATTTTCAAAATCACGACGGACGGAACCTTCACCAGCGAGTACAGCTTCGCGGGCGGAATGCAGGGCGGCGTTCCCTACGCCGGGCTCATTCAGGATTCCGAAGGGAATTTCTACAGCACGGTAGGGGGCGGCGTTATGGCATGTATTCAGAGCGGCTGCGGCATGGTCTTTGAGTTCACCCCGCAGTGAGCGCGAAGGCCTATAACCTGCACCGAGCAGGTTATTGAGGGGCGGTTTTCCAAAATCGCCCCTTTCCATTTAGTAGCGCAGACTCGTTTGCCTTACTCGACAGCATTAGGATAGGCTGCACCCTCCAGCGAAACATTCCGCCGCTATTTTTCGTATCAGAGACTGACAGGCAAGCAATGCAACTACAAATTGATAATCTCTCGAAACGCTATCCCAACGGGACGCAGGCGTTGCAGGACGTCTCATTGTCCATTCCACAGGGCATGTTTGGATTGCTTGGTCCCAATGGCGCGGGCAAGTCCACACTGATGCGAACCCTTGCAACACTCCAGGAAGCCGACAGCGGCAGCGCTCGGCTCGACGGCATTGACATGCTGCGCCAGAAGGACGAGGTCCGCCGGCTGCTCGGCTACTTGCCGCAGGAGTTCGGGTTGTATCCGAAAGTTACGGCGGAGACCCTACTCTCGCATTTTGCAGCGCTCAAGGGGTTGGAGAATGCGAAAGAGCGGCGCGAAGTTGTTCACGCGCTGTTGCAGCAGACGAACCTGTGGGAGCATCGCAATAAGCCGCTCGGCAGCTATTCCGGGGGCATGAAACAACGTTTCGGAATCGCCCAAGCATTGCTAGCCAATCCGAGGCTGATTATCGTCGATGAGCCCACGGCCGGGCTTGATCCCGAAGAGCGGGTGCGCTTTCACAATCTGCTCAGCGCCATCGGGGAAAGCATCATTGTCATTCTCTCGACCCACATCGTCTCCGACGTGACCGACCTCTGTCGCAATATGGCCATCATCCATCAGGGACGTGTCCACGCCGCGGGTGATCCCGCCGCCCTCGTCGAAAAGCTGAGTGGACGGGTGTGGAAGAAAACGATTGCCCGCACGGAGCTGACGGACTATCAGCAGCGCTTCCGCGTCATCTCTATGCACCTGTTTGCCGGCCGTACCCGGCTGCATGTCCTGCAGGAAGAAATGCCTGAGCCGGACTTCGAGCCGGTGGTTCCCGACCTTGAGGATCTTTACTTTGCGACCATTCGCGGCTTCACACCGGGCGCGGCTAACTGACACGATGCTACCAAACATTTTTCTCTTCGAACTGCAACAACGCCTGCGACGCATTTCCACGTGGGTGTACTTCGTGGTCTTCTTCACGCTTGGCTGCTTGTTCACACTGCTGTCGGGCGGCGCTTTCCCGGGCGGCAGCGTTGAGTTCGGCACGGGCGGCAAGGTGCTGATTAATTCCCCGTACGCGCTGAATAGCATCATCACCTACATCAGCTTCTTCGGCATCGTCATCACCGCCGCCATCGCCGGCCAGGCGACCTACCAGGACATTGACAGCAATTCCACGCCATTCTTCTACACCGCGCCCATCAGCAAGCTCGATTATCTCGGCGGACGATTTCTGGCGGCGTTCGCTGTACAGGTCCCGATTTTTGCCAGCGTAGGCCTGGGCGCGTGGGTCGGCACCCTGATGCCTTGGATCGACAAGACGCGGCTGGGCCCGCAGATGGCGGCGGCCTATTTTCAACCATACCTCATCAACGTCTGGCCGAACCTTCTATTCCTGACGGCCATTTTCTTCGCGCTGTCCGCGCTCTCTCGCAAGATGTTGCCGGTGTATGTGGCCAGCGTGCTGGTGCTGATCGGCTACAGTGCTGTCGGGCAGCTCTCAGGCAGCGCTCTGACAACCAGTGTGCACTTCGCCCTCGCCGATCCGCTCGGTAGTGCGGCCATTGATCGCCTCACCCGCTATTGGACGCCGTTCCAGCGCAACACGCAGCTCATACCGCTGCAGGGAATCCTGCTGGCCAACCGCGCCCTGTGGCTGGCTGTGGGAGCAGTTTTCTTTGTCTTCGCTTATGTGAAGTTTGCCTTCGCGTATTCGGCAGAAAAGAGCAAACGCCGCGAACCCGTCGAGGAAAAAGAGACGGCACGCCCTGCCGATTCGCTGCCCGTCGCGCATCCCAGCTTTTCAGCCGCGGCTTCGTTCCAACATCTGGTCTCGCTTACCCGGATTCAGTTCAAGGAAACCACCAAGAATGTTTTCTTTCTGGTGCTGATGCTGGCGGGCTTCTTGTTCTCGGTGCTTTCGGCTGCGGGGATCGACAATCCGCTGGCCGCCAGGACGTGGCCGCTTACGCAGCAGATGGTGCTGATGGCGGGAGCCGGTTTCTCCATCTTCGCGATTGCGATCATCATTTTTTATTCGGGCGAACTGGTTTGGCGCGAGCGCGATGCGCATCTCAACCAGGTGATGGACGCCCTGCCGCTCCAGCGCTGGGTGTTGTTCTGTTCCAAGCTGTTGGCGCTGATGCTGGTGCAGGTGATCGTGGTGGTGTTGATTCTGGTGTCCGGCCTGGTAGTGCAGATCGCTCAGGGCTACTACCACTTCGAATTCGGTCTTTACCTGCGCGAGCTCTTCCTCAACCGCCTGACGTCGCTCTGGATACTCTGCGTGCTGGCGATCTTCGTGCAGACCATCGTCAACAACAAATATCTCGGGCACTTCGTGATGGTGTTGTACATCATCGCGACGCTGGCGCTGCCGCCCGCAGGATTCCAGGATTATCTCTATCGCTTCGGCCAGACGCCGCAGGTCACCTACTCCGGCATCAATGGCTATGGTCCGTTCCTGCAGCCGCTGATCTGGTTTCGGATTTACTGGCTGGTAGCTGCCGTGTTGTTGGCAATCCTCACCAACCTGCTTTGGGTACGCGGTACAGAGAGCAGCTGGCGCGTGCGCATGAGTCTGGCCCGAGCCAGATTGTCACGAGCGACTCTTGCCGGAGCTGCCGTTTCCGTCGCCCTTCTGTTGGGCACGGGCAGCTACATCTTCTACAACACGCATGTCCTTAATCCGTACCGCACCACGTTCAGGATCGACGGAGAGCGCGCGCAATACGAGAAGAAATATCGCCAATACTGGGCGCTCCCGCAGCCGCGCATTACCGATGTCACAACCGAAATCGATATCTATCCCGAGCAGCGCTCGGCGACCATCAGTGGCACGATGTGGATGGAGAACAAGACCGCCTCCGATATCGATCGCATCGCCGTGACTCTGTGGCCGAACAACGTTCCGCCGCTGCCGCCCCGGTCGCCCATCCAGGTCAAGAAGCTCGGCTTTGTGGGCGGCGCGACGACGCTGGTGGAAGATCCCTCGGTCGGCTTTTATCTCTTTAAGCTTCCGACACCGCTGCCGCCGCACGGGCGCATTCAGCTGGATTTCGCGCTGCAATACGACAGTCGCGGCTTTCCGAATTCGCAGCCCAACATCGACCTCGTGCACAACGGCAGCTTCGTTTACGACAGCTACCTGCCTTACATCGGATACTCGCCGAATATCGAGCTGACCGACGACAGCACGCGCCACAAGCACGGCCTCGACAAGCCCAGAAGGCTGCCGACGCTCGACGACCTGGCGGCGCGCCAGTACAACAGCGGCAGCTTCGATGCCGACTGGATCAAGTTCGACGCCACCGTCAGCACCAGCGAGGATCAGATCGCCATCGCGCCCGGATATCTGCAGAAGGAGTGGGTGGAGAACGGCCGGCGTTACTTTCATTACAAGATGGACGCGCCCATCATGAACATCTATTCCATCCAGTCGGCGCGCTACGCGGTGCGCCGCGACAAATGGAATGACGTGAATCTGGAGATCTACTATCAGCCGGGCCACGAGTTCAATCTTGATACCATGATGCAGAGCATGAAGGAGACGCTCGCCTACTGCACCACGAATTTCAGTCCCTTCCAGTTCCATCAGCTGCGCATCATTGAATTTCCCGGCTACGCCAGTTTTGCCGAGTCGTTCGCGAACACAATTCCGTTCTCCGAGCGGATCGGCTTCACCACCAAGATCAGCAAGAAACCCGATGCCGTGAACCTACCGTTCTACGTGACAGCGCACGAGACCGGGCATCAATGGTGGGGACACCAGGTGATGTCCGCCTATGTACAGGGCGCGACTTCCATCGACGAGACCATGGCGCAATACACCGCGCTCATGGTGATGAAGCATCACTTCGGGGCCGAGTCGATGCAGCGCTTCCTGCGCTTCGAACTCGACCAATATCTGCGCGGCCGCGCCCAGGAGCGCAACCAGGAGTTTCCGCTCTATCTGGTCGATCCGAACCAGGGCTACATTCACTACAACAAAGGCGCGATGGTGATGTACGCGCTGCAGGACTACATCGGCGAGGACAAGGTCAATGCGGCGATACGCGAGTTTTTGAAAGCTCATGCGTTCAAAGACGGCCCGTATCCGACCTCGCTCGAGCTGGAGAGCTACTTTCAGAAAGTCACGCCGCCGCAGTATCAATACCTGTTCGACGATATGTTCCGCAACATCACCATCTATGATGACCGGGCGCTTTCGGCGGATTACGTCAAGCGAGCAGATGGCAAGTATGACGTTCACCTGGTGGTTGAAGCGAAGAAGTTCCGCGCCGATGGCCGGGGACAGGAACACGCAGTTCCGGTGAACGATTTTATGGATATTGGCGTGTTGGACGCCGATGGAAAGTACCTGTATCTCGATAGACGCAAGATCGATCAAGAAAAAACTGATCTCACCATTACGGTGGACAAAGTTCCGGCGCAGGCCGGCATCGATCCCGTGGACAAACTGATCGACCGCAACCCGGACGACAATGTGATCGCGGTGAAGAAGCGGTGAGTGAAGCGCCGCCCCTCCCGCTGCCTCACTTGCTCATCTGCTGTGCCAAGTACGGACCGATGCCCATCTCCTTGACGGAATGGAGTTGGGCCTCCAGAAAATCGGCATGACGTTCTTCATCTTGCAGCAGACGATCGAACAGTTCCTTGCTGCCTGCATCTCCCGCTTCGCGGCAAATGGCGGACGCTTGGTTGTATTCGCAGATGGCCCCGCTTTCGGAGGCGAGATCTGCCTGGAGCTGTTGCGGCACATTCGCGCCGACTTCAGGGGTGAGCGGAATCGCGACTGCTGGCGTCCCGTCGAGGAAGATGATGCGTTCGATCAACGCCTCGGCGTGCTTCATCTCTTCAATGGCGCGCGCCTTGGTGATGCTCGCCAGGCGGCCATAACCCCAGTTTTCGCAAATCTCTGCCTGCACCATGTACTGCACAATCGCCGTCAATTCACTGCTGAGAGCGGCGTTCAACTGCCCAATCACTTTCTGGTCACCACGCATGAAGATTTCTCCTCACTCTACAATCGCCTGATTGAGAGCGCAGCTCTGCGAGGTGCGTCACAGATGTGCGTGATGACGCAGAAGATGGGACCGGCACTTATAGGTTGGTTAGCTTGCCACCGCCGGGCTTGCGACGCGTCTTGGCAGCAGCTCCCCGATGCGGCGGATCTGCGCGCCCACTCCGCGCAGCTTCTCTTCGATGTGCTCATAGCCGCGATCGATGTGATACACGCGGTCAATAATCGTCTCGCCGTCGGCGACTAATGCGGCTAACACCAAAGAGGCTGAGGCGCGAAGATCGCTGGCCTGCACGGCAGCGCCGCTCAAAGCAGTACGCCCGCGAATCACCGCGCGACTGCCTTCAATCTTGATATTCGCACCCATGCGCACAAGCTCCTGCGCATGCATAAAACGATTTTCGAAGATGTTTTCCGTGATGAGGCTTGCGCCATCAGCTTGCGTGGCTAGAGCCATATATTGCGCCTGCATGTCGGTGGGAAAGCCCGGATACTCTTTAGTGACAACGTCGGCACAACGCAAGGGCCCGTCACCCATCACGCGCACCGATTCGCCGTTGGTACGAACGGCCACACCGCATTCTTCCAACTTTTGCAGTAGGGCGTCGAGGTGACGCGGGTCGCAGCCCGTGACCATCAGGTCGCCGCCGGTCATGGCGCCCGCAATAATGAATGTACCCGCTTCGATGCGGTCGGGAATGATGCGATGCCGTGCTCCGTGCAGCTTCTCCACGCCGCGGATGCGAATGGTATGGGTACCGGCGCCTTCAATCTGCGCGCCCATTTTGTTGAGCAGCGAAGCAAGGTCGGCCACCTCCGGCTCGCGCGCGCAATTCTCCAGTAGCGTCTCGCCATCGGCGAGAGTGGCAGCCATCAGCAGGTCTTCGGTTCCGGTGACGGTGATCTTATCGAAGACCACGCGCGCGCCTTTTAGACGCTCGGCGCGAGCTCGAATGTAGCCATGCTCCTGGCTTATGTTTGCGCCCAGCTTCTCCAGCCCCTGGAGATGCAGGTTGATGGGTCGCGCGCCGATGGCGCAACCGCCCGGCAGCGACACCCGCGCCTCGCCCATGCGAGCTACTAACGGCCCTAAGACGAGTGTCGAAGCACGCATGGTCTTGACCAATTCGTAGGAAGCTTCAGGATTAACCAGATCGCGGCAGCAGATGGTGGTGCGATGTTGCGCGCGCCCATAGCCGAGCTCGACTTCGGCGCCCATGGCGGACAGCAGCTTGCGTTCCGTCTCGATATCGCGTACCTGAGGAACGTTTTCCAGGATGACCGGCTCGTCGGTAAGCAGAGCCGCGGCCATGGCGGGCAGCGCGGCATTCTTGGCGCCGCTGATGCGGACTGTGCCAAGCAGCGGATTGCCGCCGCGAACCACAAACTTATCCATCAGAGAATGTCCTAATGTGGTGCTGCTAACGCCGAACTTTCCAATCACGGCGCTACCTCATTTTACGAGTAATCTGGCCAGGAGTCGCTGCGGGAAATTCGTAATGCTAGAACCCGATCGACGGGAAAGACGTTAGGCGTGACAGCAGGTAGTCCCGTCGATCTTGCGGATTGTATCACGCCGAAATTTGATGACTTCGGACGAATCGCCAGCCTCCGTACGAACGCGATGTGAGGCTCGAACCGTTCCTGTCGACACATCCCTGCCATTGCAATGCGAATCGAAATTATCATTGTCTGGAGCGCGACCTATTCTCCTTAGTCGCGAACAGCAGGGCTCCAGACTCTCGGGAGTGGTGGCGCGGATTTTTACCGTTTCTCCGCATGAGTTTGAGCCGAAGCGGAACGGTGTCAGGCTTGGACTACACCACTCCCCTGCGGAGCGATATGGAGAAAACCTCCGATTTTGGAGCCAGGAGTTCAGCGCGCCAGCCCAACCGCAAACGCCGCAACCAGGACCAACACGAGTGCCAGGCGCCAGCGCCGTCCTTCCGGCAACGGCCCGCCACCGGAGACGCGGGGTGGCACCCAGAACAGGGCAACGACTGCCAGGATAAGTGCCGGCACGAGCAGGAACGCCAGCAGCGCGTAGTGGGAAACGTCGAGCGAAAATACGGTCCTTTGCCGAAGCGGCGTGGCCAGAGTGCTTCCAAGAAACCAGCACAATATGGCGCTGCCCAGTCCGGCCAACGCGCCCAGAATGCGCAAAATTGGGGATGTCATTGCGGTCGCTAGCAGTTTACCAGCCTGTCGCTGACGCGCGAAGTGCGGTCACTCAGCATTCACGTCTTATTGACATCTCAAGTTATGATCGTGAGTAAAACAGTTGCAGAGGAGCGAAGATGAGCGCGGTCGGAAGCTGCTCATCATCTCCGGAGCTTTATTTTTTGTGGTTGGGATCGTATTGCGTGCAATTTTGATGATGCGGTCCAGCGACGCGACCCATCCGATGCTCCTGTCCTGCACCGGCGCGAACTGCTGAAGCAATATCAGTTGCTGTTTCCAACCAGCCTGGCGCCGCGTTTAATGTATGGACTGCTGATCTGGGGCGCCGCGCTGCTGGTAGCCGGTATCGCGCTGGAAGTCGCTCGCTGAATTCTATGGCGATCAGCGAACGGGATTGACCGCATTAGGGGTCACGCGGCTGACCTTCCACGGCTTTATTTTGGGCATTCCCGGCGGCATCGACATTGCCACCATCTTGACCTCTGCGACGTCGGCTCCGATGAGGCGTATCTGATAGCGGTCGGTCTGGTTTGTGTTGGCGTTTTTCACGGTCAATAACAAGCCATCTCCGTTAAGCACCGAGTTCTCCACCGGCTCTGTGATCTGCTCATCGCCAACACTCTTGATGTCGCCCTGATCGTTGAACTTAATGTCGGTGCGATGCTGCACCGTACCGGACATTTGGGTTCCCTGCTCTGTCAGACGAATCGTCATCCAGGCGTGGCCGTCGAAGGCTCCAACCCAGGTACCGGCATATCCCGCAAGCGGAGATTTGCGCGCCGGGGCATTTTGCAAAGCCGGAGTCATAGAAGTTTGCGCCAGCCCCATCCCCGCCGAGAATGCCACCAAAACTGCAACTGATATGAATCGCTTCATGATTTCTCCTCTGTATCCCGCGTCAAATTGTACTCCAGTAGATTGGGCAGCACCGGGAGGTCGACAGGAGATGGGCTAGCGGTTTGAGTACACCGTTGAGCTTGTAAATTTGCAGGCCCGAAGGCAGACGCGACCCTCGCTTCCAATGGCGATCCACTCCGATACCAGATCGGGCGGCAGATCGGGAGCCATGAGCATTCCGATCACAGGCCGCGTCTGCGAGCTTTGTTATTCCCCTCGCGCAGTGTCCGCGGAATCATACGACTTGGCGGGGCTTCGTGACCGGCGGCGCGGCGCAACATCGGCACGAGTTGCGGACGATGCTTGAATTTTGCGCCGCTCCGCCTGGTCAAGCCCGTATCACACCAGAACGTGTGCCACTCGCGCTGAGGAGAACTCCATCACCTCCGGCTTTACCAACTGATCGAAGTCCTTGTAGGCCATCCTGATAAGCTCGTAATGAGAACCGGCATTGAACGCGATCTCGCGATCTTCCGCCAGCGTTTCGTCAACGTAAACCGGTATGCCATACAAGTTGCCGAATGGCGGCATCGCTCCGGTTTCGCAATCAGGAAAGTGCTGCTTGAATTCGCGTTCAGTTGCCAGTTCGGCCTCGCGGACTCCGGTCGCTCTCCGCAAGGAGTCCAGATCAACCTGATATGACGCGGGGAGCACGGCCATCGCCAAATCACCATCAAGCTTTACGATTACTGTCTTCGCCAACTCCCGACCCGAGATGTGCGAGATAGCTGCGATGCCCTGCGCTGTATATGCTTTGGAATGAGAGATTACAATGTATTTCGTGCCATGAGCGTCGAGGAATGCCTTGACCTTGGTGAGCGGCATGGGACCTCCTAAAGAGGCTTGTGGCGGGTCCTAGACCCGCAACTTCTGTGAAAATTTCGGACGACAATAGTGGCACCCTCCCCAATCGCCGGAGACGTTTGCACAAACCTCTTTGTTCTTTGTTCCGCGTTGCTCGCGGTCTTCTCGAGGAGAGTATTTCGCAATTTGGCTACCTCCTTGCGGTCAGGCAACCTAGCGTAGCCTCAGTGTACCCGCGGCGATACTCTGCGCAAGCACAGGCGTCACAAGGTGGTTGTGACAAGAAAACTGGGTTTGTTAAGACCGGAGAAGACGGCAGAATCGGGGTGCGGTTTAGACTGGCTGGCGTACTCGTTCGAGGTTCACGTTTCGGCCCGGCGGCTCGTTGTTACCTTTCCGCTCCAGCGAATCCATGGTGTTCAAAATGGTATTCGTCACGTGCTCGATACCATGATCGGAATTTAGCATCAGGTGGTAGAGCCCGCGGCACGGCCATTCCGCATTGAAGTACTTGCGCACAAACGCCGCTCGCTCGCGATCGATCGTGTCCACCATTTCAGTCGCATCCTTCTCGCTCATCTTGAGCTTGATCAGTCGGTGGATCTTGGTTTCGCGAGAGCCGTACACGAAGACGTGAAAGGCGTCGGGACGCGCTCTTAAGATGTAAGGCGCGCCGCGTCCTACGATGACGCAGTTGCCCTCCTCGGCTTTTTTCTCGATTACTTGCCGGGCGTGCTCGACGAGTTCGTCAGCGCCAAAGAGTTTTTCGTCGGAGATTGGCAGAGACCGTTCATAACTTCCGCGCCAGAATACCTTGGCCAGCCGGTGCAGAAGCGGATCACATTTTTCCTCGCGACAGGCCACGGCGCGTTCATCGACGGATGCGAGCTTGGCGATTTCGCAAGTCAATTGCTGATCCAGGAGCTGCCATCCCTTGCGGCGCGCCAGTTCAGCGGCGACCAGGCTGCCGCCCGCCCCATACTCACGCTCCACGGTAATAATCCGGAACATGCCCATCCTGTCCAAAATAATACTCCGTCTGTCCATAGGGATGGCTGGGTGAGACATACCGTTGCCCAAACTACAAGCACCTGCCCGATAATCGAAACTAATCTCCTCCATAAATAGTTTGAATTTCTCATTCGCGGCGGAATCAGGTATCAAGTTATTAACGCTGTAAACAATCGACCGAGTGGCCGCGCGGCAGGTCGGAATAAACAAGCTCTCCGCAACTCGAAAGACTGCGCATATACGCGCTTCTCCAGATTCACTGCAGTGCAACCGATTCAGCTTCGTTCGTGGGAGTTCTGCATGCGGTTGGTCCGAAAACTTATACCATTTCTAGTGATAATGCTGCTCGCCGGCTCTTTGGCGGCACAAGCGTCACCGGCGGCTGGGCAGGCGGATCGCATCGCGCAGTTGCAGCAGCAGATTGCCGATGCCAAGAGCTCTGCCGACAACGCCTGGATGCTGGTCTGCTCCGCACTGGTGCTGCTGATGACCGGCCCCGGTCTGGCGCTCTTCTATGGCGGACTGGTGCGCAAGAAGAATGTGCTGGCAACGATGATGCAGAGTTTCGCCATGATGGCTCTTATCACCGTGCTGTGGGCAGTCGTCGGCTATAGTCTTTGCTTTGGCTCCGGCAACAGCTTCATCGGCGGCATTCAGCATGCGTTCCTTCATGGAGTAGGACCGGCGCCGGATGCTGATTATGCGGCGACGATTCCGCAGCAGACCTTCATGATTTACCAGTTGATGTTCGCCATCATTACTCCGGCGCTGATCTGCGGCGCATTTGCCGAGCGCATGAAGTTCAGTGCGATGCTGTTGTTTATGGCGCTATGGTCGCTGCTGGTCTATGCCCCGATGGCGCATATGGTGTGGGGCAACGGAGGCTTGCTGAACGCCAGTCTCGGCGGACGATTTCCGACGTTGGATTTCGCCGGTGGCACCGTCGTCCACATTACTTCGGGAGTGTCCGCGCTGATTTGTGCGCTGTTTTTGGGCCGCCGCGTCGGATTTCCCAAGGAACCCATGCCGCCCCACAGTGTGGTACTTAGTTTTATCGGGGCTTGTCTGCTATGGGTGGGCTGGTTTGGATTCAATGCTGGCAGCGCCCTCAGCTCCGGGAGTCTGGCCACGAGCGCGTTTGTTGCCACCCACTTCGCAGCGGCGACCGCGGCCATCGGCTGGGCCGTGGCGGAGTGGATTCGCAATGGCAAGCCCAGCGTACTGGGCGCGATTTCCGGTTCTGTGGCTGGGCTAGTCGCGATCACTCCCGCGTCCGGATTTGTGGGTCCGATGCCGGCGCTCCTCATCGGGCTTATAGCGGGTGTGTTTTGCTACCTGATGGTCGCAGTGGTGAAGGCGCGTCTTGGCTATGACGACTCGCTCGATGCCTTCGGAGTTCATGGAGTTGGCGGAACAATCGGCGCGCTGCTGACCGGCGTCTTCGCCACAAGCCTGATAAACCCAATCTTCAAAGATGCGCATGGCAATGCGCTGCCTGTGGGAATGATTGACGGAAACTTCCGGCAGATCGGGAACCAGGCAATGGGCGTCCTGATCGCGATTGTGCTGGCTGCAGTCGGCACATACATCATTCTGCAAATCGTCAATGTGGCGCTCGGCGTACGTGTCTCGGCTGAGGACGAAGTACAGGGCCTCGACGTGACGCAGCACGGCGAGGAGGGTTATTACTGGGAAGCATCAATGCCGTAGGGATTCATATATGACCAAACTGGAAACCGTAATTCAACCCGCCAAGTTCGACGCCGTTAAAGACGCTCTCATCGAAATTGGGGTGGAGGGGATGACCGTGACCGAGGTGCGTGGTCATGGCAGACAGAAGGGGCATACCGAGTTCTATCGCGGACGCGAGTACACGGTCGATCTTCTTCCTAAGGTGAAGATCGAGATGGTGGTGCCCGACCAGATTGTCGACCGTGCGGTCGCGGCTATCACGAACGCCGCTCGCACCGGCAAAATCGGCGATGGCAAGATTTTCCTGGCACGTGTCGATGAAGCGATTCGCATCCGCAACGACGACCGCGGCGAGAGCGCCTTGTGACAACCGGGCCACAACCCCCGGAGTTGCCGCCGCCCAAGATTCGCATGGGAACTGTTACTGCCGATCTTGCATTGCGAGAGCACTACCGGCAGGAGTCGCAAAGGATTCAGCGCGACTTTGAGGCGATTGGCTCCGGCCTGGCAGCGCTCAGCAGCCGGACAAGGCTGGTTGACACCCTAGCTCTGACACTGTGGGAGCAGCATTTCTCCAGTTTTCTCCGTGAGCGCTGTGCTCTGGTTGCTTTGGGCGGCTACGGCAGGAGCGAACTGTTTCCCCATTCCGATATCGACCTGCTGTTCCTGGCGCGAGATGAGCCGGGACGCGAGCAAATGCAAACCGCCGTCAGCAGCACATGTCAGACAATGTGGGACTGTGGTGTGCGGGTCAGCCCAACCGCTCGCACGCTGGTAGATTGCGGCCGCTTCGATCAGGAGAATCCGGAATTCACGCTGTCGCTACTAGACTGCCGCTTCCTCGCGGGCGACACCAATCTGTTCGAGAGCTTGCATACCAAGACTCTGCCGCAATTGATCGGCCGTGAATCGGACGCTCTGTTGCAGCGGCTTTCAGAGATGACGCACGCACGTCACCTACGCTTCGGCAACACAATCTTTCATCTCGAACCGAATCTGAAGGATGGGCCGGGTGGATTGCGCGACTGTCATGTAGCCCAGTGGATCGGCATGATTGCCGCGCTCGGCTCCGGCCGGAAGCCGGACTTAATCAGTGTGCGACAGAACTCAGCGTATGCCGAAATGCTGGCCGCCACGGAATTTCTTTGTTCCAGCCGCTGCTTTCTGCACTATCGCCACGGGCGCGACGACAACACCATAACGTGGGCGGCGCAGGAGGAGATGGCGGCACGCGGCATCGGCACCGGCTTGGGACCAGTCTCGCCGTCGGAGTGGATGCGGCTCTACTTTCGTCATGCCAAGACGGCCTATCGCAATAACCTTCAACTGCTAGGTCAGGTTTCGCAGCAGCGTTCATCGCTCTATCGATCGTTTCAGCATTGGCGATCACGCGTCTCGAATTCCGAATTCTCGGTGGTCGATGGCCGGGTTTATTTCCAGCAAGCCGCCGACGCTCGAGAAGCTGAAGCAGTTTTGCGCCTGTTCACCTTCATGGCCCATCATGGCGTCGTATTGAGCGCGGAAGCCGAGCGCCGGCTTAACGACGCCCATTTTCGGCTGGTAGAGACCATGCCGCAGGATCAATTTCTGTGGCAGCACCTGCGCGAAATCCTGACATCTCCCCACGCCGCAGATGCGCTGCGCGCCATGCACTCGCTCAACCTGCTGACGCCCGCCGTGCCCGAGTTCGAAGCTGTCGACTTGCTCGTACTGCGCGACCTGTATCATCGCTACACGGTTGACGAGCACACATTCCTCGGAATCGAAGTGCTGCACCAGCTCAAAAACGAAAAAGGGGCGACATTGCAACCGTTCGCGGAGCTTTTTTCGGAATTAGAGCAGCCGGAGCTGCTGTTTCTCGCGTTACTGCTGCATGACACCGGCAAAGGCCTTGAAGGCGCCGACCACGTGCACAGCAGCCTGCAATTTGCAGCCTCCGCGGTGAAGCGGCTGCAGCTTACAGAGCAAGATGCCGCAACCGTTTGCTTTCTGGTGGGCAGTCATCTGGAAATTTCTGCCACGCTGCGCCGTCGCGATATCTACGATCCCGGCACCGTACGTGAGTTGGCCGCGAAGGTGGGTACGCCGGAGCGGCTGAAGATGCTCACGCTGATGACGCTGGCCGATATCAAGGCGGTGAATCCGGAGGCGCTGACACCGTGGAAAGCTGAAAACCTGTGGCGACTCTACACTCGAACGGCGGGTCACTTCGATAGCACAGCGGATGCCGAGCGATTGCATGCGGAAGGATCGAGCGCAGCCATCGAAAACGTGATCGCGTTACTGCCAGAAGGCCGATCAGAAGTTTTGCGATTCCTCGACGGTTTCCCGCAGCGCTACGTTCTCTCGCACTCACCCGAGGAGATTGCTCAACACCTCATAATGGCAGACCATTTGAGTACGGAGCCGGTACAGCTCTCCTTGCGAGCCATCAACGGCCAGCATGTGTTGACCGTCATCACTATGGATTGTGCGGGATTGTTTCGTACCTTGAGCGGAATTCTATATGCCTGGGGGATGGATATCACCAAGGCGGGGGCATTCTCAAATCGCGCCGGAGTTGTCGTGGACGTCTTTTACTTCAAGGATCGGTTTCGCACGCTGGAGCTGAATCCGCCCGAGTGCGAGCGCTTCAAGCGGTCAGTTTGCCAGATCCTGATGAAGGAAGCGCCTCTCGATCAGCTGCTGGAGTCGCGTTTGAAAGCCGATCACGCTCCGGTGAAACTTGCAGTTGAGACGCGGCTGCGCTACGACGACCGATGCTCCGCCCGCAGCACGTTGCTGGAGGTTGTCACCCAGGACCGGCCGGGCTTGCTGCACACGATCAGTTCGGTATTGACGGGCGAAAATTGCAGCATCGAGATTGCGCTGGTCGATACTGAAGGACCCGTCGCACACGACGTTTTCTACATTATCTGCGAGGGAAACAAACTCACTGCCGAAAAAATGCGAGCGATCGAGTGGGCCCTTACCACCGAACTTTCCGACACGCTGCCCTCCACCTCGTAGGTGCAACTCTAGCGGACTCCGCTCAAGACTGAATCCCGTTTGCCGATGAAGATGGAGAGTTGCTACGGCCGAGTTTTAGCCCCCTACGAGCCGGCTGGAGAGCCACGAGGAGGCGACGCGAACATGTCCGCCGGCTGGAACTATGCCGCTGCATTGGATCGGGTCGGGGGCGACGAGTCGCTCCTGATGGAGTTGATTGCGGTCTTTTTCGAGGAATACCCGAAGTTTGCGAGCCGGCTTACGCGATCGCTGTCGCAGAAAGATTTTGCCGGGTTGAGCGCGACTGCGCACTCGCTTAAGGGCAGTCTGGGATATCTGGGAGCAGGCGCTGGAGAGATGATGGCAGCTGCCGTGGAACAAGCCAGCCTGGCGGGAAATTTTTCTCGAGTCAGCGATCTGGTGGCGCAATTGATGGCTTACATCGAGGCATTGCGGCAGATCATGATCTGCTCGGCGGGAGAACGGAACGATGCAAGTAGCGTCCAGTGAGGCGGCGCCGCCGCTCGCGATAGTAACGACGAGCGATGAGAACACGCTGCGCCATGTGTTGGTAGCGGAAGACGATCCCTTGTATCGCCGCGCGCTGCAGCATTTCCTGGAGCGCAAAGGTTATGACGTGGAGTTGGTAAGCGATGGCCTGGAAGCCCTGAAGAATGCAACTTCTCCCCAGGCGGCGCGGCTATTGGTGTTGGACTGGATGATGCCTGGCCTCTCCGGTCCGGAAGTTTGCCGGCGCCTGCGAGCCACTGCCCGCGATCGGTATCAATACGTGTTGCTGCTCACCGCGAAGACCGCCACTGCCGATATTGTCGAAGGCCTGGAAGCCGGCGCCGATGACTATCTGACAAAGCCTTTCAACGTTCACGAATTCTTTGCCAGAATTCGGGTCGGCGAACGCCTCATCAAGCTGCACGATCGATTGCTGGCGGCGCAAGATGCCTTGCGCTTTCAGGCTACGCACGATTCGCTGACCGGCATTTGGAACCGCGGAGCGCTGTTCGACCGGCTGCGGGCGGAGGTGGAACGCGCCCAACGCAAGGGAACCCCGATTTCTATTTTTCTGATCGATATTGATCATTTCAAGCAGGTCAACGACGAGTTTGGACATCCTGCCGGCGATGCCGTCCTCCGGGAAATCGCTCAGCGTTTAAACGCGGCAGTACGCGGGTACGACATTGTGGGACGTTATGGAGGAGAAGAGTTCATCGTTGCCGCAGCGGATC
Organism: uncultured Acidobacteriaceae bacterium; assembly: GCA_963818905.1. Taxonomy (GTDB): domain Bacteria; phylum Acidobacteriota; class Terriglobia; order Terriglobales; family Acidobacteriaceae; genus Bog-257. Next base: position 76,668 of record CAWFUE010000016.1, read on the forward strand.
TGGAATCCGAAAGGCCAGGTGAGCTTGCGGAACGGCTACGAGAAGCGATGTCCTCTTCTCCTGTCGTCGCCGCGGCGGGGGAAGTTGCAATTACGGCTAGCATCGGCGTGGCGACAACTGCGTCGTTCCTCGATTACTCGCTCGAGAAGCTGATACAGAGCGCGGATGCGGCGCTGTACGAAGCTAAACGCAATGGAAGAAATCAGGTGGCCACGGCCCCTGCCGTGACAGTGTAGCCACGCTGGTTGTGGCGGGCTTATTCGCTATGCGGTTTGCGGTCGCCTTCTCGATAAGCCAATCCAAATCAGCGTCAGCAAAGTAAGCACAGCAATGATGCCCTGCGATATTACGCAGTACAGGCACCACACCTCCAGCACGTGAGCCTCAATGTTGCTGAGATACAGCGCGAAGGCAAGACCGATCAGAACCGAGATCAAAAGCAAGACTCTGCGGCACGTGAAACCCAGCACCGCGATGAGCAGATACCCCACGATCCCGAGGGCTGCGACCGGCACACCGTGAACCATCGCATAAGGGCTGTGATTCACCACGCCGCAATCCCACTTGTCGTTGATGCTGCACGGCTCCTTGCCGGGATCGTCGTAGTGGACCTTCAGGGCGAGCGATGACACCACCATGCCGAGAATGGCGAGAATCAGGATTGCATAGCGCACACGGTTTCTCCGGGGGACGCACATTGGGCGTCAACGTTCGTAACTGTGAAACTTTATTGTAATGTCTGGCGTTGTCTGAGTTGTTCTAAGCTATGAGACGCACACAGCTGGTAACGGTGATCTGAAGAAAATTTGCGACGGAATTTTGTCGGCCAACGCATGCCAATCTATGTTGAGGCTATCCGCGGCCATCACAGGCTCTTGTGATATATTAAACTTCCTTTGCTCATGCGCCGGTTGCTATCCAGTTTGCTGCTGGTCTTGCTGATTGGAATGCTCGCTCTTCCATTCCTGCAGGCGCAGTCTCCTATCCCCGCATGTTGCCGGCGCGGCGGTGAGCATCACTGCACAATGGCGATGCCGCCGGGGGGCGATGGCTTTCGTGCGCCCGCTCCATGCTGCCCTTACCGTCATCTTACCGTCCTGGTTTCCCACTCTGTGGCCGAGCCGCGGAGACAAGTCCGGGCTGACATTCTGATGTCGAGCCGGCCAATTTCGCTACGCATGGGATCACCCGATTTTGCACGGCATGTCAGTGACAACACCCTGAAGCGCGGCCCTCCTCTCAGCTAATCCTTCGCAATAAGCCGTAGTTCGAAATTCCGATCAATCGATATTCTCCGCCCCCAGCGCTGGTGATTGCGATCGTGTATCGCCACATGAATCTCAGCGTGATTCGACCAATGCGCGTGTCGGAGAAGTTGCTATGGGCCGGCGAGATCACGGGACCAGTGCATCGAGGGAAAACGAATATGAGAACGTTTGGTATCGAGACACGAGGTTGGAGAACCGCATCCCTGCTTGCGGTCGGTGTCCTCACTTGTGGATCGTACTTGTCGGCTACGATCTTCGGCTCGGTCCGTGGCGTGGTTCATGATCCCCAGCACCGCCCGGTTCAAGGAGCACATGTCACGCTGAAGGCCCAAACCTCAGACTTGAGCGAGTCGCAAGAATCCAACGCCAATGGAGAATTCGAATTCAGGTCGGTGCCCATCGGCAATTACAAGATCACGGTCTCGCTGCAGGGTTTCGAGGATGTCCAACAAGACGTCGTTGTCCAGTCCGACACGAGCCCGGTATTGCATTTCATATTGACCGTTGCAGGCACTAAGGAAAACGTTGTTGTTTTGGGAACCCCCGTGACTCCGACGATGGACACGATCACGCCGACAACCATGCTGAATCGTGAAGAGATCCAGCAAACTCCTGGAGCGGACCTCACCAATAGCTTGACGATGATTACCGATTACGTGCCGGCTACCTACGTGACCCACGACATGCTGCACATGAACGGCGGACATCAAGTACAGTGGCTGATTGACGGCGCGCCTATTCCGAACACAAACATCGCGACGAATCTGGGGCCGCAGATTGATCCTAAGGACATTGATTATCTCGAAACCCTGCAAGGCAGTTACGATTCCAGTTATGGAGACAGAACGTACGGAATGTTCAACATCGCGCCACGCACGGGTTTCGAACGCAATCGGGAATGCGATCTGGTCATCACTGCGGGGAGTTTCTATCAGACGGATGACCAGCTAAGTTGCGGAGGACATACGCAGCGATTTGCCTGGTATGCAAGCCTGAACGGAAATCGCAGTAATTACGGACTGCAGACCCCAATTCCGCAAGTAGTTCACGATGCGGAGAACGGCTACGGGGGTTTTGCGTCGTTCATCTTTAATAAGGATTCAAAGAACCAGTTTCGTGTGGTCACTTCTCTGCGGCAGGACTACTACCAGATTCCCGTCGATCCCGATCCCAACTCAGTCGGGAACCAGATTCTGGAGTCATCCGGCGAGGTTCCCAGTTATGGTTTGCACGATGCCGAGCGTGAGCCCGATGGCTACGCCATCTTTTCCTGGATTCATACCTTCGACCCCACGACGCTGCTGACGCTGTCTCCCTTCTATCACTACAATTCGGCCGACTACCAAGGCGGCGCGGACGACTATCCTGTCATTTCAACAGTAAATCAGACTGCCAATTATGTGGGACTGCAGGCCATCGTCAATAAGAGCTTCTGGCGCAACGATCTGGAAGCGGGAGTATATGGCTTCCTTCAGCACCAATATAACTATTTCGACAACCAATACACAGACGGCACTCCGAACTATCCTGCTTCTTCCATAGGCGTAAACGGTGGGGTTGCGGAGGAATTTATCAGCGACCGCTTCAATGCGACCAAGTGGTTGACTATCATTGCCGGGCTGCGCGGGACCGAATTCCGGTCGTCAATTGCGGAGAATCAAGCCGATCCGAGGATCGGGGTTGCAGTGAGAATTCCGCGGCTGAACTGGGTCATTCGCGGCTTTTACGGACATTACTACCAACCGCCTCCGCTGGTGACCGCCACAGGAGCGCTCTTCGGTTTCGCCAGCAGCCAGAACTTTACCTTCGCTCCTCTGCATGGCGAGCGCGATAAGCAATATGAAGCTAGTCTCATTATTCCTTATCGCAGCTGGAACATCGAGATCGACAACTACCAAACCGACGCAAGCAATTGGCTGGACCACAACAATATCGGAGAATCGAACCTGTTCTGGCCGATCACATGGTATGCAGCGGTGATTCAGGGATGGGACCTGATGCTGCACTCGCCGATGCTATGGCATCGCGCGCAGGCTCATGTGGTTTATGCCAATCAGATCGCCCAGGCAACGTCACCGATCACTGGAGGTCTGATTTGTCCCGTGCCGGTGACCTCGTCGTGTCCGCTCGATATACCGCCGGGATTGGCGCCGGTTGACCACGATCAGCGAAACACGTTGAATTGGGGCATCAATAGCAGCCTTCCATGGCATGCCTATGCATCGGGCAATGTGTACTACGGCTCGGGATTCACGAACGGACTCTACGGGACGCCGTTATCGCAATATCCTGGCCCGTATCTCCCCAGCCATACAACGGTTGATCTTTCTCTGGGAAAAAGTTTCGTGGAGAACAAATATTCGCTTTCGGTGACGGCACTGAATGTTGCCAACCGCCGCGTGCAGTTGGATAACAGCCTGACCTTCGGTGGATTTCATTGGAACGAGCCGCGACAGATCTACGGCGAGTTTCGGTATAGGTTCAATTATTGAGAGTAGTACGGACGGTTTCGGTATTCACAGGTTCCGTCATAAGTGGTGCGGCACTCCTATTGAATATTGCATGATATAGTTACAATTCCTATTTCCCTGTCGTATGCCGCGTCCCATCTTCACCTCAATAGCCGCGCAGTTGTTCGTCGCCGACATCAAAGTCTCGTGTAAGTTCTTCACTGCGAAACTAGGCTTCGTCGTCGATTTCATCTATGGCGATCCGCCATTTTATGGACAGGTCAGTCGCGACAACGCCCGATTTGCATTGCGGCTGGTCCATGAGCCGGTATTCACTAAGATCCGAGAACGCGAACATCTACTCTCCGCTGCCATTACGGTGGCTACGATAGATGAGATCAAAGAGCTATTCCTCAGCTATCAGGCAGAAGGAGTGCGCTTCCATCAGCCGCTCAAAAAGGAACCATGGGGCGCCACAACCTTCATCGTCGTGGATCCCGACGAAAATCTTATTCTCTTTGCCGGTCCGGTCGATTAAGGGCTAATAGGACGGCGGCGACGATGGAGCCAACCCAGCCAGCAACATTGTTTTCGACAACGCTGGCAACCTCTATGGTACAGCCTATCAGGGAGGATCGCATAGGTACGGCGTAGTTTGGGAGTTTACGCCGTAGCGGGAACTTAGTAGGGATCCTTTTCCAGACTGAGAAAAAGACGAGGCCCGAGCTTGCGCTCGGGCCCTTTGTGTCGCCGCTGAAGCGGCCCAGTTCCACTGCGGACGCGGTACTAAAGCGCCGCTCTACCATGCTCTACCATCCTTACTCCGCTACCAGCTCTTCGCCTTCGTTCTCGCCTTCGTGGCGGAGCAGTTCCAGCGCGCGTTCGGCCTCTTCGTATGCCTGGGTGACTTCCTCCTGCACCTTCTGCGCTGCCTCTTCCATTTCCTGCGAGAGCCGAACATTGCGGTAATACTCCATGCCGGTGCCCGCGGGAATCAGACGGCCCACGATGACGTTTTCCTTCAGACCGCGCAGGTGATCGACGGCGCCCTGTATCGAGGCTTCCGTCAGCACACGCGTGGTCTCCTGGAATGATGCCGCTGAGATGAACGAATCGGTGGAGAGCGAGGCCTTGGTGATGCCGAGCAGCAGCGGACGGCCCGTCGCCGGCTTGCCGCCGTTCGAAATCGCCTTCTCGTTCTCTTCGCGGAAGCGGAACTTGTCGACCTGCTGTTCCAGCAGGAACGACGTATCGCCCACGTCCTCGACCTTCACCCAGCGCATCATCTGCCGAACGATCACCTCGATGTGCTTGTCGCTGATGTTCACGCCCTGTAGCCGGTAGACTTCCTGGATTTCGTTCACCAGATAAGCCTGCAGCTCCTTCTCGCCCAGCACAGCAAGAATGTCGTGCGGGTTGAGCGGGCCATCCATCAACGGCTCGCCGGCGCGAATGCGCTCGCCTTCCTGTACGTTGATGTGGACGCCGCGCGGTACCTGATATTCCTTCTCGGTGCCGTTGTCGGCCACAACGTAGATCTTGCGCTGACCTTTACTGACATCGCCGAACTTCACCACGCCATCGATCTCGCTGATGACCGCGGTTTCGTGCGGTTTGCGCGCTTCGAACAGCTCCTGCACGCGCGGCAGACCGCCGGTGATGTCCTTGGTCTTGGTGGTTTCGCGCGGGATCTTCGCCAGCACATCGCCAGGCGTAACCGTGTCGCCATCCTGCACCATCAGGTGAGCGCGTGAAGGCATCAGGTAACGCTTGCTGCCCTTTGCGCCCTTGATCATGATGGCGGGCTGGCGTTTCTCGTCAGGCGAGTCGACAACCACGTGACGAGATAGACCGGTCACCTCGTCGACTTCTTCGTGCAGCGTCAGACCTTCCTGCAGGTCCCTGAACTGCACTGTGCCGCCGATCTCGGTGAGGATCGCGAAGGTGTACGGATCCCACTCGACCAGCACATCGCCGAGCGAGACATGCGTCCCGTCTTCCACCTTCACTTTGGCGCCGTATACCACCGCGTAACGCTCCTTCTCGCGGCCTTTGTCGTCGACCACGGCGATGGAGCCGTTGCGGTTCATCACCACCAGATTGCCTTCCTTCGAACGCACGGTGATCAGATTAACGAAGCGCACCGTGCCATTGTTCTTGGCATCGAGACGCGACTGCTCGCTGACTCGCGAGGCCGTGCCGCCGATGTGGAAGGTACGCATGGTGAGCTGCGTTCCCGGCTCGCCGATGGACTGCGCTGCGATGACGCCAGTAGCCTCGCCCAGTTCGACAAGTCGGCCAGTCGCCAGATTGCGGCCATAGCACATCACGCAGACACCGCGCTTCGATTCGCAGGTCAGTACCGAACGAATCTTCACCCGTTCGATGCCGGCAGCCTGCACTGCATTGGCCAGGTCTTCCGTCACCTCCTGGTTGACATCGACGATGATGTTGCCTTCATAGTCCTTGATCTTCTCCAGCGAAACGCGGCCAACGATACGGTCGCGCAGCGGCTCGATGATCTCGCCCGACTCCACGATGGAGGTTACGTAGATGCCATCGACCGTTCCGCAATCGTATTCGCTGATGATCACGTCCTGCGCCACGTCGACCAGACGGCGCGTCAGATAGCCAGAGTCCGCCGTCTTCAGAGCAGTATCGGCCAGTCCCTTGCGAGCACCGTGCGTCGAGATGAAGTACTCCAACACGGTGAGGCCTTCGCGGAAGTTAGCCGTGATCGGCGTCTCGATGATTTCGCCCGAAGGCTTGGCCATCAGTCCGCGCATTCCGGAGAGCTGACGGATCTGCTGTTTCGATCCGCGAGCGCCGGAGTCAGCCATGACGTAAATCGGATTGAGTTCGCCGGCCTTGTCTTCCTGCTGCATGGCGCCGAACATCTCGTCCGCAACTTTCTCGGTGATGGCCGACCAGATTTCCACGACCTTGTTGTAGCGTTCTCCGTTGGTGATTGCGCCATCCAGGTACTGCTGCTGCACGGCAATCGCCTGCTTCTCGGCGTCCTTCACCAATGTTGCCTTGCTGGGAGGAATGACCATGTCGTCGATTCCGATCGACAAGCCGGCTTTGGTGGCGTAATGGAAACCGAGCTGCTTGATGCCATCGAGCATCCGGACTGTGGTCTCCAGGCCGAAGCGCAGATAGCAGTAGTTCACCAGGTTGCCAACACCCTTCTTCTTCATCAGGCCGTTGACGTACGGCATATCCGGCGCGCCGCGCTTCAGATGATCGTTCATGATCGCGCGGCCCACAGTGGTCGAGATGTACTGCCGCTCGAACATCGTCGGATCGGTGTGAATCACATCCTGATCGTCGTAAGCCGTCATCAGGTCGATCACCTCGCCCGAGTACCGCAGACGAATCGGAGTGAGGGTTTCCACTTCCCCGGCTTCTTTGGCGAGCAACACTTCATCGATATTGGCGAAGGCGCGACCCTCACCTTTAGCGCCAGGCTTGCCTTTAGTCAGGTAGTAAATTCCGAGCACCATGTCCTGTGTGGGAACGGTGATCGGCTGACCTGACGCGGGCGACAGAATGTTGTGCGATGCCAGCATCAACACGCTAGCCTCCACCTGCGCTTCCGGCGAGAGCGGAATGTGCACGGCCATCTGATCGCCGTCGAAGTCTGCGTTAAACGCCGTGCAGACCAGGGGGTGGATCTTGATGGCTTTGCCTTCCACCAGCACCGGCTCGAATGCTTGAATGCCGAGGCGGTGCAGAGTTGGCGCACGGTTCAGCAGAACCGGGTGATCCTTAATCACCTCTTCCAGGATGTCCCACACGATGGGCTCCTGCTGCTCGACCATTTCCTTTGCCTGCTTGATCGTGGTGCAGTGTCCCGTCTGCTCCAGCCGATGATAAATGAACGGCTTGAACAGTTCCAGCGCCATCTTCTTCGGTAAGCCGCACTGATGCAGCTTGAGATCGGGGCCGACGACAATGACCGAGCGGCCTGAATAGTCCACGCGCTTGCCCAGCAGGTTCTGGCGGAAGCGTCCCTGCTTGCCCTTCAGCGTATCCGACAGCGACTTCAGCGGGCGATTGTTGGCGCCGCGCAGCACCCGGCCACGGCGTCCGTTGTCGAAGAGCGCGTCAACGGCTTCCTGCAGCATGCGCTTCTCGTTACGTACGATCACCTCCGGCGCGTGCAGGTCCATCAGCTTCTTCAACCGGTTGTTGCGGTTGATGACGCGCCGATAAAGGTCGTTCAGATCGGACGTAGCGAAGCGACCGCCATCCAGCGGAACCAGAGGACGCAGCTCCGGAGGAATCACCGGAATCACATCCAGGATCATCCACTGCGGCTTGTTGCCGCTCTTGCGGAAAGCTTCAACCACCTTCAGCCGCTTGGCATACTTCAGCCGCTTCTGCACGGAAGTTTCCGTGCGCATCTTCTCGCGCAACTCGGCGGACATGGGATCGACTTCCACCCGCTTCAGCAGCTCTTTAATGGCTTCCGCGCCCATCATTGCCTTAAAGCCGCTGGCGCGAAATTCCTGATCGAGCTCACGATACTTGGTTTCGTCCTTGATGACTTCGCGCTCTTTGACCGGCGCGTCACCGGGCTCAACCACTACGTAAGCTTCGAAATAGAGCACCGACTCCAGGTCGCGCAGCGAGATGTCGAGGATGTGCCCAATGCGACTGGGCAGTCCTTTAAAGAACCACACGTGGGAGCAGGGCGAAGCCAGCTCGATGTGGCCCAGGCGTTCGCGGCGCACTTTCGAGAGCGTTACTTCCACGCCGCACTTGTCGCAGATCACGCCGCGATGCTTCATGCGTTTATACTTGCCGCACAAGCACTCCCAGTCCGTGACCGGACCGAAGATGCGGGCGCAGAACAAGCCATCCCGTTCCGGCTTGAAGGTGCGATAGTTGATCGTCTCCGGTTTGGTGACCTCGCCGTGAGACCAGCTGCGAATCTTTTCCGGCGAAGCCAGGCTGATACGAATGGCGTCGAAATCGGCGATCGGATTTCCCAGATCAAATGGACTCGAGCGATACATGTTTAGTCCTCAAATTCTTTGAAGGGGCACGCCTTCAGGCGTGCCGTTACGTTTCCTTAAAGCTGCCGGCTTTAGCCGCTGAGGTAACTTCCCTCAGGGCCTGAAGGCCGGCTGCTTAGCGAGCCTTTTCGGCGCACCTAAAGGTGCGCCCCTTCAAGGCGCTTAATCCGCCGCGACGGGGCTTTCCGGCGCAACCAGCATCTTCCGCTCGTTGGTCTTGATCAGCTCCACGTCGAGGCACAATGACTGCAATTCACGAATCAATACGTTGAACGACTCAGGCACACCCGGCTCGATTGCCGCTTCGCCTTTGACGATGGCCTCGTAAATCTTGGTGCGGCCGTAAACGTCATCGGACTTCGCGGTCAGCAGTTCCTGCAGGATGTACGCGGCGCCGTAAGCTTCCAGCGCCCACACTTCCATTTCGCCGAAGCGCTGGCCACCGAACTGAGCCTTGCCGCCCAGCGGCTGCTGGGTAATCAGCGAGTATGGTCCGATGGAACGCGCGTGAATCTTGTCGTCGACCAGATGCGACAGTTTGAGCATGTAAATATAGCCGACCGTAACCGGCTGCTCGAACTTCTCACCCGTCATGCCGTCATAGAGATAAGCCTTGCCGGAGGTCGGTAGCCCACCTTCCTCAAGCAGCGACTTGATTTCTCCCTCTTTCGATCCGTCGAACACCGGCGATCCGAAGTACACTCCCTCTTTCATGCCGTCGGCGACACGCTCGAGGGTTTCGTCATCGAGGCTGACAAGGTCGTCTACAAAAGGCGTGTCCTTGAACAGGCTCTTCAGGCCTTTGCGTAGTTGCTCGGCCTTAGAGTTTTCCTTCAGCAGTTCGCCGACTTTCTGTCCCAGCGCGTAACCCGCCCAGCCGAGATGTGTCTCCAGAATCTGGCCGACGTTCATACGGCTTGGCACGCCCAACGGATTGAGAACGATCTCCACTGGCGTTCCGTCTTCGAGGTACGGCATGTCCTCTTCGGGCAGAATGCGCGCGATTACGCCCTTGTTTCCGTGGCGGCCGGCCATCTTGTCGCCGACGCTGAGCTTGCGCTTCATGGCGATGTAAACCTTCACCAGCTTGATTACGCCGGGAGGCAGTTCATCGCCCTTCTGCAGCTTCTCGACTTTCTCGCGGACGATCTTGCGCAGCACGTCAATTTGCCGCGAGGTCATCTCTTCGATTTCGTCGATCTGCTCGTTAATGCGCGGGTCCTTGTCGGGGAACTTGATGCGCTTCAGGTTGCGTGTCGAGATGCGCTCGATGGTGTCGCGATCCAGAATCACGCCCTTGGTGAGCAGGCGCTTGTTGGTGCGCTCATCGTGCAGGTCGGCCAAGACTTCCTTGCCGCCGAGCAACGCTTCCAGGCGCTTCAAACGCTCGTCAGTGAGGATTCGGATCTCGTCGGCCAGGTTCTTTTCCAGCTTTGCAACCTGATCGGCTTCGATCGCCTTGGCACGCTCGTCCTTTTCCTGACCTTTGCGGGAGAAGATCTTCACGTCGACCACCGTGCCTTCGATTCCCGGAGGACAGGTGAGCGAAGCGTCGCGCACATCGCCGGCCTTTTCGCCGAAGATCGCGCGCAACAGCTTTTCTTCCGGCGTGAGTTGGGTCTCGCCTTTCGGCGTGACCTTGCCCACCAGAATGTCGCCCGCCTTCACGGTCGCGCCGATGCGGATGATGCCGCTCTCGTCAAGATCGCGCAGCGCCGACTCGCTGACGTTCGGGATGTCGCGCGTGACTTCTTCGGGACCGAGCTTGGTATCGCGCGACTCGATCTCGAATTCCTCGATATGAACGGAGGTGTAATAGTCCTCCTTCACCATCTTCTCGGATACGAGAATCGCGTCTTCGAAGTTGTAGCCGCGCCACGGCATGAAAGCGACGAGCACATTACGACCGAGCGCCAGTTCGCCCATGTCGGTGCAAGGACCGTCAGCGATCACCTGCCCTTTGGCAACGCGATCGCCTTTCTTCACGATTGGACGCTGATTGATGCAAGTGTTCTGGTTCGAGCGCTTGAACTTGGTGAGCTGGTAGATGTCGCTGCCCACCTCACGCGAAAGCTGCATCGGATGATGTTCGCCTTCGACGCGGACGATGATTCGCTCGGAATCGACGGAATCAACCATGCCGCCGCGGCGAGCCAGCACCACTGCGCCGGAATCGCGCGCGGTCACGCCTTCCATACCGGTGCCGACCAGCGGCGCTTGCGCCCGCAGCAACGGAACCGACTGACGCTGCATGTTCGCGCCCATCAATGCGCGGTTGGCGTCGTCGTGCTCCAGGAACGGCACCAGCGATGCCGCAACCGACACCAGTTGCTTCGGGCTCACGTCGATGTAGTCAACCTCTTCGCGATTGACGAGAACGAAGTTGCCTGCCTTACGAGCATTGACCAGTTCCGCAACGATGCGACCCTTGTCATCGATTTCGGCGTTCGCCTGCGCGATAACGTGGCGATCTTCCTCCCACGCCGACAGGTAGAACGAGTACGGCTCGAAATCGATGAGCTTCTTACGCCGCTCTTTCAGATCGTTATTTGCCTTGACGATCTCAGCTTTCTCGGCGTGATCCCCGACGCGATATTCGCTATCGCCGGCGTTCACCACACTCAGGAAATCGAGCACGCGCCCGTTCTTCACCTTGCGATATGGCGACTCGATGAAACCGTAGTCGTTGATTCGCGCATAGCAGCTCAATGATGAGATCAGGCCGATGTTCGGGCCTTCCGGCGTCTCGATCGGGCAAATACGTCCGTAGTGTGTCGGGTGAACGTCGCGAACTTCGAATCCAGCGCGCTCGCGCGACAGGCCGCCCGGCCCCAGTGCCGACAGACGACGCTTGTGCGTAATTTCCGACAGCGGGTTCGTCTGATCCATGAACTGGGACAACTGCGACGATCCGAAGAACTCGCGAATCGCAGCCATCACCGGCTTGGCGTTCACCAGGTCGTGCGGCATCGCCGTCGACATCTCCTGGTACACGCTCATCTTTTCCTTGATGGCGCGTTCCATGCGGACCAGTCCGATGCGGAACTGGTTTTCCAACAGCTCCCCTACCGCGCGAACGCGGCGGTTGCCCAGGTGATCGATGTCGTCCACCGAGCCGATGTTCTTGCGCAACTTCAGCAGGTAGCGAATCGTCGCGTAGAAATCGTCTGGCTCGAGCGTGCGATTTTCCAGGTTGGTCGCATCTTCGCGCTCGAATAGCTTGATGTTGAACTTCAAGCGGCCAACGCGCGAGAAATCGTACTTCCGCGGATCAAAGAACATTCCGTGGAAGAGCGAGGTTGCGGTGTCGAGTGTCGGTGGATCGCCGGGACGCAGCTTGCGATAGATCTCGATCAGCGCTTCCTGCGGCTGCTTCACCGAATCGCGGCGCAGTGTCGCACTGATGACTGTGCCCACGTCGTCGCGCTCGGGGAAGAAGACGTGAACTTCGGTCACGCCCGCGTCCATCATCTTCGACAGCTTGTCCGCGGTTAGCTCGGAGTTCGCTTCCAGCAGAACTTCGCCCGTGTTGACGTCGACCACGTCAGCCGCGACGAATGCGCCTTCCAGATCGGTGAGATCGGCCTCAATCTCCGAAATGCGGTGCTTCTGGATTTCCTTCATCACCGCCGCGGTGACTTTACGGCCAGAGTGCGCGATCTCCTCGCCGCCCTTAGTCGCGATCCGCCGGGCCAGCTTCATGCCCAGCAGATTGGTCGGCTTGTCAGAGCCTGACTCAAGTGTCCAGTAGAGGCTCTTGTCGCGAATCGCGATGCGGTCGACGGTGTAGAACGTGCGCAGAATTTCTTCATCCGAACGCAAGCCGAGCGCCCGCAGGAAAATCGTTCCCAGGAATTTGCGCTTGCGGTCAATGCGCACGTACAGGATGTTCTTCTGGTCGTACTCGAACTCAACCCACGAACCGCGGTACGGAATAATCTTGCCCAGGAAGTAGGTGCGATTGTTCGCGGTCTCGAAGAAAACGCCCGGCGAACGATGCAACTGGCTGACGATGACGCGCTCGGTGCCGTTGATGATGAAGGTGCCGTTAGCCGTCATCAACGGAATGTCGCCGAAGAAAACTTCCTGCTCCTTCATGTCGCGAATGGAGCGGTTGCCGGTCTCCGCGTCCTTGTCGTAAATGGTGAGCCGCATGGTGACCTTGAGCGGCGCGGAGTAAGTCATGCCGCGCTCCTCGCACTCGGCCACGTCGTACTTCAGCTGCAATCCCACTGGATCGCCGCACTTGTTGCAAAAATCGGGCGTGTTGGCGTTATAGGTACCGCACTTGGTGCAGAGCACATCGCCCAGATGGAACGGGTCGGTCTTCACCGTTGCGCCGCAATTGCGGCAGGTGGTGCGCAGGTGGTTCAGCCCCTTGAGGTGACCGCACTTGCACTCCCAGTTGCCAATGGCGTACTCGACAAAATCCAGTTGCGATACATTGCGGAAGTCGGTGATGGGAAAGACCGACTGAAACACCGCTTGCAATCCGGCGTCATCGCGTTCGCTCGGCAGCGCGTCCATCTGCAGGAAACGATCGTACGAGCGCTTCTGCACCTCAATGAGGTTGGGTATCTGAATGGTTGCCGGAATTTTTGAGAAATCGAATCGATTTCGGTTGGCAGTTTTCTGTTGCGCCATGTATAAAGCTCCTAATCAGTACCGGCCGTCGTTTGTCGCCGTGCCCACAAGCTCCCGATGAGCTTGGCAGTTATCGTCGCTCAAACCGGCCGTGGCAAACCGTGATGCGGATGTGCGACGGAAACAGCCGTCTCACATGGAAAAAGCTGAGGGAAAGAGGATCCGGTAAACGCAGTTTGTCGCCCAAAGACGATTGCGCTCGCAGAGACATAGCTCCCCGCAAGCGCCGCTTGAGGCGATGTGCAATCCCATAACCAATTGGCCTGGGATGTCGGTGCATTTTGCACCGCAGTGTGTGTAACTTCCCGCGCCAGTATCTTCAGGCCTTGTTCTCGTCCGATGTGCCGTCGCGTCCGAGCTGACGCGAGGCTCGACCCACCGGCCGCCTGCACTCTTTGTTTTGATGACTGAGTTCCTCAAAGGACTCAGCACCACAACGATGCCCAGGAATTCCGCGATTCCCCGCTGAGAGAACCGCTTACTTCCGAGCCGGCATCGCGCTCCTCCACGCCCGCTCCGACGTGAAGAAGAACGTAGCCGCCGCCTCGTCGTACGAAGCCGGCAGCAGCCAGAAACTCCGGTCAGCGCGCCCGGAGTGAAAGTCATCAGACCCATCCTTTCGGTAAAAGACGCCGAAAGGACGGGGCACCCAGCACCCAATCGTGGGCAATACTACTTAACTTCGACCGTGGCTCCCGCCTCGGTGAACTTCTTCTTGATGGTCTCGGATTCTTCCTTGTTCACGCCCTCTTTCACGGTCTTGGGCGCGCCGTCCACCAGGTCCTTGGCCTCTTTCAGACCGAGGCTGGTGACTTCACGGACAGCCTTAATCACGTTGATCTTATTTGCGCCAACGGCAGTGAGGACGACCGTAAACTCGGTCTTCTCTTCTGCCGGAGCCGCAGCTGCACCGGCGCCTGCGCCGGCAGCGCCTGCCATCATCACCGGGGCCGCAGCCGCCGCCGAGACACCAAGACGCTCTTCCAGTTTCTTCACCAGGGCTGCCGCATCCAGCAGCGACAGGCCAACGATTGATTCTTCCAACTGCTGCAGATCCGCCATGTCTTTAATCCACCTTCGTTATTCGTTGTGTGTTGATTTCGTTATCGTCTCTGAGGTTTCCAATGTGTCGCCTGCGCGCCAGACTCGCCCAGGAAGCACCCCTCACAACGGATAACTCAATCTCTATGGAAGCTTTCGCTTCCAAATTCGCTTACCGGAAGAGCGACGTTTCAACGTCGCGTCCCGATTGGGTCGGTAGAGCGAGCCTTTAGGCTCGCGTCCCGCCGGCCTCTTGAAACTCATTCTTCGCAAATCGAGATCGCAGATCTCGATTCGCGAAGAGGAACATTGTGCACTGCCGTAACGCTGGCCTGAAGGCCAGCTCTACTCAAAATCTCTACGCCGAAGCTTCTGCCGGTGTAGCCTCGGCTCCGGGCTCTGCCGCCGCTTCCGCCGCGCCGCCCGCAAACTTGTTCTTCTCCACACCCTGATTTATCACGACTGCGATGTCGCGTCCCACCGCGTTCATCACCGTCACCAGACGCTGCGCCGGAGCGTTCATCAGGAAGAGGAGCTTCGAGTAGATCTCTTCCTTCGATGGCATACTGGCCAGTGCGTCAATGTCCTTGATTGCGATGACGCGGCCTTCAATAACGCCGGCCTTGAACGTGTACTCCGGATTGTCCTTGGCGTACTTGCTGAGCACTTTGGCGAGCGCGACGGGATCACCGCTGGTGTACGCGATCGAGGTCACTCCGGCCAGCCCCTTCATCGCGTCTTCAACCGACGTCCCCTTTGCCGCCCGCTCGGCCAGCGTATTCTTTACCACGCGATAATGAGCGCCCGCTCCGCGGACCGCCTTGCGAAGTTCAAAATCCTTCTCCACCGTCATCTTGGCAAACGTACCGACGATGGCATGACTCGCGCCCTGAAATTCCTTCGCGAGCTGCTCTACTTGTTCGATCTTCTTTGCTTTGGTTACGGCCATTTTCGATTCCTTTACCTGGGGCGCGAGCGCAACTTCAACTCCTTCGTCGCAGTCCCCCCAAAATTGTCGTTACGAGCGAGCTTCAGCTCGCGAGGGATCTGCTTTTATGCGCGCGCGGCTGCTTCCACCGGCGCGGTGTCGATCGGCACACCGGGTCCCATGGTCGAACTCAAATAGCAGCCCTTGATGTACTTACCCTTGGCCACGGAAGGCTTTGCCTTGATTACGCTGGTGATCACGGTTGCAGCGTTCTCCACCAGCTTCTCCGGCGGGAACGATATCTTGCCAACTGGCACGTGCACCAGAGCGGTCTTGTCGGTGCGGAACTCGACTTTGCCCGCCTTGGTTTCGCGAACTGCAGCGGCGACGTCCATTGTGACCGTGCCGGTCTTTGGATTGGGCATCAGACCGCGGGGCCCCAACACTTTGCCGAGCTTGCCCACAGAGCGCATCATGTCAGGCGTGGCGATGACGGCGTCGTAATCGGTCCAGTTTTCTTTCTGGATGCGCTCGACGGTCTCTTCGCCGCCCACGTAATCGGCGCCGGCAGCTTCTGCCTCGCGGAGCTTCTCACCAGTGGCGAGCACCAGCACCTTCTTCGACTTGCCGAGTCCGTGCGGCAAGACAACGGTGCCGCGCACCATCTGATCGGCGTGCTTGGGATCGACTCCCAGGCGCATCGTCAAATCGACGGTTTCGTCGAACTTGGCGTACTTCACCTTCTGCAACAGCGGCACCGCATCCTGAAGCGTGTAAGCCTTCGCTTCAATCGCGCCACGCGCCTTTTCGATGTTCTTTCCCGACTTCTTCATTGCTGTTCCTCATCTCCCACCGCAAGCCGTTGATCTGGAAAGCCGTGGTGTTTGCGATTTGTGTCCGGCTAGAGCGGGCCTTTAGGCCCGCGTCCAGGCCGATATTTATTTTGGTTCCGCAGCCGACATCTGCAAATGTCGGCTGCGGAACAAATTCTTTGGGGCGTGTGCAACGCAGGCCTAAAGGCCGCTCTAGCCGTACTACGCCGTTACCTCGATCCCCATCGACCGCGCGGTTCCCTTCACGCTCTTCACTGCCGCTTCCACCGATGCTGCGTTCAGATCGGGCATCTTCTGCTTCGCGATCTCCAGCACCTGCTTCTCCGTCACCTTGCCGACCTTGTCCTTGTTGGGCGTGCCCGATCCCTTCGCCACACCAGCAGCACGCTTCAGCAGGATCGCCGCCGGCGGCGTTTTGGTAATGAAGGTGAAGGAGCGGTCACTGTAGACCGTCACTACCACCGGAATAATCAGACCGTCGAGTTCCTTGGCGCTGGTCTTCGCATTGAACTGCTTGCAGAACTCCATGATGTTGATCTGCGCCTGACCGAGGGCGGGACCAACCGGCGGAGCCGGAGTCGCCTTGCCCGCCGCAATCTGCAACTTCACCGAACCGGTAATCTTCTTTGCCATTTGATTTCCTGACGCTATTCGCTATTCGCTTTTCGCCAGAGTTTCATCGCAACACGTGCGAATGGCGAAAAGCGAAAAGGCGGCATTTCTACGTAATAACCTTCTCCACCTGCCCGAAACCAAGTTCCACCGGAGTCGAGCGGCCGAAGATGGTGACCATCACTTTCAGCGTTTCGCGATCTTCGTTGACCTCGTCCACCACGCCGGTGAAGCTGGCGAACGGCCCTTCGCTGATGCGAACCGACTCGTTCTTTTCGAACTTGATCTTGAGCTTCGGCTTCTCTTTGCTATCGGCAACACGGTACACGATCTGCTGAACTTCCTCTTCCGACAACGGCGTCGGCTGCTGACCGGTGCCGACGAATCCGGTCACGCGCGGCGTTCCCTTGACCACGTGCCAGACATTGTCGTCCATGTCCATCTCGACCAGCACGTAGCCGGGATAGAACATGCGCTCGCTGGTGTACTTTTTGCCGCCGCGAACTTCCGTTACCGATTCGGTCGGGATCAACACCCGTCCAATACGATGCTCCAACTCGGGATAAGCACGCACGCGTGACTCGATTGACTCCTTCACCTTGCGCTCGAACCCGGAATAGGTGTGGATGATGTACCACTTCATGTTCGGATTCTGCGGGATCGCAGATCCGGCAGCAGGAGCGGCAGCGGCATCCGCAGCAGGGGACGTGTTGTCCGCCTCGGGCTGGACGCCATTGTTCTCCGATTTGATTTCTTGTTCTGTCATGTTTCCGCGCATTAGCGATTTGTCAGATACCTCAGCAAATGATCGAGGCTCTTGCCAATTACCGTGTCCACCATCCAGAAATACAGGCCAAACAGAAACACGGTGATGATGACCACGGTCGTCGTGCCCTGCACTTCCTTGCGGTTGGGAACCGTGACCTTGCGCATCTCGGTGCGCACGTCGTTGTAAAAGCTCTTGGCGCGCTGCGGCCACGCCTTCAGTGTGCTCAGTTTGCCTTCGCCGACGCCCTCGATCGCTGCTGACTTCGCCATCTGCTACCTTTTTCCGGCGCTCGCGGCGCCTGTACTGCTTTTCCTGCTCGGCGGCCCATTTCCGGCGCCTGCAAAACCTGGCAGGGGCGGAGGGATTCGAACCCCCAAGTCCGGTTTTGGAGACCGGCAGTTTAACCGTTGAGCTTACGCCCCTAAATTCCGCTCTTCGCCATTCGCTCTTCGCTAAATCTGACTGGCCAAAAGCGAATAGCGAAAGGTGAGCAGCGCCCTTCCTACTTCACTTCCTTATGCGACGTGTGCTTGCGGCACTTGCGACAGAATTTGCTGAATTCCAACCGGCCCGTCGTAGTCTTTTTGTTCTTGGTCGTGGAGTAATTGCGGTCCTTGCAATCACTGCATTGCAACGTAACGATTTCTCGAGGCATTGAACTCTTCCTTCTAGTTTATCTCGCGGATGAGCCGCGAGACCGTGTCCGCGTCGAAGCGCGGAAATCAGCGAAGATTACTCCGCCGAAGAAATCCTGCCGTCCCTACGGGACTCAGGTTCCAATTTTCACTCTACCCAAGGCTCACGCCCTGAGCTAGACCCATGCCGCCGCTGCGCGGCTAGAGCGGACATCGTTCAATTGTTATCCGACCACCGAACCCACTGTCAGCGGCAGCACAACCTAGTGATAACTGAGCGCCAACTGCCAAGCGTCGCACTTACGCAATAATTTCCGC
>CAWFUE010000017.1:0-26297 GCA_963818905.1 uncultured Acidobacteriaceae bacterium
CCACGAGCACGATATTGCTGAGTACGCGCATCGCGTTATCCACATCCGCGACGGACAAGTCTTTAGCGACCAGAAAACTGCACGCGCCTAGGGTGCGATTTTAACACTCCATAACGCGACCGTAATTTCCCGTCATCCCACAAACAGAAAGCCGGCGGCGGAGATCACGGGCAGAAACGTCCTACGCTGCCCTGAGTTGGCTTCGGACAAATTCGATCAGCTCGGGCGTGACGTACTGCGGCGGATGAATGTGAAACATCGGTTTCCCCGCCACCGGTTTTAACGAGACATTCTCCCAAGCGATTTCATCGCTCTCGTCGTGAAGAATGACCGCGTCGGCGCGGTCGAGAAACTGCTGCGCCGACAATTTGAAATCGCCAGTCGCGCCGTCGAGCACCGTAAGATACAGATTGGGACGAAGAAAACGCATCACGCTGTTCGACTCAAGGATTGCATTCTCGGCCGCAGCCAGCTCGGTGCGTACGCGCGGCATCGCTTCCGCCAGCATCCCCTGGCGAGTCCTCACCCAGAGCGAACGCTCTGCTCCAGCGACCAGAAATCGCGACGAGTCGCTCTTGCCGCTGCGATCGCGCTCTTCCGTAACTGCCCAGGAATGATCGTCGGTCGCGCAATGGCACAGCTTTCCGTTGGCCGAGCAGATGCCGTGGCCGTACTGCGTGATCTTCATCGCCGTCCAGCTAAATTCCGGCAGTCCCGCAATTAGGCCGGCGACTACGCTGGTCTTACCTACGCTCCGGGAATGTCCACCAACAACGACGATCGACATGTCAGCCCTCAGCAGTTAGCAATTGGCAATCAGCAATCCTCAGTCAACAATTAAGGCATCGCTACTCTTTCTTCTTCCGCGTCAGCCGCGACAGTGCCGCCAACTCCTTGAAATACTCACGCACAGGCCGCGCTGGCGTCCCAAAAAACAGCACCCCCTTGCCGCGAAAATTCTTGTGCGGCAGGATTCCCGCTTGTCCGCCCAGCATTGTCCCCGCCTCAATCTTCGCATGATCGCCGATGCCAACCTGTCCGCCGATCACGCAATCGTCGCCAATCTCGGAGCTGCCGGAGACGCCGGTCTGCGCGGCA
This sequence comes from uncultured Acidobacteriaceae bacterium, assembly GCA_963818905.1. GTDB lineage: Bacteria > Acidobacteriota > Terriglobia > Terriglobales > Acidobacteriaceae > Bog-257. The sequence continues at coordinate 1,099 of CAWFUE010000017.1, forward strand.
ATCACGACATTCGCGCCGACCACATCGTTGTGCCCGATGTGCACCAGGTTGTCCAGCTTCGTTCCCGATCCGATCACGGTTTTATCGAGTGCGCCGCGATCGATGGTGCAGTTGGCGCCGATCTCAACATAGTCGCCGATGACCAGACCGCCAATCTGCGGAAATTTCTGGTACCGCCCGAGCTTCTCGTCGCGCACAAATCCAAAGCCGTCCGACCCGAGCACCGCACCGGCATGAACCACCACCCGCCGACCCACGGTCGTACCCGCATAGATGACCACGCACGGATAGAGGTCGCAGTCATCGCCCACCAGCACTCCTTCGCCGACGCTGCAGCTTGCGCCAATATGCGAGCGCTCGCCGATTACCGCATTGGCCTCGACCACGGCGTGCGCATCCACTGCCGCCGTCGCCGCAACACTCGCCGAACGATGCACCACCGCCGTTGGATGCACGCCGGGCGCGTACGTCTTCGGCGGATGCAACAATGCACCGGCAGTGCAAAAGGCCAGCCGAGGATGGTCCGCGATCAGCAGCGGCTTCGCGCCTCCGGCTAAGCCGGCGAACTCTCCCGCTATGACGCCGCTGGCGCGTGAAGCCAGCGCTCGCGCGAGATCTTTCTCTTCCTGAATAAAGACCAGATCGCCGGGCTGCGCCTGCGCGATGCTGGCGACTTTCAGGACTTCAACGCTGCCATCGCCAATCAGCCGCGCGTCGATGAACTCCGCCACTGCTTGCAGGGTGTGGGGCATGGGATTGTTATAGCAGGGGAAACAGCTTGGGAGTGAGGGCGCCGTTCCTCCGTTCTCTTGCGCCACGCTATTGACAAACCCCGTTGCTGATTGCAAAATCCCGACCGGGCATTTTTCGAGAGGACTCACGACGATTTTCCTCCGCGTTTCCATCGGCCCATTCGGCTAGAAAGCTTCCTCTCCCGCGTGCCCGATCGCACACGTTCTTCCCGGGTCCACGAACTTTTACCGCCATTGCGAGGAGCACAAGCCGATGCAAACCCCGCTGCAACGTCTCATCTCTCTCCTTTGCGCAATCGTTCCGGCGGGAGTCACTGCTTTGGTGATAGCGTCGACTCCGCTCCCCATCACCGCACAGAACTCGGTTCCGGCAACGGCGGTTCAGGCAGCAAAAATGCCGCAGTTCGCCTCGCGACTCCGCCATCCAGCTAATCAGTCGGCATCACGGCCGAGCCCAACGCCCGTACGCCAAGGGTCTCGTGTTGGACCGCCGCAAGGCGGCTATATCTACGACAATGGTCCCATCAACGGCAACACCGATGCCTGGAACATTGGTTTCGGATTTGTCGTCAGCGACAGCTTCACGGTGGTTGATCCCACCGGTGTCACCGCTATGACCTTCGGGGCCTGGCTGTTTCCCGGCGATACATTGGCATCAGCGCAGATAACCATCACCTCCGCTGAAAACGGCGGCACGGTCTACGACAACGAAATCGTGAGCATCTCCCAGAGCGGCTGCGTTACCAACTCGATGGGTTTCGACGTCTGCAATGAGTCTCTGAATTTGGTCAACAGCCCCAACCTGAACGCCGGCACGTACTGGGTGAATCTGCAGAGCGGTGAGGCTACGGACGGCGACTCGGTCTATTGGGACGAAAACTCCGGCATCGGCTGTCCGTCGCCAGGCTGCCCATCCTCGGCGTATCTTAGCAGTGTTGGCACGATTCCTTCGGAATCGTTCACGCTGCTGGGAAACAACCCGCCTCCACCCCCGTGCTTTGTGCCACAAGGCAACCTTCAGATCCTCTATAACTTCACTGCGCAGCAAGGGAGCGGAGGTGGCGTAACCATCGACCGAGCGGGGAATCTTTATGGAACAACCGATAACGGCGGCAACAGCGCCGGTTTTGCCTACAAGCTGGCTCGCTTTGCCGGGTGGCTGCTTGACCCTTTGTTCAGCTTTTTTGGAGGTAGTAGCGGGGGCCAGCCGACCGGCGTGATCCTAGGCCCGAATGGAACTCTCTACGGCGGCGCGCAAGGAGGCATCCAGAACTGCGGTACGGGCGGAAGCCAATACTGCGGACTTGTCTTCAACCTGACACCTAAGCCGACAGCCTGTCTTACCGCCCTGTATTGTTGGACCGAAAACGTGCCTTATCGCTTCAGCAGTGAGAGTGATGGGACCGGGACGATCAATGTCTCAGCGTACGACCAGGAGGACAACCTATACGGCACGACAACCATTGGCGGCGCTTCTAATGCAGGTACGGTATTTGAGCTCACGCCATCAGGTGGAGGCTGGACCAAAACCACTCTTTACAGCTTCACCGGAGGTACCGAAGGTAGCACCCCAATCCAGGTGCTGGTCGGCAATGACGGCAATCTCTACGGAATTGCCAGCGGTACCTTTCCCGGCAATGGATTTGTTTTCCAGCTGACGCCTTCGGGTGGCCAATGGACAGAGAGCGTCCTCCACGCATTTAACGGTGCCGACGGCTCCGCACCCGGCTCTCTGGTCCAGGATAGCGCAGGCAATCTCTACGGCATTACAAACTCTTCCTCGTCTCTCCACGGCGTAATTTTCACGCTGCAAAAGACAGGCTCCGGCTGGGGCTTCAGCGAGTATATCGTCCAGCATAGTGAGTTCGACGTTCTGAACAATCTTGCGATTGATGCTGCCGGCAACCTATATGGCACGGGATATGACGGTTCGAACTTCGCCCCCATCAATTGTGGTGGATATCCCTGCCATGACAGTTACATCTTCAAAGCCTCGTATGCCGGCGGTGGCTGGAATTACCAAGACCTCGAGTATCTCGATGATCAAGTCCTCCCATCGAGTGGTAATTTGGCGCTCGACACGAGTGGCAACTTGTACGGGACCACCCACGATTGCGGAACCAACGGCTCTGGCACGGTATGGCAGCTTTCACCCTAGCCGGAGGCCATTGCCGGGTTGCCATGCCGTTCGAGCAAGTGCGGAGTGGAATCAGTAGATGGCCGGGGCTGACAGCTGATAGCTGACAGGCTAGTACAACGGCGGCTGGCCTGCCGGTCGCGTCTTCCATCGCCGATGTACCCACAGCCACTGGTCGGGATAGCGGCGAATGTACTGCTCGATCGCCTTGGTGAATTTAGCCGTGTTAGCCACTATGTCATCCTCGTCGTTGCCGGTGCGCTGCAATTCAACCGGACGATCGAATTCCACGCGATACTTGCGCAGCACCTCGTCCCAAATGGTGAACGCCGGAACCACGGTTGCATCGGTATGCAGCGCGATGCGCGCCAGTCCGCTGGCCGTGCACGCCGGGATGCCGAAGAAATCCACGAATACACCTTGCGGCGGTGTCATGTTGGTGTCCATCAGGATGCCGACAGTTTCATTGCGGCGCATCGCGGCGATCAGACCGCGCGCAAATTCCTGCTTGCCGATCACAGTATTGCCGTGTAGTCCGCGATAGCGCGTGACCAGCGCATCGACGAAGGGATTGTCGATAGGTCGTACCACGATATGCATGGGATGGCCCTGCAGAGAATGGAAAAATGAGCCAATCTCCCATCCGCCAAGGTGCGCGGTGAGCAGCAACACGCCTTTGCCGCGCTTCTCTGCCGCTTCGAAATTTTCAAAGGCCTGATAGACGGCGATCTCCGAAGCATTCGCGCCCGTGTAGCGGGGAAACAGGCAGGCTTCTCCGAGCAACCGGCCCAGCGAGACGTAAACGCCGCGCAGGATCTGCCGCCGCTCAGCTGCTGATTTCTTCGGCAAAGCCAGCTCCAGATTGCGCTGTCCGACTCGCCGCAGACGAGGATGCAGGTGGTAAACCAGGCCGCCGATCATGATGCCCACCGCATGTGCGAGCGGACGGGGCAGCACGCCAATCAACCGCACCAGTAGCGCAACCGGCCAGTATTGCAACCTGTAACCCATCAGGAGATTCGGCTTCGACGGTAGCACCGGGGAAAATCGCGGTCAAACCGCGAGCGGGATTTCGCAGGTACGAGATTTCGGCAAATGGTCGAACGAAGATTTCATCAAGTAGCTGCATGAAAAAGCGGTGGCCGAAGCCACCGCCAATGTTATTTGGAAGTCTCGCAGCTTAGTCGGAGTCACTCGAGTCGGTCATCGGTTTGGGCGCGGCCGCCGGCGCCGGTGGAGCAACAGCACCAGGAGCGGAATTCGTTGTCGCGGGCGTGGCGGGTGCCGTCGCTGCTCCCATCGCGGGTGAAGCCGTTGCCGCACTCGGCATCGCCGTCGCCTTGGCCATCCCAGCGTTAGCCGCCGGAGTCGTGTTCGGCGATGCAGTCGGGACCGCGGGTTGTGTCAGTTCAGCAGACTGCGCAGTGGCCGGCGCGGTGGGTGCCGCGGCAGCATTCGGCGCCACTTTCGGTCTCGGCGTCGGCGCGTACTTCTCGACCGTCTTCAGCAATACTTCAGCATCTGGTGGGGGCGGCACTTGTCCGTTCAGCACCGAGAAGTAGCTCCAATCCTTGCCATAGAACGCCTGCGTGTCGGCCTGGTCCTGTTTGATCACGCCGCCGCTAAGCGATACGCCCAGGAACAAGCCGCGCGAGCGCGAATAGGTGAGTACCTGGGCGCGCAGCGTCAGGTCGGTCATGGCTTGGGCGTCGCGGCCGACCGGCCCGGCCGCCGCCGAGGCATCGGCACCCAGCTTGAATTTGCTTTGCAGCAGGTGCTGCATGCCGTCGTCAGTGCGAACGATCAGCACCAGATCAGAGGCCTGGCCGCCCGCCTGAAATCCGAAGCTGCCACCCGTCAGCTTAAAAAATGCGGGAGCGCTCCAACCGGTCGCGGTGCGGCATGTCGCCACGCCCTTGCCGTAGTTGGCGCCGAAAACAAAGCTCGCCTTCAGCATCGACGGCATGATGGCGATACACTTTGCGCCTGACATGATGCTGTCAGGAATCCCTTTGTCAGGAGCGGACATGATCTGGCTGAGTACTGTGCTGGCCGTCTGGATGCGATCCAGATCGGCATCGCGCCGCTCCGATGCGATGGCCGAGCTAGCCAGCGCGAACAGCGCCATGAGCGCTAAAACGGTTCTTTGCATTGCACAACTCCAGGGAGGGACACACCCTCGGGCCGGTATTGCCAGCCGCTTTCATCTTAGAGCGTTGGATGGGGTATTCGTGCCGGAAGAAAGCAATTGGCCGGTTACTCTCTAGTGTCGCCGCCTGCCTGGTGGGACGCCGAGAAGAACCGGCCAAAGAATCTGCTGTTCGCGTGTCACCGCAAAAACAAGAGGGTTGGAAGAGGAGACCCTCGTAACCTCTCCCAACCCTGTCTCCCAGGTTCTGTGGTAGGTGAGTGCAGTATGCCGTGAGGAGGTAATCCGCGCAAGATAACGAAAGTACAATACGAGGTAACTGTACTTTAGTAACTGAACGGGCGTTCGGTAACCCGGGCAGATTCGATCCGCCCTGTGAGAGGTCAGCCAACTGCGCGTGTTTGCGCGCTGGTCGTCATTCCCTTTACTATCGCCCTGCGTGCCTTTGCCCAAGGAAAATCCTGAACGAATCGTCTCAGCCGTCCCGGTTGACGACGACTCATCCTTCGAACTCAAACTGCGTCCGCAGCGATTGCGCGAGTTCATCGGACAGCAGAAGGTCAAGGACAATCTCGAGGTCGCGATCCAGGCCGCCAAATCGCGCGGCGAGGCGCTTGATCATGTCCTGCTCTACGGCCCGCCGGGACTGGGCAAGACGACGTTGGCCAACATCATCGCCAACGAACTCGGCGTTGCCTTCCAACAAACGTCCGGCCCGACGCTACAAATCAAGGGCGATTTGACGGCGATCCTCACCAACCTGCGCGACCGTCAGGTGCTGTTCATCGACGAAGTGCATCGCCTGCAGCCGGCGCTGGAAGAGCTGCTCTACTCGGCGCTGGAAGATTACAAGCTCGACATCATCATCGGACAAGGGCCGTCGGCGCGGACGCACACCATCGAGGTGCGACCCTTCACCTTCATTGGCGCAACCACGCGCGCGGGACTGCTCTCGGCGCCGCTGCGTTCGCGCTTCGGCATTGTGTTGCGACTGGAGTTCTACACTCACGCCGATCTGAAGGTCATCATCGAGCGCTCGGCAGAGATTCTTGGCGTCGAGATCGACGAAGCCGGCGCGACCGAGATTGCCACACGCTGCCGGGGCACACCGCGTATCGCGAACCGCCTGTTGCGGCGCGTGCGCGACTACGCGCAGGTGAAGAGCACAGGCAAGATCGACAAAGACACTGCGCAGCGCGCGCTGGAGATGTTGGAGGTGGACCGCTACGGCTTCGACGAGATCGATCGCAAGCTGCTGCTCACGATCATCGAGAAATATCTGGGCGGCCCTGTGGGATTGAATACGCTCGCAGCGTCATTGGCCGAGGAGCCCGACGCGATCGAAGAAATCTACGAACCGTTCCTGATGCAAATCGGATTTCTCGATCGCACGCCGCGCGGGCGTGTCGCGACGCTCCTGGCATACGAGCATTTCGGGGTAAAGAAACCGCGCGTGGATCGCAGCGGGCAGGAAACGCTGTTCTGAGAAGTACCTTCGAGCAATTGTAAGGATATGGCGTGAAGACCTACGTCATTGGAGCGGGGCGCACATTGTTGGGAGATTCAAAAATGCTGGGTATCAAAACGCAGTCGGTGCTCGGGTTACATACTTCGAGAAATGGGTTGAAGGAATGTGTAGTCGAAGCTGACCGCAGATCCCTCGCCTCCGCTTCGCTCCGCTCGGGATGACAGCCTTCCAAGATGACAGTTCTGGCCAAAAGCGAAGAGCTCCGGCGAACTGCGAACTGCGAATTGCGTCCTCTGGCGCAAATCCGCGTCTAATCGGTAAGCTATAACAGCAAGGAGAACGAATGCCGCAACTGATGAGAACGTCGAACCCTGCCCTGAGTGGCGACACCTTCCGCACCGGTGAGGTCGCCTACGGCGAAGGCATGACCGTATCCGGCACGGTCAACAAGACCGGGCTGCTGGTGATCCTCTGTGTGCTCTCGGCGGCATGGACGTGGAACCGTTTCTTCGGCGCAGCCGCGATTTCTCCCGAAGATGCGATGGCCTCGGTCACGCTTCCTGCCATCGTCGGCGGCATCGGCGGGTTCATCGTTGCCATGGTCACCATCTTCAAAAAAGAATGGGCGGGAATCACCGCGCCGCTCTACGCCTTGCTGGAAGGCCTGGTGCTCGGTGGCATTTCGGCGCTGCTCGAATTCAAATTCCACGGCATCGCCATTCAGGCGGTCGCGCTGACGCTCGGTGTCCTCATTGCCATGCTGGTCGCCTATCGCACCGGGCTGATCAAAGTCACCGACAAGCTGAGGCTCGGCATTGTCGCAGCCACCGGCGGCATCATGGTCTTCTACTTCCTGCAATTCATCCTGGGATTCTTCCACGTCAACTTTCTCGGCGCCGTAAATGGCGCCACCCCGATTGGCATCGGCTTCAGCCTTCTGGTAGTGGTTATCGCCGCGCTGAATCTTGTCCTCGATTTCGATCTGATCGAGAACGGCGCGCGTTCCGGTGCTCCCAAGTACATGGAGTGGTACGGCGCGTTTGCGCTGATGATCACGCTGGTCTGGCTGTACTTCGAGATCCTGCGGCTGCTGTCGAAATTCCGCAGCAGACAGTGAGAAGCTGTTGTCGGTTTGGGTAGTGCGGCGCTTCAGCGCCGCGTTCTGCAGCCGCCATAAAATCCTGGGCTGGGCGAGGCATCGGAGATGACTCGCCCAGCCCAAGGCAACATACTCGAACGTCACGTCACTTTGTGCCTTGCAACTCCGCCGCCCGCTCTCGCGCACGTTTCGCGTCTGCATCCCGTCCTTCCAACTGATACAACATCGCCAAACGTCGCCACGGTTGCGGAACATTCGGCTGAAGATTGGCTGCCTGCTCCTGATACGCGGTCGCTTTTTCCAGATTGCCGAGCGCATTCCACGCCGCTGATCGTCCTTGCGCAACCTTAAACTCGAAGAATCCGTGGTCCGCTGCTCGCAAAACTCCGGGCGTAGTCCTGGCCGCGCCGTCGAATGCTCTCAGAGCTTTCTCCGGCTCATTGAGAGTGAGGTAGAGATATCCCAGATCATCCAGCGTCAGGTAAGGACGGGGCGAGAATTTCGCCTCATGTTCCATCGCATCAGCGCCGGCAATGGTTCGTCCCCGCTCCAGATACGAATGCGCCAAGGCGCCCCAGCTATCGGCGCTCGGCTGCAATGCAATCGCCGCCAGGTATTCCTGTTCGCTCTCGCTCATGCGTCCCATCGCGAACAGGAGATCGGCATAGTTGCGGTGCAGAGCAGCCGAGTCAGGAAAGATGGCGAGCGCCTTCTGATACGCGGCTAACGCCTCGGTATTGCGTTCCAACGCAGCCAGCGTGATCGCGGTATTGGTCCAGGTGTTGAACGCGGCAGCGCGGCTCTCGCCGGCTGACGCGACGGGCAGAGGCGTAGTCTCGCAGTTCACAGGAAATCGCTGGATCAGCTCCGTATTCTGCGGTGTGTTGCGCACGAACACCGCCGACTTTTCATCGAGGTACACCGGACGCCACATCGTGCCGTCGCACAATCCGCGCAACAGTTCAGGCCTGAGCCCATCGTAGCGCGCCAGCGCAAGTACGACGGTGTTGATATTGTCGCGGTCGGCCTCCGCCTGCCACTTCGGTGAGTCGGGCGAGCTGAACAGTAATTCGCTGTGGCGCGCCAGATGCGCGGGCCCGTAGAGGGTGTCGCGGCCGTCGATGTAGACGCGATAGTCGGGGCCAAGTCTCCACGCGAGATATCCGCCGGCGGCGTAGGTGTTGAAAATTTCTCCGGGCAGCTTTTGTTGCTCGATGAATTCCGTAGCGCGTTCGGGAAACCACGAGCACAGCCCCGCGCCGAACACCGCTTCGTCGGCGTTCGACAGGTATTGGCGATTGGTTATCAGATCGAATGAGCGCAATGCGGCCAGCGCAATCAGGCCTGTCGATGCGGCGCTCCCGACCGCCCAGGCAATGCGACGTTGTCGAATGCGCCGGCTCGCAGATGCAATTGCCGACGACAGTTCTGGCCCGCCGACCACCACCAGCACGCACGCAAAAAGTGCTCCCATGCGCACCGCGTGAATTGCCGGATACATCGAGCCCAACAGCAAAATGCCCGGCGCCCAATGCTCGTGAAACAACGCCCAGGCGCTCGCGATCAATGCAATACCGAACAGCAAATAGGTTGTGCCGCCGGTTTGCCGCAGCAGAAACGATCGGCTGATATTCGCCCAGTTTATGCGCACCGGTGCCCACTCGTTGATCCACAACTGCCCCTGCGCATAGGCTCGTTGTTCCACCAGCAGGCCGTGATAGATGTTCCAGCCCCACGGATTCACCAGCGTAGCCAGCGCGGTCGCGCCCAGCCATGGCCATGCGCGACGGAGGTTCTCGAGTGCGGCATTGCGGCGAGCCGAGCCGAACAGCGTCTCCAGCAATTCTGCTGCGACATACGCCAGCACCAGCCCCAATCCTGACGCGAATCCAAAGTGGCAATTCACCCACGTGATCATCAGCAGCGGCAGCAGCCACAGCCGCGCATTGCCGGCGCGATAGTTCTCCCACAGCAGCGAGAGGAACGCCGCAAACAACACGATGGTGAACATGTCGGCGCGCGGAGAGGTGCGAGCCGCAATCAGCGGGACGGTCAGGATCGCGATCGCCGCTCCCACTGCTGAGTTGCGCCGCAACAGCAGAGCGATGCTTCCGGCGCACGCCGCCGCACCAATCCAGGAGATCAGGCCGAAGCCACCAATCAGAAATGCCAGGTAGAAGAGAATCCCCGAGCCCACCGGATACATCCACGGCTGCCCCTGCATGGTGTAGGACAAGACGTCGACGGATGGAATGTGATGATGCTGAATCACCCATCGTGCCGTCGCCATCTGCCAGCCGAGATCGAAATCTTCGACCGTCCTCAATCCAGCCAGAAACGCATAAACCAAGGCGACCGACGCCAGCACAAGAAACATGCGACGCTCGAGAGACGTTCGCGCCGCTGAGAGCTGTTGTTGGTTGAGACTTGGGACCGCAACGGTGGGAGTCATGCCCGGCTCGGGTTGAATCGTAGCATAAAGCGCTCCTGGGGCTTCACCGACCGTGCGGCAGCGTGGTCACCCATCTCAAGCCATAGCCCAAAATTCGATGGATCGATACGGTATATTCGGAGCTGATCGACCCACGCAGATCGGGAAAAATTTTGCTTCTCAATCAACACACGGTCGCGGCTGATTTTCGTTCCCGCAAGGTTCAACTACGATGTTGCTCGCTGGCGGCCGCGATCTTTGTCGCGACCATGGCGCTGTACCCGGTGCATCGCGATCCCAGGATGCGGTTGCGAAATACCGGCTTCGAAGCGATTGAACTCGGCAACTCGATCGCTCTCGATGGAAGCTTTTCTGATCCGTTCACTCCACGTGCTACTGGGCCGTCGGCTCACGAAGCTCCCGGATATCCTGCCATCGTCGCGGTCATAATCAATTTCTTCGGCGTTGGCCCTGAGGGAGATTTCGCCCTCCACTGGCTAACGCGACTCGCACTGGCGGCAGAACTCGCACTGCTTCCTTTTCTGGCTGAATATTGGGGATTGCATGCCATCACAGGTGCTCTGGCCGCGGCTCTGTGGTTGCTGGCCCACATTCCGTTATTGCCCGGGGAAGGCTACTTTGCGGGGATGCTGATCGTCGCTCTCGCCTTCCCCATGTACCGGGCCTTCGACAAGAGACTTTCGACCGCTGCAATTATCGTCGTCGGCATCGTCTGGGGATTGCTGCTTCTGTTGACGCCCACTCCCATGCTGGTGCTGATCTTGTGGCTCATCGGGCTCGCGAGGTTTTCGCCTCAATCGCGCCGACAGATTGCGCTGCTCGCGATCATTCCTTTGCTCATTATTTCGCCATGGCTGGTGCGAAACTATCTCGTCTTTCACCGTCCGGTATTCATGCGCGACAACCTCGGCCTGGAACTGGCGGTCTCCAATAATGACTGCGCCCAATTCTCGTTTGCGTTGAATCGTGTGCCGGACGGATGCTTCGCCAAGAGTCATCCCAACGAAAGCGATGCGGAAGCGCGCCGAGTCGCTGCGATGGGCGAGGTGGCGTACAACCAGCTCCGGCTGCATCAGGCATTAAACTGGATCGATCACAATCGCAGCCGATTCCTCCATCTCGCTGCGCTGAGATTTATAGCCTTTTGGTTTCCCAACGCGACCGGCAATCCCTTTCGTCCCGGTCCGACTCCCCGCGACGAAGTGCTCACGGGAGTATTTACGGTACTCAGCATTCCCGGCTTGCTATTGCTGTGGAGCAAGAATCGCGTCGCCTTCGGTCTTCTCTGCCTCTGGCTGGTTTGTTTTCCGCTGGTGTACTACCTTGTACAGTTCGAGGGACGCTATCGATATCCGATTCTGTGGGCAACGTTTCTGCCGGCCAGCTACGTGGTCACCGTACTTTTCTCCGTGCCGCGCAAAACCCGCGGTCGGGTAGCAGTAGCTGACGGCTGAGAGCTTTCAGTGCCGGAAGTGCCGCACGCCTGTCAGCACCATCGCCAGCCCCAATCGATTCGCTGCGTCGATCACCTCCTGATCGCGCACCGAACCGCCAGGCTGAATAATTGCCGTCGCGCCGGCTTTGGCAATTTCTTCTACTCCATCCGGAAACGGAAAGAACGCATCCGACGCAGCTACCGATCCTTTGATCCCCAGCACCGACTTCATCGCGCCAATTTTCGCCGAGTCGACACGGCTCATCTGTCCCGCACCAACTCCCGTCGTCTGGCCATTGCGCGCGTATAGAATCGCATTCGACTTGACGTGCTTGCAGACCTTCCACGCAAACAACAGGTCGCGCATCTCCTGTTCGCTCGGTTTGCGCTCGCTGGCAATTTTCAGATCGGCTTGGCTGAGCGGACGCATGTCATTGTCCTGCAGCAACACGCCGCCGGAGACATTCTTCAGCACCCACTTCTGCTCCAGCGGAACCACTTCCACCAGCCGCAGATTTTTCTTGGCCGCGAAGATCTCGCGGGCGGCATCCTCGAACTTCGGCGCGGCGATCGCCTCAACGAAGAGTTTGGCCATCTCGGTTGCGGTCTCACGATCAATCGGGCGATTGACGCCGATAACGCCGCCGAAAGCCGACACCGGATCGCATTCCAGCGCGCGTTTGTAGGCTTCGGCCAGCGTGTTCGCAACCGCAGTTCCGCAGGGGTTCGTATGCTTGATGATCGCGCACACCGGCTCCGCAAACTCTTGCGCCAGATCCCATGCGGCTTGCAGATCGACAAGGTTGTTGTAGCTGAGCTCCTTACCCTGAAGCTGCTTGCCGTTCGCCACACCTTTGCCTGAGCCGTCCGAATACAGCGCCGCTTTCTGATGCGGATTTTCTCCATAGCGCAGATCGAAAGCTTTGCGGAAGCTGAGCCGCAAGGTCTCAGGGAAACCATCGCCCTTGCCGAGCTCAAACTTTCCGCCGTCCCCTTCTGGCACGGCAATTCGCTCCAGTGTCGAAGCAATTGCCGAGTCGTACGCCGCCGTCGTGGCAAAAGCTTTTTGCGCCAAGCTCCACTTCGTCGCCAGCGACAACGATCCTCCGTTGCGCTCCATCTCCCCGGCGATCGCCTCGTAATCTGCCGGCGAGGTGACAATCGCAACGTCCTGAAAATTCTTGGCTGCAGAGCGCACCATCGACGGGCCGCCGATATCGATGTTTTCGATGATGTGCTCGAACTCCGCACCCGGCTTGGCCGCAGTCTGCTCGAAGGCATAGAGGTTCACCACCACCATATCGATCGGCTCGATCCCGTGCTCGCTCACGGCAGCGCGATGTTCGGCCTTGCCACGAATGTGCAGGATGCCGCCGTGCACCTTAGGGTGTAAGGTCTTTACGCGACCGTCCAGCATCTCCGGAAATCCCGTCAAATCAGATATGTCCTTCACCCTGATGCCGGAATCTCGCAACAGCTTGGCTGTGCCTCCGGTGGAAACCAGTTCGACGCCCATCCCGGCCAGCTTGCGTGCGAATTCGACCAATCCGCTCTTGTCTGTGACGCTGAGAATTGCCCTCTGAATCTTTGCCATGAATGCCTTTCTATATCGTGAATTATTCAGAATATCGCATAACAGCAGGTCTTAGCCCTGCATCTAAGTACGACGAATGATAGAGAAGCGGATCGCCATTGTGATCGCGGACGACCACGCTGTTTTGCGCGAGTCATTGACCGCTTTATTGCAGTCGCAGCCTGACTTCGAAGTAGTAGGCGCGGCCGCCAACGGCGACGAAGCCTTGCAACTGGTGCAACAACATCGTCCCCGAGTGTTGGTACTTGATCTCTTCATGCCGGAAAGCGATGGATTCGAGGTTCTGCGCACCCTGGAAAAAGCCGGTAATCGCGTCGCTTCCGTCGTGCTCACAGGATCGGAAAGCCATAACGATTATGTGCAAGTGGTGCGGCTCGGCGCTCGCGGTCTGGTGCTGAAGGCCGACAATCCCGAAAAACTCTTTGCCGCCATCCGCGCGGTCGCCGAAGGCGAGCTTGCTTTCTCGGATGAGATTGCTCGCAACGTTCTCGATGCCATGGTATCCAGTCCACCCTCAGCGCCATGTTGCATGGCACGCCTGTCGGAACGCGAGCGCCAGATCTCCTACATGGTCGCCCGCGGAATGAAGAACCGCGACATCGCCGCCGAACTCAGCATCAGCGAGAACACAGTGAAACGCCACCTACAGAGCATCTTCTCGAAGACCGGTTCGCGCGATCGCCTGGAACTCGCAGTCTTGGCGCTGGGCGAGCTCGGCAAAGCGGCGTGAGTTTATCGGCGGATCAGCCTTGTAGAGTTCGCTCTTGGCTCGTCGCCCTTCGATCTTCGTTTGTTGCTTTCCGCTTCTCGCTCAGAATTGTTTTGTTGTCTGCCCGATTTCAGACCCTGCGTGAGAACTCAGTTTTATTCGAGCGCGGTGGAGTCAGGACCGCACGAAAACTCAAACCCCGAAGGGGTGAATTGCAGCTAGGCCAGGACGTAATGCGACGGAGTCGCGGGTAGAGTGGGAAGTTATTCGAGTCCCGTCGGGATGGCACAGGTCCGACGTGCCGACAACGTTCCCGCCTCAGTTTGTCATGACGAAGCCGCGCGAAGCAGCAGAGATGGGGCGTTGGAGCGATCGAGCCGATTGAGGGATCTGCTGTTTGTGGACTGAATGAAATTTCTTTGTGCCAAAAGAAGAAGCTTACCGGAACTTACTTTCCCGCGGTTGCAGCCATCTTCTTGACCATCGCGATCACCAGCTTGCGGTCGCTGTCGTTCAGGTTCGGCGAGTAGCGGCGAATCTGCGTAAGAAAACGAACTTCATCTTCCGCCAGCTGCGGCGCCGGTTTGCTGCCATTCTCTCCCGCCCCATCACTAAAGAAACGCGACAATGGAAGATCCATCGCGGTCGCAATTCTCCCCAGTGTCTCCAGGGATGGAATCGTATGTCCGTTCTCCACCCGCGAGAGGTAGCAGCGCAGCAGGCCGGTGCGTTTTTCGATATCGCCCTGTGACATGCCTTTTTGCAGGCGGAAATTGCGAATGGTGTCGCCAATGTTCATGAGTGACTCGCGTCCTGGAAAGAAGTGGCCATGAGGTTTACTGCATAGTAATCATTGCCGCGGCGGCTGGCAAGTGAAATCTCAGCACTCGGCAATCAGCAGTCAGAAACCACGGCATGATATGTGCGCAGAGATATTGCTTTTCGGCAGGCGCCCCGCGTCAGAGAGACTGCCGCTCGTTGACGGCTGGATGCTGACAGCTGACTGCTCTTACAACGCCAGCTCCATATAGATCAGACCTTCGACCGGCTGCAGCGGCTCCGGATCAACCTCGCGAAAGCCGAGCTTGCGGTACATTTCGACGGCAGCTTGCATCGTGGGAGGATGGGAATCGAGCCTCATCGAGGAATAGCCGCGCAGCGACGCCTCGCGCAGCACGCGCTCAACCAGTTGCTTGCCCAGTTTGCCGCCGCGAAATCCTGGACGTACGTACAGCCGTTTCATCTCGCAGCTTCCGTTGCGCGGAAACGGACGCAAGCCGACGCACCCCACCGGCTGACCGACGACCCTCGCCAGCAGCAGCGCGCCTTTGGGCGGAGCATATACTCCCGGCAGTCCCACGATCTCGGCGTCGAAAGAACGAGAGCAATATTCCACCGGCAACTGAGCGCGATATTCGCTGAACAGGTTGCGCACCTGCTCGATCTGCTCCGCGGTCGTCGCCTCAACAATTTCAGACACGATGCACAACTCCGGCGCTCGCCCCGAACACTTGAAGGGGCGCAGCTTAAGCAGCGCCGCTGCTCGTATTTTATTTTGTCATCACGAGCCGACTTCAGTCGGCGAGGGATCTGCTTCGCCCGTTGAGCAGCAAGAAATTTCTCACGACAGCTAAAGTCTGGCTCGAAATTCTTCAGCCAGCACCCGTGCTTTCAGGGGTGCGGCGGCCGTGCCGGCTGACCTACCCCATCAAAATCCCGCCATTCACGTTCAGCACGTGGCCAGTAATGTAGCTCGCTTCTTCCGACGCCAGAAACTTTACCGCATGCGCCACGTCGACATCGGCGCCGGCGCGTCCCAGCGGAATGTTCTTCAGAATATTTTCCTTCAATTCGGCGGGCAGCGCTTCCGTCATCGCCGTCTCAATGAACCCCGGCGCCACCGCATTCACCGTGATATTGCGCGAGCCCACCTCGCGCGCCACGGACATGGTGAGTCCGATCAATCCGGCCTTCGATGACGAATAGTTCGCCTGACCCACCTGTCCAATCTGGCCAAAGATGCTGGTCACGTTGATAATCCGTCCCCAGCGCTGCTTCAGCATGGACCCGATCACCGCCTGGATAAGCAGAAACGGCGCGGTCAGATTCGTCGCCAGCACGTCGTTCCAATCGGCGCGCTTCATCCGCATGACGAGTTGGTCGCGCGTGATTCCAGCATTGTTGACCAGGATGTCGATCTTGCCAAAGCGCGCAATCACCGCCTTCGCCACGGCCTTAATCTCTTCGTCGCTGGCGACATCAAGTTTGAAGGCAGCCGCTTCGCCGCTCTTGCCATTGATCTCTTCGGCCAGTGCTTCCAGCTTTTCCTGATTGCGCGCGCACAACGCCAGCTTCGCTCCCGCTTCAGCCAGCAACAGCGCGCACGCGCGGCCAATCCCCTGCGAAGCTCCTGTGACCAGCGCAACGCGGCCTTCCACTCCTGCCATAAATGCCTCCTGGGTGAAAGCAGGATTATAGTAGCGCGCTATCTCAGCCGCTCCGGCGCCCAGAACAACACCTTCAACTCGCGCGCGAAATATGTCACGTCAGGCTGAATTCCAATCTTTACACCCGCGGTTTGCGCCATCGTGTTCTCAATCACATCGAGGGTCGCCTCCTGCAACTCCCACGGCAAGTGATGAATTTCGCCGCGATACAGCCGTTTGCGGCTGAAAGCATAAAGGCAATACCGTTCCGTCAGAAAGTGTTCCAGCGATCCCGGCCTCGCATGAAAGCTCTGCCCAGCCGGACCATACGAGCACCTCAGCTCCGCCGGTTTTGGCCCATGCTCCCGTCTCGACACGTACTCGATCTTTATTCCGCCTCGACCCTTGACCTTCATCGACGCACGCCAGTATGGCAGGCGATAGAAAATCCGCGCGCCCCATACCGCCGACAAATTGCTGGCGTCAAGGCTGAAGAAATAAACCCCCGGCTTGCCCTGATAGCTCACATAGGTGCGAACGTTGATCTCGCAAAAATGCGAGAACCATGGCAGCGAAGGCACTCCCGGCGGGCGAAGATGATTGATCCAGAATGGCGTCACCGAAACCCAGGCGCGCTGCTGATAAGTGTCGAGGGTCAGGGCATCGGGAACCAGCGTCCGCAATATTTCCGGAGCAACCGAGTAATGCAGGAACAGCAGATCATTCCAGCGCTGGGTCATGATCCACGGCGCCATGGGAGCAGGCCAGGGCCGGTGGGCGGTGGCAAACAGGATGGAATCCGCGCCCACCCATTGGGTGCGGCTGTCATCGGCGATATTGATTTCACGCGGAAGCTTGCGCACGGTATCTTTCGATCTGTATTAGGGAACGACTATCAGCCTTGAAAAAATTCCTTTTCGAGACGCTTCATGTCGAACACGCTTTTGACTCTGCCTATTCTTTTCTGTGCAAAATCTGCTCCACCCTTCGCAGATCTTCTTCCGTATCGACTCCCACAGTGTCGTACGGCGTCTCGGCTACGTGAATCGCGACGCCGTTGTCGAGAAAACGTAGCTGTTCCAGGCGTTCGTTACGCTCCAACTCCGACTCCGGCCACATACAAAAGCAGTCCAACGCCGCTTTGCGATAGGCATAGAATCCGAGGTGCTTGTAGTAGCGCACTCCACCGGTTTGATCGCGGTCAAAGGGAATCGTGGCTCGCGAAAAGTAGAGAGCGCGGCCGTCCAAGTCAGTAACCACCTTCACAGCATTCGGATTGGCAACATCCTCGAGTGAGCACGGCGTCTTCAATGTGCCGACTTGAACTTCGTCACGTTGCATGAGTTCGAGCAGCACATCCAGATGTTCACGGCGCGCCAACGGTTCGTCGCCTTGCAAATTCACGTAAATGTCAGCTGCGATGCTCTGCGCCACTTCATGCACGCGATCGGTCCCGCTGCGGTGCTGAGGAGATGTCAGGCGATAATTCCAACTCTCCCGCAGGCAGACGCCAGCAATCTCCTCGGAATCGGTTGCCACCACGACATCTTGCAGATCAAGGCAGGCGCGTGCAGCCTCGTAGACGTAGGCGAGCATTGGGCGCCCCGCGATCTCGCGCAATATTTTGCGAGACAGGCGCGTCGATTTGAGTCGCGCCGGAATGACGGCGATGGCTTTCACTTTGTTAGTTTCAAGCAGGGAGCCGGTACTGGCAAGCGAAAGTGAGAGTGGCCGCGTTTCCCTCTGCGCTCTTCGCTTTCGTTCAGGGCGGTTGTGAGGTCATTCTGCCCGTTAGGAAAAACCGCCATCCCGGCCGAATCCCTTTAGAGGGTAAGCGAAGGCGCCTGCTGTTGATTGCAAGGGGCGAAAGACGAAGAGCGAACAGCGGCCTTCGTGTTTGACCGCACCCAACTATGAAAAATAGAATCAATAGCTCAGAACAAGCGGGGAACTCACTTTGCCTCTCTACGAATACCAGTGCAAGAAGTGTCACAGCCTGACGGAGCGGATCCAGAAGTTTTCCGATCCGCCGCTGACCACCTGTCCCCATTGCGGAGGCGAACTGGAACAAGTCATATCGGCGCCGGCGGTTCAGTTCAAGGGCTCAGGATGGTATGTCACCGATTATGCAAAGAGCTCGTCCAAAGGTGATAAGAGCGGTAATGGTTCGGGTTCGGCGTCTTCGTCCGAGGCAAAATCGGAAGCTAAGTCCGAGGGCAAATCGAAAGATTCCAAGAGCACGAGCTCCTCGGGAGGGGAAAAGGGCAGCTCCGGTTCCAACCCGCCAACTTCCCAAAAGTAGGCCCGGCAACCCGCCGCTAACCCCAGCCAGCCGCGATGTTCACCCGTCACAGATCCATGTGATTTCAGTCGCCCACTCGTGTGTCAACGCTAGGTTTCATGGCATCGAAACATTTAGAATGAAGTTCGTTCGAACAATCGTTCGCACATTCGGCCCTTTCGAATTCATACGCTCAGTTCCTAACAGGAGGTACCGGTCATGTCGAAGGATTCTTTGACCATCACCGACCAACGCACCAATAAGAATTACGAGTCACCCATCGAGCTCGGCACCATCCGGGCTATGGACCTGCGGAAGATCAAGACCGGTCCCGACGACTTTGGTCTAATGACCTACGACCCCGCATTCACCAATACCGTTTCCTGCAAGAGCAGTATCACCTTCATTGACGGTGACAAAGGCATCCTTCGCTACCGCGGCTACGATATCGAGGCGCTGGCCGAACATTGCACCTATCTTCAAGTGGCTTACTTGTTGCTTTTCGGCGAGCTGCCCAATGCGCAACAGGACAAGGACTGGACGTGGGAGATCACGCATCACACGATGCTGCACGAAACCACGAAAATGTTCATTGACGGTTTTCGCTACGATGCCCATCCCATGGGAATTCTGGTGAGCACGCTGGCGGCGTTGTCTACCGTTTATCCGGAGGCAAAAAACATCCAGGACCCGGTGAACCGGCAAAAACAGATCGTCCGCTTGATTGCCAAAATGGCGACTTTGGCGGCGTACTCCTATCGCCATCGCCGCGGTCATCCCTACGTGTATCCGGACAACGAACTCAGCTACCCAGAAAATTTCATGAACATGCTGTGGCGGATGACCGAGCCGAAATACATGGCGAGCCCGGTCATTGCGCGCGCTCTGGATGTGCTGTTCATACTCCATGCCGATCATGAGCAGAATTGCAGCTCGACCACGATGCGGGTTATCGGCAGCGCCCAGACCGACCCTTATCTGTCGATGGCGGGAGCGGCCGCAGCGCTGGCTGGTCCTCTGCATGGCGGCGCCAACGAAGAAGTGTTGCGCATGCTGGATGAAATCGGCTCGGTTAACAACATTCCCGCGTACATTAAGCGGGTCAAAGAAGGCGAAATTAAGCTGATGGGCTTTGGGCATCGTGTGTACAAGAATTACGATCCCCGCGCACGCATCATCAAGCAAGTTGCGAACGAGGTCTTCGAGGTAACCGGGCGCAACGAGCGGCTTGACATCGCTCTGGAACTTGAGCGGATCGCCTTGCAGGACGACTACTTCGTGTCCCGCAAGCTGTATCCCAACGTCGACTTCTACTCAGGGATCATTTACCAGGCTATGGGCTTCCAGCCGGAGATGTTTACCGTGCTGTTTGCCATTCCTCGCGCCGCCGGCTGGCTGGCGCAATGGAATGAAATGGTGCAGGACCCGGAGCAGAAGATTGCTCGTCCGCGGCAAATCTACACCGGCGTCGAGCATCGCAAGTTTCCTGTAACACAGCAGGAAACGTCAGAGGTGAGAGTAGGCTGAGGACTCCTGTTCAGCCAGTATTGGAAAATTGCGGACTTCCGGGTCCGCATTTTTGCGCCTACTGAGGATCGCAGATTAATTGTAGTGACCCTGCAGGCAGCAGCGAGAAGTCGAGGAATTGTCACCACTCCGCAATCCCTCTAATAACCGGACCGAGTCTCAACTACCAGGCTCGCCGGGGACCGCGCAGGATTCGAGCAGGAAGAAAAATGACGGCACGCAACAGTTCCAGCACTCCTTCCACCGCAATGCCCAGGATTCGAAACGGCAGCAGGAACAGCCACACGATGGGATAGAGCACGAGAAACACCAGAGCCACTGGCCAGTAGAAGATCAGGAGGACGCACCACAGCAGGAAAGTAAGCATAAAGTTGCCCTGCAAAACAGTACGACAACCGATTGCCTAAAGTTCCGGTAGCGGATCGGCAGTAAGTTGACTCCGCCGCCCGCGGAAATTTTCGCTATGGAACTTCTGATACCGCGCTTGCGTACCTGTTGATGTCACAGATTCTTACGCGGCAATGCGCTCGGCGCGGCCGGAAGGAGTGGGCAATGGACGGAAATATTGTAGGATTCGCGGCCGTGGTCATGATCTTCGGTATTCCGATGGCCGCACTGTACACGTACTATCGCGTGCGCAAGTTGCGCACGGAAGAGCGATTGGCAGCAATCGCGCGCGGCGTCAACGTTCCCATGGAGCCGGAGCTGTCACAGGCGGCGCGTTCGCGGCGCGCGGGCATCATCCTCAGTAGCGTCGCCATCGGCTACACCATCGCCTTCGCGCTGATCGCGCGTGCTGAGCCCGATGCCTGGGTGGCAGCCGCGTTCGGCGTGGTACCGCTGGCAGTCGGCATTGGCTTCTTCGTCGATTCAACCTTGATACGCCGCGACGCCAAGGCGTAAAGAAATCTCCGCTCAGGCGAAGGAAGCTGGGTGGAGAATCCGGCTGCCCACTGATCGACAGTTAACCGCAATCTATCGGCTGCCGTTACGCCGCCAGATTTCAACTACGGTGTGATCTCATAGACGACACCATAATTGTAAGTGCCGCCGTCAAATGCGGTGCCGTAGATGTTGCCCTGCGCATCAACCAGAACACCGCTGCGCACGCCTGCCCCGTCGTCACAGTGCTGCATGCTACAAAAAGCGTGGAGGGCGGTATAGGTCCAGCCCGAAGAGCCGTGTGTCAGCTTAAAGACATGGCCCGCGTCAGGCCAATCTCCATAGGTGGTGCCATATAGGTTCCCCGCCGCATCAATTGCGAGTGTCGCCCATGGGCTCTCCGCGTTTGACGGGAATGTATAAATCACTTGGAAGACCCAACCACCCTGCGAGGGAGTCAACATGAAGATCGTCGGGTATGGTTGGGGATACCCACCGGCAGTCGCCCCGTATAAATTACCGAGTCGATCTGCCACCAGACCGGCGATGGGATAAGCACCGTCACTTCCGCCTTGAAATGTGTAAAGTAAGTTCCCGCTCCATCCACCTGCTGAGGGGATCAATTGAAAGACGGTACCGTAACCGCCATAAGGTCTGATGTCATAGAAGGTCGTTCCATCGAGGTTGCCGGAGGCATCAATAATCACGCCGCTCATAGGGGAATGGCCGTCGAGCTCCGAGGAGGGAAAGTTAACTAGTATGCTTTCGGTCCAACCGCCATCGGAGGGCTGCAACGTGGTTACAGTACCGCCACCGGGGCCGACATTCCCGCCCATGTATGTGGTCAGGTATATGTTTCCTTGGCCATCAAACGTTGCTGGACTGTGATAAGGGTTATTCCCGTCTGTCGGATATCCCAGAAAATGATGCAACAAGGTGAACGTCCATCCGGCGGCGATGTTGGGTGGCTGACGGGTTGGCGGCGCGATCTTGAAAACGGTTCCGCAGCCGTATCCGCCGCAACCATCGTCATTCGACTTGCTCGCCATGGACCGGCGGTATCCAAGCGAATTCTGTGTTGTCGTGCCATATAGGGCGCCGTCCGGTCCCACTGTCAGGTTAGCGCCGGGATAGTTGCCGTCCTCGCCCCCCTGGAATTGATATAACGGGACCAGGAACCATCCTGAGCTTGAGCGCCCTAATTTGAAGACGGTGCCACATCCAATGACCCCGTAAACGCTGGTGCAGTTGGGTGAGCCGCCATACATGTTTATGCCATAAAGATCTCCCGCCGCGTCCATGACTAAGCCAGCCTCAGGGTTGGCTCCGTCGGCTC
Source organism: uncultured Acidobacteriaceae bacterium (assembly GCA_963818905.1). GTDB lineage: Bacteria > Acidobacteriota > Terriglobia > Terriglobales > Acidobacteriaceae > Bog-257. The sequence continues at coordinate 23,346 of CAWFUE010000017.1, forward strand.
CGCCAGTGAAGTTGTAAAGCACACTGTAGGTCTGCCCCTGCAGCGGCTGTACGGTGAGCGTGAGGAAGAGGAAGATGAAGATAAGGAACAGCAGCGTGAGCAGGATCGCAATCGCGACGTTGGCGGGGCTCCAGCTCATGCCGAAGATTGAACTGTGGGAATGTGCCTTGCCGTGCATTGGCTTGTCCTCCTGGCCATGCGGCTCAAAGGGATGTCGGACATGTGAAAGCAGGCGCACGTGGGCAGTTGGGAAAAGGCGGGTCGAGGTCTTATTTGCTCGCCGCGTGGGCGCGATCGAGGCGGTTGCGAAAAAGGCCGGGAAGCTTCTCCCGATACACGCACCAGAATTTCACAACTTTTGGTCGAGACTTGTCAGTGACCTGTGCCGCGTTACGAGGTGATGAGGCGAGAACGGGTACCCGCTGGCACGCCTCTCTACTATAATCGCGCTCGCAAGGCGCGAGATGAATTCTGCGGGCATAGTTTCGGTGCCGGTAACGCAATCCCCGAACAAGGAGCGTCGGCTTTCCGTCATACGCCAGATCGCCGCGAAATATAAGCCGGCATTAAGCCTCAGTCTTCTTCTGCTGGTCGCGACACTCGGCCTGTACTATCCCGTGGTTCATCATCCTTTCGCCAACCTGGATGATAGGGGATATGTGTACGGGAACCCGCATGTGCAGGACGGCTTAACCTGGGCGACGGTGAAGTGGGCGTTCACTTCGTATGGTCCGGTGACGCCCGAGGTGCCGGACTGGCATCCGCTGACGTGGCTGTCTCATGCCCTGGATTGCCAGATATTCGATGTAGATCCTGCCGGCCACCATGCGGTCAACGTACTCTGGCACTCGCTTGATGCAGTGGCGTTGTTCTGGATGTTGCTGCTGGCGACCGGTTACCTGGGCCGCAGCTTCATGGTAGCTGCCCTGTTCGCTCTGCATCCCATCAATGTCGAATCCGTGGCATGGGTAGCCGAACGCAAGACGCTGTTGGCCACGTTCTTCTTTCTGCTTGCCTTGGGAGCGTACCGCTGGTATGCACGCCGGCCTGGCACTCTCCGCTATGGCGTGGTCGCCGTTCTCTTCGCTCTGGGACTGATGTCAAAGCCGCAGATTATAACCCTGCCGTTCGTGTTGCTGTTGTGGGACTACTGGCCGCTGCGGCGAATGTTTGCCGCCAGTAAGCCTTCCACCGCAGTCAATGCGATGCCTGCGTTTCCGCCCAGGAGTTTTTTCTGGCTGATCGAGGAGAAGATTCCGCTGTTTCTGCTTTGCGCGGCTAGCGCATGGATTACGATGCGCGAGCACAGGTTCGGCCCGCAACAGCAGTCGGGTTACTCGATCTGGATCAGGCTGGACAATGCACTCGTCGCCTACGTGCGCTACATCGGCAAAGCCTTCTGGCCCTCGCACCTTGCCGTCCTGTATCTTCACCCGGCAAACACGCTGAGATTTCGGCAGGTAGCGGTGGCGGCTTTGCTGTTGCTGGCCATCACCGCACTGGTTATCGCCGGCCGGCGCTTCCGGTATCTGCCGGTGGGCTGGTTTTGGTTTCTGGGGACGTTGGTGCCGACCATTGGCCTCGTCCAGATAGGCTGGCACGCGATGGCTGATCGTTACGCCTACCAGTCCTTCATTGGGCTGTTCATCTTAGTTTGTTGGGGTGTGGGTGATTGGGTCCGGCAAAGGCATCTGCCAAAAGCTCTGCTGCCGGCCATCAGTGTCGCAGTGTTGCTGATGCTGGCCACAATCACCCATCGTCAGATTGGCTACTGGAGTGACGACCTGACGCTCTGGTCCCACGTCCTCCAGGTCAGCAAGGGCAACTGGGTGGCTGAAAGCATGGTCGGCAGCATTCTACAGAAGCAGGGTGATCACGAAGATGCCATGCGTCACTACCGCGCCGCCCTCGCCATCTATCCACTGGACTGGAGGAGTAACTACGCCATTGCCGTTGACGAACAAAACCGCGGTAATCTGCCGGAAGCGATTCGACGATACAAGCTGGCTGTGGTTAACATGGAAAGCCCTTTGCAGCAGTCCGAGGCTTATCAGAGTATGGCCGTCGCCTATCGCGATTTGGGCGACCTCACAGAGGCGATGGACTGTCGCCGCAAGGCAGCCCAGTTGAGCGGCCAGCCGTGACCCGGCTACGAGTACTGCTGGAGCCGGCTCGAGATTAGGGAAATATGCGCGGCCCTTGTGGTCCTCACGCTCTTCAGTCGTAATACTCCAGCCCCAAATGCGTAATCATCTCTTCGCCCTTGAGGTGGCGCAGGGTATTCTTCAGTTTCATCGACTGAATAAACAGGTCGTGCTCGGGGTACAGGCCCTCGGCCGTCATCGGCGACTTGAAGTAGAAGCTCAGCCACTCCTGGATGCCGATGCCGCGCAATGCCGGCGACCGCTTCGCCAGATCGAGAAACAGCACCAGATCGAGCACGATGGGCGCGGCCAGGATCGAGTCGCGACAGAGGAAGTCGACCTTGATCTGCATCGGATAGCCGAGCCAGCCGAAGATGTCGATGTTGTCCCAGCCCTCTTTGTTGTCGCCGCGCGGAGGATAGTAGTTGATCCGCACCTTGTGGCAGATGTTGCCGTAGAGCTCGGGATAGAGCTCAGGTTGCAGGATGTGCTCCAACACTGAGAGCTTCGATTCTTCCTTGGTCTTGAACGAGCCGGGATCGTCGAGCACCTCGCCGTCGCGATTGCCGAGAATGTTGGTTGAGAACCAGCCGTTCAGGCCGATCATGCGCGCTTTGAAGCCGGGCGCGAGGATGGTCTTGATCAGCGTTTGGCCAGTCTTATAGTCCTTGCCGCAGATGGGTGCGTGCATCTGCTTCGAAAGCTGGTGCATCGCCGGTATGTCGACGGTCAGATTCGGCGCCCCATTGGCAAACGGTACGCCTTCCTTCAGCGCAGCGTAGGCGTAGACCATCGAGGGCGCGATATT
>CAWFUE010000018.1:0-70726 GCA_963818905.1 uncultured Acidobacteriaceae bacterium
ACCACGAACGGTGGCTGGCTGAATACCTGCCAACATTCCAAGTTCTAGAGGTAAACGAACAGACGACCGTCTTCTACAGCGCCGTTCGCACCGAGCTGAAGAGGGCTGGAACGCCAATTCCTTCTAACGACGTCTGGATTGCGGCGTTGTGCCGCCAGCATGCTCTGCCGCTGCTCAGCCGCGACCGTCACTTCGACGCGGTGGCGGGACTCACAAGGCTGACCTGGTAGGTCGAGGCGCAAGCCGCGGCGCTGCTGCGACCAATCATGTTGATGGAATCAATCGGTAATGAGGTTTGATATTCAACTGCAACTGGACGCGTTGTTCCCCTTCGTGCCGCTGCGGCGATACCATAGAGAAGCGTCCTGTTTTCTGCGGGCGAGTCAAAGCCCAGCAACGGACATCGGTTTGTCCACTGCCCCAGAGGGCAGCCGCCCTGACGGCTGCCCTTGCGTGATTTAGTTGTCAAGGAACTACATGGAAATTGAACCCACGGACGACATCTTTGGCGTGCGTGTCGGTTCAATGTCCTGCCCCTCGGGGCTTGGTCTTCTAGCTGCCGTCAATCCGTGGCACAATGCTGAATTCTCGATCGAAGCCCTACACGTCCCTAATCGGTTCGTCCGTCTCGTTTCGCGGGACAGCGAGGGATGAGCCTTCTATAGGCTTCTCTACCGAGACAACCACTGGGAAGGCGAGATCGGGTTCTGACCTGCTGTTCGATTGTGCAACCTCGGTCACTGGTTTCTGTATCCTCGCGCTCGAACAGGGGAACTCGTTTGGTGGATGCCGCAACTTCACGACGTTGTCGCTGTTGCCGTTCGTACTTGTGTTTCAGGCCGCGGTCCACTTTGGCTTCGAATTCCTCCACAACCTCCACAGCCTCCATAAGTCACGTAGAAGCAGTAGCTTTCGCCTGGTTACAGTCGGGACAATTGACCTCGATACGATGCGAGCAAGGCAGATCGTAGGCTTGAGCCAATCGGTGCACCCTTTGGTTAGTTTCTCGTCCAAGCAAAACTTGCCGTCCCGAGCTACTCGTATGTCTGGGAATATTGAGGTCATGCAACTTCCAACCCACTTCTTCAGCGCTATATTCCAGGATTTCTCCCCGAGACTGCAGGAGTGCGTTCGCATCCCTCGCGAGTTCATCTACCCTAGCTTCGCGACGCTTTCCGCCGTGAATCATGCCCCACAGTATTTCGACGATTACACAGTTGACGTCACGGAAGCGCTGCTCGCGGATCTCCTCATCTTGCGATTGGAGCAGGTGAACCGTATCGCGCGCCAGATCCGAATCCTGCGGGAAGCACCCCGCCAGAGTGCGAGCGAGCGGCCGCGTTGCAAATGTAAGATTCGAAAGGTCAACTCGAGAGTTACCCACCTTTCGGGAATTCTGTAGCCGGTATGTCAAAAGCCGTGGCTGAAAATGATTTGCAATTTTGTTTTGAAGCTGCACATCCGCTACAGATAATGGCGATCGTGACGGCGCCAGAGAAATCCGGATGACTCCACCGCAAAGAGTATCGGCCGCTGCATCATTCCCGCAGAAGATCGCTTTGGGACCGTATAGATCGACGACGTTTCCTCTGTGTCCAGGCAAGTGCAGACCACGGTAACTGGATGCGCGCAAAAGTCGCTGCAGGTTGGGCTTCAATCGTTGCTGATCGAGAAGCAAGGTAAGAGACAGGTGCATGGGCAATGACCGGAAGTTATCCGCGGTGAGTTCAGCCAACATCAGGGGATGGCGACAGACGCAGCTGAGCAGACGCAACACATCAATACCGAGTTCCTCATCGGGCCCAGAAATTCTCAGATTTGGCGCGCTCGGCAAGCGATCAGCCAACCAAGTGCTAATTGCGAAACAGGCAATCAACCCTGACTCTGATTCTGGCAGACTCAAGTAGCGCTGAAACAAATCGCGGACGCCGTCAAACAGGCCCCGGGCTGAACCGTAGTCGCGGCACCCGGCAGGCAACCGCATTGCCCGCCATAAGATTGGATCCAGTTCAGGGGCTTCGTAAGTGCAACCGCCATGTTCGATGCGGGGTCCCACGTTCGCTTTGCGTCCGTTCCACAGTAGGAGATTAGGCTTAGAAGAACCAGAGATCAGTTCGATCGTCGCACCGTCGGCGAAGCTTTCACCCGTGCTGAAGAAGGTGTGGGTTGCATTCGAACTGCTTGCATTGATTTTTTCCTCTTGGCGTTCGAATCTCCTCCTGTCGGCTTCGTCGTAGGCTATATTTGTCGCGGCTTCGACGGTTATATATTCATTCGTTGCGGTTTCGTGTCCAGTAGAGTGTTCTCTGTTGCAGGGATTCAGGTTTCGCACTGTGATGGCAAGGGGGTAGTTTTCCGGCACGATTTTCAAGTAGAGGGCGAGAATGTCGTCCAGGAATGTTCGAACCTGATCACGCTGGACGCGAGCGACCAGTCCCGCCACCGATGGGTGGAGTAAGGCACCAGCGTATCTCGCCGTCGGATTCGGCACACGAGCGGCGGCGTCAGCTCCCTGCACGATAGCCTCGTCGCGGGCTCCCTCGATCTTTTTCAATATCCAGTCCATGTAGGGGTCGTCCGAACGTCTAATAGCCTTGGTTTGGACTGGCCTATTCAGGGACGTGGGCGTAACGGTTCTGTTTACCATTTCTCTTCCGCCAACAGTGGGTGTTGCGTCGGGTTTCACCGCCTGATGAGGCACGGTGGCAGTGGCGCTTGTTTTCTCGCCCCCGTTCACCGGTGGCGGAGCAGCGCCGCTTTTCACCGCCAGCGGCGAAGTCGCGCTGGCGCTGGCTCTCTGCACCATAGCGTTGGCGCCGGTTTTCTCGCCTGCCTTCAATAAAGTGTTATTTGTAGACATGGGCTTAGCGACCTTTTTCAACATCATCGGTGTGGCGTTGGATGGAACTGGCCTATTCAGAGACGTCGATATAACAGGTTTCTTTAACATCTAAACCTCCTGGGATAATGAAACGTATCGGGCCTCTAACGCTCAGAAAGAGTGATCTTCGGTAGCGATGCCTTGTCCGGACACATCACCATTGGATTGACATTCTGGACTGTTTGAAAGTGCGCTGAAGGCTCGTCATTCACGATATTGAAGAATAGGGCCATAACGTGGAGTCATGTCCATGGGTGGAATGGGGGGAAACTTCGCGGGATGGGTGGAAAACTTGGGACTGTTACTTCCACCCTCGTGGACGAGGCTCCTTTCTGTAGTCCGCTGGGGACTTCTTGGACAGGAATAGCGCGCGGAAGCAGTGATCGGGAGCGGAGCCGTCTTTGGCAACACCACGGCGCCATCTTTTCAATTCGCTGTAGCGTTGACCGGCGGCCCAACAAACATCGAGAATGAAGAACGACTCAGCAGGGAAACTGGCGAGATATGAATCATAGAGACTTTTGCGATCCTTATTGTCCGGTGTGGATATGACACCAGGCCCTGCATGGCCGTTGGACACCTTGGAGATGCATGCCCGGATATGAGATTCAAGCGCATTGCTAACCGCCGCTTTCATTCCCCCTTCCGTTGCATGATATGTCAGGGCCCCAAGATTGCCGCTGCTAAGTGTAGTTTCAATGCTTGTTGCAACTCTCGCTGCGAGATTCCGAAGCCAAACTTCTAGTTTATCGTCAAGAGGGTACTTACGATATTCTGCATCGAATAACGCGCATGCGTACTCTCCTAAAATCTTATAGAGGCAATTCGGCTGCTTAGGCGGAATTGGTTCCCCTGTAGTGTAGTGGGCGATGTAGGCATCAGGTAAGACAAGCAGGGCTTTCAGTTTCTCCCAATAAACCTTCTCAGCACCGTATTGTTCGGATGAAATTTCTTCCCATACGTCCTCCCCAAGCGGGGGCTTGCTCGGTTTTTTCATCGCTCCCTTCCATTCGGGCACGGTTTGAACTGCCTTCTTTGGGGCCGTTGGTGTAACAGTCTTCCTTTTCATTTTTTCCTCCAAGAAATTAAGCGGGAAATCTGCGCTTCAGGTCCGCAACGCCCAGGTGAACGCACGTTGCCGTGTAGGGGTACAAACCACTTTCTTCGGGCTTTAGCTTGGGTTATGGAAGCGCGCGCTGACGGGCGAAGACCTGCGGTTTACGACGAGGTGCGCAGCCGCACAGCTTCTGTTACGTCAGCGATGAGGCGCCGGAATTGTCGCGCTGTCGAACGGCAGCGAGGATGCGCCCAGCAACATTGGCAATCCCGCGGAGTTCGCGATACTCAAGGTTAGGAGGTCGAGCAGCAAGATTCGATTCGAGCCGCTGATCCCAAGCAGCGCTGCCCCGACATCAAGAACGGCATACGTCGTGTTAGGAATCGAGCCATGGTTGTTCCTAACAAAGGATCTGTTGGCTTCGTTTGTCAGAACGCCCGCTTTCGAAGATGTTGGGGATCGACCGGAGGGACTATGCGCTCAATGCAAGGGACGGAAGCGCCTCCCGTCAATTTGGCACAGTTGCTGGCTTAACGACAATACAGAAACGCGCGTTTCGATGCAGGCTCCTGCTTTCATGCGCCACTGAAACCGGTTTGCAGATTTCAAAAATGGCAAAGGCGCGAGCCAATTCGGTACACCTAGACACACCTTCTCCTTTCGTAATTATACGTCAAAAAAAGCCCGCCGCCATGCGAAGACCATTCTATTCATAACAAAAGGCTTATTGGCTTCGTTTCGCAATTATCAACCCCTGATAAGAACCCGGGAGAAATTATATCGTAACACGATATGTTCTTTTAGCAAAAAAACTACCGGTCCGGCACCCAGTAGACTCCGGTAGCTTCCATCGCCACTGCGGTCACCTGTGCTTCACGCAACCATTGCGCCAGCTCCCGTAGTTGCTGCGTCATCGTGCCGAATAATCGTTTCTCTTTGCTGGTGTTTCCAACTACGTATTCGCGGATCAAACACGCTGCGATGGTTTCCTTATGAACATCCAGTCCGCAACAGTTGCGATGCACCTTCATGGCAGCTCCTTTACTGCCGAAGACGCCAGCCCTCTACGATTCTCCCTTTCGCGCTCTTACCAAGGAGGCAACACTTGATTGTTCCTAAGGCGTCCCGCCCAATCTGTTCTACAGGCTCCAACTACCTCACTAATGCCAAACTACAAGCTCGATCGGCAGCAGGAGTTAACATTCTGCACCGGTCACGCCCTCATTTTCATGCTTGATGGTGACGGGCACCGTCATGCTGACCCTGTTCTCGGAAGCTATCCTAATTCAGGCTCGAAAGTCGCCGTCAATGGACTGCGAAGGGTCTTTTCGTCGCAAGGCCCAACCGGAAAATTGCATTGAGACGCGACATTCGGTTTCCCGGCCGTCACGTCCCGGAGCAGCAGCGGTCACTGACAAGCCGTAGGCCGCAGGCGTGAAATGTTGGTGGATGCTGTAGGCCAAGGTTTTTCCCGATCCACTTCCGGTCGCTCCTATGTGGCCAGAAGCAAGAGTTCCGACCTACCTTCTTCCAGGCACAAGAATGCGCCGGTCTTTCGCATGGTCCACATTCCTTTTGAGCTTTATGGCAGGAGGTGAAGCCAATGCACACCAAGGCACGATCTCACAGTTCAATCTTCGCCATGAGTTGGAGTCCGGCCAGTGCGGCGCTGGCGATCATCCTGACGCTGCTGATTCTCATTTTCCTCATCTTGTTGGTCATGACTCTCACCGCGCAGCCGGCACAGGGGCAAACCTTCACGGTACTTCACAACTTCACAGGCGGAGAAGATGGTGCGGGGCCCAATGGAATAACGCGTGACGCAGCCGGAAACCTATACGGCACTACGGCGGCTGGCGGCTATTTTGCAAACTACTGCGGCAATGACGGGTGCGGTACGGTTTTCAAGTTGACTCCCACACATGGCGCCTGGACGGTGAGTGTCTTACACATGTTCACCGGCCCTCCGGACGGGGCAAGTCCCGGCGCTGGTGTAGTCTTCGGACCAGACGGTCAGTTGTACGGTACGACAACTGCGGGTGGTTACTCGATAGGGACGACTTTCAGTGTTCGACCTCCGGCGACAGCCTGCGAAACGGCACTGTGTAATTGGACGGAAACAGTGCTCAGTGATCGCTGTGGAGTAATGATTCTGGGAAACGGTGACGTCGCCTTCGATCAGCAAGGCAACGTCTACACCACAAGCTGTTATGGCGGGCAATACGACGAGGGCAATATTAATGAACTCATTCGTGGAGATGGCTGGAGCTGCCGCGACGTGCACGACTTCTTGGGTGAAGCTAATGTTTATGCGGGTTTAGTTCTCGACAGCGCTGGCAACATGTACGGTACCAGCAGTACCGGGGGCCAGTATAGTTGGGGTACGGTTTTTGTCGTAAATCCAGCAGGCGACCTCTCGGTCCTTTACGCGTTCCAGGGTGGTGCGGATGGCGGAACTCCTCTTGTCGGGCTGACCTTCGATGCAGCGGGGAATCTTTACGGCACGGCAAGGGCAGGCGGCTCAGGCGGCACGGGCACGGTCTTCATGCTGACGCCCGGGAACGGTGGCTGGGTCTTTAGCGTGCTTTATAGCTTTACCGACGGGGGAAGCCCATTCGGTACCTTGGCGGTTGATTCAGGCAAGAATTTGTACGGCACAGACATCCGCGGCGGCGCGTATGGGAAGGGCGCAGCGTTCAAACTCGCGCATGGAGCGGGTGGTTGGACTTACGGCTCGCTGCATGACTTTAGCGGCAGTGACGGATCAGGTCCCTCGGGCAACGTAGCGCTTGATGCCAACGGCAACCTCTACGGTACAGCCGGCGGCGGAGGGGCCTACGGCTACGGCGTTGTCTTTGAGATTACGCTCTAGCCGGGCCTAAATGGCACAGAGCAGTTTGTTTTGTAACTAGCAGAAAATCCGTAGTGCCCTTCGGAAAATCCGTAGTCCCCTATCGACAATGCTCCGCCCATCTCAATCGCCACCGCTTTTGAGGTGGAGATGAAGGGCGGCCTACTCGCAACGAAGAGCCGTCATCGGATCAACCCGTGTGGCGCGACGCGCCGGAAGGTAACAGGCCAGCATCGCGGCTGTCATCAGCAGGATGATCACCGCCGCGAAGGTCAGGGGATCGGTAGCAGTTACGCCGAAGAGCAGCGAGCGCAGAGTGCGTGTGATCGCCAATGAGCCGAGAAGCCCGAGAGTGATGCCAACCAGGATCGTGCGCAATCCCTGGCCCAGGATCATGGTGAGAACGTCTCGCGAGCGGGCACCCAGGGCCACACGCACACCGCTCTCACGCGTACGGCGGCTGACGGAATAGGCCATAACCCCAAACACCCCTGCCGTTGCCAGCAGCAGTGCGACGATTCCGAAGAAGCCGATAAGAATCAGGTTGAACCTACGTGAGCCCAGCGAGGCAGCATACACTTGGGGAAACGTCCGGAAATTTGCCGGAATCTCCGGGTTGAGTTCCCGCAGGATCGCGCGTGCGGCCGAGGTCACCGATTGTGTTTCGGCATCGCTGAGCATGGTTATGGTAATCGTCGAGTGCGGCCGCTGAGACAGGTTCACGTAGACGGTGGGAGTGGGCGGCGCATCGAGTCCGTATTCGTGAACGTCGCCGACGATACCGACGATCCTCAGCAAACGCAGGTCCCCATCCATGTTCCCGAATTCGATCGTGTGACCAATGGGGTCCTGGCCGGGCCAGCGTTCGCGAGCCAGCGACTCGCTGATCACGGCCACGTGCGGCGAGTCAGCGCCGTCGCTTTCCGTGAACAGGCGTCCTCGAAGTAGAGGAATGCCCAGAACCTGGAAGTATCCTGTCGTGGCAATACCAAAGTCCGCCACTCCAACGCGTTCCTTCTGGCGAAACAACGACTCGAAGTCGTCGAAGTTCTTCGGAACCTCCTTTGGCGTCATCAGCAGAAACATCCCGTCCGGAAGACCGCCATCCATCGGAAGGCCGCTGATACCGCCAACGTTGCGCACTCCCGGAATTTGTTTCAGGCGCTCGATGAGGTTAGAAAAGAAAATCGCCTGATCTGCTTTTGCTTTCGGATTGTTCCCCTCCACCCACGGCAGCGAAACGTCCATGGTAATGATCTTGTCCACCCGGAACCCGGGATTCACTTCCAACACCTTCATCAGGCTGCGCCCGAGCAAGCCCGCTCCGACCACCAGAACAAGCGTGATGGCAATCTGTGCCGCCACGATTACCCGTCCAATACGCTGGCTTCCTTGAGAACCCGCCTGTGCGCGACCGCCCTCTCCGAGGCCCTCGCGCAGGTTGCCAGAGGTCGCCCGCATTGCCGTGAACGCCCCCAGTCCAGCGGCGACGGCGGTCGAAATTAGAAAGGCGAATACCAGAACTGGAGTACTGATCGAGACGTTCTCCAGGCGCGGCAGATTCTTGGGCGCAAGCGCAAGCAATCCCCCCACGCCCAAGAATGCTCCCATCACGCCCAGTACGCCGCCGATGGTGGAAAGCAGAAACGCTTCCGAAAGATATTGCCGAATCAAACGTCCGCGTGTCGCCCCGAGCGCGCTTCTAATGGCGAGCTCGCGAGTTCTTGTCGACGCTTGCGCCAACAACAGGTTGGCTACGTTCGCGCACGCCACCAGGAGAAGGAATCCCACTGCTCCGAAAAGGATCAGGAGCGCCGACCGGGCCTTGCCGGTTATTGACTCTTGCAGTGGAACGACAATTCCGTCCTTGAGCAAATAGTCATTCTTGTCTGGGGCGCTGTCGTGGATGCGGCGCGCGATGGAGCTGATGTCTGCCTTTGCTTGCTGGACGGTGACGCCATCGCGCAGGCGCCCGACTGCGTTGTAGTTGTGAGATGTGCGGCTTGCATTTTCCCCCTCAAGATCGGCGGGCAGCCACAGGACCGCCTCATGTGGAAAATCGAAGCCGTCCGGAAGCACGCCGATTACGGAGAAAACCGCATCATCGATTTTCAGATGGGACTGCGAAAGGTCCTGAGGCGATCCGAGATGGCGCTTCCAGTATTCATAGCTGACGACCGCGACAGGGGCGGCCCCTTTCTTCGCATCTGCCGCCGTGAAATCGCGACCGATGATCGGCTGAACGCGGAAGACCTTCAAAAAATCGGGTGAAACGCTGGCAACCATCGAGCGGGTAGGCTGCAAACCGCCGGAAACCGACGCAACGATAGAGTTGTACTTTGCAATCGTCTGGAAGCTGTGGTTTTGATCGCGAAAGTCGTCGAAGTTCGGGTCGGCCAGACGGGACCACGTGCCCTTGCTGTTGACCTCGTAGATAGCCATGATGCGACTGGGATCGGCGTAGGGCAGCGGACGGAGCAATACACCATACACAACGCTGAATATTGCCGTGGTCGCGCCGATGGCCAGTGCGAGCGTGAACACCGCAACGGCCGTGAACCCTGGGCTCCTGCGCATTACCCGCAGTGCCTGGCGCCAGTCTTGAAGTAGCGCTTGCATAAGCACGTGACTGCCACGAACGTACCATGGCGTTGACGTATAAACACAGCAAATCGGTTTCCACAATCCTGAAGTGGTAAGGCATTGGTTGGTAAGGAGGAGTTCAGCGTCAGCTGCCACAGGACACGGAGAGCGTGATCATTCGTAAACGCAGACTGTCCGGAACCGAACAATCCGATGCCGTCCGGGTTGTGACCGCTGAAGGGCGGGCTGCGCAACACTGGCATTTGCGGGAGCGGATGATAGCACAGCGCTATTAACTTCCGTTGCTCAGAGTTGGAACAATCAAAGTTGGGTGTCCATAGATAGATGTTGATATCGGGCCAACTCGCAACTAATCAGGACCTGTGGAGAGCATCGCCCACAAGCACGCATTTGGCCGTGTCGCAGATGAGGCGATTCATAGAGCGGGGCGGTTATTTGACCTTGTCGCGCAACAATTCTTGGATATCGCCGATGCGGTCGCCAATGTTGTTCAGTTTCTGAGCGACGCCCTGTAGTTCGACGCGGGCGTGGCGGTTCACGTCGAAGTCCATTTCGCTGCGAATTCTGTCTTTCTTGTCCTGACGGTTCTGGCTCATCATGATGACCGGCGCCTGAATGGCTGCCAGCGCCGACAGGAAGAGGTTCAGGAGAATAAAAGGGTAAGGGTCCCACGCCCTGCCGCCCAGCACAATGTTGATGATCGTGTACACGATCATGACAACAATAAACAGAATGATGAAGCTCCAAGAGCCTCCAAACGCTGCAACCACGTCGGCGATGCGCTCGCCAAACGTGTATTGCTCTTCGATGACTTCACCGGGCGGGCGCAGAGAACGGGCCCGCGCGAGCTGGTGAGCGTTGTGAAGCTGGCGGCCGAGGAAGGCCATGATGTCGAGCATGGCATGGGGCCGTTGCTCGAAGAGCTTCTGGAAGTCTTGGCGGTCCATCTCTATGCAGGACGCTTCGGTGACAGCGGTCGCTTCCGCCTGATGAGGCGTCTGTTCGAGCATGGATGCGAACCCAAAGTAATCGCCGGGTCCGGGCTCCTGCAAGACGATCTCCTGTTGATCCTCATCGAGGACAGTCACGCGCACTTCGCCTGACACCACAATGTAGGCGCGTTCGCCAGGGTCGCCGATGCGAAAGATGCGTTGGCTCGCGGCGAACTGCCGAAGTTCGACCTGGCCGGCTAGCACATGTAGTTCGTCGTCGTCCAGATTGGAAAACAAGGGCACACCGCGCAGTACCTCCGGTGAACAAGCCATGAGACTTTCTCCTCAAATGGAATTATCAGCAGTCTAAGGCAAGGGGGGCGTTTCGGATTGCTGATCACTGGCAGACCTGTGCACCATCTCTTAGGCGACCGGCGCTGCATGAATTACGGCTCGAACGGCGTTGTCCCCCTAAAAATCTGATAATCTTATTCTATGAAAACCACGGCTATTAGCGTGACGGAGGCGGCGCGAAATTTTGCCGATTGCGTCAATCGCGCCCACTATCAAAACGTCACCTTTGTACTGCTCAAGAACGGCTCTCCGGTTGCCCGACTGGTGCCGGACGAGGAGAAGGTCTGTTCCGGCCGGGATTTGGCGCTGGTTTTGAGCGAAACCCAGTTGCCGGAGGACGAAGCAAGGGCGTGGCGCCGTGACCTGCGGGCTGCCCGCAGAACTCTCAAAGCCCCGGGTGACAGATGGCGATAATTCTTGACGCTGATGTGGTTATTCGCGGCGAGAAAGGGACCTTCGATCTCAACAACTGGGTGGCGTCGCACCCCAACGATCAATTCGAAATTGCGGCCATCACGGTAGCCGAACTTTGGCATGGAGTGGAACGGGCTACAGGATCACATAAGGCCAAGCGCGAGCATTATCTCCAAACCGTTTTGACGGCGTTGCCGATCATTGCCTATACCGAGCAGACGGCGTATGAGCAAGCGCGCATTTGGGCTGCCTTGGAGTCCTCCGGCAAAATGGTTGGCTTTTACGACCTCATCGTCGCGGCCACGGCTTTAGAACGCGGCAGTGACGTAGCCACATTCAACAAACGTCACTTTGCCCAGATAAGAGGGCTGAGGGTGATCGAGCCCAAGTGAGGCAAGTCCGCGGAGCATCCGAAGTTCTGGCGAGAATGGTATCCCTTGAACGGCGAGTTGGGGACCGGCGCGTCGGTTCTCTGCTGGCACCGGCCAGAATCGGTTCGGTTAGCGCTCTTCGTTTGCCTTGGCGTCCGCCTACTTCGCTCACAGCTTCTGTTTGGCGATCAGGCGCTGCATGAACTTGGGCCTTTCCTTACTTCTTATAGGGCTCGGCGCGAACATCTCGGGCGTACCTAGGAATGCCCTCGGGCACGGTTTCGTGGTGGCATCGCTGGCGCTCTCACCGACACCGCGCCGAGGGACTTGCCCGTCCCTGTCGCTTACGGCTGCTGTCTGACACCAGAAGCAGTCTTACACACCGCATCGTACCAAGCGAACAGACGGTGGTCGGGGTAAACGAGAAAGCTGGCGCTCATTCAAAATCCTTGAGCCAGAACTCCAGCGGTCCCCGTTGCTCATCCTTCACCCGCTGGGCCTCCATCTTGCGCAGCTCGGCGCGGCGTATTTTCCCGGAGATCGTTTTGGGAAGTTCATGGAATTCGAGTTTCCTCACCCGTTGATAGGCGGCCAGTTTCCCCTTGGCGTAGAGCAGAATCTCGCGGGCAATTTCTTCGGACGGACGTGCGTCAGCCACGATGGTAACGAAAGCTTTGGGAACATTGGTACGTATGGGATCCGAACTGGGGACGATAGCGACCTCGGTGACCAGGGGATGCTCCATCAGAACGCTCTCCAACTCAAATGGACTGATTCGATAATCGGAGCTTTTGAAAACATCGTCCCCGCGGCCGACGAAAAAGAAGTAGCCATCCCCGTCCAGCGACGCCAGATCTCCCGTGTGGTACAAGCCGTTTTGCATCACAGCCGTTGTTTTTGCGGGATCGTCCAGGTATGCGGTCATCAGACCTGTCGGCTGGGGATCAAGTCTCACTGCGATCTCGCCTTCGGGGCACTCCTTGTCGTGCAGATCGACCACCGCGATCTGATATCCTGGAAGCGGACGGCCCATGCTACCCGGTTTTACTAACTGCCCCGGCGAATTGCCGATCACAGCCGTGGTCTCGGTCTGTCCATAGCCATCGCGGATGACCAGGCCCCATGCCTTCTCCACCTGCTCGATCACCTCAGGGTTCAGAGGCTCGCCTGCGCTAGCTAATTCGCGCAACGCACGCGGTTTCTTTCCTAGATTCTCCAGAATGATCATGCGCCAGACCGTGGGAGGCGCGCACAGCGTGGTAACCCCCACTTCTTCCAGGACTCGCAGTGTATTGGCAGCCCGAAATCGAGGAGCGTCGTACACAAACGTCGTGGCCCCCGCATTCCAAGGCGCGAAGAAGCAACTCCAGGCATGCTTGGCCCATCCGGGCGAACTGATGTTCTGGTGGATATCACTTTCCTGAATGCCAATCCAGTACATTGTCGAAAGGTGACCCACCGGATAGCTTTGGTGAGTGTGGAGCACGAGTTTGGCCTTGGCCGTCGTCCCTGAGGTGAAGTAAAGCAAGAAGGGATCGGTCGCCTGGGTAGGAACCGTCAGATAACCTCGATCTTCTTCCAAGGCAGTCTCGTACGGTATCCATCCGGCGGTCTTACCGCCAACTAGAATTTTCTTGACTCGGGCAGCTGAGGGAATGCGATCCATGGCGCTTTCATCCGTCACGACAATCTCCGCACCACTGCGTGCGAGCCGATCGCAGATATCGCTTTCCGTAGCCAGGGTGGTGGTCGGGACAATGACCGCGCCGATCTTGAGGGCTGCCAGCATCAGCTCCCAAATGGCGGCGACGTTCGGAAGGCACAGAACAACTCGATCGCCTGGCCCGCCCCCCTGCCGCTGCAGAAAGCATGCTACGCGATCAGTGCGCTCTGCTAGTTCCTGATAACTGAGCTTGACTTCGTCTTTGTCCTCGCGCCGGAGCCACAAGGCTGTGTTGCGATTGCCCTGCGCGTAGACGTCGAACCAGTCACGCGCCCAATTGAAATCCGAGAGATCGGGCCAGCGAAATTCCCGGTAGGCCTTTTCATAGTCGGTGCGGGTCTCCAGTAGGAACTGGCGAGCAGCGATGAATTTCTCGGTAGCTGACATGTGTTCCCCATTGTGCGAAAGAGATTTCCAGGATTCCCATTTAGCCGCACGATGCCGGATTATGTGCTGCGTCACCGGGGGAAAGCAAGCGGTTGTTAGACCGGTCGATCGGCGAGTAGTCGGAAATGTTGGCAGGATTACGGGCTCGCATCGAAGAAGATGACCAACATGGTCATATTGGCTATAGTGCGAGCATGAGAATCGTGAATATTAGTGGTCTAAAGGCGCACCGGCCAGTCGAGGCTTGGCTGATTTCCTGCCAGGTGAGCACGTAAGATCGTGCTGCACGCAATGATGTGGCGACATGAAAACTAATATTACGTTGAAGATTGAAACCGCCCTTCTGCGGGAAGCCCGCTGGCTGCGCCTTGCTCGCAACTCTTACGCGCGCCTCCGGCCTCTACGCGCCAGCACCCGGCGCAACTGCAACTGCTGTTTCGCCTCAACTAGTTCATTGACCAGTGCGGCAGCCGTGGCAAAGCGCACTCGGCGTTTCTGACGACAGGCAGCGATACAGAGCCCGGTCAGCAGCTGCGTCTTGCCGGTGCCGCAATCACCAATGAAAATCACCGGCTCAGCCCGTTCGATGTAGCCTCCCTGAGTCAACTCCTGCAGTTGGGTACGAGATCACGATTTATCATCCACTACCACTACTAAGGGAAGCTCACCGGGAGTACCATGTCGGCACTATGAAATTACACACCAAGGCGTTCGCGCTTCTCGTGTTCAGTGCTTCCATGCTGTTTGTACAAGGTCAGACGCTCGCGGCGACCTCGGGTCCGCAGGCTCCGGAACGAGTTGCGGTTGACACTCCGAAGACCACCGTGATGGGAAACCCATTCATCGTTCCAAAGGACTGGACGGTGACGGTGAAGGGTCCGGCGACAATCCTCGAAGCCCCAGAGGGCGGCTCGTGGATTGCCCTGGTGGACGTCGCGGCAAAGGGCGATGATGAAGCTCTGGCCGAGGCATGGAAGGCATACAAGCCGGAGGCGAAGTGGCCAGTGAAGGTCAGTAACGATCTTCCGGACCGTGACGGCTGGAGTAGGCGCCGCGAGTATGAATACTTGACCTCGCCCAACGAGAAGCGCGTCGTGCAGGCGCTGGTCTATTACTCTGGAACGAGCTGGACGGTGGTAATCATAGACATGGCCGACGCTGTGGCCGAGAAACGCGGCGGACAGATCGGTGTGGCGCTGGGGAGGCTGTTGCCGAAGGGCTATTCGCGCGAATCGTTCGCCGACAAGAAAGCGAACGCCCTAGACCAGGCGCGGATCGCAGAGTTGGGCCGATTCGTTGAGCAAGGACAAAGGGAAACGGGAGTTCCTGGAGTCGCGCTCGCGCTGGTACAGGACGGGAAGGTAATCTTCGCCGATGGTTTTGGCGTCAAGGAGCTGGGCGGAGCGGCAAAGCCGGATGGCGACACGCTGTTCATGATCGCGTCCAACACGAAGGCGCTGACCACGCTGATGCTGGCAAAGCTCGTGGACGAGCACAAGATGAACTGGGACACGCCTGTCACCACGCTGTATCCCGATTTCAAGCTGGGCGACGCGGCGACGACCAAGAGCGTGCTCGTCAAGCACCTGATATGCGCCTGTACCGGAATGCCGCGGCAAGACATGGAGTGGCTCTTCGATTACGCGAAGATGACTCCGGAAAGTTCAATGACCCTGCTGGGAACGATGCAGCCGACGTCGAAATTCGGCGAGCTATTCCAGTATTCGAACCTCATGGCTGCGGCCGCAGGCTATATGGGTGGGCACATACTGTATCCGAACATGGAGGTTGGCAAGGCATATGACAAAGGGATGCAGACCCTGGTGTTCGATCCGCTGGGAATGAGGGAGACGACATTCGACTTTGGCAAGGCGGAGAACGCCAATCATGCCGGGCCACATGCCCCGGACATCGATGGGAAGCCCGCGAAGGCGCTGATGGCGGTGAATTACGCGGTTATTCCGGTTCGTCCGGCGGGCGCAGCATGGAGCAGCGTTGACGACATGATGAAGTACGTTTCGATGGAGCTGGCCAATGGCAAGCTGCCGGACGGCAGGACGTACATCGATGAAGAGCCTCTGCTGGAGCGTCGCAAGCCGCAGGTGTACATGAGCAAGGACGATTCCTACGGCATGGGATTGATGGTGGATTCGACGTACGGAGTCCCAGTGGTTCATCACGGTGGGGATATGATCGGCTATCACAGCGATATGATTTGGCTGCCGCAACAGAACGTCGGAGCGGTGATCCTGACCAATGGCGATCCGGGATGGCTGATCCGGAGCCGGTTCCGCCGCAAGCTGCTGGAGGTTCTCTTCGACGGGCGTCCGGAAGCCGACAATCTGCTGGCGGCGGATGCAAGAAGCTATTTCGCTGAAATCGCTGCCGAGCGGAAGCTTCTGACCGTTCCGGCCGACGCCACCGCAAGCGCGAAGCTGGCCAAGCACTATTGGAACGCGTCATTGGGAGACATCGATGTGAGCAGGTCGAGCGGGAACACGTACTTCGACTTCGGCGAATGGAAGAGTGAGGTGGCGACCAAGAAGAATCCCGACGGGACGATCTCTTTCGTGACCACTGTGCCAGGGATGGTGGGATTCGATTTTGTGGTCGGCACAGGTGCGAAGAGGACGCTGGTCCTGCGAGATGCTCAGCACGAGTACATATTCGAAGAGAGGTAACCGACATAGATCCAACATCCTACGTCGCGCGGTTGGAGCTGCACGAGCTGGTTGAAGTTTGCGACAACCTTCGCACAGTGTGCGCAGCAGTGAACTTTAGAAAGCCGACGATACAGGCCATACTTGAGGTGTGCCGACAGCGGACACCGCCAGATTACGTACGATAAGGGGATAATGAGATGGTCCGCCGCCTAGGCAGCCGACCCGAGCGATGATTGGGTTGGCGAAAGCCAGACGGAGGATCACATATGCAGATTAGATCGCCGGGAATACGAATCCAGGCGTAACCTTTTTCGAGCCGCAGGCCGCCGGCCCATTCTCGAATGCTTCGTTGTCAGGCGAGTTCCTGGGCGGCTCGCTGCCGCAGTACGTCTCCAGCACCGCCAGCAGTATCCTTTCTATTTTCCTCGATGGGATCGGGGACTGGAGCGCTGTCTACAGCCCCATCCCGCGCTCGGGGAAAGAGTTCCGGCTGCCAGATCATCATTACTTTAGCGAGCAGTCGGCTGATTCGCCTTGCTGGTTTGTGCACCCCGGGTGCACTTTTCCAGCCCTGTGTCTGGTTTGCAGACCACCATGCCGTGCAACCGGTTGCACTTCTCGAGTTGTGGTATCTGCTTTGCGGCCAATCCTGCTGTGCAACCTGGTTGCACTTTTCGAGTACTGGCTCCGCTTCCTTCCCGCATGCTGCTGGGATGCGATTCCGCTGAAATCATCGTGATGGCGCCAGTTTCCATTGCGTTTTTCGCCCGTGTACAAGCAAAACTTCCACTCGCCGGCTGCGGTGCGTGACCCACCAATACCGTAGCATATTCGCTTTTTATTCGCTAGCAAAAATTTGCTGGGCTTCGGGCGTCCTACTCCTTCGTCTCGCGTGGAACCGCGCTGCTTCTCCTTCTTTGGTAAGCCCTTGCTCGCACCGCCGGGCTGCGCATTTGGTGCCGCAGTTTTCCAAGAATGGTTCATGAGTTTGCGGACTGCCGACTGCTCGAATGAACCCTCCTTTAAGGACCGTGTTGGCGGCAAACGACTTATTGGCTTCGTTTCGCAAAATTGCCCCGGGCCGATTCCGGTCTTCAGGGCTTTTCTCTTCTCTCTGGTGCGATCTTGATGTATCGGGCGTTTTTTCCCGTGTTGCGCCGCCAGGCGTCGCAGCATTGAGTTCCTGCCCGGTTGCTTGCAAGGCGCTCTCGAGGAGATACGCGATTTGCTGATTGATCGAGCGATGTTCGCGCCGGGCCAGCTTGGTGACGCTTGCCTTGAGATCAGGGGGTATGCGAATCAGGAAGGGAATTGGAGAGTCGGACATTTTCGGCCACCCCCGTATAATATTAATGTGATATCAAAAACATTTTAATTTGATATTACGAATGCCGTCCGCCTCCACGTGATTCGAAGCCGGACGGCACTTTCGGCGTCGTCTTATGGGGCATAAGGATCAGGTTCGTGCCCAGATATTCCTTACTCATTGCCGGAAACCTGAACGCTGACCGGCGCCGGTACGTGCTCCCCCGCGCGGCTGCGCTGTAGACGCTCGAGTTGGTTAAGAGCATAAACCAGCTGACGGTGGATGGCCGCCTCGTAACGAAGCAGCAATTCGAGCTCACGACCCAGCGGGAGGCCGATTCCTCCACATCCCAAGAACCTTCCCCCCTGGAGCATCGGTCGTTTCAGGGACGGACTCTCGTCTTATCATCTCGGCCTCGCAGTGTGTCGCGCGCCGGCATTTCCATAGACAGACGCCTACCAGTTGCACGAGCGACTCTTCCGCCTCGCCCACCGGGTTACGATCTCGCCGGAGGTTACGCATAAATTTCTCGCATGCCGCAGCATCTTCGGGGCCCGACCTTCCGCCGGGAAGCAATACCGAGGCCAAGAGGCCGTGTTTCAAGGAATTTCGCCGAGCGTGCTTCTTGCCGCGTTCGGTCCTGGGCCCAGTCGATCGCTTTGAATTTTCGCGATTGGCTTCGAGCTTCCTCTGCGAGATGGAAATCTGCTCGATTTTGTCCCCTACTACCTCAGGCTCAGTCATCTTTCCTCCTTAATGAGGTACGAAAATGAAGTACGAACCACAATGTTCCAATATTTACTGTTCAGGCAATCACTATTATTACCATTGATTACCGATGTATAAACTATTGGTTCGCAGAAATCAAGCGAATTTTTCGGCTGCTGTCGGACTGCGAAAAAAATCCAAGATGAAAACTCCTGCAGCCCGAATGTATGTTGTATACCAGGACTGCATAACCATGGTGGAGAACGGATGGGCTCGGATAAATTTGCTCTTAGCGTAGCTTTCTTGTCCCCACTCGAACAGTATCTTCATCCTTAGCTGAAAATTAAGTGGTCTTATCGCGCAGGTTAGTTCGTCTTCGCCAGCATTGCGGAGACTTAGTTCCGATTAAAGAGAGTTACAGATCGAATTGCATGTTATATCTGTTACACGCGGGAGGTAATAGTTTTGCGGTTAAAGTCTTAGGGGAGAAGAAGATCAGCATAATCCCATGTATCCGCACAAACCGCAATTAAACGCAATTAAACGCAATAAAGGCGAACTTAGTGTAACAGGTGTTACACACCTGAACTAGCCGACATGCCGTAAAGCCTTAGGGTCGAACAATATCCGTCTTGGCTGCAAACCGGCTCGGCGAGATTTGCATCTGATTTCGTGTGCGGATCTGCATGTTACAAGTGTTACACAACGGCCTAGGTTAAGAAACTTACCGCTAGGCTATCACGGCGCTCTGCGGTTACTATTTGGCGATCTAGGAAGGATCGGAGCGATATAAATGCGTTGGTTTAGGATAGTTTCGGATTTGTTGTAGCTTCCTAAGAGCTCTTGGAATCCTATTTGAGCCCATCATTTAACAGTTTCAACGGCAGAATCCGGGTGGGGTAACAGATAATAACGTCTAGGGTGAACTATGAGAGGGTCTCTTAATGGAGATTTTCGCGCAGACAAATACCAGTCCGAATCACTTGATCGTTTCTACTTCATCCGACATCGTCAGGCATAGTGACGCACAAGGGACACCAAGAAGAGACAACTCTCATTCCGCAAAGAGCCGGTATGAGCGATATCCAACCGCAGTTTGCTAGTAAGTCTCCGAAAGCAAACGGAAACCCAAACAGAATTGTGCATAAGAACCTGCTCACGGCGAAGCGGATTCTGGGCTGCCCCCTCCCGCCACGGATGCTCTCCCACCTCAAGGCGCTGAGCCGAGACTATGGATTTTCCGTCGAAATAGGAGATCTCCCAAAGTCATCGATGGGAAGTGGTACGTCACTCACACCGGCCTGCTTCGGCTTGCCAGGCGCAAGAGATGCAAAGGTATTCATGTCGAAGCAGTCGATTCGCTGTGCGATTCCGCTGCCAATCGTTTCGTTCTCAAAGCCACCGTTTATCCCTCGAAAGGGGTCCGCCGGCTTCGTCGGCTACGGCGACGCTGACCCGTCCAATGTCTCTGCCCTGGTGCGCGGCGCCGAGATGCGCATTGCCGAGACGCGCGCGAGCAGTTGGTCAGCGACGAAATCGATGAGGGAGCCGTACGAGGGTTGACGGGAGTGGTGAAGATCAGCCACACAGTGGTGAACGGCATCGCGCTAGTGAACCTCGAGGGCTTCGCTCCCGCCAGCCAGTGGGAAGAATTATCCGCTGGCCTTACTGGTTCGCCGATTCCGAATCCGTTGGAGTAGGGAAGCGGAGGGTATCGTGATGACCTACTGCTACTCCCAGATCTCCAGTGCCGCACCTCCGCAAGGTTGGCTCAAGGGTTAGCGCTCAACTTTGCCATGGATTGAACACCGTTGTCCCCGTGTTTTGAAAGTCGCTCACGTTCCGGGTCACGATTGTCAGGCCATGCTCGAGTGTGCAGACTGCCCATTAACCGAGGCGGCTCGAATTGAACGTCGGCAGCTTCCGGCATTGCCAATAAATCCGCCGCGTTCTCCTCTCCACGGGTAAGCCTCTGATACTCTGTGCTGGGAATGCCGCAATGTCCCGCTATGGCGTAATCACGCTCAACTCCCGCATGCAGCGTCCCTCGCGAAATAGCCGTCGATGTCGAGGATGACGTTGGTAGTGTCGGTAACAAAAACGCTGACCGCACCCTGATAACCAGATCCTCGCCGTCTTGTCCCTTCTTCCAGAGCCCAGCCGCAACCCATCGGCACTGAAAGCAATAGTGATTAGGCTGATCTGATGCGCCACTTAGAGTCACCAGCTCCGTGCCGCTCGCGCCGCCCAAGAAGGACAACTGTTCCGCAATCAGCTTTCTTCCAATTTGGGAATCTGCGGCGAAAAAAGAATGGTTGTTTCCTCTTTCTTGGTTGACCTTTTGTAGCCCGGCGCTAAAGTTCGTGATAGAAGGGCACGATTCCTCGTTAAGCATTCTGCGACGTCTCGTGTGCCTGGTGAGCGGGCAAAGCCACGGCAGGCAAGATCGATCTGCCGCCGGCTCACCGTCCCCAGTTGTCGAGTCCTGTACGACTCCAACTCTCCGCCCCTCTCGATCCTCGCTCAAAGCAGATTGCACCACGGAGGGTTTGCCATGACGCAACTACGAACTTGTGGGTTGGCTATTTTCGTGCCGGCGCAAAGCCGGAAGGGGAGCAGTTTAGCGAAACGTAGCCTTCCGACGGTGGTATGCATCGTCTTCTTGTTTTGCGCCGCAGCAGCGATTGCCTCGCCGGCACAGACCTTCACCACGCTGGCGAGTTTCACCGGGGCCAACGGTGCTTATCCCGCAGGGTCTCTCATCCGGGGCACCGATGGGAACTTCTACGGGACGACCGCCGCAGGCGGGACTTACGGCTGGGGCACGGTCTTCAAAATCAACTCCGGGGGCACGCTGACCACGCTATACAGCTTCGATTACACCGACGGCGGTAACCCTCAAGGCGGGCTGGTGCAAGCCACCGATGGGAACTTCTATGGGACAACCGAGCAGGGCGGGACTGGCTATGGCACGGTCTTCCAAATCACTCCTTCGGGCACGCTGACCACACTGCACAGCTTCTCGGGCGATGACGGATCTGTCCCTCTCGCCGGGCTGGTGCAAGCCAGCGATGGCAACTTCTATGGCACGACGTACGAAGGCGGGACCGACGGCGATGGCACGGTTTTCAAAATCACTCCCTCGGGCACGCTGACCACGCTGTACAGCTTTTGTGCTCAAACTGGCTGCATGGACGGCGGTTGGCCTCACGCCGAGCTGGTACAAGCCAGCGATGGGAACTTCTATGGGACAACTAGCGGTGGCGGGGCCAACGACAGCTGTGCACCCGACACTGGCTGTGGCACAGTTTTCAAAATCACCTCCGGGGGCACGCTGACCACCCTGCATAACTTCAATGGCACTGACGGCTTTGATCCTCAATCGGGGCTGGTGCAAGCCACCGATGGGAACTTCTATGGGACGACCTTGTACGGCGGGACTTACAACGACGGCACAGTCTTCAAAATGACTCCCTCGGGCACGCTGACCACGCTGCACAGTTTCAACAACAGCGCCATGCCTCAATTTGGGCTGGTGCAGGCCACCGATGGGAATTTCTACGGCACAACGTCCGCTGGCGGGACTGCCGGCGATGGCACGGTCTTCAAAATCACTCCCTCGGGCACGCTGACCACGCTGTATAGCTTTTGTGCTCAAACTGGGTGCACGGACGGCGCTGACCCTTATGCCGGGCTGGTGCAAGCCAGCGATGGCAACTTCTATGGCACGACGTACGAAGGCGGGGCTGCCGGCGATGGCACGGTCTTTAGTCTGAGTGTAGGCCTAACTCCCTTTGTCGAAACCCGACCCAGCTCTGGCACCTTTGGCGCGCCGGTCACGATTCTCGGAACCAATCTGAGCGCCGCGACTGGCGTCTTCTTCAACGGAACTTCTGCCAGCTTCCAGATCGTCTCCAGCTCGGAGATCACCACGACTGTTCCCGTCGGCGCAACCACAGGCGTGGTGCAGGTCGCGATCCCTGGCTCAACCCTTATCAGCAACACAGACTTTCAGGTCACCGGTCCTCTGCAACTTGTTCCGGTAACGCCATGCCGTTTGGTCGACACACGCAATGGCAATCCCATCCTCGGCGGAACGTCGCAGAGCTTCATCATTCCGCAACTGGGCAACTGCGGTATTCCTGCGACTGCAGCCGCCTATTCGCTGAACGTCACGGTAGTTCCGCACGGACCGCTCGGTTATCTCACGATTTGGCCTCAAGGAGAGATTCAGCCCTACGTCTCGACCATGAACTCGCCCGATGGCCGCACCAAAGCCAACGCTGCGATTGTTCCGTCCGGGAATAATTCGGTCAGCGTCTATGCCAGCGATACCACCGACGTCATCCTCGACATCGATGGCTACTTCACCGCACCGGGCCCGCAGACCTATCAGTTCTACACTCTGCCGCCTTGCCGAATCGTTGATACTCGCCAGAATCAGGATGGAGGAACATTGCAGGCGGGAGTGGAGCGTGACTACACAATCCCGCCGAATTGCGGCGTTCCCAGCACTGCCACGGCCTATTCGTTCAACGTCACCGTGCTGCCTGCCGCCGGCGGTTTGGATTACCTCACCGTGTGGCCCAAGGGCGAGACACAGCCTTATGTCTCCACGCTTAACGACTACACCGGCACGGTCGTCGCTAATGCTGCTATCGTTCCTGCGGGTACCGAGAACGCAACTGCCTTCTATCCTCACGACAACAACACCGATCTGTTGGTTGACGTTAACGGTTACTTCGCGCCAGCAGGGACGGGCGGCTTGTCACTTTATCCGGTAGCGCCATGCCGCGTGCTGGACACGCGCACGGTTAACGGCGGACAGCCGTTCCAAGGTGTCTACAACTCGCCGAACGGGATCAACGTGGTCGGCAGTCCGTGCGCGCCGCCGAGCACTTCGCAAGCGTTCGTCTTCAACGCGACTGTGGTGCCCAGCGGCGTGATGCCATTCTTAACTCTGTGGCCACATGGCTCAGGTCAGCCGCTGGTCTCGACGCTAAACGCTTACGACGGCTTCATCACCTCGAACATGGCGATTGTGCCGAGCAGCGATGGCTCCATCAACGCCTACGCGCAGGGGCTGACGCAACTGATCTTGGATATCTCAGGCTACTTCGCGCCGTAGAGAAGTGCTGCAAGACGCGATCTTCGAGCTGCTTTGAAGGGCGCAGCCTTTGCTGTACCGCTGTAGGCGCCATCACTGTTGTCATTACCAGCCGACGAAATCGCAGTCCCTGGCACGTGCCGCCTTTGCGCTGGGCGGGGTGGGATCAATCGGCGAGGGATCTGCTTTCCCAGGGTTTCGTGCTGTACTTCGTCCTCAGCTTCTGCTTGGCGACCAAACGCTGAATGAAGTTAGGCCCATCCTTACTTGTAGGCCGCGACTCCTTCGTATAGCAGCATTTCGCAGATTTGGGAAAGATTCCGCTGCTCGTCATCAGCGATTTGCTGAATGTCGCGCTTGAACTTGGGTTTGATCGGAAAAACCAAAACTGGGTATTCGCCAATCAGCGGCGTACTACCTAGTCCTTGGAGCTTGAGCCTTTCTTTCCTTCTCCCTTCTTTCCGGTCGCTGATTCCTGCTGATCCCAAAGCTTGGTCAAGGTGGTTTCGAGATAATTCGTCAGCGATCGGCGCTCTTTCTTCGCCGCCACGCAAAAAGAAGCCACGCAAAAAGAAGCCGACACCCGCAAAATCCAACTTTCGAGGCGGACGCCCGCTAAAGGAAATCTGCGAGGAGTCAGTTCTGGAACTCGCGAGAATTGGCTGCACTAATGAAGAAGCGGCTCGCATATTGCAATGTTCCGCTGACACGCTAGAGCGACGTTTTGCGGGTGTCTTAAAAAGGGGAAAACCTGAGTTATGCGGCAGTCTCCGCAAGGCACAAGTCAAGTTAGCAATTCAGAACGAGAATCCGACGCTGCAAATATGGTTGCACAGCCGCGGATTGGGAATCACCTGCGTCCACTCAGAAAACGGCAGATTCGTCGTCAAGACCACCGCCGCTTTCTCCGCCCGCTCGACCATCACCTGAAACAGAAACTCAGCGCCCAGCTCAGCCATGATGGCTCAATCTCCGTAAATACTCAACCGGTCTAAGCCGGAAGCGAGGTTTTCCGGAACGCCTAGTGGCAGCCGCTGAACTTGAACGAGTTCAATTGGGTTTCCCAGTTGGTGCCGGCAGGAACCGTGTAGTACTCCTGCGCATACCAAAACGTACAACCGTCGGAGCCGTCGATCGCCATGCTGGAATAATCCCCCCAGCGGACTTCAGCGGCCTGGGATCCAGTGCCGGCTGTCAGCATTGTCTCAGCTTCCATTTGGCCAAGAGGATCGGTAGGCACGCGTCCAGTAGCGGCGATTGAGTCGTACACGGTCGAGCTCGAAAGACTGTAACCAAGCGCGATGTCGCCCATCTTGTCTTGCGCAATGGATCCCATCCAACGGTAGTTTGAATCGGGAGCGAAGGTACCTGACTGGAAGAGATTGACGTTGGAGATCGCCACCGTACGCACCGGCGCGCGAAATTCGTACCATCGCACACCGGCCTGTCCACCAGATGCTGTCGTTACATGATTCACATACCAGTGTTGCTGCGGCAAGCGCCCTGCGTTGGGTCTGGTGTTCACAGGAGGGCCGTCGTTCCAATAGGCAAAGCGATACATCAGGCGATCGCCCAAGGTGTCAACTTCGGTAGCCGTACCCTTCTGCGGGACGCAAGAAGAGTCCAAGACCGGGCAGAACGGTGTGTAGTTGGGAACGGTGATGGGGTTGGCCAAGCCAGCGCCGGTGAACCTTGACTGGCTGGGATTGGCGAAGTCGGGGTGCATGGAATAGAGATACAAGTGATTCTGCGTTTGATCGACGTCGTAGCTGCCAATGAAGAATTCATCCTGATTGGCCGGTGGCGGAATGGTCGAATCTACATCGCCCGGCAACAAGCTGATGTCCTGAGGCGTGGTTTGAAAGCAAATCTGTTCTGCTGTCTGATCTCCAACGATCAGCTTCGCAGTGTTATACGCGCAAACATACGCGCCCACGTTTCCGTTTGAATCGCTGTCGTTCTGGGTTTGGAAATAGCCGCTGGGCCAGATACCCCACTTGGGATAGTCAGGAAAGTCATTGCCCAACGAGAACTCATATTCGTAATACGTTCCGGTCGCGTCGGCACTCGTGGATACAGCCACACAGGCCGAGTACGGGGGCTCGAAGCTGGGATAATTCCAGAAGTTCTGGGACAGCAGCCAGCGATGGTTCACTTTGTCCCATTGAGCGATGACATCGCCGGTGTTGGTGTTGTAGCAGTCTCCACCCAAGGCTTGCCAGAGCAAGTTGCCGTCGATCGGTCCCGCCTCCAGCGCACCCGTGCTCTTGTTGTAGACGGCGTATTGCACATTCACCCACTCCACGATCTGGGTGTCGCCAACCGCGGCGTTGGTATCGGGAGGCCAGAGGCGGTTGACGTTGTCGACACCAAGCACACTGAGCCCGACCGTAATACCGGATGGGCTGCCTGGAGATTTCTGCTCCACTGGATCCACGGCCGGGCCCAAGACCCGACCTGGATGGAAGTTCACGAAGCGCTCCGGTTCATCATCCGAAAAGCCATAACGCATCCGCGACGGCAGTTTCGCCCCCTCCCGTAGCGGCGGCGAAACCGCAAAGCGTACCGGTTGACGGAAGGTCATTTTCGGCGAATTGTCCTGGGCAGAGACGGAAAGTGCGCAGATTGCGACCGCAAACAATCCGAGCATCGATGTTCTCAACATAGTCGCTTTCGTCATGGCTCAATCTCCGTAAATACTCAACCGGTCTAAGCCGGAGGCAAAGTTGAGGCGCTTGGCGCCGCGATTCCCAACCACAGTTTTCAAGGTCGTGAAAATGACTGACCGCAGAGTTACACAATTTCTCAAAGTGTTCAAAACGACGCCGTCAAGCCGTCAAATAGTGCCATCCTGATTTGTCCATCATCTGTGTTCGTTGATGAGGTTCAATGACATGCCTCCGATTGTTGGCGGAGATCAGCCTTTTGCCGTTCGGCCCGGATTTCCAAACGGTTTATCCTCGCGCTCAAAAAGAGGCCGTCGTTCGTGGCAAGCCGGGCGATTCGCTTGTTTTCTCCGTTCGTGCTTGGCCTTCAGCGCGTGATTCAACCGAGCTTCGAAGTTGAAGCAATAATCGTTTCCCGCGTCGTCCTGCAGAACAAGCTCGACCGGTACTATCTGCAGTGGAATATTCGGCGGGGCGGGAAGCGAGCCCATGGCGAAGATCAATCCGTCCCTCCGGCCGTGACGCAAAGGAGACTCACCTGTCAGATAAGGGTTGAGAAGGACTGGGGGAAAGGGAATCTCGTCAGAAATCATATCCCGATAAAACGGGCTGTCTTCCGGATCACTCAGATCGAGGGAGACAGAATACCAAGGTATCGCCATCTCGGATGCGGTTATGAGCGTTCCGCCAGCGCGAACCAGCAGGCTTGCACGCACCTTGACCGCAAGCTCCCCAGGCAAAACGAACACCTGGGCCAGGCAGGGATCGATTTGGTGGAGCTCAAAGTCTCCCCCGACCTCTCCGGTGTCTTCGCACAGAAAATCGCCGTTGTAGTCAGTTGAAATACCCATTTCGCCGAGCCGCAATAAACGGCGACGGTGCACTTCAGCCTCCGCTCTGCTCAGCCTCAAGGTTCGTGTTGGCATCTTCCCTCCTCCCTATGAATAAACCTACACACCCTCAACACCCTCCATAAGTTGTTCAGAAACAGTAGATTGTGCTTCGCTGCAGTCGGGACAACGGGACTGGGAAAGCCCGCCTAACTCATAAATCTTGGCCCAATGGTGCACACGTCGGCTGATATCTCTGTTAAGCATGACCACCCGTCCGGAGCTATTCTTATGCCGGGGAATTGCCATCTTCCTCAAGCGACCGCCAATCTCCTCCGGGCTAAATTTCAGAACCTCGCCCCGGCTGCGGAGAAGCACATTGACGTCCTCTGCCAATTCCTTCACCCTCACCGCGGTTTGCTTTTGCTCGTGGATTAGGCCCAGCAGGATCTCCACAACTACATAGTTCACGTCGCGCGAAAGTCGGTCCCGAACTTCTTCGTCCTGCGGATCGAGCAGTTGGACCACGTCGCAGGCTAGATTGGGGTCCTCGGGGAAGCATCGCAGGAGAGTACGGGCGACCGGGCGCGTTGCGAAGAAAAATCGCGAGACATCTGTCTGACATTCCTGCATCGTTGCAATATTCTTCAGGCGGTACATCAGAAGCTGCGGCTGAAACTCGTGCGCAATTTTGTCTCGCGCCTGCTCGTCCAATGCCGATGGTTGCAAGCGCAATGGTGACAGAGCAATGCGCAACACCTGACTTCCAATGGCATCGAGCGCAGCATCGTCGCCACTGAGGATCGCTTTAGAACAACACGGATCGAGAATCCGCCCGTCGTTTCGAACCAAGTGCAGGCCACGGTAACTCGAGGCTTCCAAGAGTCGCTGCATGCTGGGCTTCAACCGCTGCTGGTCGAGCAACAAGGTCGGCGACAGCTGCGTGGGTAGTGAGCGGAAGATACCCGCGGTAAGTTCTGTCAACAGCAGCGGACGGCGGCAAACACAGCTGAGCAAACGCAAAAGCTCAATGCCGCCTTCGGCACGAGTCCCGAAAATTGTGAGTGTGGGCGCGCTCGGCAAGCCATCAGAAAGCCAAGTGCTGAACACAAAACAAGCGAACAGCCCAGACTCCGATTCTGGCAGACCTAAGTATCGCGCAGGCAAATCGCGGACTTGGGCAAACAGGTCTCGAGCCGAGCTGTAGGGCCCAGACCCAACCGGCAAGCGCATTGCCTGTTGCAGAAGGGGATCTAGCGCGGGGGCTTCATAAACTCGGCCACCGTGTTCGACGCAGCTCCCGACGGTCGCAGCGCTACCGTTCCAGTGCAATAGGCGCGGCTTCTCCGATCCAGGAGAACCGGCGATCATTTCGATCACCGACCCATCCGGAAAGCGTTCTCCGGTGCTGATGCGAGGGTGCGTCGCATCTGACGCGCTGGCTGCGTTCGGCCTCGCTGTGGTGTTCATGAAGCACCCTCGTTCTTGATCTATACCTCGACGCTAACAAATTTCAGCCGGGCACATTACATGCGTCCGTTGGGCTTGCTGCAACGCAGCAAGCCTTCTGCGTGTAGGCGTTCTCCGTTCGGATGTTGTGCGTTGCGACGATTCGCCGCTTGCTTCCTTGAAAGCGGACCATTTGCCTCAGCATCGTACGCACTCACGCCAATGGTGTTGGGAGTTGCATCGGAGCAACGGCTATGATCGTTCACATCGACTCCTTCCGCCGGCGAGAAGCTTTCGCAGAAATACGCTATGAAGTCTCGATGACGATGCAAAATTTCTCCTACTTCCAACTTACCCGAAAAGCCCTTGCCACCTTACCTCTTGAAAAAAAATCTTCAGACAATGAGCTTGCCCGCGAAAAACGTATCCCTTACCCTCCAACTGAGCGTGGAGGACGCACACAATTGAAAAGTCTCGCGGCTGCGCGTTCGCTTCCGCATGCCCTCGTCTGCCGCGCTAAAGTAGTACTGTGGTCAACCGACGGTCAAAGCAACACCAAGATTGCTGAGCGCTTGGGTTGGGCTAAGGTTACGGTGGGCAAGTGGCGCCAGCGTTTCCTCGAACAGCGGGCCGGTCTGTACGATGAGATACGCCCGGGGCGGCCACGCAGCATTGCGGATGAGCAGTTTGCCGTCTTGCTCAAGCGCACCCTCTCCCGTCAGCCCGCCGGGGCTATGCATTGGGGTGTTGGCTTAGATTGACGTGCCGGTTGCCGGGAAGTAAGATGCGCGCCAATGGTTGGGCAAACCATCTCGCATTACCACGTTGTCGAGGAGCTCGGCGCCGGCGCGATGGGCGTCGTATACAAGGCCGAGGATGTGAAGCTCGGGCGCTTTGTAGCTCTCAAGTTCCTGCCCGACAACATAGCTAAGGGCCCCCAGGCACTGGGCCGTTTTCAGCGCGAAGCGAAAGCTGCTTCGGCGCTGAACCATCCGAACATTTGTACCATTTACGAGATCGATGAGGCCGAGGGGCGGACCTTCATAGCCATGGAGTTGCTAGAGGGCCAGACGCTCCGGCACCGGATCAGCGGCAAGCCTCTCGAGATCGAGACGGTGCTCGACCTGGCTATCGAGATCGCCGATGCTCTGGATGCTTCCCACTCGAAGGGCATCGTCCACCGCGACATCAAGCCCACGAATATTTTTGTCACCAACCGCGGCCACGCCAAGATTCTGGATTTCGGAGTGGCAAAGATCTCTCTCGCCGCGAATGACGAGTCCGAAGAACAGCTCACGACACCGGGGATTGCGCTGGGAACGGCAGCCTATATGTCTCCAGAGCAAGTGAGGGCCGAGGAATTGGACGGTCGCTCAGATCTGTTCTCGTTCGGCATTGTTCTCTACCAGATGGCAACGGGCAAGCTGCCCTTTCAAGGCCCCAGTTCCGGCGTTATCGCAGAAGCCATCCTCAACCGTGATCCCGTGGCTCCTATGCGGGTGAATCCCAACATCCCTCCGCCACTGCAAGAGGTGATCCGGAGAGCCCTAGAGAAGGACAAGAACTTGCGGTATCAGCACGCGGCTGACATGCGGGCTCAGCTGACACTGCTAAAGCGGGACACGGAGCCAGGGATGCGAGTTGCGCAGGCAGGGACGGGGCCGATCCCGACACCAACAACAGGGTCGTCCTCCGCCGGCAAAGGTTGGGTCGAGGGTCTTGCCGTTCAAAACACTGCCCAGCGCCGAAAACGAGTCCCGAAGGTCATTAACTCATTGGCAGTTTTGCCCTTCGGAAATACAGGTGGCGATCCTGAACACGAATACCTGAGCGAAGGTATCACCGGAACGCTCATCAATACTCTCGCGATGCTGCCGAAACTGCGTGTGATGGCTCAGAGTACCGTCTCCCGGTTCAAGGCGCGGGAAATTGATCCTCAGGCCGTGGGTCGTGAGCTGGGGGTTCGCGCCGTGCTCACAGGAAGAATCATGCAAAGCGGCGGCTCGTTGCGCATTGGGACCGAATTAGTCGATGTAGCCACAGGCTCTCGGCTGTGGGGCGCGCAATATGATCGCAAGCCTGGCGATATTTTTGCGGTCCAGGACGAAATCTCCAGCGAGATATCGGAAAAATTGCGGTTGCGGTTGACCCGAGCGGAAAAGAAGCAATTGACAAAACACCACACGCAGAATACGGAAGCGTACGGGCTTTACCTGAAAGGGCGTCACCACTGGAATCGGTGGACCGAAGAGGGATTCTATAAGGCGATCGAGCACTTTCAGCAGGCAGTCGAGAACGATCCCACGTATGCCTTGGCGTATGCGGGCTTGGCCGATTGCTATGTGCTGTTGGGATGGAACAGCTATCTGCCACCGAGACAAGCATTCCCTAAAGCGAAAGCGGCAGCCAAGGCGGCCCTGCAGCTCGACCCGGAACTCGCCGAAGCCCATACGCCTTTGGCGGCGGTGTTGTGGCTTAACGATTGGGAGTGGGCCAGCGCCGAAACCGAATTCAAGCGCAGCCTCGAACTAAGTCCAGCTTATCCCACGGCCAATCACTGGTACGGCGAATACCTGAGTACCATGGATCGACCCGAAGAAGCCATGGTCAGGCTAAAGAAAAGTCAGGATCTGGATCCGTTATCGCTCATCATTAGCGTCGGAGTCGGATGGGCGCACTACTGTGCCCGCCGATATGACGAAGCCATCGAACAACTCCGGCGATCTGTCGATTTGGACCCGAGCTATCCCGTCACGTACTGGATTCTCGGTCTGCTACTGAGAAAAACAGGCAGCTATGAACTGGCTATCACTGAAGGTGTGAAAGGGGTACAGCTGTCAGGTGGCAGTCCTCTGATGCGCGCGGCCCTGGCCCACACTCTTGGCGCGGCAGGTAGGACCAGGGAAGCACGTCAAATACTCGATGATCTGACAAAACTAGCGAAGCAAAAGTATGTCGCACCCTATTTTTTTGCCGGAATTCACATCGGCTTGGGAGAAAAAGAACGCGCGATTCAATACTTGGAAAAATGCTATGAAGAACGTTCCCACTGGCTGATCTATCTTCATCTGGATCCGGGTATGGACGAGTTGCGCGATCAGCCGGGTTTCCAAGACGTACTGCGGAGAGTTGGTCTTCCCACGCAGACCAACGCGGCCGCCATCTGAAAAGGAACCAACTCTGAATAAAGTGCCCTCCCCGTGCCGCTATCCGGACTGATAGCGTTCGAGGACGCGCCGCCCCGGCTACTGTGTGCGATCAAGGAACTCCTCGTTCCAAGCCGTCCGAATCGCTTCCAATTTATCCTTGTCGCCAGCTTTTGAATCACCCTTGAACTCCGCCAACTCTGTTACCCGCTGGCGCAACTGATCCAGATCGGTCGAGAGCGGATCAAGTTCAGGATATTTTCTTGCGAGAAGCACTCCGATCTTCTCGGCATCGTCCCAGGTTAATCTCTCAGCCATGAGATGCTCCTCAGAATCTTGGGGAATTATCCTATAATTTTGCGAAGCAGAGAACCGTCAGAGACCTTGGTCTGGCCGGTTTTGAGTCGATGACTGTTCTCAAGTGCCATATCTGTCCCGCATCGACGGCAGTTTCGGCGGGCGCGACAAATGGCTCATTGCGCTGGGGCTTCGACCGCGGGCCCACGCGTGCATCACGAGGAACGAACGAAGGTGTCTCGCCTTGCTGGAGCATGTGCAGCAAACTAAGAAGCCCCTGCGCATCGCCCGCTTCGGTAAACCCGTCGCCAAAGTCGTACCGCCGACGCCTGATGTCGCTCCAAGCGCCTGGATCGGCTCCATGAAGACACCGTGCAGATCCTGGGCGAAATTGTGGCGCCAGTGGTCGACGAAGCCGACATTCATGCGCTGAGCCGGTGAAACGTCTTCTCGACACCCACGTCTGGCTTTGGGCCTTGCAGACACCGTCTCACAGTCCTAGCGTCCGAGCCGAGCTGAAGAACGCGGCCGCCAACGAGTTGTGGCTCAATGCCCGGGGCAGGATACGCCTCCCCGCCGATCTGACAGAACGGCCTGGCGCAAGCTACCGCGCCGCAGCGGGAGGCGCCTTTCAGCCACGAGATTGTATTGGCCGCCCAGCAACTGCCACTGCCGCACCGTGACCCAGCCGATCGGTTTCTCGCTGCAGCGGCTCAGGTCATGGATCTGACGCTGGTTACCAAGCGACGACAACTTCCTGGGCATGGGGACTATCCGGACCATGAAGAGCTGAGAGGGATAGTTCAGACCCGCGGTGCGCAAATCGTCAACGGATGTCGGCTCCACTAAGGACCCCGTTGCCGGCTGGCCTGTCGCATTTTGTTGGTCGCTTCCTTTCCTTCTCTACTGATAACAAATGACTTGGGTGGCTTCGTTTCGCAATTTCACCTTCTGGACAGAGGTTTTTTCGAACCTTGAAGCTTACCAGCAACCGGAGCGGGTTCTTTGGACTTGCGCGCCAATTGCATCCTTTCAAGGTGGTTCAGCGCCGAATCCAACTGATGGCGATTGGCCGTCTGGTAGCGCAGAATTCTTTCCAGCCGGTCGCTTAACGGCAATCTGAAGCAAAGTTTCCGGTTCGCCGCTACGTCGGCTGGCTCGTCCCATTGACGTCGCCGCAGAAGGCCGTCGTACATAAAAGTGTGCTCGATGCTTCCCGCCTCGTATTGCAACGCCCGGCGCTCCTTCCAGTAGCAGATGGCGATGGTTTGCACCAAAGCTTCTTCCGCCGTACCGACCGGCCGTAGGTCGCGTCGAAGATCACGGAAAAAACCAAAAAATGCGGCGGAATCTTCCGCTCCATCTCCCTCCATGATGAGAAGCACGGAGGTCAGTATGCCGTGCTGGACGGCATTCCGTCGCGAGCGGTTCTTTCCGGCTTTCGTCTTCGGCCCCGTCGCTAGCTTCGCGTTTCGCCGGTTGGCAGCGATTCTCTCGTCAGAGAGCGAAGTGCCGGCGGGCCCTTCTTGGCCTTCTGGCTCCGATACTGCCTCAGTTTTGGATTCGTTCGATTCGTTCATCTTTTTGCTCCTTCGGAAGGGCGCTTATTCCACAAGTGCGAGTGCACCGTCGGAAAACCGCTTCCACCTTGGATCGCGAAGTTGTAAAACGCGTTTGATTATCAATCCTAGGTATTGAACCAAGTTAACGATCAACCGGCTCGCGGTCCATTAGTGCAGTCTTGCTGATCTTTTTCGCCACGGTGTTCGCTCAGAACCCTTTCCAGTTTTGAAGTCCTGCCGTGGGAAGTCAATCTTCTGGGTAGCAGACAAGAGAGCTCCTTCATCTAGTGCCATTTGAAAGTTCAACGCTGCCCTGCACGGTGGTGCTTTCTGAAGGAGCGACGCTTCCCCGACCTTCCCCCGGCGGCGAATATCTTTTGCGATTTTGCGACATCGCTCCTACGCCCCATTCGCCATTATCTCGGGTTAGCGGTCCCCAGATTGTCGACGGAGACGTCTCCTAAGTATGTTTTCGTAGTTAATTTTGCGTAAGGTATCGATCCTCGTGCCCTGAGAACCAACGATCCCTGCAAATCCGCCAGCGCAGACGACCGCATTTACACAGTCTTGTTGATCTTTTTCGCCACTGTCCTAAGCATGAAACGAGTCTTCCTGCTGGACGCCAGGAGATTGAAGAGGCAATCAGGAAGAAGCGCGGAGGCATCTGGCTGGAGCTTACTCCCGAGCAATACGCAAAGCTGCGACAACCAGGGGAGAAGTAACACGATCACCTCATCCTTCCGCACAACGTCCTTCGGATCCTTGTCATCGCGTAAAGCGACAAACCGTGAGTGCCTAAGGTGGTTGTCGGGCGTCCATTCCGTGAATTCGAATTGCCCGACGAGGACCGGCTTCAGCCAGCGGCAATCGTTCATTTTCGCTGCCGTCAGCCCCGCGCCCCACCTGCCGCTCTTCGCCTCGGGAAGGTTCGCGAACGGGCATTGCTTGATCTCCAGTGGCAGCTGCTCGCGGGATGACGGTGTGAAGCCGTTACGAGTGGGCGCGACATACTGAAGCTTCCCATCTTTGTAGTAGCCGAATATCAGCGCGTCGAAGTTCCGGTCTGACGGTGTGTAACCGCCCCGGACTATTAGGAATCTTCCGTGATATGGTCGGGCAATTTACAAACTGGCGCGTCTCAGGCGCGCACTAATCCGTTGGTGAGTAGGGTCGAGAGCAGGCGCGCGCACAATAGGCGTCGATGGTAATTCTATTGCTTCCGCGATGGACCGCATTCGACAACGATAGCCAGCTTTCCAATTCCCGCCACGTCAAACGCATCGTGCGATTTTTCCGCACTGCGCTTTCCTGTCTGCTTCTTGCCAAGGCTTATGAGACCTATCTGCCTCAGAAGCTATATCGGACGCGGTAGCGGCCGCGAACACCGCGGTACGTAATGTCAATCGTTTGTCGGTTGGTATTGGCGCCCTGCCAAGAGTCGCCGGATATTACTTCGTACCTTTGATATCTTGGTGCCGAGGGTGTGGTTTAGCAGCGTACATTGCAAACCAGTGCCTTCACCCCCGTCCCGCTCGGGGAGAGAGTTCCGCCTGCCAGATCATCATTACTTTAGCGAGCAGTCGGCTGATTCGCCTTGCTGGTTTGTGCACCCCGGATGCACTTTTCCAGCCCTGTGCCTGGTTTGCAGACCACCATGCTGTGCAACCTGGTTGCACTTTTCGAGTACTGGCTCCGCTTCAGCCCGGTTATTGCTTGCATAGCTTCGGCCTGAATTCATCGTGATAGCAGCGGTTTCCATTGCATGTTTCTGCCCGTGTACAAAAGAAGACTTCCCCAACCACTCACTGGCGATCTGGCGTCACCCATCAGCACGGTTCGAGTATAGCAAATTCGCTTTTTATTCGCTACATAAAAAATGCTTTGGCCCGCAATTTTTGTCGTCTTGTAGCTGGACGATCGACCTCTTTTTCCCTTCGTTGCCACGGCAACGATGACAACTGACAACATTAAAAGTTACAGGGTCTGTTTTCGAAACAGGGGAAGACCCTCCGACCGGTGATACTCCCATTCACTGAGACCACAAAGTTGATCCGTGCGCTTTTGTGGCGCCAGACAGTAGTTTGGATCGCGACTCGCAACGGGCTACTTCGTCCTCAGCTTCTGTTTGGCGATCAGGCGCTGCATGAGCTTAGGACCTTCCTTTTTGTAAGCCTCAAAGCCCGCATCGAGGCGCATGTGGCAAGACCGGCGTTTAATATTTTGGAGCAAGTTGGCTACTTCTCTTCTCCTCGTAATATCCAATCGACACTTTTTCCAAATCTAAGCGAAAGTGGATGAATACCAGTCCGAATCACTTGATCGTTTCTACTTCGTCCGACATCGTCCGGCATAGTGACGCACAAGGGACACCAAGAAGAGACAACGCTCATTCCGCAAGGAGCCGTTATGAGCGATATCCAACCGCAGTTCCCCAGAAAGAGCGTGTAACAAAACCTCCTAGGGCTCACCAAACAGGAAAAGATGCCAGGCGTTGCAGCCCGGCATCGCTGGCGCTCTCACCGACACCGCGCCGAGGGACTTGCCCGTCCCTGTCGCTTACGGCTGCTGTCTGATACCAGAAGCAGGCTTACACACCGCATCGTACCAAGCGAACAGACGGTGGTCGGGAGTAAACGAGAAAGCTGGCGCTCATTCAAAATCCTTGAGCCAGAACTCCAGCGGTCCCCGTTGCTCATCCTTCACCCGCTGGGCCTCCATCTTGCGCAGCTCGGCGCGGCGTATTTTCCCGGAGATCGTTTTGGGAAGTTCATGGAATTCGAGTTTCCTCACCCGGTCGATCGGCGAGTAGTCGGAAATGTTGGCAGGATTACGGGCTCGCATCGAAGAAGATGTCAGAGAGGGTTTTCGTCTCGAATGCTTCTTTCCCGCTTCGGTCCTGGGCCCCGTCGAGAGCTGAGCGTTATGGCGATTCGCCTCGAGCTTCTTCTGCGAGATGCTATCGATATCGGTTTTCTCGTTGACGATATCCCTTCAGGCTCGTTCATGTTTCCTGGCTCCTTAGATCAGTTTTGTGGTGCTGCTGGCAAGACCGGCGTTTAATATTTTGGAGCAAGTTGGACTACTTCTCTTCTCCTCGTAATATCCAGTCGACACTTTTTCCAAATCTAAGCGAAAGTGAAACAAGAATTTCTAGGCTGGGCGCTATCTTCCCGCTTTCAATCTTTGAAAGGTGTCCTTGACTGACTTCAAGAAAAGCGGAGAACTCATCTTGAAGCATGGACCCGCGTAGCTTCTTAATCCGAGCACCGACTGCTCTCAAATCAATCCTGGATTTCCTTGGCATCCAGAAAAATCCCTTGACTCGATATTCTGATTTGGCATATTCTTAAATTGAATATTCCGCGGATGAATACCAGTCCGAATCACTTGATCGTTTCTACTTCATCCGACATCGTCCGGCATAGTGGCGCACAAGGTTCGGCCACCAAGAAGAGACAACTCTCATTCCGCAGGAGCCGTTATGAGCGATATCCAACCGCAGTTCCCTGGTAAGTCTCCGAGAGCAAACGGAAACCCAAACAGAATTGTGCACAAGAACCTGCTCGCGGCGAAGCGGATTCTGGGTTGCCCCCTCCCGCCACGGATGCTTTTCCACCTCAAGGCGCTGAGCCGAGACTATGGATTTTCCCTCGAAATAGGCGATCTCCAAGTCATCGATGGGAAGTGGTATGTCACTCACACCGGCCTGCTTCGGCTTGCCAGGCGCAAGAAATATAAGGGCATTCATGTCGAGGCTGTCGATTCCTTGTGCGATTCCGCAGCGAGTCGCTTCGTGCTGAAAGCGACCGTTTACCCGTCGAAAGAGTCCGCCGGCTTCGTAGGCTACGGCGACGCCGATCCTTCGAACGTATCTCTCCTGGTCCGCGGCGCCGAGATGCGGATCGCCGAGACCCGGGCCGTCAATCGCGCTCTGCGCAAGGCCTATGGCATCGGCATCTGTTCGGTCGAGGAAATAGGATCCAATCCGGGTCCGACGGTGCCGGCTCCTGATGCACAGAAGTTTCCGCCCAAAAATGCCAACGGAAACGGGAACGGCAACGGCCACAAAGTTCGCGACCGGCTCTGCCAGATTATTCGCCAGCACAAACTTGATCCCGAGCTGGTCAAGGCATATGCG
The DNA here is from genome assembly GCA_963818905.1 of uncultured Acidobacteriaceae bacterium. Classification (GTDB taxonomy): domain Bacteria; phylum Acidobacteriota; class Terriglobia; order Terriglobales; family Acidobacteriaceae; genus Bog-257. The sequence goes on from CAWFUE010000018.1 coordinate 37,447, forward strand.
GTGGATTTCTGCGGTACCAAAGCACTGAAGGACGCCACCCGTGAGCAAGTCGAAAGCTTTGTGCAGCAGCTTGCCGAGGCTGCGACCAAGGACCGCAACGCGCTGCTCTGTCAGCTCAACAGCTACGCGAAATCCGTACCGGAGGTGGTCGCATGAGGCGCCAACTTCCAGGTCTCTCCGAAACCGTCACTGAGGCGCGACCGACGCTGCCGGACGGTATCTTCCTGGTTCGGCTGGAGGGTGCGCAATACCGCTGGCATGCCCAGAAACCGTTCTACGTACTTCGATTCTCCGTGCTCGAGCCCAGGCAGTTCGCCGGTCAGGCGGTGATCGGCCGGCTCTATTGCACTGCCAAGGCCATGTGGAAGCTGGGTTGGTTCCTGCGGGATTTTCTCTATGACCCTGAGCTGGTGAGCACGAACGAAATCGATGAACGTGCCCTGCCAGGTCTGACCGGAGTTGTGAAGATCAGCCACAGAATCATCAATGGCATCTCGCTCGTGAATTTCGATGGCTTCGCGCCCGCCAGCCAGTGGGAAGAACTGTCTACATCGATTAAGCCGCCAGTTGCTGCTCGCGAGGCTGCAGCGACAAAGAGGAAGAGAGTGACGCGATGACCTACAGCTACTCGCAGATCTCGCAGTATCTCACTTGCCCGCGTCGCTATCGCCACCGTTACCTGGATGGCTGGCAGGAAAAAGACGTTCGAGCCGCCATGCTGTTTGGTCGCGCGTTCGAACGGGCCGTAGCGGCCCTGTTCCGGCACGAAGATCCGCCGGCAGTTCTGTTCGAGCAATGGGCGCCATGTAAGGAGCTGCAGCTTGTCTACCCCGGCAATCACACTTGGGACCACATGCTCCAGCAAGGCGTTCAGTTGCTGGAGCGCTTCGTCCAGGACGGTCGCGTTCAGATTCACCAGCCACAGAATCATCAACAGGTCCGATTCACACGGACGCTGAGTTCCGGTAACAGCTTTGTCGCTTTCGTCGATGCTGTGGGCGAACTGGATGGCACGTCTTGCGTGCTGGAATGGAAGACCGCTTCCGCCCGCTATCCCGAGGAGCCGGACGGCATCGCAGCACTGGATCCGCAACTGGTTTGTTATTCCTGGATGACCGGCATCAACGAAGTCGCTCAGGTCGTATTCGTGCGCAAGCGCATGGTCGAGGTCCAGTACCTGCGAGCAACGATTACCGACCAACAGCGGCAGGAGTTTCAGACCTTGGTCGAAGACACGGTGGGCAGGATCGAGTCGGGATTGTTCCTGCCGCATAGCGGCATTCGCTTTCCCCAGAACCCGTGTACCACCTGTCCCTTCCTCGGGCTCTGTCTCGATCAGCGCGATCTGGTTGAGGCCGCGCTGGTACGCAAACCGGGAGTCGATCTTGGTCTGTTTGACGAACTTAGTTACTAGGTATCCGCCCATGCCGCCGAAGCTGAACCGTCGCCGTGCCGAAGCTGTGCTTAGCCGGATCGACGCCATTCTGGCCTGGGAGGCGCAGCACGAGAACGAGCGGGACACACGTTTCGTTGAATTAGGCAAGTGCCTGTATGAGGTGCGAGCAGGGCAGTACTGGCGGCTGGAAAATCTGAAATCATTTGATGAGTTCCTGGAGAGACGATTTCCGGAGTCCAGAAGGAAGGCCTACTACCTGATGTCGATCCACGAGCATTTGCCACCGCAGGTAAGAAAGCAACTCAAAGAGGTCGGCTGGACGAAGGGAAGGGAACTGGCGAAGCTGGCTCGTGCGCAAGGGCAGAACTTCAAAAGTGCACCCTGGGTGCACAAAGCTCGATCGATGCCGAGAGAGGAATTCATACGGGAGGTGGAAAGGGAGCTGACCGGGAAGGACACTGAGCCTTCGGAGCTGATTTACTTCAAGGTCTACAAGAGCCAGATCCCGGTTATCGAGCACGCAATCGAGACCGCGGCTCTAATGCTCGGGTCAGACAAATCTCGCGGCTATTGCCTGGAGATGATCTGCGCCGACTTCCTCGCCGGCGCCAATCTCGAGGACGGCAATCCCGAGGTGTTGCTCCAATCCATCTCGCGCTATTACCGGTTCCTGCCCACGCAACAACAGGAGGCCTTTCGATCTGAGGTCGCGGCGCAGGCTTCATGAAGAAAATCACGGCAAAGAACCCGCGACAAAGACTCGACTCGACGAGCTATCGAGATCTGCATCGGCAAGTGTTGCAGCCGACGGCTGGCGCTGCCAGATCTGCGGCAGCATGCGAAATCTGCAAGTCCACCATCTCAAATTCCGCAGCCACTCGGGGAACGATTCGGAAGAGAATCTGATCACCTTGTGTGCCGCATGCCACAATGTTGTTCATTCCTGGGGCCGAGATGATTGACCATGCTCCCATAAATATGGGGCCATGACGGTATGAAGACGACCCTTGAGATTCCGGATTCCATTTTTCGCGAGCCAAGTCGGTGGCTGCCGAGCGCGGGATCCCGGTTCGGGAGTTTGTCACCCACGCCGTAAAGGACAAACTCGCGGGCCGGGCCAACAGTTGTGGACAGGCCCTCGATGGCGGCCTTTGGAAAACTGCGGCGCTTACGTAAGGAAACAGCCCGAATCAATCGCAGGATCGAAGAAGAGTTCGAACAGATTGAAGCCGAGGACCGGGTTTGATTCTGGACACTAACGCAATGTCTGCAGTGGCGGAGGGCGACGTCGCCCTCGAACCGATTCTCCGCAAAGCGGCGCAGATAGCCGTTCCCGTCATTGTCCTCGGCGAATACCGCTACGGCATTTCGCACTCTCGCTACCGGCTGCACTACGAACGGTGGCTGGCTGAATACCTGCCAACATTCCAAGTTCTAGAGGTAAACGAACAGACCACCGTCTTCTAACGCGCCGTTCGCACCGAGCTGAAGAGGGCTGGAACGCCAATTCCTTCTAATGACGTCTGGATTGCGGCGTTGTGCCGCCAGCATGCTCTGCCGCTGCTCAGCCGCGACCGTCACTTCGACGCGGTGGCGGGACTCACGAGGCTGACCTGGTAGCGGACGATCCAGCGTCATCATGACCATTAAGCGCTTTAGACGCACCGTAATTTGATTTGGCAGCTTCGCATAAATCACTCACGAATGTTCCAGAGCTCCAAATCGATCTCGGCGAGATGCCGTTGGTGGGGCGCAGCGGCCAAAATCACTGACGCCGACGATGTCACGGTGCGCTTTGAGCAGGGCAGCTGGCCGATCGAGCGCGGGAATCTGCGGACCGAGTTCGATGCGCACACCCGGCATGGCCGCATTGTGCAGTCGGGCTAATCCTTACGCGATCGCTGCGGCGCTACGCATCCTGCACTCGCTGGTAGGCTCGCGACGGCGGACTGCTGGTTCACGCGGCCAGCGCAGTCCGAAACGGCAAAGCGTTTCTCTTCGCCGGCATCTACCAGGCAGGAAGACGACCATCTCGCGCCTTGCGCCCCTTGACGTCACGCGGGTACGTAGTAACAGGACTCTGGCTCCGCATTACGTGCGCAGTGTGGCGCGCGATACTAGGCTTCAGCGGTGACGTTAGCTCGCTTGAATTTTGTCTGCTGCCTATTTGCTGCGAAAACGTGTTACGGGCAATCCCTCCGCGTTCTTGCAAATAATGCCGCTGCAAGTCGGAGGGTACCTGGTACAACAAGCAATACATCACACTTCTGGCCCGTAGGGCGAATCTCCTAGGGCCCGAAAGCAGTATGCAGTTTCGAAGGGATGATGAGCGTGAAATCATCGTCCCTTTTCAGTTTTATGGCCGTCGCATCTCGTTTCACTGCGTACTGCTCGTGGTCCGTCGTGCTAAACTATTGCGATCCTCCAGGTTGTCAGCCCGTCATGAGATACCTTTCACCGGTGTTTGGTAAAATTCCAGCCATTGTTCTGCTATCGGTAGCATGTTGCACAGCCTCTTTGATGAACGCGCAAGACGGCGCCATTAACACCACAGCCCAGCCACAGGCAAAAGAGGTTCAGCAAGCGGCCGCTCCAACCAGCAGCCAGCCTGCTCCCGGCAGCGCTCAGCTCACGATTGCGGCTGGCGACCTGCTGGAAATGACGGTCTACAACATTCCGGAGCTGGCCACCAAGACACGCGTCTCAAGCAAGGGGGATATGTACTGCCCGCTCATCGGTTATATGCATGTGGCCGGTTTAACGGCAGAGCAGGCACAGGCGGAAATTGAAGAGCGTCTAGCTGCTTATGTGAAGAATCCCCACGTTACCCTTTTCGTGTCGGAGTATGCTTCGGAGGGCGCCAGCGTGCTGGGCGAGGTAGCCAAACCGGGAATCTATCCTGTGCTGGGGCAGCCACATCTGTTCGACCTGATTTCGGCGGCGGGCGGTTTGACCGACAAGGCCGGCCGTACGCTCACGGTCACCCATCGCAGCGATCCCGATAATACACTTACCGTCGAACTGCCGCGCAATCTCCAGGACAACTCCGCGACTAACGTTCCCGTTTTTCCCGGCGACACGATCATCGTGCACAAGGCTGACATCGTGTATGTCGTCGGTGACGTGTTGCGGCCCAGCGGCGTCCTGATGGATGCCGGCGGTTTGACCGTGCTACAGGCGCTGGCGCTGGCCGGCGGCACCGGCCGCACGGCGAAGCTGAATGGCGCGAGAATCCTGCGCAAAGAACCGACAGGAATGACGCAGGTGCCGGTCGATCTGAAAAAGATGCTGCAAGCCAAGGCTGCTGACATGCCGATGGAGCCTAACGACATTCTGATTGTTCCCTCCAGCACCGGAAAGATCTTGGCAGGACGTACCCTGGAAGCCGCATTGCAGGCGGCGACGCTGGTCAGCGTAGCGGCAATTCCATAGTCGCGCAACTCCGATTCGCCGGTGTCCTGTCTTGATCTCAAAGGCGACTACCACAGTCTCATCACAGCAGAACAATTCGTAATGCTGCAATCGCGGTGCCGTACTCAGAGCTATCGCCGCGGCTTGAACAAATCCCCACCAGGCGCTGATGGCCTGAGTGGGGTGCTATTTAATCAGCAGCGGAGTTATAGTTCAGGGCTCTCGCTACTTGCCGGCCCCACTGCATAAGATGGGCCCCGAGTTGTTGAGGATTTTGGTCATGCAATTGAACCCGACGCCCAATATCGCCGAAGGTGTTGTGGTAAGACGAATAAACCGGGTCCTGTACTACTTCGTTCCCCCACATGTCCATGCTCAAGTTAAACGGAGTCTGACATGTGCCTGTCAGGACGCCGCCACCGTTGGAACGCGGTCTGCGTCTTCCACCCATGACAGCACGAGGCTGAGCTGATTGCTTTGGATCAGCGTGAAAGCGGGGGACTACACCGTTGGGAATCTAGCGGCGAACGGCAGTCGCGAATGTCCGGCGGTCGTCTTGCCTCTTGCGGGGCAGGAGGCTGTGTTGCTCCTGAAGAGTAGCCCGGTCTTGTTAGTTAATCTGATGATTGCTGTGCCTTCACCATCTCCGCTACAGGGATGATCTCCAATTCAGCGGGTCAAAAAAGAGCGCGGACCGAAGTCCGCGCCCTATTTGACAGCTCAGCACGGCAAGCGCCGTTTAGCGCTTAACCATACCTTGACCAATCGCCTTCCAACTGCCGCGTTTCTTCGCTGGGCTGGGGCCCGATTGGTATTCGTATTCGTTGTAGTACAGGTTGCCGTTAATCTGCGTCCACAGCGTGGCGTAGATCTCGGTTCCATTATTGGGCAGGTTGTTGACGGTCAGACTCTGCACCAGTCCGAGTGGTCCGGACTGTTCGATGTCATTTCCGCCATAGGTGCTACCTATGTCCAGCTCATAACCCTGGGCGTTGGTTCCGGCACTCCACGAGAACGTCGCCGAGGTGCCGTCGATCTCGGAACCCGGTGGCGGCGAGGTCATCTGTGCCAGACCGTTGGAGAGGCTGTACGCCGTGTAGGTGTACTGGTTGTACGGCGCTCCGCCGTTGACGAAGGTGAACAAGGTGACGTACAGGGTCTGGCCATTGGACGGCAAGTTGTTGACCGTAACCTGCGTTACGTTTCCCAAATTGCCCGACTGGTAAATGTCGTTGCCGCCCTGGACGCTGCCTATGTCGAGTTCGTAGCCGGTCGCCCCGGCATCCGACGTCCACTGGAAGGTCTGCGAAGTGCTCGTGAGCGTCGAGCCCGGCGTGGGTGAGGTGATCTGCGCGATGCCCGAGCCGCTGCCGCTGGCGGCCGTATAGGTGTACTCGTTATACAGAGGACCGTTGCTGGTGAAGGTGAACAGGGTGACGTAGACCGTGCTGCCGTTGGTCGGCAGGTTGGTAACCGTCTCCTGCGAGGTGCTGCTGCTGAGATTGCCGGACTGGAAGTAGTTGTTGCCGCCCTGCGAGCTCCCGGCATCGATCTCATATCCAGTCGCGTCGCCCACCGTGCTCCAGGTGAAGAGCTCGCTGCTGCCCGTCAGGGTTGAGCCTGGCGCCGGCGAGGTGATCACGCCTTTTCGCGAGCCGCAGATTGTACGCGGTGTAAGTGTACTCGTTGTACTCCCACTGGCCGTTGATCTCGGTCCAGAGCGTGACGTAGATCGCGCTACCATCGGTGGGCAGATCGTTGACTGTCTGTGACAGGGTGGTGGTTGGTAGGCTACCGGACTGGTAATAGTTGTTGCCGCCCTGCGTGCTGCCTACGTCGATCCCATAGGCCTGCGCCGCAGCGCTGGGGTACCAGGTGAAGGTCGCCGAGTTCCCGGTCAAGGTCGAACTCGGCGTCGGACTTTCCATCGTCGCCGGACTGTTCTCCGGCCCGGTGGGCAGCGGCCAAACAAAAGCGCCGCGGCTGCGGGTCCACAGCGCCAGGGTGGTTGCCCCGCGATCAATCGACATGTCCCAAATCATGACGTTGGGCAGGCCGTTGTTGAAGCGGTTCCACACCGGAGGATTGGCGGTGATGTCATCGGTGTAGTACAGCCCGAAGTCGGTGCCAGCATAGACTTGCCTGGGGTAGTTCGGGTTGACGATGACGGATTCGACCGGTATGTCAGGCATGTTGCCGGTCTTATCCGTCCAGGTAAACCCGTCGCATGGGGTCGAGGTCATGGTGCAGACGACTTGCAACACATGGCCGGGAGTGCTGGGGGAATTGTTGTCGAAACCGCCGACGGCGGCATATCCGACTGGAGTGCCTACCGCCGGAGAGCTGGGATCCAAGGCGATACCCATGATCGGACGGTTGGGCAGAACGGCGTTGTTGCCGGTCACGTTGACCCAAGTAGCTTGAGCTTGCGTGCCACTACCCAGATTGAAGCCGATCTGCACGTTGCCGTCGTTGGTGCCAACGATAGCCACGCTCTGGTACTTGGGCGAGTACTTCACCTCATTGATGTACGAGCGGTTGCCCAGAGTACCTTTCGTAAGGTTTGCCGTGATCGGGTTATTGGTGACATACCACTGGCTGCTGCTGAAGCTTGACGCCGTGCCGCTCACCGTCTCCCAAACGCGGGTGGTCCCGGCAAGCAGGTGTCCGCAGCCGGAGGTCGTGCCGGCAGGTTGGCAGTCATCGCCTCCAGCTATGCCACCGTGGAAGAGGTTAACAGGCAGAACGAAAGACTGGGTATCGCCGGACCAGCCGCCTTCCCAGGTTGACCAAGTCGCGCCTGACTGGGTGCAGTTGTTAATGCAACGGCTGAAGCCACCGCTGTTATTACCTTCCCAGTAGCGCAGACTACCGGTGTTGTTGCCCATCGTCGTGCCGCCGAGGTACCCGTTCCCATTCATGGACAAGGTGCTGGCATTAATGTTGTTAAAAATAATCGAGTTGCCGCTGGTGCCGCCCGTAACGGCGGTTACAACTACCGTGGAGCCGCTGCGCGCGGCCGTCACCAGGGTCGGGAGATCGTCGTTAATGGCGGTCACTATATCGGTGGCTTGCGTCGAAGTGCTTGTACCTATCGTGACCTGGCCAGTGCCGTTCCTAGTAGTTACGAAAGTGAAGACCTGCGAGCCGATCTGGAATTGCTGACCGGCAATCCCAACAGCCGTCACTGTGATCGTGCCCTGAGCCTGAGTCGAACCCGTGCCCATCGGATCGATCAACCCGGAGAAACCGTCACCGCCCAGGCCCATCTGCCACTGCACCGCGCCTGTGGGCTGGCCGGAGAACATCGCCGAGCTGGGTCCGTTGTCCTGAGCTCCACCCACCGCAGAGGGAGTCGTCGAGGTCGCGAAGTTGCCGCTGATGTCGCCGGAGTAGAACTCGATAGCATTGATGCCGCCATCTTGATTCATCCACGTCGGGCGAGTGGTGTTAAGTGTCGCTTGGCTGGCGTTGAGAGTGGCGTGAACACCACCGTCATTGCCCACCAGAAGGTAGTCTGACGAGCCGTTAACGAAAGCGAGAGCGTGCTGGTCCACGTGCACCACGTGGTTGGACACGCTGGTGCCGTTGTATCCGCACGTGAGGTCGTACCAGGCCGTGCCGGTGGCGCTGGCCAGCCAGACCTCATACGTATCGAAGAAGACGCGACTCGGGTTATTGGGATCGACCGCGATGCCTTGGTCGTACCAGTTCTGTGAATAGTCGCCGCTGCCGGCTGAGCCCGAGCCGCTGCCGGAGCTTGCGCACTCCGCCAGCGATCCGCCGGCCGAGCCTGGCATAAAGGTCCAGCTAGTGCCGCCGTTAGTACTGACCCACGCGCCGAGTTGGCAGCCGTTGACGCTGCCGCAGCCGCTGCTGCTGTTCCAATTAATGGATTGCGCCTGGGCGTAAATGTAGTTCGGATTGCTGGGTGCGACGGCGATGTCGATGCGGCCAAGGTTATTGACCGTGCCACCGTTCGTGGTAGTGCCGCCGGTGGCGCCGTTGCCGCAATAGGTCGCATTGCCACCGGTTAGGGGATAGTTGCACGCATTACCGCTGCCGGCATTCATCAGTGCGCCCGTAAGGTACGGGCTGCCGCTAACCTGAGTGCCAAAAACAAAACCGTTGGCGTTGCTCGCTATGGACGTAAACGTGGGGCAGCCACTGGCTTGCATAGTGGCTGTATAGAGGCCGTTGGCGCCATTATTCCCTAGATCGTACTGCACATAGGTTGGAAAGCCGCGCGTGCCCACGGCTGCCAGAATTCGCGTTACGCCGCCGCCCATGTTGGTGAGTTCCAGGCCGGTGATGTCCTGGCGCTGGTTGGTGAAGCTGTTGGTCGGACAATTGGTCCAGGTCTGGCCCTGGTCGTATGACAAATAGAGACCCATCTTGGTCCCGGCTACAATGTTGTTGCTGTTATTGGGATCAACCCGAACTTTGCCGACCGCGTTGTACTGCGGGTAGTTGCCTGCCGGCTCGATATACTCGGGGCCAAAAACCTCGGCGCCCAGCGTAGTCCAGGTGTTGCCGCCGTCCATGGACTGAAGGATGCCTTGGCTGCCCATGGAGAATGAGCCGTAATTCAGATCGCCCGTGCCAGCATAGATGGTGAGGTGATTGTTGGGATCGATCGCCAGCGTATCAATGCTGGTGGTCGCCAGCTCCGGGCTATCGGTGGTGACGCTCCACGTGGTGTTGGCAGTGCAGCAGTTTGTTGTTTTCCAAACGCCGCCGCCGACACTGCCCATATAGGCGACGATGCTGCCGTTCGTGGTCGTCGTCGGATCGGTCACGATGGCATTGACGCGACCCTCTGTGGTCCCGTAGGAATAGCAGCCGGAACAACCTACCATGTTCTCAGGCATTGGACCGAGGGCAGTGAAGCTGTTGCTGTTCATCGGTTTGATGCCGAGTGCGGGATTCAGAACCAGACCCTTGCGGCCAGCCGGGACGCCGCGCTTGATCGCCCGGTCTTGTTCGGCAGCGGCACGCGTCCAGGCGGGCGAGTAGTGGCCGGTAGGGTATGTCAGCCGGTGGTACCAGAATTCTTCCTCGGTTATGAGACGCTCGGCATCGGTGGGAGCGTGGCCGAGGGTGAACTGAGTAGAGACTGACTCCGAGGAGCCTATCGCGGTCGCTGTGAGAATCGGCGTGTTCCTGCCCTCACTGCTTTGCACTTTCGGCATCTTTGCGGAGATATTCAGAATACCATTCTCGTCCGCTGCACCGTGTATCGTGGCGATAATGCCGGCGGAGTCGCTTTTGATTACGATGGTGACACCCTCGCCCGGCGTCCAACTGCCGCCGCTAAAAATTATGGTTTCACCCGGCAGGTAGCTGATCTTGTCCGCCACCAGCGTCGGCTTTTCTAGGCTGCGGGCGTCTGTCGATTGCGCACCGGCAATGAGTGAGAGAGCAAGGATGGTGGCGATGATACAAAGAACAAGAACGTCAGGACGACGCAGGGGGCGACGATTCATCATTTGTCTCCGAGGAGAATTTCCGGCTTCAGGAACGAACCCGGTGTCTGGCAATGGGCTACCGTGAGGGCGAGCGCAGCCCTGAGCAACTTGTGAAGCAGGTACCTTGTACTATCTCGGTAGTACAGGTGTAAAGAAAATTGTTGAAAGCGATTACAACTTTCGGGTCATTTCGTCGGCATGAGTTGCCAGGCCTGCGACTTCAAGCAGAAGAGGACTAGCATCTCGTATGCGGAGCCACATTCGACTCTATACTGCATTCCGCACTGCCGGCATATGCGCTGGCGCTGCCGCACCTCTTCTTGATTAGGCGCACTTCGCCAGATGACCCTGGTCGCCTTGCACCAGATCAAATATCCGCGGCATGTCCTGCCCCTCGATAAAAACCTGGAGCCGCAAGCTCGACCCGCTGAGCGTGCCGGTGTAGGTCGCCTTCACCCCGGAAGCAGGTAACCCGCTACCGACCGCGGCAGGAGCCGGCGTGTCAGCCCTATAGATACCTTGGACCTTGAAGCGCCCGTTATCGTCAAGCTCCAAACGTTGCGAAATACTGCCCCTGGCGCAGTCGAATTCAATCTCTGCGCCGCTGTCACTTACTTCCATGCGAATATGCTTACCGCCCCACACGCCGTTCGGAACCGCTTTCGTCGGAGCAGCGGGGCCGGATTGTGCCTTCATCTGGCCGACACAGGATAGAACAATCCACGCGGTGATAAGTATTACGGCCACGAATCGCATTTCACCATCTCCTCATAACGTCGGCCGCCTCAAAAGCACGGAGCTCCTCATTCGCTGGCTGTAAGCACAGCCGGATTGCAGAACTGGCGGGAAGAGCGTCGGGAGCTTCATCAACATGGGCATAGATTTCGAACTATCTATTGTAAAGTCGCTTTATTCCCCAGCTGTCTCAGGCTCGTCTCGACTTGCATCACGTTATTGGCATAGTTGCTACCATTGCCTTGGGCCAGCTTGCGGTAGATCGCCAGGGCTTCGGTGTAGTTGGAGCGGGAGTCCGTATATCGCTTCTCAAGTTGATCGACCAACGCCAGATTGCTCAGTGTCCCTGCGAGATCGGCGGAGTATTTGTCAGGAGATTGCTGCACAAGCTGACGATAGGACTGCACCGCCGCTTCGTAATTTGTCCGGGCCGACTCTAGCTGGTTCTGTTCGGTATAAAAGTTCCCGAGATTCAGCTGCCGGATCGCGAGATCCGGCAGATATTTCTGCGGATTTTTTTGTGCCAGTTGGCGGTCGATCTGCGTGGCTTCTTCGAAATACGCGCCAGCTCTATCCGGCCGTTTCTCAGACCTTTCAAGGAAGCCAAGGCCCACAAGCGTATTGACCATCTCCGGCAAATAATCTGCGGCACCGTCAACTGTCAACTGCCGCCAGATCTTTAAGGCCTCGTCATAATTTGCGCGTGCGTCGTTCAAGCGATGACTTTGCACGGCCGCGTTGCCCGATGTATTTGCGGTTTGGGCGAGGAACGCCAGGTTTTTCTGGGCCGTGACCACTCCCTGCTGGTATCTATCTGCGTCCTCTTGCGCCAGCTGACGATACATACTTAATGCTGCTTCCTCGCGGTCGTAGGCTTCGCTTGGACGGTTCTGGAGCGTCGCCACGCTGCCCAGATTGCTCAAAGTCATAGCCAAGGCGGGACGGTACACTTCGGAGTTCTGTTGCGCGAGCGGAATGTACATCTGGAAAGCCTGGTCGAACTCCCGACCTGCCTGATCAATCCGATTCTGAAGTCTGGCTTCATTGCCGAGGTTGTTGAGCACTCCAGCCTCCTTGCCCCGATATGCGTCTGGGTTTTGCTGGGCGAGCTGCTGATAAATCTGCAGAGCAGCCTCAGAGTGTTGGCGGGCTGCATCAATACGCTTCTGCTCTGTATCGAAGTCTTGCAAGTCCTTAGCGCTCATCGCGCCCTCAGGGTAAACGAGCGCGTCCGCCAGGGATTCTTGCGCCTCCGGATTCTTTGCCGACACCGCGACTGCGTGGGACCACAAGCTGTAGTCGCTCTCCCAATAACCGATCTGGCGCGAGGTAACGCAAGCCAACGCAATCACTATGGCCAGCGCCGGAATCACGCGCCACACAGTTGGGATTCGTTTGGAGTCCGCCCAATCGTCCAGAGTCCACGCGATCATGACAAAGATCCCGACCAACGTCAGATAAGCATATCGATCAGCTAAAGCGGCATCTCCCACCTGCACCAAACCGATGACCGGAATCAGGGTGCCCAGGAACCAGAACCATCCAACCGGCAAATACGCTTTACGGCGAAATACGAGAACCAGGATAGTGATTCCAACCAAAATGAATGCCGATAAAGATAGCTGCGATGTGGGAAGCAGGCCTGACGGATGGGGATAGAGCACAGACAGCCGGGATGGCCAAAGCGCTTTCCACAAATACAGCAGATAGGCGGCGGTAGCGTTTTCGACGCGCACAGCAAGTCCGAACTCGGCGAAGTTGCGGACTGCGGGTCGCTGTGCTCGTAGCGTTGCCCACGAACTAGCAGCAGAAAGAGCCAGCAGAGGCAATTTCTCCAGCACTAGCCTCAACCAGTTCGCTCGCGGTACGTCGATGGCAGAAGCCGGGCTGTCCGGCATTCTGCCCAACGGCCAGTAATCCAGCAGCAGCAGGACGAACGGCAGCGTGACCAGCATTGGCTTCGCCGTCAGCCCTGCGGCGAACAGCAATACCACCAGCAAGTAGTGTTGCCAGTCCCGCTTCCGCGTGTACCACACGTAGGCCCCGATCGTCAGGAAGAAAAACATCGTGCTGAGAACGTTTTTTCGTTCTGCAATCCAGGCAACGGATTCCACGTTGAGCGGATGCACCGCAAATAGGGCTGCGACCAGCAGGCTGGGCCCTGTACGTTTTGTCATCCACACCAGAAGCAAGAACAGAAGCACTGCATTAATGGCATGCAGCAGGACGTTATCCAGGTGGTGGGCCAGCGGGTTCAACCCAAACAGTTCGTAGTCGAAAGCGTGCGAGAGCCAAGTCAGCGGATGCCAATTCGCGGCATGGAGTGAGGTGAACGCCCATTTCAGGGTACTCCACGACAAGCCGTCCTGAACGTGGGAGTTTCCCGTCACGTAGTCCCGGTCATCCAACACCAGGAACCGATTACTAAGGGCAGGTACATAAAGCGCAATAGTGGCCGCCGCCAGTAAAGCGCAGAGCATGGCATTGCGCTTCCTGCCGGTAAAGAACGATCGCCTTGCCGGAGGTACAACGGGTTGGGGCCGCTTACTAACCTTACTGCCTGGTTTCTCGAGAGTCCTGGCGCGTGTCATTGAGTCAAATCATTCTAAGAAGCCGACGAGATGACCTATGCGTAACAGGGAGTTCGTCGGTGTTAGGGATCGGTTAGCCTTCCAATTCAGCGGGTCAAAAAAGAGCGCGGACCGAAGTCCGCGCCCTATTTGACAGCTCAGCACGGCAAGCGCCGTTTAGCGCTTAACCATACCTTGACCAATCGCCTTCCAACTGCCGCGTTTCTTCGCTGGGCTGGGGCCCGATTGGTATTCGTATTCGTTGTAGTACAGGTTGCCGTTAATCTGCGTCCACAGCGTGGCGTAGATCTCGGTTCCATTATTGGGCAGGTTGTTGACGGTCAGACTCTGCACCAGTCCGAGTGGTCCGGACTGTTCGATGTCATTTCCGCCATAGGTGCTACCTATGTCCAGCTCATAACCCTGGGCGTTGGTTCCGGCACTCCACGAGAACGTCGCCGAGGTGCCGTCGATCTCGGAACCCGGTGGCGGCGAGGTCATCTGTGCCAGACCGTTGGAGAGGCTGTACGCCGTGTAGGTGTACTGGTTGTACGGCGCTCCGCCGTTGACGAAGGTGAACAAGGTGACGTACAGGGTCTGGCCATTGGACGGCAAGTTGTTGACCGTAACCTGCGTTACGTTTCCCAAATTGCCCGACTGGTAAATGTCGTTGCCGCCCTGGACGCTGCCTATGTCGAGTTCGTAGCCGGTCGCCCCGGCATCCGACGTCCACTGGAAGGTCTGCGAAGTGCTCGTGAGCGTCGAGCCCGGCGTGGGTGAGGTGATCTGCGCGATGCCCGAGCCGCTGCCGCTGGCGGCCGTATAGGTGTACTCGTTATACAGAGGACCGTTGCTGGTGAAGGTGAACAGGGTGACGTAGACCGTGCTGCCGTTGGTCGGCAGGTTGGTAACCGTCTCCTGCGAGGTGCTGCTGCTGAGATTGCCGGACTGGAAGTAGTTGTTGCCGCCCTGCGAGCTCCCGGCATCGATCTCATATCCAGTCGCGTCGCCCACCGTGCTCCAGGTGAAGAGCTCGCTGCTGCCCGTCAGGGTTGAGCCTGGCGCCGGCGAGGTGATTTGGGCACTCTGACCATACGCCGTGTACTGATACTCGGTGTACTGCAATGAGCCGTTAAGCCAATACCACCAAGTTACGTACACGGTGCTGCCGTCGGTCGGTAGCCGATTGACGGTCTGGGAGAATGTCGAGCCACCCAGATTGCCCGATTGCCAGTAATTGTTCCCACCGTAGGTGGAACCTGCGTCGAGTTCATAGAAGGTTGCACCTGGTTGGACGCACCACTGGAAGGTTGCGGTTTGTCCAGGCAAGGTCGAGTTCGGAGCCGGACTATAGATGGCCGGGGTTTGCCCCGGGTACCACTGGCAGTTGTTCACCAGGTACACGGAGTTGGGCGATCCGAGGCCCGTTGCCATGTCATAGCCAGGTGCTGCGCCGTAGCTTGGCTGGTAACTCGATGACGCAGTTCCAGGGCTGGTGTTGGCCACGGCGACTGCGCCGTTGCCCGCACCCGTCAGCGTGACCGGAGTCTCCGGCTGGTAGCCCACGCCACCGGCCGTAATCGTGATGCCGCTGACGTAGTTCGGCCCCTGGCCGGCGGTGGTGTTGGTGATGGCGATATAGGCCGGCCCGAAGAAGTCGTAGAAGCCTCCGCTCGGGTTGCTGTAGAACTGGGCGTTGAAGGTTCCGGCATAGCCGGTCGTCTTCGCCGTGAGCGTGGCGGTTGCACCCGAGCTGGTTGCCGATGCCAGCGAGCATCCGCTGCCGATCGACGTTACCAGGTTCGATGCCATGAGCGTAGTGGTTGAGCCACTCAGCGTGTACGGTCCGCAGGTGGTCGACCCACTAGGATTGGTCAACTGGATCTCTTGTCCGTCTCCTGAGGTGGACTCCATTGCGATCGTCCATACCGCAGTGGTTGTGCCGGAGCTGACCGCCGCCGTACAAGTCGCCTGCGTGCCGCCCGCGTAGAGGGTGGTTCCGGTCGGAGACTTGTAAGGATTGTTATTGGTCGGCCCGGCGATAGTACAGGTCGGCGCTGACGTGTAACCCGTGCCGCCGTTGATGACGGTGGCCGTAGTGATCACGTCCGTGCTGTCCACACCATTCGTGCTGGCGGGTTTGTAGCAGTGGGCTTCTGAGACTGTGCCGTTGTCTCTGCAAGGCAGGTCGATGTCGCCCTGGGTCACGTCGTTGAAGGCGCAACCGATCGCGGGCCCGCCGCTAGCGCTGGCGCTGCAGTTGGTTCCCTGGAAGGTTCCACCAGCGGTGCCGTATTCGTTCTGGGCAATCTGGTAGTAGTCCGGATTGGGATTGCCCCAGTACTCGCCTGTCTCCTGATTAACCAGGGCCTGGACGGCTGCGAAGGCTGGTGAAGCCACCGAGGTGCCGCCGAAGCCCGACCACGTGCTGGGTGCACCAGAGCAGGATGCTGCCCCCGCACCCGAGGTGTACGCCGGGTCAGACCAGCAGACGATTTCGTAGTGACCCCAGGGCCCGTTAGAGGCGAACATCGCCACGTCGGGAATGTCACGCACGCCGTCGGTGTTCGCGCCATAAACGGCCACGCCACCGTTCAGCGCCGCGCCCGTCTGGTACGAAGGTTTCGGCCAACCCTGGCAATTGGGCCCGGATATGAGGTAGTCGGTCGTATTTATCCCGCCGGAGCCGAAAGCGCAGTTGCTGGCGCCGCCGCTACCCGCGCCGGTACTCAGGTAATTGCTGGTCTTGTCGAAGGTGCTGTTGTTGCAGGTTGCAGGGCTGGCGCCATAGGGCGTATAGCTGCCGGTGGCAACGTCGGAGATCAGAACACTGGCGCAGGAATCGTTCCAGGGAATTTCGGGAACGTACTGCTTGGCCGAGCCGTAGTACGTGCTGTTGGTCGAATTCCACCAGGTGCTGTACGACCCGCTGAGTTTCTTGACGTCGAAGCCGTCCTCGAAGTCGGTTCCGCCCACGGATACGTCGTAAGGACTCGATGTCCAACCGCTAACACCGAGGCTGGCGACGTCGTACGGGTACGGTCCGCTCTCGGTGCCAAATTCATTGGAGCAACTCGACGGACCTTCATCGCCGGAGGAGGTGAAGACCGAGAAACCCTCGGCTACGGCCTGTTGGAAGGTGGCGTTGAAGCCTGCATTACCGCCATTGCCCGTTACCGCCTCGCATAAGCCGTAGCTCATGCTGATGACGCCAAGCGTTGGCGACGATTCGTTGATCAAGTTTTGCACGGCGATCTGGCCGCCGAAGGTGACCGCCCCCGATACGCAGGAGATCAGTCGGATGTTGGCGCTGGGCGCGATCGCCGAGGCGACTTCCACGTCGATGGCCGCTTCGCCATCATCCCCGTTGGTGCCAGGATCGGTACAGCCGCCCGGATGCAATTGGGCGTAGTTGCCCAGCGGGAAATTGGCGGTCAGGCCGAACGTCGAGCGATAAGTATTCCAGTCGCTGGCGCCGTTGCTGCCCGAGGTGCCGTAGGTATCGGTGTCCTCAACCAGGTATATCGTCTGGCCCTGGCCCGAGATACCGGCGGCATAGAGCGGATTCAGGTTATAGATGGTCTCATCATCCTGCGGGGTAACCGCATAACAGGTGCCCGGCTCGGTCGGCAGGCTTGAGGAAGAAGCGCAGCCCGCGAAGGTGTACTGCGGTGCCACCTTGTACATAGGATGGGGCCGGAAGTCGTTCAGTGAGGCGAACCCGGTAATCACAGGCGCCAGCGCCGCCGGAATCTGCGGATCGCTCAGGTTGGCGATGTGCGTCTGGCCGTTGACTACGAGCTGGCCCATCTGCGTATGGAAAGCGTTTGCGATCGCACCGGCGGTGCCGGAGATGTCGATCACCATATGGTTGGGATAAACCTGATTGATGACAAAGCCCTGCGAAGAAAGCCAGTTGCTGATCTTCTGGATATCCGCATCGGCCACGCCGTACTCACCGTATTCAGCGGCGGTCAGCCACTTGTGGAAGTTCGGCGACTTACGGTCGTTGAGAGACTCGATGTACTGATCAAGCGCCTGCTCCTGTTCAGGAGAGCGCTGCAGGAAGAGCAGAATGTGATCGATCTGAGTTTCCGGTGCCACTAGGCTACGGGAGACCGAGGGGTTCTTGGTCTCCGGACGAGTATTGCCGGGCAGAGTCACGTAGTTGTGCTCGTTAATCGGCTGGGTAATGCGCGGTTGCTGTACTGGCGCATTACCTGCGAATGAAACAACACTTGCGGCTGTGGTGAATACCAAAACGAGACCGCACCACATAGCCAGCAAAGATTTTCTTCTCATATAAACTCCACCTTCCGCACCTAGTCTGAAAATGAACTTAGGTCGTGATTTTGTTCCCCGGAACAATGCGGCTACGAAAAATCAGATAGCCGGAAGAACGGCAATACGGATCAGCCCAACCGAAAGTGGACGGCCAGAGCAAAGCGGCGGCGCCCGATCGCGCATATCAATGGCTCGTTGCTGCGCGAGCAACTACAGCGTCTTCACAACAAACTTTCAGGAGATAGACCGAGACAAGAATCAGAGACAGCTGGGCCTGCCTCGTAACCAATGTTAGCGGCCACACTCACAGTTCGCGGGTACCATTGTGTAGGAACGAACGCAAAAAACCATACTATCCATCTACCCTGCAGTCAAACATTAATTTGATCTTGATTAAGTTTTCCTTACCTAGTCCTAGTGACTCGGCGCAGAGAGTTCAAAGCGCCCTCCAACCCGTAAAATCCGCCACTTTCAGGTAGTTGCGATCCAGCTAAAGGTGGTTAGAGAGCCTGGGTTCCTTGTTTGCCGCGGGGATATGTACAATCGGGTAACGCAATGACCCGGGCCAAATCTGCAGCCAAAACTTCCCTAAGCCGAACCGCGGTTCGACGCCGTCCCAAGTCGGTCGCGGCAAGATCACCGGAATCGATTTCTAGCCGCAAAGGCTCGCTAGCGTTGCTGAGCGCCGGACTAGCCGTATTGACGTTCGCGGTCTACTCGCCCGTCCTCGGACACTCGTTTCTAGTGCTGGATGACCGCGAGTATGTTACGGCCAATCCACACATTCGCAGTCTGGGATGGGAAACGATCAAGTGGGCCTTCACCTCGCGCGACGCAGCCAACTGGCATCCGCTAACTTGGCTGTCGCATGCGGTGGACTACCAGCTCTACGCGTTAAACCCGCTAGGACATCACCTGAGCAGCGTACTGATCCACGCGATGAACACCGCAGTCCTGTTTCTGGTCCTCTACTGGATTACGAAGCGCACCGGACCAAGCCTGGCCGTCGCAGCTCTGTTTGGTCTGCACCCGATCAATGTTGAGTCTGTAGCTTGGGTAGCGGAGAGAAAGAACGTCCTTAGCACCTTTTTCTTTTTACTGACGATCGCGGCCTACGCATGGTATGCGCAAAAACCAAACTGGCGGCGCTACCTGCTGATGGCGGCACTTTTCGCGGCCGGCTTAATGGCCAAGCCGATGCTCGTGACGTTGCCTTTCGTCTTCTTGCTGCTGGACTATTGGCCGCTACAAAGGACATCGTTCGGCTTGGTCCCGGCGCAGGAAGCCGGTCTGAGCGGAGCCCAGCCGCCAACCATTTGGTCGCTCGTTCTGGAGAAACTGCCGCTGCTATTGCTGTCCTTTGCAAGCTCATGGATCACGCTAATTGCCCAGCGCCCCGTGGTGCAGAGCTTCCAAGAATTCTCGTTCGCCAATCGCATGGGCAATGCCGTCGTGGCCTACGGTCTGTACCTCTGGAAGATGCTCTGGCCGGCGCGGCTCGCGCTTTATCCACACTCCATGGGTGCACTTCCCGCCTGGCAATGGATTTTGTTCGGTGTCGTGCTGATTGCGATTACCGCGTTCGTGATCGTGTTCCGCAATAAGCGCTACCTGCCGGTTGGTTGGTTCTGGTTCCTAGGAACCCTGATTCCGGTCATTGGGCTGGTGCAAGTGGGCGAGTATGCCATGGCTGACCGATACGCCTACGTTCCGCTGATCGGAATCTTCATCATAATCGCGTGGGGCGTGGCCGACTGGGCCGAGACCAAACACCTAAGCAAGGTTTGGTGCGTAGCTCCCACGGTATGCGCGTTGACCGCTCTGGCCAGCGTCACTGTCCACCAGATCGGCTATTGGGATAGCACGTTCGACCTGTACTCGCACACTCTGGCCTTGGAAGAAACGCCCTTTGCCCACAACGCAGTCGGCATGGCCCTAATGAGTCCCGACTCGGAAATGACGAAAGAGGAGCTGAAAAATTTCCCTTCCGAGCCGGCGCGTATCGAAGAAGCCCGCCGTCACTTCGAGCGAGCACTCGAGTTACGCCAGTCGCAGCCCCAAGGCGCCTCGCTATGGGACAAGGCGCGGACGTTGAACAATTTGGGCAATCTGGATCGCATGGAAAATCGCCTGACCGACGCCCGCGCGGATGACCAGGCGGCGATTGTCATCTATCGCCAGTTGTCGAAGCAAAATCCGGAGGTATATCTGCCATACTTGGCAGTCACTCTAAGCAACCTCGGATCAGTTGAGCGACGCCAATCTAATCTGGACGAAGCTCGCAAGGATTACGAAGAGTCACTGCAAATTAATCGGGAGCTGGCACAGCGAGATGCTAATAAGTATCTGCCGAATGTAGCCATGGTGCTCAATGAATACGGCGTGCTGAACGCCAGTCAGAATCGCATGGAACAAGCACGCCAGAATTATCACGAGGCACTAAAGATCAATCGGCAATTGGCGCAACAGAGTCCGGGCGTATACCTCCCGCAATTGGCGATGACGCTGGAGAATTTTGCGTTGCTCGATGCGTTTCAGCGGCGCCTCGACGACGCGCGCCAGCACTACGAGGAAGCGTTGCAGATTGACCGGCAACTGGTCGAGCAAAATCCAACCGTGTATACGCCGGATCTGGCGATGACGTTGAGCAATCTGGGACGCGTGAATCGATTGCAGGGACGGCTGGACCAAGCGCGCGCCCACTACGAAGAGGCCTACACCCTCATGCAAAAGCTGGTTCAAGAGAACGGCGCATACTCCGGCGACATGGCAAGAATTGAAGCTAGCCTGGAAGAGCTAAAGCAACTATCTAATTCCGGAAGAAGCATGCCGGAGACGGTTCAGCCGAGTCGCTAGCTACAAGAACTACGCGTTCAAGTGTTGGTGGACAAGCTAGCTGATCTCGATGTGTAATCGGGTACTCACTGAATCAATTCATCGGCAGTATCCAGTTGCTCGACTGACGATGGTTCGCAGGACCGGCTTGAGACTTCTTGGTAAACCTGTAACATGGCTTCGGCCATGGTCGCGGAACTGAACTGCTGCTCCACTCGCGCGCGACCGGCCGCCCCCATTTCGCTACGAAGCTCGCTACTCGACAACAAATATTGCAGGGCGGAGGCCAACTCGGCAGCATTGCCCGGAGTAACGCAGTATCCCGTTTTGGCATGTTGATTAACCCAAGGCACTCCCGTGGGCAGATCGGTGGAAAGTACTGGCTTCCGGCAAGCCATCGCTTCCAATTGGACGATCCCGAACATCTCCTGGTTGGTGATAGAAGGCAACGCGAATACATCGCAAGCGTGATAGTAAGAAATCAACTCCTCGTCGGAAACGTGACCGAGGAAGATGACTCGATCAGCGATACCCTTTTGACTTGCAAGTCGCTTCAGCGACTCTTCCAGCGGACCAATTCCTGCAATCCAAAGTCGCGCGTTTAGGTTTTCCATCGCGCGAATCAGGAACTCCACTCCCTTGTAGTGGACAAGTCGTCCAACGAAAAGGACCGTCGGCAGACCATCCCTTAGGTGATCCGCCTTTTTGCGTCCGGCGTCGTCCAAGTCGAAGCGTGAAACTGGAATGCCGTAAGGAACCACACGGCATTTCTCACGATAGTACGGAACGAATCGAGAGATCTCGATGTGGCGGGGAGTCGGCACCACGATGCAATTGGCGCGGCGGTAGAAGGCGTGCAGGAATTTGTCGTACGGCACACGCACTGGACCAGGTATCGGCCGGACCACGTCGCTATGGAAGTGAGCCACTACCGGAACATCGCGTCGTGCCATCAACGCCGATACTTCCGCCAGAGGGTTCGCCAGATGCACGTGAAGCAAATCGGCATCGAACTTCTTCGCATAGTACAGATAAGACGGCGCCAGAGAGCAGGAGAGGAGCTTTCCGAAACTGGCAGCGCGGGTTAGAGAAACGGTGCCGTTCTCGTGGCTGGTGCGGTTGCAGGTATTGGCGACGAGGACCTGAAATTGCACCTGATCCGCCAAGCCCTCGCAAATGTCTTTTAGAACCGTCTCAATACCGCCGACGAAGGGGTGATAAAACTTCCCCAATTGAAGAACTTTCATGCCATAGCCTCTTGGAGCTCGGAAGCAAGTAAAGTGGATAGAAGGCAATCGAACTGTCCTGCCAGCTGTTTAGAAACGAAATTCCTTTGAATCCAAGCGTGGCCAAGTTCCCCCATGAACTTTCGCAAGGATTCGTTGCTGCCCAGGGTGAGCATGTGGGCCGCCAGGGCATCAGCATCGAGCGGCGTAAAGAGCAGGCCCGTTTGTCCGTGCTGCACTAATTCCGCCGGTCCCCACCGATCAACGGCGATCACCGGTACACCGCAAGCCATCGCTTCCAGCATGGAACGCCCTAGGCCCTCGGGGCCGCGATTGGCCTGCACTAGAACATCCAGGTGAGAAAGCACGGCAGGCACGTCATGACGGAAGCCGAGAAATCGCACGCGCTCGCTGAGCGAAGCTGCCGATCGGCGCTGCAGCGATTCCTCGTAGCAAAGCCCGGCTTCAGTGGAATAGGGGTTGTTTCCCACCACAACAAACACCGCGTTCGGCAAATCTTTCGTGACTTTCTCCGCAGCCTCCAAAAAAATGTCGTGCCCCTTAAGCGGAGTAATCGGCCCCACAATGCCGAACCAGACCTCATCTGCTCGCTTGGTGAGATCAGAAGCGGGACTGGCAGCGGGATGAAAGCGATTCAGATCGACGATGTTGTAAACAACTTGGGCTGGAAGCGTGGCGGAAACGAATTC
Source organism: uncultured Acidobacteriaceae bacterium (assembly GCA_963818905.1). GTDB lineage: Bacteria > Acidobacteriota > Terriglobia > Terriglobales > Acidobacteriaceae > Bog-257. The sequence goes on from CAWFUE010000018.1 coordinate 60,082, forward strand.
GCGCACCTGAGAAAGAACATATTGCGAAATACAGATTGCTTGATCACAGCGGCGCGAGAGCAGACGCAGCAACTTACGCGAGAGGGCTCGGTCTTCCAATCCGTCGCGCAGATACCAAATCAGTGGAACGCCTTTCGGCCGTCGCACCAGTGCGCCGATGATGTGCGCCTTGACTGCGTTGGTGACGAACACAGCCGGAGCTATTTCATCGAGGACCCTGGAAAGCTGTCGTCCGAACGACCGCAGACTCAACACCGCGCGAACCAGCTGCGCCGGACCCGCGCGCATGGCGGTCTCGCCGGTGCGCGAGATGGCTTCTGGCCAGGGCAGTATCCAGGTGTGCGCACCGGCCCGCAAAGCGGCTTCCTGCAATGGACCTTCTGCGGGAATGAGCAAATGGAATTCATAGCGGTCGCGCAAATGGGAGACAAGCTCGAGCAGGCTAAGCTCCGCTCCCCCAAGTCCGCGGATTGGGCACAACACGGCTACTCTAGGCAACGGCACATTCCACTCCTGTTCTTGCCTGCCAATGCAGCAGCACGAAAAGCGACCACACCTCGCTCCATGACTGCACACGATCGCCGCTCCTGAGGCCGGCGAGCAGCTGCCCTCCGTATGCCGGATCAAGCGACAGCGCTTCGTAGAGGTGCTGGTTGCGCAACGTCGTGGCGATCGTTTCGTGTAATGAAGTTTGCAGCCAACGCTGCCACGGAAAGGCGAAGCCCATCTTGCGCCGGCGCGAAACCTGGTTCTTCGTCAGCTGGCGGAGAATTTGCCAGGTAATGCGTTTGCCTTTGCCGCCTTCGAAGTGATGGCGCGGATCGATGGACAAAGCGGTTTCGACGATCGCCAGATCCAGGAATGGAACTCGAAGCTCCACGGAGTTGGCCATGCTGAAAACGTCAGCATCGCGAAGGAGCTGATTGCGCATGTAAACTTCCAGCTCCAATGCGGCCAGTTTCTGGTAATCGTTTGCGAGCGAATCGATGTTCCGCTGCAATCGTCCGGCAAGATCATGACGGTGTTCTGCTGTCCAGCGGATGCTGCGCTGAAGCAGATACGCCTCGGCGAGATTTTGGAGCGAACCTGCATCGGCGGCCTTGCGCCACTGGATCGGGTTTCTTGCATCCAGTCTGGCGATGACGCGCGCCGCCGGTCGAATGGCAGAGCCATAGCGTAACAATCGCGGCGCCTTGACGAAGGTTGTGTAACCGCCGAACAGCTCATCTCCGCCGACACCGCTCAACAGAACCTTCAGCCCGAGCGACGCACCCACGCGCGAGATGACGTAAGTGTTGATGCCATCAACCGTCGGTTGATCCATGGCGGCGAGGGCGAGCGGCAACAGGTCGCGAAGCTGCCCGGCCGTCAGCGTCACGATTTCGTGGTGGTGTGGTAGCTGGCGAGCGATCTGCTTTGCGTATCGAAGCTCCGAAAACTCCTGCTCGTCGAAGGCAACGGTCAACAGCGTAATGGGACTTTTCGCACGCTCGGAGGCCAGCAGTGCCAGCAGGCTTGAGTCGACTCCGCCGGAGAGAAATACGCCGACCGGCACATCGCTGACCAGATGCGAATCGACTGCGGCGCTCAGCCGCTCGCGAACCTCTGCGACCGCCCGAGGAAAATCCGGGGCGCGAGTTCTGCCGCGCCTGGTCGCGCTCCCGTTGATACACGATTCGAGCGACCAATACTGGCGGTCGGCAACGTCTCCCGGCCGGCGGATTCGCAGCAGATGTCCCGGCTCCAGTTCGCGAATCTCGCGGTAGATGGTCTTGGCTCCGATAACGGCGCCAAAAGCAAGGAAAGAATCCATTGCCTCGCGATCGACTGTAAGCGGACCCAGGCCGGCGCGTCCCAACACCTTTACCTCTGACGCGAAGGCTAATCCACGCGAGCCGGAATAAACGTAGAGCGGTTTGATGCCGAAGCGGTCGCGCGCCAGCAGCAGAGTGCGATCGCGGCCGTTCCAGAACGCGAATGCAAACATGCCGTCGAGCTTGTCCAGCGCCGCCTCGCCCCAGTGCACGAGCGCCTGTAAGAGAACCTCGGTGTCGCCGGTCGTGACAAACGATGCCCCGAGCTTTTCCAGTTCACCTCGCAGCTCCCGGAAGTTGTAAATTTCGCCGTTGAAGATTAGCCAGGATCGGGAGGCGGGATCGCACATCGGCTGGCGAGCCGCCTCGCTCAGGTCTACGATGGAGAGCCGTGTATGCCCGAGAACCACGTCGCTAACTTCGATTGAGCCGCCAGCATCAGGACCGCGGTGGCTCGACGCAGCTATCATGTCGCGCACGGAGGCGCGAGCCTGCTCGGGCCTGCCGTCGCTCCACACTCCTATGATGCCGCACATGCGCTAGCTTGCTCCTTTGCTCATCACCCTCGTGCCACAGCGGCCAGATCAGCCATCTGAGACGGTTGGAATCCATAAGCCTGCAGCAGTTGCTGCAACGACGCTGTGAGTGCTTGCTGGGAAAACATCTGCATCGTCCACTTACGCCCGGCGATACCCATGGCTGCGGCGCTTTCAGCATTTGTCACCAACGCGATGATTGCGTCGGCTACATCGTCCACTGACGTTGGATCGACACAGAGTCCCGTCTTGCCGTCCTGCACTGCTTCCGGTCCACCGCCGCAGGAACTGACGATCACTGGCTTTCCGGCCAACGCCGCTTCGACGTAGACACGGCCGAATCCCTCGCCGCCGATGGCGCCGCGCAATTCCTGTCCGCGGCTGGGCAGCACAAATACGTCGCAAGTGCGATACAGTTCGACCAGCTCGGAATCAGGGATTTCACCGGCGAAGGTGACATTCGCCGCCACGCCTGCCTTAACTGCAAACGACTCCAGCCTGCACCTGATCTCACCCTCACCGACGACGACGTACTGCAAGTCCGGCGCGGCTTCGAGAATTCTCGGCAGCGCCTCGATCACCGTGTCAATGCCTTTGAACTCGTTGCCTCTCACCAGTGTGCATACCGACAACAGCAGCGGCCCGCGACGGCTCTGGCGGCGCTCCGAGCGATTAGCAGTCAGGGCTTGCCTCAGCGACTCGGGAATCGCGTTGTAAAGCACCTTCACGCGAGAGTTTTCAATCCCACTCATCTGCCGAACGATCTCAGCGGTATAGCGGCTAACGGGGAGAATGAGATCGGCACGCTTCAGCGCGGCATGGCGAGCGCGGGTTGTGCCCCACCAGATCTCAATGCTGTGACAGGCGACCCAGTAGGGAGTACCGAACATCCGATTGAGCAGCGCGGCAATCGGCGCGAGCGCGACGTGATTGGCAATAACGAGATCGTAGCCTCGTGCTCCGGCGCGCCAAGCCCTCGCGAGAAACTTCAGCCGCGACAGCAGGGTTGCATGGTTGCGGCTGCTGACCGTGCCCAGCAGGCGAAAGTCCTGCGGCACCTCGCCGGCGTGTCCCCAGTCGAAGAAACAGAGAACGTCAACGTTTTCGGGGCCGAGCAGATTTCCCAGCGAAGAAGCCAGAGTCGAGGTGTAGCGGGCAATGCCGCCGCGAGTGAAAATGTCCGTTGCCAGGATGAGGACCTTCATTGCAGGCCCTCCGCACGCAAAGCAATCCTGAACTTCTGGAGCTCAGAGGTATATCTACCGGCCAGAATCGAAGGCATAGTTCTCTAGGAACGCTCCAGACCTGGCCGCAGCCAGCGTGAATACTGGGGTTCTTCGCGTCGCACCAGCGAAGCGACCCAGGCGACAACCACAAAAACCAGCACCGTTTGCATGAATGTGGCGACAGAGTTATCGAAGTCGCGCTCGACCGACATAGCGCACTGAGTCATGACCAGCACGGTCACAGCGGCGCCGGCAAACGCCGGCAGGTAGGCTTTCCATCCGTCCACCAAACCCAGCAGTGTTCCCCAAATCAGCGCGCCCAGCACGATGTAACGCAGTCCGCCTGCGTGGTAGAGATCACCGGGCATGGAGGGTGCGATCGATGCTCCGCCGGTCTGGCGCGAGATGGGATTGTCGTAGGCCCAGATCTGCGTACCAAAATCAAAGCCCGCCGTCGTACCAGCCTTACCGCTGTAAATTGCGCGCGGCAGTATGCCGCGCAGGAGCGCCGAAGCCAAAACGTTGCGCCCGGTGTGCGGCTCCAGCGACGGCACCAGTGCCGCCGTCAGCAAAAACGAATCAAAACCATGGAAGCGATGTACCGGCTCGCCCGAGGCGACGCTGATCCATCCGGTGAGACCATCCTGTCGCATCTCGCTGCTGAGTTCCTCAGCACGAACACCCTCCCACTTCAGCTTCCGGTATGACTGCACCACGATACTGAACAGCAGCAGGCAAACCAGGCCGAGCGGCACCAGTCGGGTGAGCCGCGGTCGCCTGCCGGCGAACAGTGCCGCCGTCAGAGGAATGAGAACGATAGGTGCGAGATTCTCGCGATACGGGCTCACCACCCCACGCACGATGGCCGGCAGCAGCACCATCGCTTGCAGGCTTCCGATTCTCCGCAGCGGACCGGGACGCCGGAAGTGGTCCCACCAGACGACCACTGCCGGAACGAGGTAAAGACTGGAGAGCAAGACGACGGGAGTCAGCACTGCCAGCGGCAATCGGCCGGTTTCGGCCAAGTAATAGCCGATGGAAGCCAACATCGAAAACGGCACCGCAATGCTGTAGGCGAAGTCTGGGCTTATCGTGCTCGTTACGGCCAGAGGCCCGGCTCCGCGGCGGCGGACTGCCACCGCATATGCCAGCGTCACCAGCACCCAGAAGGCGCCGCTATAAATCAGCGTAGTGTTGACGATATCGGGTGAGAGCGCTACCAGACGCGGCGTTCCATTGCCCCACTCCACCGCGTTGTAAGCCAGCATTGCGAAGCGCAGCAGAATATCGAGACCGAAATCGAGCCAGACAATGCCGTACACAGACTGCAGGATGGCCGGCCAGCCATTGCGTCTCCAGTTGGGAATCAGGTGCAGCGATCCCAGCCAACACAAAACCGTGGCGGCAAAGACAATCCAGGTTGTGAGATCGGTCCTCAGGCCAGCAAATTCCGGCATCAGTACTTCTTCGGCGCAGTAGCGCTGGTACAAAAATGCGTTCGGGAATGACCCGTCTTACATTGCAATCAAATGCAGACCTTCATGGATACCCTCAGGAGAATTCAATGCAGGCAGACGGCGCTGAATCCGGCACTACAGGGAACCTGCAGGGTCCGCTCAGTGTATTAAGCGCCCTGCCACGGCGCTATTCCATGAAAGTCGTAGCTTTTGGTTGGCGGCAGTATACGGGAGTGACGGCGCTTTGTAGAACAAATTTTGAGCAGATTAAGGCAAATTCGGCGACGCGAGGATTTTCCCGGCACTTCTGGGCTATTAGCCGCTCCAAAAGCAAAACCCGGTCGCTAAGACTCACTGCGTCCCCCTTTTTGGCTTCTCTCTTAGGCCTATCAACATGCTCGCCGCCGTTACAAGGCAGGCTACGACCAGCAGTTCCAGCCGCAGTGAACCGGTGAGGATCCCGTGCGGATGTACCGGGAACGGCACCGTTGCCAGCATGATCAGCAGATGCGCCGGCGCGAGAACGAGCAGCGTGATATCAAGCAGCAGGCTGCACGCGTGGTCGACGAGGAAACCTATGGCCAGGAAAAAAAACGGCGTCAGGTACGAGACCATGCGCTCGGTGTCGTCGGCCATCACCACGGCGATACAGGTACCGAGCACGGCCCAGCCCAGCGTGCGCCAAATCAACGGCCACCACGTCCGCGGGGTGAAAAGCGTTCCCACCGGCAGCACCAGCCACAGATAACTCCACGAGACGGCCATGCTCTCCCAGAACCGAACCGTGGCGAACTTGGGCAGCTCGTGATACTGCGTATAGAAGTGCGCGATGTCCTGATCGGGGGTGCGCAGCAGAATGCGCGGCAACAGGTAGGCAGCGGCCGTCAAGCTGATGGGCAGCACGGCGCGCTTCCACTGCTTCGGCGTGAAGATGGCTGGCGTGAGGAACATCACCGATTCGCGTCCGAGCGTGCCCAGCACCGAGGCGATGGTGAAGATCGCGTCGCGCTCCCGGATCAGCGCCCACAGCATGACGAACATGGCAAGCAATCCCCAGCCGTCGGCCAGGAGCGGATTCCAGTAGTTGAAGGCGTGGGTACGAGCGCAAAAAACTGAGAACAGCGCGATCAGCGAACCGCGCCAGGAAATCCCCAGCGCGTCGGCGGTCATCAGCGCGACTACGTAGGTCAGTCCGAGACAGACGAAGGTAACAATGCGGAAGCCCAGCTCCGCCGGGACCGGCAGCACGGAAACAATCAGCGGTACCAGGAAACGATAGCGAAACGGCGCCGGCCCGGCCATGGTTCCGTGCTGCGCCATGTCAATGTACTCGGCGCTGCCGCCCGTCGGAATGTTCATCAGCCGCTCGACCGATCCCCCGGAGTGACGTGTGAGTATCAGCTGCGAACCGAGCAAGACCAGAAATCCCGCGATGACGAAGTACAGAAAGAATCTCTGAAGCGATTGTCGAGCGACTGCGCCAGAAGACGGCTCGGGCGTCGACTCTAAACTGGAATACGACATGGGATGAGGGCGGATTGTAACTCTGCAGTTACGATGGCGCAAGACGGCTCGACCGGTCCCGAGCAACATCGGCAAGCCTCCCTGTGCATCTAGGGTCTACAAACCATCGCTGCTTCTGATAAGTTCTGTGTCGGTGCGCCAATGAGCCTACGTCCGGATCTTCGAGAGCTTATACTCACCGTCTTTGTTGCCATTACGGTTTGGCTTCTGTTACCTGCGATGGCAGCTCAAACGAACAGCGCTAGTCCGTCGGCAGTCAGCATCCGCAGCGCCGCCGATTTCCGTGGCGCCTCCATTGTCGAACGCATTCAAGCCGCGATTCTCGATTGCGGGGCCAGTCCGTGCGAAGTTTACGTGCCGGCAGGGAAATATCAAGCCAGTGCGGTCTCGAGCTGGAATACTCGCGATTCCAGCGGCAGCCGCGTCGGCATCATTCTGCCGTCGAACGTCGATGTGCGCGGCGCCGGCGCAGGACACACCATCATCGAAGTACAACGCAAAGCCGGCGATCCTCCCGCCATCCTGTTCGCGAATAGCTTGCAATCCGCTCACAACATTCGCCTGCACGACATTAGCTTGGTGTGGAACGACTCCGCCACCTCCTTCAACTGGGTCTCGATTTTCATCTGCCACGCCTGTCAGGAGGTGGAGCTGGATCATCTGGTTCTGGAAGGTAATGCCAACAAGCTGGTCAATCTGCTCGACAGCACGAACTCCAGCGTTCACGACAATCGATTCCTGCTGCGCTCCACCACTTACGGCCATGGGGACAATGCGCTCACCTTCGCTCGATTTGATGCCCGCATACAGGTGGATGGCCCGGCCGGCATCGTTCGCGATAACACATTCGAGGAGATCGGCGACTACCGCGTGTTTTCCATGGTGGTGGTGTCTCAGTCGGGACTGTATGTACACTCCAATGTCTTCGAGGCGCATCTTCCACCGCCGGGATATGCAACCGGTATCGAGTCGGGGCAGGACAATGTTGGGCAGTTGCCCAGGAACGTGAAGATCAGCGACAATATTTTCCACGGCGCAAGCATTGCCTATGGTGGCCTGGTGAGCTCCGAAATCAGCGGCAATTTCCTCGATCACGGCGATATCTACGTCTCCCTGCAATCCGGCACTACCGCTTCAGTGGCGCTGCTGACTATCGCCGACAATGAGCTGCACTTCGGCAGCATCGGTTTCGGCGGGCTGGCGGACACCTTCTCCGGTCGCTCGATCATTACTCGTAACCGCGTCTTCGACGGCGGCATCGGCGTTGGCAATCGGCCGGGGGTCGGTGATATGGAAGTGAGTTTTAATACGGTGCGCGATACGCGCGGGCGGGCCGGCATCCAGTGCGACGGGTGCTCCATCATCCGCGGCAATCTGGTGCGAGAAGTGGGACAGAACGGTCCCGGCGATCGCGATCCGGGATATGCAATTTACGGGCCCGTGGTGGATGTGAGCGACAATGTCTATTTCGACGAGCAGCACCAGTACGATACTGGCACGGTCTGCAGCATTGCTAGTCCAAGTTCGACGCAGTGCTTATCATCTGGTCGAAGCCGCTGGGTGCTGCTGCGCGGCGCCCAATGGGGAGCCGGCTGGACCAACCGCGTGCTATTCACTGCACGGGGCAACCTGAATATCCGCGCCTTCGTGGATAGCAGTCTGCTGGAGCTGGATCAAGACGTCGATGTTCTGCCGGCGGGAACCCGATACCAGCTCTACCTCACCACCTCCGCTGCCTTTCAGTTCAACGGCGCAACCATCGACCGTTTCACCAACAACGTCGCCATCGCCACCAACGGCACCTTTCGCGACGCCGCCATCGAGGAGAACGGGAAGGTGAGCATTCAGGGTGTCTCGGGAAATGTGGTTCGCCCATATAAGTGCGCCGGCACGTGCACCGCGGATTTGCGCACCACGGCGACTCCGACGGACTAAATTGCGAACCTCGCTCTGTAATCGATCAGCAGCATCCAACTATAATTCCGAATTCCATGGAAGTTGTGCATACGTGCGATGCCTGCGGCGCAGCGCTCAGCGATAATCGCGTACCCGGCATGGCTGAGGTCAGCTTGCTGCAATGCGCCTGCGGACTGGTGACCACCTCGCCACGACCGGCGCCCGACGAGCTTGCCGCCTACTATCCCGAGACCTACTACTCCTACATTCCGAAGCCAGTGACGCGAAAGCGAAAAATCCTGGACAAGTTGCGCGCCTACAAAGGCGGATATCCCAGCAACGACGCTATCCTGCTTCGCGCGTTTTGGATGGCCACGGCAGCTGTGCTAGGAAATTTCTTCCTCTTCTACCTGCCCTATCGTGGGGCAGGGAAACGTCTGTTGGAGGTGGGATGCGGCACCGGTGCTGATCTCGCTTGGGCGCGGCAGCTCGGCTGGGAGGTTCATGGCCTGGAGCTGAGCGAAAGCGCCGTGGCAATTGCGAGGCAACAAGGGCTCGACGTGCAATGTTTCACCTTTGAGACCGCAAACCTTGCGGCGGATTCGTTCGATTGCATCATCATGAGCCAGGTGCTCGAGCATCTCTACTCGCCCCGCTCGGCGCTGCAGCGCTGTCATCAACTTCTGCGGCGGAACGGATTGCTGCTCATCGCCGTTCCCAAGTTCGATAGCTGGACGCGCCATGCCATGGGAAACTACTGGCCGAATCTTCTGTTCCCGATCCATCTCCATCACTTCAACCAGCCGGTCCTGGAGCGCATGGTGCAGGAGGCCGGCTTCCAATTGCGTGAGGTGCGCCTCAACTCCCGGCTGCTGAGTCTGTACGGAACGCTGCGAACCATGAAGCAGTTTCACATCCTGAACCGCATCTTCACCCCCCCGCAGGCCACGCTGAGTGACGTCATGCTCGTTGTAGCGGAGAAGTCGTAGTGCGCCAGGCGCGCGCAAATTTTCCTTTCCGGTTGGCGCTGCTGTCGGCCTGCGTCGGCTTGCTGATGGCGGTTCTGCCCTATCTTTGCTGGTACGCCGTCGCCCACTCCACGCTCTGGATTGAAAACGTCGACGAGATTCAGTACGCGTTGCAGGTCAGCCACGCCTATTACTGGCATCCGTTTCATCTTTCCGATCCTACGTTCCTCCACGGTGGCCAGTCGGTGTATGCATGGTTGCAGCTGTTGCCGGCGGAGCTGATCGCGAAGGCGGTGGGCCTGCCGCCAATCCGCTTTGGTCTGATTCTGCGGCTGCTCGGCGGTCTGGCCATTGGATTCGGTTGGTACGCCGTCCTCTGGCAACATCTCCGCCGTCCCTGGGCCGCGTTCTTCGGCGCGCTCTTCCTGCTCACCGACAGCGGCTGGCTGCAACTGCGGCCGTTGCTGCGCCAGGTTTCGCTGTTTGCTGAAGTTGCGCTGCATCGCGCGACTGACATCTTTGCCGGCAATCCCGCTATTCATCGCGAGTGGCGAATCATCTCGCCCATCGCCGTGCTGCCATTCCTGCTGCTATTTCTCTTCGCGCTACGCCGGAGCATTGACGAGCCGTCCCGCCGAGCTCTTCTTTACTCAGGGCTCGCCTTCGGTCTGCTGTTCTACGCCTACTTTTACTACTGGACGGCTGTGGGCCTGGCGCTGCTGCTGGGCATAGTCTTCGAGCGGGCGCGCTGGCGAACCTACTTCCACACCGGCTGGGTCGGCGTGGTCGTTGGCGTTCCGGAACTGGCGACCATGCTGTTTGCGTCCCATCGGCATGGCAGAGACTGGATGCTGCGCAATGACGAGTTCCTGCCGATTCCGCGGCTCAGCGAGCACGGTCACTTCCTGTTCGCGCTAATGCTGATGGTCCTCACCTTCCTTGTCGTCCGCCGACTTATTCCCAATCTCATGTATCTGTGGTGCCTCTGCGCTGCCGGTTTTCTTATGTTGCACCAGCAGCTCTTCAGCGGGATGCAGCTGCAAAATTGGCACTGGGCTTATCTCTTCTGCTCGTGCATGACGCTGTTGCTGATTCTGCTGCTGGTGAGCGCGCTGGAGAAAATCGCGGCGCCGGGACGTCTCGTGGAAAGAATTCTTGTAGTCGTGGTGCTCGTGAACGCGGTTGCCGGAATTTACCTGCGCGCCGCCGAAGCTGTGCGGACGA
>CAWFUE010000019.1:0-8799 GCA_963818905.1 uncultured Acidobacteriaceae bacterium
CTATAGAACTCCGCGCGAGTTCAACTGGGTCATTGGCGTGGTGCTTCTGCTGATCACGCTGCTACTCAGTTACACGGGCTATCTGCTGCCTTGGGACCAACTGGCTTACTGGGCAATCACCGTCGGATCCAACATCGCGTCTGCCGTGCCGGTCATGGGCAACAAGATCCACTTCCTATTGTTAGGCGGGAACGCGGTAAACGCGAATGCGCTGCTGCGCTTCTATGTGCTGCACTGCATGATTCTCCCGCTGACGGCGATATTCTTCATCGCTATTCACTTCTGGCGCATTCGCAAAGATGGTGGCCTCTATTCGCACGGCAGTGAGCCGGCGACGCTTCGAGCTAAAGCTGCAAACAGCGATGCCACTGTTGCGGAGGCGAAATAGTTATGGCCGACTCCAAAGACTTCACCGCCAGCGTCGACTCCGATGCGAAGAGGTCGCCGCGCCGCATCGTCTTCATCACGCGCCGCACCTCCGCGCAAGTAAAGCTCGACAGTGAAGATCAGATGCAGACTTTTCCCGAAGTCCTGTTTCGTGCCGCAGTAGCCATTCAAGTTCTTGCCATTGCGCTGGTGTGGATTGCACTGATATTCAACGCGCCGCTCGAAGGGTTGGCCGATCCTTCGCACACTCCCAATCCCGCGAAAGCTCCCTGGTACTTTCTCGGGCTGCAGGAGATGCTGCACTATTTTCCGCCGGTGGTTGCCGGTGTATTGGCACCGGGTCTGGTTGTAATGGCTCTAATCGTGATTCCGTATTTCAAGGTCAACATCGAAGCGGATGGCTTGTTCCTCAAAGACCGTCAGCGCCGGGTGAGCATTTTCTACGGAGTTGCAGCCCTGCTTTCCATCTTCCTATTCAGCTTCAGGGTCTATGCCGCTCTGGTGCCGACGCTGATCATGGCGGGGCTCATGCTGCTGGCAACCCAGAGTTCTCCGCAGTCGCCTTCGGCTTTCCGGCGGTATCTGGCGGCTCGGCCGCTCTCCTATTGGGTGATGACGTGGTTCTTATTCGAACTGGTGGTGCTGACTGCGATCGGCACATTTTTCCGTGGTCCGGGCTGGTCTTGGGTTTGGCCGTGGCAAGGCTATTAATGCGCTCATGAAGGAAAAACTCAAATTGCTGTGGCAGAAGTTGTTTGGAGATAGCGTTCGCGCCTTCGGCGTGGTCAGTTGTGTGTTTCTGATTTCGCTCGCGATCGCACCCGCCAAGAATCACTTCAGCGAATGGCGCCATTATCAGCACGGCTATTTGAAGATGATCCGCAACCGCAGCGACGCTGTGACGCTGCAGCGACATTTTGAAAGTGGTATTCAGCAGATATGGTTGCCTGACCTCGGCGTGGTCGACCGCTGCACGAGTTGTCATGTTGGCTTGAAAGAGGCCAGCCTCAACGACGTAAGCGTGCAACCTTTCCGTCCGCATCCCGTGATTCCACATAAGCTCGATCAATTTGGATGCGCAATCTGCCATCGCGGCCAGGGAGCCGCCACGACTGTTGCCGAAGCGCACAAAAGTACGCTGGCGTGGGAGCAACCGATTTTGCCCGCCAAATATATCGAGTCGTCGTGCGGCGAGTGCCATCGCGGGACGCTGTTGGGCGCACCTCAACTGAATCTAGGCCGCTACCTGCTCTCGCGCTACGGATGCGTGCATTGCCATATGGTGAAGCTGCCCGACGGGAAAATAACGAAGGCGACCGACGATCCGCCCTCGCTCTCACACGTCGCCGATAAGACTACGCGCGAGTGGATTTATGCCTGGCTGAAAGATCCGCAGGCCTACGCAACCACGGCGACAATGCCGAATTTCAAGTTGAGTGATGACGATGCCCGCGATATGTCGGCGTTCTTGATTGCCAACAGCACTTCGGTGCAGGGCGACACGATCAGGCTTTCTGCGAAGGCATCTCCCGATCCCACGGCTGGCGCCAGCTTATACGGAGAATCTTTCTGCGCTTCCTGCCACGCGGTGCAAAATGCTGCCGGCAATCTGGTTGGCGGTAACGTCGGCCCGGAGTTGACCCGCGTCGGGAACAAAGTAAAACCCGAATGGTTGCAAGCGTGGCTGCGCAATCCTCGGGTCTACGATACCCAGACCGCGATGCCGCACTACCGTTTCAATGATGCCCAAGTCGCAACGCTCTCGGGATTCCTGCTGGCGAAAACTGATTCCGATCTGCTGGCAAATGTTCATCTTGAAGCTCCGACTCCGGAGCAGATCGCACGCGGTAAGCACCTGATTTCTGATTACGGCTGCGCGTCATGTCACGAAATTACAGGCATCAAGAAGCCGGAGAATTTTGCCCCGGACCTCAGCCGCATTGGCAGTAAGCCGGTCACGCAGTTGATTTTCCTGCCCGGGATGCACCACACGCTCCCCGATTACATCGCAACGAAAATCAAGCAGCCGCGCTCCTTTGCACAAAATTTGAAGATGCCGCAGTACACGTTTACGCCAGCGCAAATCGATTCACTGACCACGGCCCTGCTCGCGTTCAACGACCGTTCCTTCACGCTGCCTCCATCATTGACGGTGCCTGCGAAGCCGGAATCGGATTACCAACCAGCGGGTAAAGCGGGGAAGCTGATGGCCGATCTGGCCTGCTTCAGTTGCCATCGCATCAATGGCCACGGCGGCGACATGGCTCCCGATCTCACCTGGGAAGGCAGCTCCGTCCAGCGCCAGTGGCTTGTGGATTTTCTCAAGAATCCGAACACCCTGCGCCCAGCGCTGATTCGCCGCATGCCCAAATTCAATCTCACCGACGGCGAGGCCAACGAACTCACGGACTATATCATGACCGTGTACCAGAGTCCGGCCATTGACCGCGATTCCATGCCGCTGAGCAGCTATCCGCAAGGCGAGGTGGAGTTAGGCAGGCAACTCTTTTATGGCAAGTACGCCTGCCAGGGTTGCCACATCGTAGATACCAGGGTGGACAAGGGCTACATCGGTCCGACGCTGACTAAGGTCGGTTCTCGGCTCACCGCCGCGTGGATCTTCCTGTGGATGAAAAACCCGCAGGCGTTGCGTCCGGGCACTTCGGAACCCAACCGCGCCATGAGCGACGAAGACGCTCGCGCTCTGACGGCGTTCCTCATTTCGCAGAAAGGTGGAGGCAAATCAGAGGTCGCAAAGGCAGAACCATGATTCGTCTCTCGACTATCTCTTCGTTGTTTGCTGTCGCGCTCGCAACATCGATGGGCGTTTCGTGCTCACGCAACAGCGCTTCCGCATCGCTTCCTAAACCGACAGCATTCGGCGCCGCCATCGTCGAATCCAGCGGTGGAAAGCAGATCGCGCAGACCGGTACTCTGCTGCCGCAACCGGTCGTCGTGCAGGTAAATGATGCGCAAGGGGCCGCTGTCATGGGTGCGCTGGTCGAATTCAGCGCCGCTTCGGGAGTGACTTTCGATCCATCCTACGGTGTCACCGACTCTAGTGGGCAGGTCACAACCAACGTTTCTCTTGGTGACTCGGCAGGACGTTATCAACTCACCGCGCGTAGCACCGACAAAACGGGAAAGAGGATTGATCTGACTCTCGAAGAGATCGCTCTCGGCTATCAACAAACCTTGGGCCGCCAACTCAACGATCAATACTGTGATCGCTGCCATAATCCCGAGTCGACCGCCGAGCGTTTATCGAACTTTGATAACCTCGAAATCAAGCCCCACACTTTCACCGACGGCGAAACGCTCAACAAAATGAGCGACGCCGATCTCACCGCCATCATCAGCCATGGAGGGCCCGCGCTCAACAAGTCTGCGCTGATGCCGGGCTGGGGCGATACTCTGAGCAAATCTGAGATTCAGGCGCTGATAGCCTATATCCGGGCAATTTCCGATCCGCCCAACCGCAATGCTGGGCCCGTGTACGCGAAGCGGAAGTAGTCTGTGAACCTGAGCTTGAGCTTATTTCTTCCCCACCTCCACGTTGCGCCGCCATCAATCCTTCGAGCCTTCCAATCCCCAAGAGCGTATCGCCGCCATCGCTAGGGACTATGGCTCGAACCCAGAAGAAACCTTGATCGTCTCTCCCGGCAACGCTTCCCGGCGAGGCATCAATCAGGCCGTGAGGGCCGAGTTACAAGCCTCTGGCGCGCTCGGGAAAGAGAATGTTTTTGATTTGTTCACAGAAAATAAGGCGCGCCCATTGGACGAAGGCATCGATCGATACCTTTGCATCGGCGAACATCAAGCCGCGGCACGGGGAAGTTATGAGATCTAATGCACTCCGTGGTTGGATACTTGGCTAGATCACCCAAAGGTATGATTCCTGTTTCCCCTCTCAGTGCTTCCCACGCCATCGCAAGTGCCGTAGCCTCGAAGGGATTTTGCTTGCAGCGACTGTTCTCGACATTCGCGAATAGCTGGCCGGGAGTCGGCCTTCTGATTCAATGGCTCTTCACAGGGATCGCTCTTCTCCATAGTGGGCTAGCTCAACTGAAAACTCCGACGACCGGTCTGATGATCCCCGAAATAACCGGAGCTATCCTGGGGCTATTCGTCCGCAGTTGATAACCAAGAATAAAGTTTCTTCCAAGTGGGGCCGATAGAGACAACAGGTATGCCGGTAACGCTCGATCAAGGCGGAGCTCTGTGTCTTATACGCCTTGAGGGCGAGATCAGCATTGGGTTGGCGACGGAACTGAAGGCCGCTCTGCTGCAGGCTCTGGCGTCGGGAACCGAGGTGCGCCTGAATCTGGAGCATGCGACCGAATTGGATATCACCGCGTTGCAGCTGCTATGGGCTGCGGAGCGCGAAGCCCGCAAGTCAGGCAAGGCCTGCGAGCTCGTCGCGCCGGTTCCGCCGGATGTCTTGCGGGCGCTGGGCGAAGCCGGGTTTGAAAACTTTTCTTTCGCTGGAGATGCAAAGTAGCGCGGTAGGCAGGTTTCTTATCGGGGGCTGGGTTTGACGAGAGACAACGTCATCGACAAGTACAAGCTCACCTTCCTCGAAGAAGCTCGCGAGATCCTTGTGGAACTGGAGTCTGCTCTGCTGGCGCTGAATGAGAATCGCGGCGATAAGGAACTTGTCGGACGAGCCTTCCGCGCTCTGCACACCATCAAGGGATCGGGAGCGATGTTCGGATTCGATGAGCTGGCGGCGTTCAGCCACAACCTGGAGAATGCCTTCGATGAAGTCCGTAACGACCGGCTGAGTGTCAGCTCGGAACTGATTAACCTTTCCTTAGAAGCGCTTGACCAGATCAAAGCCATGCTGGACGAGGCTGCCGGCGGAGGCTCTGCGAGCGGGGTTATCTCTGCCGGGATATTGGCAAAGTTGCGGCAGTTGACCGGAAAGGCTGAGACTCAGGCCGCGCAGACCACTCCGCCACAGGCCTCTCTGTCCGAACGTCCTAAGGACGCGGCCCGCGACTGGCACGTACGCTTTGGCCCCGGACCCGACCTCATGCGCCACGGAGCTAGTCCTCTGCTGCTGTTGCGCGAACTAAGACTATTAGGAAGCCTTTACGTAAAGGCCAGTATGGCCGCGATTCCTCCGCTTGGCGAATTGGACGCCGAGCGGTGCTATGTCACATGGGACATGGTGCTGACGACGTCTTCCAGTCGCGAGGCCATTCGCGATGTTTTCATTTTTGTGGAAGACAGCTGTGAGCTGACGATTGAACCCACTGCCGCGCCGAGTCCGAGGCCTGTCGTCGCAAATGCCGTAGCCGCTACTCCTGCGCCTGAGGCGCCGAAGGCTGCTGATAAGAAATCTCCCCCGTGGGGCCGTCGCGCTTCTGACACGCCTGACAGCGCCTCCAGCATTCGCGTGCCCGCCGCCAAGCTCGACCAGTTCGTCAACCTGGTAGGCGAGTTGGTTACGGTGCAGGCCCGGCTGGTTGAGCTTGCCACCCGCTGCGAAGATCCCGAAGTGGTGACGGTGTCGGAAGAAATCGAACGCCTGACCACAGCTCTGCGTGAGAACTCGATTAGCATTCGCATGCTGCCCATTCGAGCGACCTTCGAGCGCTTCCGCCGGCTGGTGCACGACCTGGCGCGGGATCTGCACAAAGAGGTGGAACTCACCATCGAGGGCGCGGACACGGAACTGGACAAAAGCGTGATCGACCAGTTGAACGATCCGCTGATGCATCTCATCCGCAACGGCATGGATCACGGCATTGAGCCGCCGGAAACGCGCCTCGCAGCCGGCAAACGCCCAAGCGCAACCATTCACCTGGCTGCGCGGCATTCGGGCGCGAGCGTGCTTATTACAGTGGCCGACGATGGCGGGGGCATCAATGCCGCGGCGGTGCGGGACCGCGCCATCGAGAAGGGTCTGGCCCCGGCTGACGCGCAACTGAGCGAAAGCGAAATCTTTAACTTCATTCTGGCGCCCGGTTTTTCTACCGCACAGAAAATAACGGACGTGTCAGGCCGGGGGGTGGGCATGGATGTGGTCCGCCGAAGTGTAGAAGGCCTGCGCGGAACCATCGATATCGCCAGCAAACCCGGCGCTGGGACCACCATAACTCTGCGCCTGCCGCTTACCCTGGCCATCATTGACGGGCTGCTGGTGCGGGTCGATGGCGCCTATTTTGTGCTGCCGCTTGCGACCACGCTGGAATGCATCGAGTTGACGGGCCAGGACATCGAGCGGGCCAACGGCAAGCACGTGGCCAACGTGCGCGGGGAAATCATTCCTTATATCCGGCTGCGGGAATATTTCAACATGAAAGAGAAAAGACCAGAGCGCGAGCAAATTATGGTTGCGGAAACCGAATCGGGACGCTATGGCTTCGTCGTCGACCAGGTGCTGGGAGATCACCAGACAGTGATCAAAAATCTGGGGCGGTTTTACCGGCATGTCGATCTGGTATCGGGCGCCACCATTCTGGGCAATGGAACTGTGGCCTTGATCCTCGATCCGCACCGGTTGGTGCGGGAAGCGATTCGTACCATGTCTCCCGGCGCGCGCTCGACCGGAGGACGCGGCAACATCCGCGCGGCGCCGCGCCCGCCATCGCGGGATGCTGAGCTACGCGAAGCGTTGCTTTTGAGCGGGAAAGGCCTTGCTGGCTCGGGCGAAAAGGCAACCACCGTTCAGTGACGATTTCAACATGTGCGTCTCCACTAAGGGCCGCAAACCAGAGGGTGAACGAATTCAAAATAAAGGAGCTGGAAGTTATGGCATCGAAAGCTGCACAGCAAAGCCGAAAGCCGCGTACTGCCGAGGGAAATGGCGGTTCGCCAAAATCAGGGGACTCCAAGGTGCAACTGGTTTCTCAGGAAATCATGCGTCTGGTCGATGCCTCGCGGGAAGGCCGCCTCACGGAACGCGGCAAAGTGGAGCAGTTTGACGGCATCTACAAGGAAATCGTGCAGGGCATCAATGAAATGCTGGATGCGATCCTGCTGCCGATCGGCGAAGGCAACCGCATTCTGGCGCAAATTTCCAACGGCAAGATCGACGAATTGATTGCGCGAACCTATAAGGGCGACCACGAGAAGATGAAGCAGGCGGTCAACAACGTGGCGGTGGTGGTGCAGGCGCTGCAGAAGGAAATGGCGCGCCTGACCGACGCCTCGAAAGATGGACAACTCTCCGACCGCGGCAAGCCGGAACAATTCCAGGGTGCGTATTCGGAAATTGTGCGCGGCGTGAACACCATGCTGGACGCGATTCTGCTGCCGATCGGCGAGGGCAACCGCATTCTCGCGCAAATTTCCAACGGCAAGATCGACGAACTGATTGCTCAAACCTACAAGGGCGACCACGAGAAGATGAAGCAGGCGGTCAACAGCATCGCCGTTGTGATACAGAGCCTGCAGAAAGAAATGGCTCGTCTGACCGACGCCTCGAAGGATGGGCAGCTTTCCGACCGCGGAAAACCCGAGCAGTTCCAGGGCGCATACTCGGAAATTGTGCGCGGCGTGAACACCATGCTGGACGCGATTCTGCTCCCGATCGGCGAAGGCAACCGCATTCTCGCGCAAATTTCCAACGGCAAGATCGACGAACTGATTGCTCAAACCTACAAGGGCGACCACGAGAAGATGAAGCAGGCGGTCAACAGCATCGCCGTTGTGATACAGAGCCTGCAGAAAGAAATGGCTCGTCTGACTGACGCCTCGAAGGATGGGCAGCTTTCCGACCGCGGGAAGCCCGAGCAGTTCCAGGGAGCGTACGCGGAGATTGTGCGTGGCGTAAACGCCATGCTGGATGCGATCCTGTTGCCCATCGGCGAAGGCAACCGCATTCTCGCGCAAATTTCCAACGGCAAAATCGACGAACTGATTGCTCAAACCTACAAGGGCGACCACGAAAAGATGAAGCAGGCGGTCAACAACATCGCAATCGTGGTGCAGAGCCTGCAGAAGGAACTGGCTCGCCTAACCGACGCTTCCAACGCCGGGCAGTTGTCCGAGCGCGGGAAGCACGACCAGTTCCGCGGGGCCTACGCGGAGATTGTGCGCGGCGTGAACTCTGTCCTGGACGCCGTAATCACTCCACTCAAGTTCAGCGCCGGGTACATCGATCGTATCAGCAAGGGCGACATTCCGCCGCAGATCACGGACACCTACCATGGCGACTTCAACACCATTAAGGACAACCTGAATATGCTCATCGTAGCCATGAACGAAATTACTACGGCGGCAGAGGAAATCGCGAATGGCAACTTGACCGTAGCCCTGCGGGAACGGTCGCCGCAGGACAAACTGATGCAGGCGCTCAGCGCCATGGTGAGCGGCATCACGCGGGTGGTATCGGACATCCGCTCGATCGCCGGCGAAGTGGCTTCAGCCAGCCAAGCCATCAGCTCGACTTCGGTCGAGGTA
>CAWFUE010000020.1:0-13335 GCA_963818905.1 uncultured Acidobacteriaceae bacterium
TGCCGTTCCGCCGGACTTGCCCAGCATCACCGCCGATCTCGAATCAGCTGTCGCAAGTTCTGATGAATCTACTGCTGAACTCCGCTCGAGGCCACCGCGCCGGGCGGTCGAATCACGATTCTCGCCGACAAGGTCAAGTTTGCCGAGCTGATCGAGCTGCGCGTGCGCGATACGGGCTGCGGCATTCCCGCCGACATTCTCCCGCATGTCTTCGAGCCGTTCTTTACCACGAAGCGCGGCAAGGGAACCGGCTTGGGATTGAGCATCACACAAACTTACGTGCGTAGTCACGGAGGCGATATCCAGGTCGAAAGCATTCCTGGTTACGGCACAACGGTTCGGGTCACCTTGCCGATACGGCAGGCGGGCAAAGCGGTGGTGCAGCACAGCGAGGAGGTGATCGTCTAACCATGGCGCACTCCATTCTTATCGTCGATGACGAAGCCCTGACGCTGCGAACCATCGGCCGCGCTCTGCAAGGCGAGGGTTACGAGGTGCTGTCGGCCACCAGCGGCGAAGATGCCCTAAAGATCGTTGCGGAAGAGAAGCCGGATCTGGCGTTGCTGGACGTTGTATTGCCGGGCATCAACGGAATTGAAGTTTTGCGCCAGGCCAAGAAGCTCTCGCCGGCGATGATCGTGGTGATGATGAGCGCGTATCACATGGTGGATCGCGCCGTGGAAGCCATGAAGCTGGGCGCCTACGATTACCTGATCAAGCCGTTTCATATCGCCGACATGGTCAACACCATTCAGCGCGCCGAGGAGATGCTGGCGCTGCGAGTGCGCGTGCACGACACCGTCGAGAGCGCGAAGGGACGATACGACTTTGGCCGTCTGGTGACGCAGAGTTCGGCCATGCGCGAGGTGCTGGAGATGGCGCGGCGCGCCGCCGAGAGCGATCACACGACCATCCTGATTCAGGGCGAGAGCGGCACGGGCAAGGAGGTTCTGGCGAAGGCGATTCACTATAACAGCCCGCGGGCGCAGGCGCCGATGATCGGGCTCAACTGCGCGGCCCTGCCTGACACCCTGCTGGAGAGCGAGCTGTTCGGCTTCGAGCCGGGCGCCTTCACCGACGCCCGCCGCCGCAAGGAAGGGCTGATCGAGAAGGCTTCCACCGGTACGCTCTTTCTCGACGAGATCGGCAACACCTCAGCCAGCCTGCAAGCCAAACTGCTGCGCGTGCTGGAGGAGCGCAACTTCCTTCGCTTGGGCGGCACAAAGCCGATTCAGGTCGACGTGCGGATTATCGTTGCGACGAACAAAGTCTTGAAGGAAGCGGTGACTCAGGGCGAGTTTCGCGAAGACTTATTTTATCGCCTGAATGTCGTGCCGCTGTTCATCCCACCGCTGCGCGAACGGCGCGAAGACATTTTGCCCCTGGCGCTCGACATCGTGCAATTTTTCAACAAGGAGCTGAAGAAGAACTTCGTCGGATTTACTCCGGCGGCGGCTGAACTGCTGCAGAAGTATCCTTGGCCGGGAAACATCCGCGAGCTACGCAATGTGATCGAGCGGACGATGATTCTCTCTGCCGAAACCGAAATCGACGAAGATGCGTTGCCCGAGGAAGTGCGCGACTGCCATGCGGCAGCCGATTCGGCGGAGGAGAAGCTTTCGTCGTTCGATGTCTCGCCCACGGGCGATCAGTTTGTGTCGCTAAAAGAATTGGAAGACCGCTACATCCACGAAGTGCTGAACGCGACGGGGCAGAATAAGACGCATGCCGCGCGCATACTGGGCATCCATCCCACGTCGCTGCTGCGAAGGCTGAAGAAGAACCACGAATTGGTATGAAACACCTCTAAGGCCACTTCTGAGCGCCATGCAGGACACGAATAATGTGGATGATGTCGCCGGAAATTTGGTAAACCACAATATAGGGCAGGGGCGAAAGCACGAACTCCCGCGTTCCCCTTTTCCTTCCAGGACGCCCTTGATGAGGGAATGTCAGCAGGACAGAGGGGGCGTCGTAGGTTTTGCGCACCAAGTCGGCCGCGCGGCCCGGCGCACGTTCAAATAAGTAATTTGCAATATGTTCAAGGTCTCTGGCAGCTTCCTCTGTCCAACGAAGCTGCATTTAGGCGGGAGACTGCTTTTCAGAAATTAACTTTTCCAGGCGCGCGCCGACCTCTTCATGGGTTAGTAGCTCACCGCGATCGATTTGCTCCAGGCCCTTCTCTACTTCGCGGATGAACCATTCGTCGTAGTCTACGAAACGTTCTATAACCTGTTGCGCCAGCACTTCGGCTTTACTCCCCTGCTCTTCGGCTAGACGCGTGAGCTTGGCCTCTACGTCGGGGTTAAGGCGCAGTTCCATAGTGTTTTCAGGTTAGGTGTTGCGTCGGCTTCTGTCAATGAGCTGGCGGCGCTGGCAAATTGGTTTCGTCGTGCTTCCGATATCGGCCAGAATTGTCATTTGGGGCGCTTCTGGGTCAGGAGCTCCTGAGCAGCCGCAGGAGCCGTTTCTTGGAAGTAGGCATTGACGGCTTCCATGAGGTCATATAGCCATGGCGCTTTGAGAGTGGCTGACTGAGGTGCGACATGACCCCGACGCTATCAGCTTACCCCGCGATTCCTGCAACGTAACACCCCCTCAGGTTCCGGGCGGTTAGGTTCCGGGCGGTTTACGCGTCGCATTCCCCACTACTGCAAAGTGCGACGCTACTCCTGCAAAACGCAGTAGTTGATCCCTCCGCAATTGGCACTGCAAAGCTATCTCATTCAAAACTCGACGCCTTATTTGGGAAGCACATTGCCCTCCACGTGCACTACTTAACTGCGGAGCGCGATGTCATGTTGGTTAGCACAGCAATTCTAGTGCGGAGGGCAGAGGGCCAAAAGGGGACCAATATGCCCGGCGTCGCGCTCCACTCCGCGCCGCGATCTTCCTTCCCGACCTCGAGCGGAGCAGGTAAAGGTAAGGAGGCGTTATGTCGATCCTGTTTGTCCTGTTGACGTTTTTGCTGATTCTCACCGTGATGTATTTCCGTCGTGAGCAAACCGACGCGAACACTTTGCAAGTTGCTCCGGCAAAGGCTGTCACTGCGCCCGTGATGTTGAAGAAAGGCAGCTTTGAAGTTCCCCAGGAATACTGCTTCCATCCCGGCCACACCTGGGCAGTTGACGAGGGACGACAGAATGCGCGTGTTGGTCTTGATGCCTTCGCCGCCAATCTGCTGGGCAAGGTTGACTCCATCGAAGTTGCCGATCTGAACCGCTGGGTGCGACAAGGCCAGCCGCTGTGCACCATCACGCGTGAAGGTCGCAGCGTAGAGATGCTTTCGCCGATCGAGGGAGTATTGATCTCCGTCAACCATGAAGTGCTTAAGAATCCGAATCTCGCGATCGAAGAGCCCTACCAGAACGGCTGGTTGGGAGTGATCAAAGCTCCCGAGATGCAGACCAACATGAAGAATCTTCTGCGCGGCACAATCGTCATGCCATGGATGCAGAACAGCATGGCTCGTATCGGCGCGATGGTGCAGCAACTGAATCCCGCCTTGGCGCAAGACGGGGGCCTGCCGGTTAAAGGTCTGCTCTTCCAGGTGGACGCCAGCACGCAGCAGCAGCTGGCCAGAGAATTTTTCCTGACATAGACAGGCCCATCGCGCCAGCAACGGGCGCGCCGGGGGCCCCTGGGGGACTTAGGAGATCACAATGGCTCGCGAAAAAGCACTACTCATCGACATCAAACGCTGCATCGGGTGCCTGAGCTGCGAAACGGCATGCAAACAGCTCCACGGATTCGGCACCGACCCGGAACCAGTTCTCTCTGACACCGCCTTCACCGTGGTGGAGGCGCGCGGCGACAAATTTGTTCGCAAGCTCTGCATGCACTGCGAAGATCCGGCATGCGCGTCGGCCTGCCCGGTGGGCGCGATCGGCAAAACGCCGCTCGGCCCCGTGGTCTACAACGCCGACAAATGCATTGGCTGCCGCTACTGCATGCTGGCTTGCCCCTATCAGGTGCCGCGCTATCAGTGGACCAAGCTGGCGCCTTTCGTGAAGAAATGCGATTTGTGCGTCGACCGAATCCGCTCCGGCAAACCGACGGCTTGCGCCGAGGCCTGCCCGGTTCAAGCTACGATCTTCGGCAATCGCGACGATCTCATCAATGAAGCGTGGAGCCGCATCCGTAGCGACTCATCCTATGTCCCGCATATTTACGGCGTGGAGGAACTCGGCGGCGGCAGCGTGCTGTTCGTCTCCGATGTGCCCTTCGAAAAGCTGGGATTCAAGCCGGCTCCGACGGGCAATCAGCCGATGCCAAGTCTTACCAGCAGCGCATTGGGCGATTCGCCGAAGGTCGTCATCATGGGCGGCACGATTCTTTCTGCGCTGTACTGGGTGACGCAGCGGCGCCGTGAAGTGGCGCTGGCGGAAGCAGAAGAAAACGCTGCCATCAACAAGATCAAAGGAGAAAGGAGCTAGCCATGATCGCGCGAATCAAGTCAGAAATTACTTTATGGCGCGTCATAGTAGCCATCATATTTGTGACCGGTCTTTATGCGACTTATATCCGGTTCTTCGAGGGATTCCGGGCCAGCACTAATCTCAGTGATCAGATGCCGTGGGGCCTGTGGGTCGCGCTGGGCACGCTTTGCGGGGTGGGACTGTCGGCCGCGGGTTTCGGCATCAGTGCCGCGGTTTATCTGCTGGGCATGGAGCGTTACCGGCCGATCCTGCGAGCAGCCATTCTGATCTCGTTCCTGGGATACCTGACGGTCTGCGTAGGCTATCTATACGAGATCGGCCTGCCTTGGCGCTTCTGGCATCCCATCGTGATGTGGAATCATCGCTCCGTGCTTTTCGATGTGTGCATCTGCATCATGACCTACACCACGGTGCTGACCTTTGAGTTTGCTCCTGCGGTAATCGAAAAGCTGCCGTGGAAGGGATTCCGCGAGACCGTGCTGCGCTATCACCATAAGATCCTGGTGGGCGTTGTTCTGGCCGGTGTGCTGCTCTCCTCGATGCATCAATCGTATCTTGGCGGGCTGTTCCTGATCGCGCGCGGCAAGATTCATCCTCTGTGGTACTCACAGTATATGCACGCCATGTTTTACCTGTCAGCGATTCCAGCGGGCATGGCGCTCACCATCATGGCAATTTATCTCAGCATGAGATCGCTGAACGTCCGCGTGGATCCCAGTATTCTGAGTGACTGCGGGCGGATGGTCCAGATGCTACTGATTGTGTATGCCTTCTTCAAGGCGCTGGATCTGCTTGCCAATCAGGCTTTCGGCTATGCCTTCCAGTTCACCCGCGAGGCGGGATACTTCTGGCTTGAAACCGTCTTGTTCCTGGCGATTCCGATCACCTTGCTGAGCTTCGAAAGCGTGCGAACGAATCTGGAAAAGCTCTACTGGAGCTGCGCGGTTGTGGTCGCCGGATTCATGGTCGATCGCCTGAACGTTTCCATCAACTCGCTGCAAACCGCGGTGGGTGCACACTATGTGCCCAAGTGGAGCGAGCTGGCATCGAGTGTCCTGGTGATCGCCGCCGGAGTGATGGCGTTTCGATACGCGGTGATCTATCTCGACGTACTGCCGAAGGCGGTTAGTAAACCGGTGCAGCGCTGGATGTCGAATGCCGGACTGCCGGCGAATGCCTGACTTCCGACGGGCATCAGCCTCCATCCGCCGCGATCATCGATATGAGAGCGGCGGATGGTCACGTGTGGAGCGCGGCGCGCCGCCGGTTCCGATCGCGGAGGTTTTATGGCTACTCTTCGCGCATCTTTCACAAACCAGCGAATTCCAGATCTGGCCGCAGCAGGACATTTGGATTCGCTGCTCGCATTCGAAGAAGCGGCCACTGCACTCGATCTGGAGTCCTGGATCGTCGAGCGCTTTCGTCATCCTGAGCAAGAATCAACTGCCTATCTGCAACTCATTCACGATGACGGTGATGCGTTTTGCATTCCTCTGATTCAGGTTCAACACAGTTCAGTGTGCGGACCGATGATCGGCAGCCTGTCAATCGCTCCTGATCTGCAAATGAGGTATTGCGCCGGGATTGCCATGGAACGGAGCTGGCAGGCGGCGCTGCTGGGACTGCCATTCGGCGGCGCGTCTTATGGCTTGGTTTGCGATCCCAATGAACTGAGCGAAAGGGAACTGGTGCGACTGCTCGGTCTCGCCGGACGACACCTGGACAAATTCCTCACGCCTGATTCGTTGTTATTTCCCGGACGCGGTTGTCAGCGCGAATTAATTGCAAAATTGTTCGCCGGGATGCGAAGCAGTCGCGATGTCAATGTCACTGGAAAACCCGGTTGTCTGGGAGGACTCAACCACGATCAGTTCGCCGCAGAAGGCATCGCAGCGATGATTTCGGCGGCGCTGCGGCACGCCGGAAAATCCCCCGAGGGCGCCACGGTTGCGATTCAAGGATTCGGTCCGACGGGACAAGCAGTCAGTCAGCGGCTGGCCGACGAGGGATTGACGATTGTTGGCTTGAGTGACTCTTCAGGGGGGCTGTACCGTTCTGACGGTTTCATCCTGAATGACATCCTGGCCCAATTTGAATGCGAGCCTCTTCTGTTTAGCTATGCCGAGGCCGAACACATCACCCG
This sequence comes from uncultured Acidobacteriaceae bacterium, assembly GCA_963818905.1. Classification (GTDB taxonomy): domain Bacteria; phylum Acidobacteriota; class Terriglobia; order Terriglobales; family Acidobacteriaceae; genus Bog-257. Next base: position 6,583 of record CAWFUE010000020.1, read on the forward strand.
CGCCGAGTTGCTGCATATCGGCGCCGATGTACTGGTGGTGACTGCGGGGGCACATGAGATCGACGACAACAGCTGGAATGCAGTGCCGGCGCAATTGATTGTCGAAGCCGATTGGAATGCGGTGACGTCGTCGGCTGTGCGAAAGATGGAAGCGGGTAGCCGCTTGGTAATTCCATGGCTGTTAGCTTCTGCCGGCTCCGTCCTGGCGTCCCGCTTTGAAGGCCGCAACCTGCAGATTCTGTGCTCGCCGAAAGAGTTACTTTCCAGGACACATGCATGCTTTACAGAAAGCATGGCAAACATCTTTGCCTACGTTGCCGTGAACCAGTGTTCCTTCCATGAAGCTACGCTCCGTATCGCGATAGAACGGGCCGCAGAGCGCCTGCGCGCCGCTGGCAGCGCGTAGTTGGCTGCACAACTATGGTGACAGTCCCACCCCCCACCAGTTCTGCATAGCAGCCTTTTCCCTATCACGTAAAAGTTTCCCGTTCTTAGCGGTCTGTGGCACCGTAACTCGATTATTTTCTTACCCGACGCTTTGGCATAGCTGTTGCACTTCTCCGTGTTCGTGCGGCTCGCGTTCGATGCATGAGGTGATTAGGCGTGTCCTATAGGCATGCACAGTCTCGAATTCGCGTTAGAGGAGATGTCATGGTTGCCGCGATCAATCCGGGAGTGTTCATGGAACCCCACCGCAAGGCAATCCTTTGTTTGTGTTATGACACGAATATGCTTCATGTCCGGCACATGCTGCTGGAACACTTCGGCTATAAAGTACTTCCGGCAAGCTCGGTCGAGGATGCTACCAGTGTGGCCCGAAGCCAATGTCCCGACATGTTGCTGATGGATAACAGTCAGCCTGGAATCGACTATGAGCAAGTGGCGTCGCAGCTGAAACGCGCATGTCCGGGAATGATTGCCGTTATACTCTCGCCGTATTACTACGGACTGGCGAAGGGAAATGGCAACCCCATCGATCACTATGTCGCCAAAGATGAGGGTCCGGACTTCCTGCTCTCTCAGATCAGGGCTCTGTTTGGAGAACAGCCGATGGACGACTGTACTGTCCGGCCGATGTAAGTCTCACGGCTCTTGCCATAGCAATCCTTAAACATCTTTAATCCGCAACGGCAGGGACGACGTGGATCCCTTTCCGGCGTCCTGATATTTCCCGAACCGGAGCCCCAAAATGGAAGTCTCCCCAACTTTGGCGGTTCTCAAACCCATCGCGCTTTCGCCTTTATTTCGTATCTCTATGATCTGCTGTGGCTTGCCTGCGCCGCCATGCAAGGCGACGAATGGCCGCGCATTTGCTTGTAGCAATTGCGGTTACACGTCCTGGAATCATGGCAAGCAGGTAACAAGATGAACAGGGACTTGATCGAGGCGGTTGGATCAACGAGTTTGCAGGCGACAAATGCTCCCGTCATATTGCTGGTGGAAGACGAATCCATCGTGCGTGAGGTTACGCGCGAAGTGTTACAGCACGCCGGCTTTCGCGTGTTGGAGTGTGCCGGGCCGCGCGAAGCATTGCAACTGGCAAGCGAGCACGAAGGCCGAATCGATCTGTTACTGACGGATGTGGTGATGCCGGAGATGAATGGTGCAGACCTGGCTCTTCGCCTGCAGAACATGCAACCGGAGCTGATCACGGTTTTCATGTCGGGTTACGCGGAAGCTGATGTTGCGCAGAAGATTATGCGGGCCTCGAAAGTGCACATCCAAAAGCCGTTCACGGTCGATGGGCTGCTGTCACGCATAGGCGAAGCGCTGCATGCGGACTCCCCGACCTATCAGAGGCAGCTGCAACGCTGTCTTAGCGCGACCGGTAAGGCTAATTTGCAGACTTTAGAATCACCACGTCCACTCGCCGATTGAGTTGCCGTCCTTTGGCGGTGGCGTTGCTGGCTGCGGGATGAAATTGTGCGTAGCCGGCTGCCGACAGCCGCTCGGCTGGAATGCCATGTTGCTCGACCAGGGTCTTGACCAGCTCAGTCGCGCGCGCGGTCGATAGCTCCCAGTTGGAAGCGAATTGCGCGGTGTGGATTGGCACGTTGTCGGTGTGGCCTTCGATCCTTACAGCGAACGAGTGTTCATGCAGGATGACGGCGACGCGCGAGAAAGCGGCTTGGGCGTCGGGTTTGATATCCGCCGCGCCGCTGTCGAAGAAGCCGACCTCGCGCAGGCTCACGACCAGTCCGTCGGGCTCCATGGCAAGCGCGACTTCATTGCGTTTGATTTCGGCAGCGAGGGCTTGCTCGAGTTCGCTGCGAATAGCGTTGAACTCCCGCTTCGTCGGATCGGTTCCGAGACGGTCCTGTCCATCGGGCGCCCAGTGCGATAGATCCTGTCCCGCGTTGAGCGCGCTCGGAAGAGTGATTTTGGGCTCGACGTCGCCCGGCTTGTGATTGTCCTTTTCAAAAATGCCCAGCTGCTGAAAGGCCGAGTTGATTGCATCCGACAGACGAGTCGCCCGCTGCGTGTCGATTTGCGACGAGGCGTACAGCACCACGAAGAAGGCGAATAATAAAGTTACAAAGTCGGCGTAGGAGATCAGCCATCGTTCATGATTCACCTGCGCATCCGGTCTGCGGCGGCGTTCTCTCATGGCAGCAGATTTCGCAAGGGAGCAGGGCTGGGCTCTCTTGGCGGCTCGCGCAAAAAGCCGATCAACTTCGTCTCCAGCATTCTGGGATTCATTCCCTCCAGAATCGAGATCACGCCCTCCAGCGTCATCTCGCGAAGAATCTGTTCCTCGCGAATGCGCAGGCGCAGCTTGCCCGCGCTGGGCAGAAAGAACAAGTTCGCCGAGCCGACTCCGTAGATGGTTGCCACGAAGGCAACGGCGATCCCTTTGCCAACTTCGTTGATGTTGTCCAGATGCTGCATCACCTGAATCAGGCCCAGGACCGCGCCGATGATGCCGATGGTAGGCGCGAACCCGCCTGCCGATTCGAATACCTTGGGAATGTTCTCCTCATATTCAGCCTGGTTATCGATCTCCAATTGCATTACTTTGCGCAGCTCCTGCGGATCGGTGCCATCGACCGCAAGCATGAGAGCCTTCTTGAGGAAACTATCGCTGATACCCGGCAGTTCGGCATCGAGCGAGATCATGCCATTGCGCCGCGCTTTGTTGGCGAACAGAACAAGCTGCTGCACCGTCCGCTGCGGGTTCAGACTTTGTTCCAGGAAGACCTGCGCCAGCCGGCGAAAAGCGGAGGCGATAACCGGCATGGGATATTGCAGCAACACCGCCCCCAGGGTGCCGCCGAATACGATGATCGCGGCGGTGGGTTGCAGGACCTGGCTGAGCTTCCCGCCTTCCAGCAAGAGCCCGGCGACGATCCCACCCAAGCCGAGTACGAGGCCAGCAAAGCTGCTCTTATCCACGCTCGGGTCCTGGGGAGTCCGGCGCAGCATCCGCACGGTTGTGACTTTCGCGAGCCTGGGAAGCAGGGTCGCTGCGGCCCAGTAAAACCGAGCGGCGGAAGTCGCGGATCCTTTGGATCACCTGCGCGGTGGTCTCGCGTACTACCAGCTTTTCTCCGTTTAATAAGGTGATGACGGTGTCCGGCGCTTCCTCAACATACTTGATGAGGTCGCAGTTGACCGCCAGCGGTGCATTATTCAAGCGGGTGAGCTGGATCATGCAAACTCCTCCGCCGGGGGTACATCAGGAGAAGGATCGGCAAAAGCTGCCGAGGGCTTGAGATAGCAGTCAGCAAGCGGCAGTGAGCCGCCAGCCGGGAGCTGTACGCGCTGAGCTACGTACAAACCAAGTACTGACTACCGAATCGTTACCCGGCAGGCAAGGCAAACTCGCGAGAAACAAGCATTCCCGCTTGCCGGCAACCGGTGGCTCGAAGCTCGCGGCTGAGTGCTGATTAATTCTTTCTTAGCGGAAGTGGCTCGCGGTATGCCGGAAAACCGATTGGAGACGAATATCTCTGCGCGGTTAAAGCTGATTTACCGGTGGGCCGATAGGGTGAGTGAACGCGCAAAGGTTCCGCCGGTCAGAAAATCCCCGGCAGTACACCTGCGGGAACGAGCCGAGTCGAACTCGGGCAAGGTGGAACCATGAGAGGAGCTGTTCCATGGCAATCAGTATTCTGAATAACATTCCGGCCCTTGCCGCTGAGAACCAGTTGTCGATCACGCAAACCAATCTGAACCAGACCCTGGAGCAATTGGCGTCGGGGTCGCGCATCAACACCGGCGCGGATGACGCGGCCGGCCTGGCAATTGTGGATGGATTACAAGCCAACGTCACGGCGCTGACCCAGTCGGCGCTGAATGCCAACGAAGGCGTCGGAAAGCTGCAGGTTGCCGACGGCGCCCTGTCACAAGTAACCGACCTGCTGAACCGCGCGGTGACCCTGGCCACCGAGTCGGCCAACGGCACGGTCAACGATGGCTCGCAGCGCGAAGCGCTCGATGCTGAATTCCAGTCCATCAAGTCGGAAATCGACAGCATCGGCCAAAGCACAACCTACAACGGCTCGGCGATCTTCACCGGCGGGCAGACGAATTACAACCAGGTGGTGACCGCGGGTACCGCGCCTGCGGGTTTGGCTACTGCAGTCGGCGGTACGCTCACGATCTCGAGCGGCGGCACGGCGCTCTACACCACCAGTTCGAACGATACCACCGTGGGTGACGTGATCAACGACATTAACGGTTCCGGTAAAGGGCTGGTAGCTGCGCTCAATAGCGACGGACAGTTGATGGTCACGGACGCGCAGGGCCGGGGAACCTCACAGGCCACCGAACTCTCCGCCGATGCCATCACTGGCGGCTTCTACATGGGCACGGCCGCGACGACCAACTATAACCAATCGGCAACCGCGACTGGAGTCACGCTGGACAGTGCGGTGACGGGAACCTTGTCCATCACGCCCAACGGCGGCAGTGCCTACGTCACCAGCGCCAATGACACGACCGTAGGTGCGGTAATCACCGACATCAATTCCAACACCGCGACCAGCGGACTGACGGCAGCCTTACAGCACGGGGAATTGGTTATCACCGACACTCAGAACCGCAGCACCGATGCGGGCAACGAACTGACTCCGAATGTGGCGGCTGGCACTTTCAAAATCGCCGGCGCCGCGCCAACCTTCACCAACACGACGGATCCATCGGTAAACAACACCACCAATTCCAGCACCATGGATGTATTCCTGAGCGACTCGACGACGGCGGGCAGTTCCACCATTGGAGTCAATCTGGGTCAGTTCGACAGCAGCAACATGAACGGCATCAGCATTGCCAACGACAATCTGCAGACGGCGGCCTCTTCGGAGACGGCGTTGACCGACATCAACAATGCTATTTCGCAGGTAGCCGCGTTGCGCGGCTCGATCGGCGCCGGCGTCAACCGTCTGAATGCCGCCAACAACGTCATCAGCACGCAAACCCAGAACCTGTCGTCTGCCGAAGACGGTATCCAGGCTGCCGACATCACGCAAACCGTAGCCAACCTGACCAAGTATCAAATCCTGAGCCAGACCGGTATCTCCGCCCTGGCGCAGGCGAATCAGGTACAGCAGAACGTGCTCAAGCTGCTCCAGTAATTCGTAGCCGTCGGGCGGCGGATGGCCGCCGTCCTGACGATGCCCAGTTGCACGGGGGAGAAGGTGGGGCCTTCGGGTCCCCCTTCTCCCGATTTAGCAACCAGCGACTGGCGACAAGCTCTCAGGTCTTTAGCTGCATAGCGTCTTGAGAGCAACGACTTTTCGATCGAGTCAGTACGAATTGCTAATCGCTGGTTGCTAATTGCTAACCATGAAAGGAGCCAATCCCCAATGGCGACATTCAGCGCCGGCTACAGCAGCGCCCTCGGCGACATTCTCAGCCAGGTCAATGACGCCTTCAGCGGAAAGACTACTGGCATTGACGTCAGCAGCGTGGTCGACGAACTGATGACGGTGGAAGATCAGCCGGAAACCCAAATGCAGGCGCAGCAGTCCACCATCAGCTCGCAGGTCAGCGCCCTGACTACCATCAGCAGCGAGTTGACCACGCTGGCCAGCGACGTCAACGCCTTGCAGGATTTCGATGGCGCCTTGAGCCAATTAACCACCGGCTCCAGCGATTCCACGATCGTCTCGGCTGCGGCCGACACCACCGCGACCCCCGGCGCCCATACCGTCACCGTCAATAATCTGGCGACTGCCTCCAGCAGCTACTCCGGTTACATCCCCTCAAGCACTTCACTGGCAGGAGACGAAATCGAAGTGGGATTCGGCCCGGCCAATGATCCCACCAGCACCGCTACCATCGATATTCCCTCCAGCGATACCACCCTGCAGGACGCGGTCAATTCCATCAATCAGGGCAACTACGGTGTGACTGCCAGCGTGGTGACCGACTCGGGAGGCTCGCGCCTGGTGCTGACCAGCAACACTTCGGGAGCCGCCGGCAATCTCACGGTCACCAGTTCCGCCACCACCTTTACCACGGCGGCTGGGGTCGATGCGCAACTGACCGTCGATGGCGTTCCGGTCGACAGCAGCAGCAATACGGTTACGGGAGCGCTCCAGGGAGTTACGCTGAGCCTGGGAGCCGCTGATCCCAACACCCCGGTGCTGATCAGCGTCGAACCCGACACCACGCAAGCGACAACTGCCATCGAGAACTTCGTTAATGACTACAACACCGTTGTGGGCTCTATAAACAGCCAGTACGCGCTGAACTCCAGCGGCAATGAAGGCGTGCTGGCGGGCGACAGCATGCTGCAAACCTTGCAGA
>CAWFUE010000021.1:0-6560 GCA_963818905.1 uncultured Acidobacteriaceae bacterium
TACACTTGGCAATTTGCCAGCGTGATCCAGAACAGCAATTTCCGTGGAGAACACGGCACAGCGGGACAGCCCGGCTATTTGCTGATCGAAGGAAAGATTAAGGACGATGGCAGTGCGAAGCTGTCGGCCAATGGCGTCATCGCCTCCCGGGAGTATGCCCGCGGAGTATTCGCTCACCAGGGCGGCGATTATAGCTACGATATCAAGGCCCAATTCGAAGAAACCGAGGGAACAGGAACCAGAAATACAGGCCTGGGCATTGTAGGCCGTCCTTGCACCTTCGATTTCGCCAAGCAAGCAGCCACCAGCCCGGCTGGCGAACACTAAGGGCAACAAGCCGCAATCAGCAGAACAACAAGTACCTTCGTCACACATCGGCGTGAGCGGCACATCGCAATCGCCTGCCCGCGACGCCGCGTTCGCTGGTTATAATCCCTCCCATGAATCTGGAACAGAAATTGGCGGAACTGAAGCGCCGCGACTCTCTGGCTAAGGCCGGCGGAGGCGAAGAGCGACGGGCGCGCGAGCACAAGCAGGGCAAGATGTCGGCGCGCGAGCGCATCGAGTTTCTGCTCGACGAAGGCACTTTCGAAGAGACCGACAAGCTGGTCGTTCACCGCTGCACCGACTTCGGCATGGACGAGCAACAGTATTTCGGCGACGGTTTTCTCACCGGCTACGGACGCATCGAAGGCCGCTTGGTCTTCGTCTTCGCGCAGGACTTCACCGTTTTTGGCGGCTCGCTGTCGGAGACCAACGCCGCCAAGATCGTCAAGATCATGGATATGGCGATGAAGGTCGGCGCGCCGGTAATCGGGCTGAACGATTCCGGTGGAGCGCGCATTCAGGAAGGCGTTCGCTCGCTCGCCGGCTATGCCGATATTTTTCTGCGCAATGTGCTGGCGTCAGGCGTGGTGCCGCAGATTTCGGCGATTATGGGCCCGTGCGCGGGTGGTGCGGTTTACTCGCCGGCAATGACCGATTTCATCCTGATGGTGCAGAAGACTTCGTACATGTTCATCACCGGGCCGGATGTAATCAAGGCCGTCACCCATGAAGAAGTGACGAAGGACGAGCTCGGCGGCGCGATGACACACAACGAGAAATCCGGCGTGGCGCACTTCATGGCGCATGACGACGCCGAATGCCTGAGCATGATTCGCGAGCTGTTTAGCTTCATTCCGTCCAACAATCTTGACGATCCGCCACGCAAGCCCTGCACCGATCCCATCGATCGCGCGGACGAAAAGCTGGATACGATTGTTCCCACCGAATCAAACCTGCCCTACGACATCAAGGACTTGATCAACACGGTGGTCGATGACAGCTACTTCTTCGAGGTGCAGGAACATTACGCGAAGAACATCGTCATTGGGTTTGCGCGGCTCAACGGCAAGTCCGTAGGCATCGTCGCTAACCAGCCGGCATTTCTCGCGGGGGTGCTCGACATCAGCGCCAGCATCAAGGGCGCGCGCTTCGTACGCTTCTGCGACTGCTTCAATATTCCGCTGATCACGTTTGAGGACGTTCCCGGATTCCTGCCTGGCACGCAGCAGGAATACGGCGGCATCATTACCCACGGCGCCAAGCTGCTCTTCGCCTTCTCAGAAGCGACGGTGCCGAAGATTACCGTGATCACGCGCAAGGCCTACGGCGGCGCGTACTGCGTCATGGCGTCAAAGCACATTCGCACCGACGTGAACTACGCCTGGCCGACCGCCGAGATCGCTGTCATGGGACCGGAGGGCGCGGTGAATATTGTTTACCGGCGCGAGCTGGAAAAATCCGACAATCCCGACCGAGATCGTGCGGCGAAGATCGAAGAATTCCGTGACCGCTTTGCCAATCCCTATGTCGCAGCCGAGCGGGGATATCTGGATGCGGTGATTCGTCCGCGCGACACGCGAAGAAAGCTGATTCAGGCGCTGGAGATGCTGGAGAATAAGCGCGACAAGAACCCGCCCAAGAAGCACGGAAATATTCCGTTGTAGGAGCTGTCGGCTATCAGCTCTCAGCCGTCAGCTTTCAGCCGTCGGCCATCGTCCGGAGGGCTAGTTCTTGTTGTGGTTCGCTAGAGCGGGCCTTCAGGCCCGCGTCCAAGGCCTTTATCACGCTATCTGAGTCGGCTTCTCAGACCGCTGAAAACTTGATTGTGGAGTCTTTTGAAGGGGCGCGGCTTCAGCTGCGCCGTTGCAAGTCTTTCTGTTTTTGTCATCACGTGGAGGCCTTCCAGGCCGACGGGGATCTGCTTCTCGACTTTGTTGGCAGTCTGTTCAGCCAATTCAGCCGATGGCATCGGTGCCGCCGCACCTGCAACGTGCGCAACCTAACTCTTCTTGATATTCAACGCGTCGTTCAGCCCCGCCGCGCCCTTGAGCACATCGTTCCAGAACGGCGCTCCCAGCGATACCAGCGCCCCCATGATCAACAATCCGATGATCTCCAGAGCAGGTTCGCTCTTGAAATCTTCAGGATACTGGCCCGTTCTCAGGATAACCGGATACTTCTGCAGCTGATCCTGGATAGCCTTGCGGTTATTCTCATAAACCGTATTCGGATCCTGCGACTGCGTCGTCCCGCCCTGGTTGCCATTGCCGATGGTTGCAGCCGTGCCCGCAATGGCCTGCGACATGCTCTGATTGATCGCCAGCAGATTGTAGATTTTGATCACACTCGCATTCAGCGCCAGCACCACCGCAAAGCTGAGAATAATTACGCAACGCTTGTTGTAGGTTGTGTACAGTCTCTGAAACTTCGCCTGCGCTCCCTCGTAGGCCGCGGCAATGCTGTCCTTGAACTGACCCAGCGTCGCATTCTCCGCGGCGACCACACGGGGAATCGCCTGCAGCTGCTCGTTCGTGAATTGGATCCCATCCAGCAGCTTGCGAAAGTCGTCCTGGTCGAAACGCTCCAGTGCGGTAATCTTCAGCCCGCGAACTGCCATCGCTTGCTTAACCTGGTCCAGCTGCAGATGCGCTCCCATAAACTCGGTAATCGCCTGCTCCATTACCTTGGCCTTGCTGTCGAGCACCGACTTCACCACTTCCTGTACGCCTTGCACAATCACGCACAGCACGTAAATCAGCACCACCAGCGCCAGGAATGTTTGAAGTTCGCTCATAGCAATTCTCCTTGTAACTTCCGGCTGCTGCCTGCAAACATACCGCGTCCCAGGACCGGATTATTGGGTTTTATGCGAAACGCATCTTGCTGGTCACCTGAGAGGAGTCGAAGCAGGGTCGACAGCTGAGACTGCCGAAGAGTAGCTGAGAGCGATGTTTAGTTGAGGGCCAATAAATGACAGCTCACAAAAAAGAAATCCCGAGTGCGTATGTGATCAATTTTTTTCGGCTGGCGGGTCGCGGCGCCATTTGGTCGAGCTCGCTTAATCTGATACTTACGCATCGGACCAGCTGCTCAAAATGGATTACCGAACTCACAACCAACCGGAATAACCGATCAACGCCTCGGGATTCCGTGTTGCCTTTAACCTGTCTCCCTGTTTCCGCCGTCGCACAGTTTGCGATCATCGTTACGGGCGATCTGCCTTGCGCCGGAGGCGCCTGGCAGTAGCTCGCAGCGCGTCCCGGACTTGCCGGTTGCCTCCCCGCGTGCGCGTTGAGGAAGCTCGCTGCTGACTGCGAAAAGCCCGGAAAACTGTTAAAGAACGAGATTGTTTTTACTCCTCTCGTTTCTAAAGTCAATTAAATAATCGCGACTTTATCTTGCTTGTTTTCAATGGAGTGCAGCTCATCCACAGGCACGTGCCAGGATTTTGTGCAACCTGCAGAATCGTCTTGGCCACACCTTCGTTTCACGCAGTATTCATGCGCCTTTGATGACGCGGTCGTAATCCTGTGGGGCGAGTTTTATCCATGCGCTGATTGTGGGAATCTGGCGAAAATATTGTGCAGCGCGGCAATTCGATGATTTCGTTTCTTGCCTTGTCGCGACTTGTGCTCCAGCGCAGCATATCACTATGGCGCCGGCGCCGCCGCGGCTGCTGCACCCTTCCAGAATGCCTGCAGCTCGGAAGCTGCGCCGTTAAACCTGTCGCGATCGCACTGGCCAATACCTGGAACCGGAGGCGGATGACCGACATTTCCATCGGTGTATTGCCACAAAGTCCACATGTTCCAGTTGGGAGGAACCACGGCAGTGGGGCCGTATTGAGCGAGCCAGAACCAGCAATTGGCCAGAACCGGATCGCTGGCATTGCCCAGCAGACCTTTCACGTAATCGCCAGAATAGAGTCCAGGCCAGCGGCCGGTCACGGAGTTCACCTGCGTCACGAAGGCTCGGGCCTGATCCAAAGTCATGCTGGGGCCTTGCGTATTGGTCTCGAAGTCCAGAACCAGCAGAGTGGCGCCGTCAGGTTGCACGAACTGGAGGAACGCATTCGCCTGGGCGACGCCGTCGCTTCCATCGCCGAAGTGGTAAGCGCCCCACAGCAGCCCAGCTTGCTGCGCCTTGGCTTTGTTGGCCGCATACATCGGATCGTGATACCCGGTGCCCTGGGTTGCTTTGTGGATCATAGCGGCAATTCCGGATTGCGCCGCTGCCTTCAGATCGACGTTGCCATTATGGTGGGAAAGATCGACGACGATGTCTGCTGGCATGGTAGAACCTCCAGGGATCGGGTTGGGAGTTTAGGCGCGGAAGCTACTTCTGGGCGTTGGAAATTCTGAAGCGCATTGCACGATAGCAAGAGCTTGCCGTGCAGTCAATGGGCAATTGGTCGCAGAGGAGGTGCGGCACAGTCGAGCGTGCCCCAACAGATAGGCCATCAAGGCTGGGGGATCCTCCAGTTGCTTACAGATGGGTCGCAAAGTGCCCTTCTTAGATTTCCCGGCGGCGAGGAATGCTGGCTATCTTCTGGGTGCGAGGATTAATGCACACTGAGTGCGAGCCAGTTCATGCGATCAGGTTAGCACGGACTCACCCGCTGGTGCCCCACTCTTTCTGCACGTCCTCTAGATTGCCATCGATTCCCGCGAAGAAATCTATGTACTCGTCGTGGCTAAAGAACGCGTTCACGTAGTCAGCCTGCGTCAGGATGTAACCGCCCCAGCCATTCAGCATCGAGATCTGAAGAAATGAGGCCAGATCCTCGGATTCGTGGCCCAGAAATAAATGTCCCGGAGCTTCGTGGAGGAGTCGCGTATCCCCATAGCTTTGGCGCAACTCGTAGTACAAATGCCAATTCTCGCTGCTTGGCCAGATGCCCCACTCGGTTATCCAGAGCAACGCCGGCTGTCGGTGTGTAAGCGAGTTCGCGGTCCAAAGAGCCAGGTAGTAAAGGCGGTACGGTTCTTTGGGATAACGAACGCGCTCGACTTTCGCATCAGCAATGTCTTTCGGCTTCGAGCGCTTTCGCGCACGTAACCACTCCTCGCATTCCTCTTCGGCGTAAAAACGCACTCGTGCTCCAGAATAAAGGGTTTTGTTGGCTGACTGCTGACTGCTCAGGCTACAGCTTCTGTAGGCGCTGCACGTCGCGGACGCCGGGGATTTTGCGCACGCCGAGAACAATGCGGTCCAGGTGCTTGAGGTCGGCGATGTCGGCGACGATCTCGACGGTGGCCGACTCGGCTGTAGTTTTCGCTTCAATGTTGCGGATGTTGGTGTTGGCGTCGCTGATGACGGTGGCGATCTGCTTCAACATGCCGGGACGGTTGTCGCAGGCGACGGCCAGCTTGACGGGATAGCCATCCTGCCCATTTGGCGGAGTGGCGTCGCGGCCCCACTCGACCGCGATGCGACGTTCCGGCTCGATCAGAAGGTTCTCGACGTTAGCACACGACTTGGAATGGACGGCGACGCCCTTGCCGCGCGTGACGTAGCCGACGATCTCCTCACCGCGAATCGGATTACAACATCTCGCGCGATAGACCATCAGATCGTCGTGGCCTTTGACCTTGATGGCCGAGTTGTCGCCGCCGAACACCCGACGCACGACATTGCTGAAGCCGCCGTTATTGCCGTCCTCGGTCGGAGGAACCGGCGGATGTCCGGAGAACGACTGCGCTTCCTCGGCGGGAACCAGCCTGGCCAGAATGCTGCGCGCCGAGAACTTGCCGTAACCGATTGCGGCCAGCAAGTCGTCAGGCTTGGCCAATCCATTCTCGTTGGAGACGCGCATCAGTTCGGCATCGTTCAGCGACTTCATCGAGATGCGATACTTGCGAGCTTCCTTCTCGATCAGCTTGCGGCCGATTTCGATAGCACGCTCGCGCTGATGCACGTTGAGCCAGTGCTTGATCTTTTGGCGCGCACGCGACGACTTGGTGTACTGCAGCCAGTCGCGGCTGGGATGATGTCCCGGCTGGGTGAGGATCTCCACAATGTCGCCCGAGCGCAGCTTGTAGCGCAACGAGACGATGCGGCCGTTGACCTTGGCTCCGACGCAGGTGTTGCCGACCTCGGTGTGCACGGTGTAGGCGAAATCTACCGGAGTGGCATCGCGCGGCAGAATCACGATTCTGCCCTTGGGCGTGAAGGTGTAGACCTCTTCGGGATAGAGATCAATCTTTAGGGTCGCGAGAAATTCGTTGGAATTC
>CAWFUE010000022.1:0-33011 GCA_963818905.1 uncultured Acidobacteriaceae bacterium
TTAAAGTATCGGCCGTGCCCTTGTTGAGCGTAGCCGGCAGCGAGATGCGAACCGTCGAGTCCGAGCTGACGCGCTCGACCGGCAGCGACTGTCCATTGGTGTCGATGACCCGGGTTGGCCGCAAATCGTTGTGCAGCTCGAAGGTCGCGATATTGATGTCTTCCAGAGCGGTGAACTTGACGCGGGCCTGCGCTTTCAGTTGATGGGTTTGCGGCGTTACGGCGACATGGATGATGTAATCCTCAACTTGGATCCGCGGCTTTTCGGCCGCAAAACAAGTTGCAACAAGGATTGACAGGCTGACGGCGAAAACGCGTCCCAGGGACTTTGCCGCATTACGCATTGGGGAAAAGAACTCCTAGTTGCAATTATAGAAAATCCACGTGAAACGTGTGTTCGCGTGCCCTTCCACTCCGTACCGCGAGTTTCACCACAGAGACACGGAAAGAGAATTTCTTTCCTTAAGAACTCTGTGTCTCTGTGCCGGAACCTGCCCCTAGTTGACGATTGCCAGTACAGCCCGCGCCGCGCGATCGGAGGCGCTGCTGCCGGAATTATCCGCTCGCAGTCGCTGTCTCACATCCTGAAAATCGGCAATCATCTTGTCGCGCGCCTCGCCCTCGGGAATGATGCGGCGCAGCTCGTCGGAAACCCGTTGCGGCGTGAACCCGTCCTGCACCAACTCGGGCACAACATCGCGTCCGGCGATGAGATTCACCATTGCGAAGCGGTCCACCTTTACTAGACGGCGGCCCACGGTCCAGGTGAGCGGTGCGACCCGGTAGACCATCGCGAACGGAGTGCCAATCAGCGCCGCTTCCAGCGTGGACGTGCCGCTGGCAACCGCGGCCGCACGCGCGTGCAGCAAGGTTGCGCGAGCCTCGCGCGTAAATGTGACCGGCGGTCCTTTGTAGTCGAGCAGGAATGACGCCATCCAATCGGCGCTCAGGGTGGAAGCAACTGGTACTGTGTAAACGTAGTCGGAGCCAAGAAGTTTCGCGGCTTCCAGCAGGAGCGGAAAAATCTGCGACACCTCGCCGCCCCGGCTGCCAGGCAAAAGCGCAATCCACTGCCGCGTGGGATCAAGCTTGTAATCGCTCGCAAACTGTTCGCGCGTCACCGACGGCGCCGGCAGATCGGCCAGCGGATGTCCGACGAACTTAGCCTTAACGCCGCGCTCGCGATAGAACTTCTCCTCGAAGGGAAAGATTACCAGCATCTCGCCAACATACTTGCGGACGCGTTCGATGCGACGCTGCTTCCATGCCCATAGTTGTGGGCTGACGTAGTAAATGACCGGCACTCGCAGCTGGTGCAGCTCGCGTGCCAGCCGCAGGTTGAAATCAGGAAAGTCGATTAGCACGGCTGCATCAGGACGGCGATCACGGGCTTCGCTTACTACTTCACGAAAGCGGCGATAAATAGTAGGAATGTGCTTGACGACCTCGACAATGCCCACCTCCGCGATCTCGCGAGCATCGACCAGTAACTCGCAGCCGGCCGCACGCATCTCCTCGCCACCAACCCCGAAGAATTCAATGCTTCCATCGGGCGAGACCAGCCGTCGCAGAGCCTTGATCAGCTCTGCTCCATAGAATTCCCCTGAGGCTTCTCCCGCGGAGATCAGGATTCGCACACTTCGATTATGACAGGCCTTCACATCGATTTATGGCAATCGATGCATAACGAGCAGCTCTTGCACAGCGGCATGTCCGGATCAGGCGGCGTCTTAGGCAGCAAGTGAGCAAAATTGGAGGCATGCGGTTGATGGCACGACAGGCAGGTGATGGGAGGCGCATTCGCTCCCAGAACCGTGTTTGGGCCCGAAACCGGATGTCCAGCTACGGGATGTCCGGCAGTGAGCGTCTGGTTGAGGGGCAGGTACTCGCATCCCTGCATCTCTGCCGCCGTCAAGGTAATACCCCACGGCACTGTCGCGGTCTTCTTGTTCTCATCGATTTTCAGGCGTGACGCCGCGTGACATCCCAGGCAGATGTCCTGAGTGGAAGCCCACGTGTGATTGGGAAAGTCGCTGGCATGAGGCGAATGGCAGACAACGCAGTCACCCAACTTGTATGGTCGATGCAGAACCTTGCTCATTGCCAATGGGTGACAGCTCAGGCAAAGCTGCGTCACCGGGGAAACCAGCTTGACCTGCGTACTTCCGGCTTTGTTCTTTATTTGGTGGCAGGTGGTGCAACCCGTAATCAATGCGGTATGCACGTATTTGCCTTTGCCGATATTGGTATGGCATTCGTTGCATTTTTCGGCAGCGGCGTCTGCCTTCAACGGAACTGGATGCGGCCCGCCGTTGGACCAGACGTCGAGCTGCTGGGCCGCGCCCGAGGTCGAGCCTGCGAAATATAGAAGTAGGAATGCCCAGTGACTCAGCCAACGCATACGCTCTCTCTAAAAAACACAAATATTCGGCGGAAGGAAATCGACAATAGCTCTGTCGATCGCTCCTCGAACGATCGTTTGTAACCGCGGCGGCTAAACCGTCGCCGGATACCAGGTGTCGTGCGCGATCAGATCTTCTTCGACATCGTGCGGCTGGTGCAGCACGCCCTTAGGAACCCGCACGAACGAGCCTGCGCTGAGCGGAATGTCCCCTATTCCTTCGATCCAGATCTTTGCCTTGCCCCGGATGATGTAGAGAATGTCGTCAGAATCTTCATGAATGTGCTGCGGGATCTCCGCCCCGATCTTCCAGTGCACCATTGCACAGGTCAAGTCTACGTGGTCGTCCTTCTTGGTCAACAAATATGCGATCTCGACGTCTTTGAATTTGGGGTGCGGATTCCAATCGGTTGTTTCCGCCTGAATCACCTTTGGTTCAACCAATTCCATGACTGCCATGGCAATTTCCCTTTCCGATAGCCGCTGCTGTTTGATTCTCTATCTATCCGTATCTCGTTATTGGATATCGGTCTGTGAGTTAGCTCATGCTTCACGGTGACGCTTCGTGTATGGACACGGCTTCAGCCGCGTCGTAACGGCGCACATAGAAGCCCATAGCTTGGAGAGCGCGCCGCAAGGCCTGCTATTTCAAAGGGCGGAAACGCTGATTGCAGAGTTGCGCTAATCGTCTACCGAAACGGTGGCTTCTGGCACGGAGTACTCGCCAGCCGGCACGGGAGCGGGGATTTCCTGATCTTTGTACTGCAATTGGTACAGCTTCCAGTAAATACCGCGCTGCGCCAGCAGTTGCTGATGTGATCCGATCTCGCGCACCTGGCCTTTGTGCATGACGATGATCTTGTTGGCGCGCTGAATCGTGCTCAGCCTGTGGGCAATGATGATCGACGTGCGGCCTTCGACCATACGGGTGAGCGCTTCGCGCACCCGGAACTCGGTTTCCGTATCGACGCTGGACGTCGCTTCGTCCAGGATCAGGATCCTGGGATTGTGGGCCAGCGCCCGCGCAAACGAGATGAGCTGTTTCTGACCGGTCGACAACGTGCTGCCGCGCTCGCGCACTTCTTCCTCGAAGCCGCCCGGCAGCGAGCGGATAAAATCGGCCACGTTTACCTGCTCCGCCGCATCTTCCACTGATTCATCTTCAATCCAGCGCGTGCCCAGGCGAATATTGTTGGCAATCGTTCCGGAGAACAGGAATGGATCCTGCAACACGACTCCGTAGCGACGCCGGAGATCGCTGACATCCATCTCGCGAATGTCGACGCCGTCGATGCGAATCGCGCCCTTCTGTACGTCATAGAAGCGCAGCAGCAGCGAGATGATCGTTGTCTTGCCCGCGCCGGTGTGGCCGACGATCGCGACGGTTTCCCCCGGGTTGATGGTGAAGGAAACATCGCGCAGAACCCAGTCGTACTGTGCGCCGTCAAGTCCAAAGGCGGGACTCGCCGGGGCCTCTACGCCTGAATTGCCGTTCGCGGGGACTGCGGCGACTTTCACCTTCTCGCCTTTGCTTGCGGCCTCCTGGGCAGCTTGCGCAATGGTGCGATAGGCGAACCACACGTGATCGAACTCTACGCGGCCCGGTCCCTGCGGCACCTTCGGAATTGCGGGCGTAGTAATTTCCACCGGAGTGTCCAGTAGTTTAAAAATGCGTTCGCTGGACGCCATCGCGGCCTGCAGGATGTTGTACTTCTCGCTCAAATCCTGGATGGGGCGAAAGAATCGCTGCGCATATTGCATGAACGCGACGAGCACGCCCAGGGTGACGAAATTCCGCAGTACCTGATTACCGCCGAACCAGATTACGCACGCGATCGCAATGGAGGACAAAACTTCGACCACCGGGTAATACACGGCGTGCGCCATGATCGCGTCCTTAAACGCGTCCATGTGCGTGCGGTTAATCTTCTCAAAGCGCTCGTAGGCGCGCTCTTCGCGATTGAAGAGCTGCAGCACAACGATGCCCGTGACGTGCTCCTGCAGATATGCATTTATCCTGGCGATGGCCACGCGAATGCGCCGGTAGCTCTCACGCACCTTCCGCCGAAAGATCGAGGTCGCGTAGAAGATGACCGGCAGCACGGCAAAGGTGATCAGCGCCAGCCGCCAGCTCATGTTGAGCATGATGACCAGAATGCCCAGCAGCACGAATATGTCTTCAAAGATCGAGACGACACCCGCGGTGAACATTTCGTTCAGCGCGTCGACGTCACTGGTGACGCGCGTAACCAGTCGTCCAACCGGGTTCTTGTCGTAGAACGAAATGTGCAGCCTTTGCAGGTGACGGAAGATCTGGCTGCGCAGGTCGAACATCACTTTCTGCCCGGTCCACTGCATGATGTAGGTCTGCGCGAACTCCAGCAAGAAGCTGAACAGCAGCAGTCCAACGTACATTGCCGCGATCTGGGCAATGCCGGTCAGCGGCCGTGGGCTGAGAAAACGGTCGAGCAGGGAATGGGCTTCTTTGTGGCTGGCGAGGTATTTATCGATGGCAACTTTGGTGAGATACGGGCCAAGAACATCGGCTCCCGCTTTCAGGAGGATGGCCACGAGCGCCACTGCAACTTGCCAACGATAGGAATGCAGGTACGTCAGCAGGCGCTTCATCAGCCTAGCGTCGTATGCCTTGCCTAATACCTCTTCTTCCTGAATTGCCATGGGCCTTAAATGATTGTAAGCGAAGGTGGTAAATCATTTAGACGAGGACCGCGCGGGACAGGATGGAAAACATTGGAATGTCACGGACGGGAAGGCAAAGCTTCTTAATAGAGCCTAGAATTTGAACGTGACTGAACTTGTGGAGCTCGGTTCCCAATCGCAAGCAATCCGAACCATCATTCGGCTGCAGGTCGTCACCCTGGCATGGATGCTCGCCGAGTGCGGCATCTCTCTGTACGCCGCGTGGGTAGCGCATAGCCCGGCATTGCTCGCATTCGGCTCTGACAGCGTGGTCGAGTTGCTTTCGGCAACCGTGGTTCTTCTGCAATTCGTTCCCGGCGTTTCGCTGCCGGAGCACAAGGCGAGTCGGGCGGCGGCAATTCTACTGTTTGTTCTAACTGCGGCCGTGGCGATAACGGCCGCGGCGTCGTTAATTCTAGGGTTGCGTCCGGACGCGAGTCGCATTGGGATTGCTATTACGGTAGCTGCCCTGATCGCGATGCCGATTCTGGCCGCGCTGAAGCGTCGGGAAGCGCGGCGCATTCACAATGCAGCATTAGGCTCGGATGCGGTGCAGTCTGCGACGTGCGCCTATCTTGCCTTTGTCACCTTGATTGGGCTGGCAGTGAATCTGGCGTTTCGCTTGCCATGGATTGACTCGGTCGCCGCGCTGGTGGCTGTTCCTTTCCTCGTGAAGGAGGGTCGATCAGCGTGGCAGGGGCACATCTGCGACTGTTGCTGAGCGCATATTCTGCGAAGAGTAAATTTTCCGTTCGGTCGGAACGCGCGGCACAAAATTCCAACTTTGCATTTCAGCCGAGACTCCGTAACACCAGCGCTGAATTCTTCGAGCCAAACGCGATGCAGTTACACACCGCGTGCTCGATCTCAACCTTCCGGCCACTTTCAGGAACGTAGTCCAGATCGCACTCGGGATCGGGTGCTTCGAGATTAATGGTCGGCGGAATTTGCCGATGATGCATTGCCACCAGCGTCGCCGCAATTCCAGCCGCTCCACAAGCTCCCTGCGGATGTCCGATCTGCGATTTCAGGCTCGACATCGGAGTGTTGTAGGCCTTATCGCCTAAAGCCAGCTTCAGCGCGCGGGTTTCGATACGATCGTTAAGCTGAGTCGAGGTGCCGTGCAGATTCACGTATTGCACATCGCGCGGCGTGATCCCGGCATCCTGCAGCGCCATTTGGATGGCCCGCGCCGGCTCCTCGCCGCACTCTTGCAGCCGCACCCGGTGGAATGCTTCACAGGTGGAACCGTAGCCGGCGACTTCCCCAAGAATACGAGCGCCACGAGCGCGAGCATGCTCGTATTCCTCCAGTACGAACATCCACGAACCTTCCGCTAGCACGAAGCCATCACGATCGGCAGAGAATGGCCGCGATGCCCGCTCCGGCGCGTGGTTCCACGATGCGGTCATGATCTTCATCAAGGTGAAGCCTTTCATGATGCCGGGCGCGATGGGAGCATCGACCCCGCCGACCAGCATCATCGGCAGAAAACCGAACTGAATCTGGCGCAGGGCATAGCCGAACGCATCGGTGGAAGAGGTGCAGCCGGTGGTGATGACGTGACTCAAGCCGCGCAACCCGAAGCGCATGCTGACTTCACTGGAAAGCGTGCCCATGGTGCCGCTCGGAATGCAGAACAGGCTCACCTGCTTGACTTTTCCGGTAAGCCACAACCGTACCTGCTCTTCGGAGAATTCCTGCGCGCCGCCCCCGGAGCCGAGCACTACGCCGATTTCGCGCTGCTGGTCGAGCGACAGTTGCGCAGCTTCGAGACCGGCATCACGCAGCGCCTCGGTTGAGGCGGCAAGCGCCAGCGGAACGGCTCGCGAAACATGCTTGCGCTCGTGTGCGTCGACCCAGGCAAGCTCGTCGAATCCCTGTATTTCTCCGGCAATCTGCACCGGCAGATCACTGGGATCGAAGCTGCTGACGCGCCGTACACCGCTGGTTCCCGCCAGCAGAGCGCGGCAGAAGGCATCATTGCCAATACCATTCGGGCTAACTACGCCCATCCCTGTGATGACGACGCGATGTTTGACCATGGACCTACGAGCTACGAGCGCCGAGCCGCCAGCTTTTCGCGCAGGCGCTGCGCAAATACATGGCGCTGGTGAATCCAGCGATAATACCAGCTATTTGCCTGTGGCCAGTGGCTCACGGCTCGTTGCTTCCCCTGTTACTGTAGTACTTGAGAGCAGATTCTGCGAATTGATGTCAGCCGGAATTTACATTTCTGTCCCGTTTTGCCGCACAAAATGCAGCTTCTGCAACTTCGCCTCCGACGTGTTCTCGGGCGCTGTTTTCGAAGATTACGTCCAGCAGCTCTGCTCGGAAATCGAATCTGCCGAAGCCACCGCCCGTGAACTCGGAGGCGCTCTTGACCGGCAGGTTGACTCGATTTACCTGGGCGGAGGAACGCCATCGGTCCTCGCGCCTGATCAGCTGGAACGCATATTTGCAGCCGTTCGCGCTGGTTTCAATGTGCAGAGCGCAGGCGAGATCACTGTCGAATGCGCCCCTGGCACTGTAAGCGATCAGATTCTACGGGCGCTACTCAGCTGCGGCGTCAATCGCGTCAGCCTGGGCGTGCAGTCATTTGTGGACAAAGAGTGTTCATCAGTCGGCCGCTTGCATACGCGAGCGGTCACCCTGGCTGATATCGCTCGACTCCGCGCTGCAGGAATCGGTAACATCAGCATCGATCTCATAGCCGGTTTGCCGCACCAGACGGAAGAAAGTTGGGATTTCTCGCTTAGCGAAACGCTCGCTACCGGCGTGCCGCACGTCAGCGTCTACATGCTGGAAGTGGACGAAGATTCGCGGCTGGGCAATGAGCTGCTCGCCGGGGGCAGCCGTTATCACGCACACTTCGTTCCCGACGACGATCGCACCGCCGACTTCTATCTAGCCGCGTGCGAGCGGCTGGAAAACAGCGGCGTGCAGCAATACGAGATCTCCAACTTCGCGCGTCAGCTTACCCATGGCATCGGACTCAAGCATTCGCGTCACAATCTCAAATACTGGACTCGACAGCCCTATATGGGCTTTGGCGTCGACGCCCATTCGATGTTGTTCGCCGCACCCGAGCTGAAAGCACAGGGCATTGATGCAGTGCGTTTCGCAACCCCGGATTCGCTGGAGCGGTGGTCAGTTGTCAGCGGCCAGTCGTCAGCGGACGGTGGCCACGGCAGGAGCATGGCCGCCCGGTTTCAGCAGCTGAAGTCGTCGCGCACGCTTATCGACGCGCAAGCCGCTCTGGAGGAGTCATTCTTTCTCGGGCTGCGCTTGAATCGCGGTATCTCATTGTATGAACTTGGAAAGCACTTCGGCGAAGAAGTACTCGAGAGCTACCGTTCTATCATCGCGGAACTAGTCGACGCCGGGTTGCTGGAAACTGCTGCCGATCGCCTTCGCCTTACCTCGCGAGGCCGCTTGCTGTCGAACGAGGTTTTTGCCCGTTTTCTGAATATTACGAATTGCGGTACAACTCCGGCATAGGAAGCCACCTTCCAATTTCTGTGCCAGATTTCTGGCTAGCGGAGAGAACGCATGCTTTGGACAATTTTTGCCATCCTGCTGATTCTGTGGCTATTGGGATGGGGCTTTCACATCGCCGGCAGCCTGATCCACATCCTGTTGGTTCTGGCTGTGATTGTGCTCATCATCAATCTGGTGACGGGCCGAAGAACGGTATAGCAAACAACACGTCGAGCGGTGCGAAATCGCATCTCGCTAAGCGACTTCGCGGTGCTTTCGGAGCGCGGGAGCAATCGACGCGCCGCTCTATACTCCTACCTTCATCGCGTTCAGTATCTCCTCCACCGCCGCGATGGCGCGGCTGATTTCCGCATCGGTGTTGTAGAAGTGGGGCGAGAATCGCACGCCTGCCTTGGGACGGTAATCAACAAGGATGTCGCGCTTCAGCAACTCCGCCGAGACCTGCTGCGCATTCGGCATGTCGATGGAGACGGTGCCGGCACGGCGTTCGGGATTTTGAGGCGTGTTGGTGCGCCAGCCATGTTGTGAAGCAAGATCCATAAGCAGTGCGGTCTGGCACTTCGACTTCCGGCGGATGTTTTCCACGCCCACTTCACGAATAATCTTCAATCCCGGCTGTGCGACCTTGAGCGCTGGAATGTTCGGCGTTCCTTGCGTGAAGCGGTAGATGGTCGGCGTGTAACGGATACGGCCAATCTCGAAGCCAAACGGATTGTCATGCCCGATCCAGCCGGTGAAGGCAGGCTCGAGTTTCTTGGCCAGGTCGGGACGCACATAGAGATACGCCGTACCCGGACCACCGCAGAGCCACTTCAGAACGCCGCCGGTGCAGAAATCCACATTGAACCTTTGCACGTCGAAAGGCAATGTGCCGGTAGCTTGAAATGAGTCGAGCAGCACGTGCGCTCCCACACGATGCGCCTTTTCGACAATAGCCTCGACATCCTGGATAAACGCGCTGCGAAAGATGACGTGCGACATGGGCACTAGCAGTGTCTCTTCGTCAATCGCATCCAGCAAACGCTCGGTGTTCACGTGGATTGTGTCGTCGTTCGGCACCATGACGACACGCGCGCCGCGGGCGCGTTGCGCCTCCCAGAAATACATGACGGAAGGAAAATTCAAGTCGCTATAGACCACCTTGTTGCGGCGGCCGCTGAAATCAAAGCACGACGCCACCGTAGCCTGACAGGTGGTGACATTCTGCAGGCAGGCGACCGAACCGGGAGGTGCATTGAACAGCGCGCCGATAGAATCGCCCACTTCGGAGGCCAGCATCCACCATTCTTCTTCCCAGGCGCGAACTCCGCGCGTGTTCCACATGCGGGTGTAGTCATGCAGGGAGTTCTCCACGCCGCGCGGCATTGCACCCAAAGAATTGCTGATCAGATAGGTGGTCTGTTCAAGGATGGGAAATTCAGAACGGTAGCGGAGCAGTTCGTCAGGCATGAGGAATATTGTAGGGGAAGATGTACCCGGTTGCGGGTCGAGCCGCACCGGATTTCTTTGCACCGTCGTGCTCCCGCCGAAACTTGCTTATCTGCAGTGGGTTTATAATAGAGCGAGCCGAAGGCCGCCACACCTCAGCCTTCAATCCTGAGAAACCGGATAGAAGCACACATTCCTTTATGCAACGCTGTTTCTGCTTATTAATCACGCTAGTGTTGATCGCCCTGACTGCCGGTTGCGGGACCGGCTACAACAATCCGACCACCAACGTTGGTCTATACGGCAATTGGAATGTGACCATGTACCCGACGGGCAGCGCGACCCCGGTTTACGTATTTGGCTTGGCGATGTCGCAGGAAGGCAGTTCCAACTACAGCGGCGCCGCAATCGCCTATACGGGCGGAGTGGCGGTTCCGAGCAATATGTGTATTAACGCGAACACCTTGACCGCAGTCGCGACCACTAGTGGCAACAACTTCAACATGACCATCACGGATTCGACGAGCCAAACCGTCATCAGCGTTACAGGCACGCTGGCGACGCAAACCTCGACCCTCAGCGGCAACTACACCAACCCGGCCAGTTCGACCTGTCCTGCATCCAGTGGAACGGTCGACATGCTCGCTCAATAACTTGGGTTGTTGCTGTCCCCAATTACATTGTCGCCATCCCTGTCGCCGCCCCTGATTGCAAAGTTGTAGAGACTTGCATCCCTTTTCCTCATCTAGAATAGGGAAACTGGGTGAGGAGTCCCACAGGGATGCGAAACATTGTCTTTATTTTCACCGCAACTCTTTTCTTATTCGGAGCGTCGCTTTTCGCACAACAGATCAGTGGCGATTATGTTGAATCGCGCTCGACTGACGTTTACGTGGCGCAATGCTTCGCCAATGGAGAAGCCGGACTGACCGGCAATCAGGCTCTTTTGGCGTGGCATGTGCGGGAAGGCGAATGGGACGGCGTTAAGTTAAACGGACTCACTGTGGCCGCAGCGGTGCGAGCCCGGGCAACTCTGGGCGATCCCTACGGCAATCCCTATCCGGCACAGGCGGTGTTGATGGTCGATGATGCAGCCAACCCCGCGCAACGGCAGGCGCTGATCGCGCTGGCGCAGCACGAAGGCGGCAAGCTGCTGGAAAACATCGTGCGCGTGGATTTTGTCCCGGTGATCCTCGATGTGCCGGCTGATCCGCACGAGGGGCATGCCGCACTGCGTGCCGGACATCTGGCTAGCATCATCACGCGGCCGCTGAACCATCACGATCACATCTGCGGCAACGAAACGAATTTCTATCCCCCGCTGACCAACGTAGAAAATGCCACATCGGCGGTCGCGCTAACGGATGAATTTCAGGGCGACGGCTTAGGTTCGCAGTGGAGCTCCCACGGGCGCCGCAGCGCGTACATCGCGAACTTCAGCGAGGGGAATACCGCTGTGGCGACTGCTGCGGAACGACCGCCCATGCAGCATGGAAACGAATAATGGTTTCGGAACGAGGTTTCGACTATGAATGTTGCTGACATCCGGACGCTGTATGCCTATAACCGTTGGGCGAATCAGCGCATGTTCTCCGTCTTGGAAAAGCTGAACGACGGGCAATTCACGGCTACGGTGCAGAGCAGCTTTCCTTCGATTCAGGAGTCGGTGCTGCATATTCTGGCGGCTGAATGGATCTGGCTGAGGAGATGGAAGGGAGCATCGCCACGGGCTACGGTTGGCGATACCAGGAGTGCGTCGGCAATGTACAGCGCTCTGACCAACGGTGGCATTGACGTGGAGACTTTGGCAACTGTCAGCGGATTGCGTCGCTTCGCCGATTCGCTTGAGCAGGAGCGTCAGGAGTTCCTGGAACGATTGAATGATGACGCCCTGCATGCGCGTCTCAAGTACACCGATATGGGCGGCAAGGAGTTTTTCATGCCGCTGCAGCAACTGATGCAACATCTCGTGAACCACGGAACCTACCATCGCGGGCAAGTCACGACCTTGCTGCGGCAGGTAGGCGCAGAGACGGTGCAGCTCGATTTGGTGTTTTTCTTCAGGGAAGAAGAAAAGAAATCGGCCGGGGCGAGCTAAGTCATTCTTCAGTGGTAGGACCCAATCTGCTGTTGCAGGTTGTGACGCGAAACCTAACGTGCTCCGCTCACGGGGTCGTCTAGTACCGCGCTCCCGCCAAAATCTGCCGTCCCTCAAACACCCCAACCGGCGCAAAAGCGGGGCAAATTCACGCGCGTTGAAAGAAAAAGCGGCCAGCGTCGAGCTGGCCGCAGTAGCGAACCCTTGTTCTAGTTGGGCACGTTGAAGATCGCACCCACGGTTGCATTGTCGATCATGGTTAGCGAGCAGGTGCAAGACGATACATTCGACTGCAAAGCGGTGCAGCCGCTGGGATCGGGTACGACGGGCGTGCAGTTGGCGGAAAATCCACCGAATACCGTTCCTTGGCCTGGAGCAGCAGTCAGAGTAACCACACTACCTAACGTGAAATTACCAGTGCAGCCGGCGCCGGATCCGCAGCTGATCCCGGCGGGCGAACTGGTAACCGTCCCCGCGCCTTGGCCAACGGGATAGACGGTCAAAGTAGGCAAGTTGTTTGTACCGCATGTTCCGTCGATGAAGGTAGCTGTCCCAGTGACCGCGGTTCCACTGCTGGGGGGCGCAAGAGCTGTGATCGTGGTTTGGCCGGCACCACAATCACCGACGGCGGTAGCTAGCCCGGCCGAGTTGATGGTTGCAATGCGCACGTCGCTGGACGACCAGGTGACCTGGTTCGTCACATCCTGCGTTGCCGGCGTACCGCTGTAGGTGCCGATCGCGATGTACTGAGCGGTCTCGTTAGGTTGATTCACAGCCTGACTATCAGGTATGACCTGGATCGACAGAAGTGTGTTTCCACCGTTTTGGCCGGCCGTTACCGTCAAGGTCGCTGACCCGCTGATGCTGCCGTTACCGCCGGTCGCCGTTATCGAGGTGGTGCCCTCAGCCACGGCGGTAGCCAGTCCCGAGGAATTGACGGTAGCGACGCTCGGTACGCTGGAGGACCAATTCACTTCAGAGTTGATCGGTTGCGAGTATTGCGTTCCGTTCTTGCCGTTCTTGTATAAGCCGTTGGCGGTGAACTGTGCCGTGCCCCCCGCGCTTGGAATGGTTACGGTTGCGGGCGTTACGGTAATCGAGGACAGTTGCGCGTTTTGACTGCAACCTATGGTCATCAGCAAGATCGCTGCAACTAAGGAGATGGCGAGGACTCGGCCAGTCATGGGGAAGTCATCCTTTCGGTTTCTTGCTCTGTGACGCGGCGCGCGGTGAATTCACCTCAGGAACGGGAGCGGATGACCTGAAGTGCGCCTGTGGAACGCCCGGTCCGGTCCCGCAAAGTCTCGCACCCTAGTCACAAGGTGTCAACAGGTTTTTGACATGGTAACGCTTAAGTGGTATCGGGCCGGACCAAAATGGAAGGATTAGCGGGAAACGCGAGGCAAGTTCGTGTATCTGTTCCACGTGGAACAATTTTTCGCGGAAACTGGCCGCTGGCTATTGTTGTGGCTGCTTCGCGGCTGGGGGCTGCTGATCGTCGGGCAGCGGCATCATGATTCCGTCGTTCGAATTGGCCGGCGTCGACTGCTGCGTCTGAGGCGGACGGTGGACCACGGGTCGCTGTGGTTGCTGCTGTGACTGGGGTGGTCGCGGAACGTTGGATTGGGGTTGCGATTGCGGCGCTGCCTGCTGCGCCGCCGGAGGCTGTTGGTTGTCGGGCAAGGGCATCAGCAAACCGCCGTTGGAGTTTGCCGGAGTATTGCCCTGCGGTTGCGAAGCTCCGGGCTGGCCGGCACCATTGGGAACCGTGCCCGGTTGTGCTGCTGGAGGTTGTTCGTTCTCCGGCAGGGGCGGCAGCAACTGGTTGTCGCTGGGAGCCGGAGCCGGATTCTCGGGCAGCGGCTTGGGCGGCACAGCCGGCTCGAGCACCGGCTGGTTATTGCGATAGCGCAGCACCACCGGACCACCTTCTGCGCGGCGCAATGCCGCCTCTTCTTCGGTGGCTTTGTTCACGGCATCGTCGCTGTCACCCGCCACGGAAGCCATCTTCATGCCTTCGACATCCTTACGCGAGGCATAGACGACCTTCATGCTCGACTGATCCGCTTCTTTCGCCTTGTCGTAATAGAAGTCAGCAGTTTCGCGATCGCCATCCATCTCCGCCAGATAACCCATATTGTTCAGCGCAAATGCGTTTTTGGGATCCAGCTTGTAAGCCTCTTCGAAATACTGCCGCGCCAGTTTGTAATCGTTGCGATTGATGGCGGCAACACCGCGCGTATTGAGCCGCGCTACCTTGGCGGTCACGCTCTGCTCGTGTGCCATCAGGTTCTGAACTTTATTGGCATTGGTTTCGGCCACTTCGCTGATTGGTTTGCCGCGCCATGATTTATGGATAGTTACTACAATCGGCGTGTCGGAATGCTGGTTTGCAGCTTCAGAGTAGAACTGGTAAGCCTGCTCCAGTTCGCCTTCTTTCTCGCGCGCGTAGCCAAGGTTGTTCAGCGTAAACGGATTCGTCGGATCGAGCTTCAGCGCCTTCTGCAATGCCAGATCCGCCTCCGGAGCCTGATCCTTCTGCAGCAGACCAATGGCATAGACGTTGATGCGATTGACCTGCATCTTGTTATCGGCGGCATTGCCGGCAATCTGGTCCACCGGCTTGCCGATTGCAGCGCGTTCCGTCGATTTGTAGACCACGGCATCCGATCCTTGCGCCTGTGCCAGATCGTAGTAGCGCTCAGCGCGATCGGCCTGACCTTCCAACTCAGCAATGTAGCCCAGGTTGTTCAGCGTGAACGGGTCGTTGGGATCGATCAAGTACGCCTTGTAGAAGAGCGCCTTGGCCCTCTTGTAATCGTGCTTCTCGACCGCCTTCACGCCTTCCTGATTCAGCTTCTGCACCGGAGTGGGCTTGGTGTGTTTGGGAATGCTGACGGTGATATCACCGGCGCTCGCCGATAGAGTCAGCGCAGCCAGTAAACAGGAGATCACGATTAAGCGCCGGGGAACAAACATTCATCCTCCAGGGACCGACAGAGGGATCGAGCCAATAATTCGTGGGATCGATTTATTACCCCAGCGCCTTTAGATGGCCGTTTTCGGTTTCGCGTTGGCAGCTGGTTGTGAGATCAGGCCCGATCCCCGGAATCGGCGTAGGGGCCAGAAGTTCGAATGCCTGGGTGGTGTGGGGCAGAGAGTGGGAAATGAGCGAAATGTCCGCAAAGGACCATCACGCAGTTGACACACAAAATGGATCTTGAGAGGCTTCCTGTATGGAACCGGTCTGGTACATGCTGTTGGCCGTCGTCGCCGCTGTCGGCTTGTTCCTCTGGATGTACAGGAGGGACCGTCCATGAACCCCATAAAGCTCACTAACGAAGAATGATGCTAATTCTGCTTAATGTAGATCAAGTGCATAATCGTCCCGCAAAGCGACGTTTTTTCTGCTGTCTCCCGACGATACCCTTGATGATCTTTTGACGGCCCGGTGACAATTTCGTGACAACTTCCTTCGCACTGGGAGTTAGGATTAGGGCCGCTTTCGACGATTGCTTCTCGAGGCGATCAGGTTGATCAGGAGGAAAGCATCATGTACCGGACCAAATTGAATCGCGCGTGGTTGTTGATTTGCTCGATCGTACTCATCGCCTCGCAGCACGCCGCCGCGCAGGCCGGCAGCCTTGATCCGACATTTGGCAATGGAGGAATTGTTACCACCGACTTCGGGTACCAAACCCAATCCAGCAACCTGGCCACAGCCAACGCCGTCGCCATCCAGCCCAATGGACAAATCCTTGTTGCCGGGGGAATCCCGGGCAGCAACGACTTTGCTATTCCAGCGGTAGCCCGCTACAACACCAACGGCAGCTTGGACACGACCTTTGGAACTTCCGGGATAGTCTCGATACCGAGCATAGAAGGCGTTCCGCTTACTGCGATCGCTCTGCAGAGTGATAGCAAGATCGTAGCTGTCGGCGGGAATTTCGTGGTGCGGTACCTTTCGACCGGGGTCCTGGACTCCACTTTTGGGACCGGAGGAATTGCGTCGTTAGGTGACGATTTCATTGGCGCGAGCCCACAGGGGGTAGCGATACAGCCGAATGGCAGCATTCTGGTGGCTGACGGTAGCCTGCTTCGCCTTTTGCCCGACGGGCAATTTGACACTAGCTTTGGGAATGCGGGCACGGCGAGGACTGCTGGGTATCCGGCCACGGGGCTGGCGCTTCTTCCAAGTGGAGAGATCCTGGTTGTGTCCTCCGCTTTGGGAACAAGCGGCTACATTTCTCAATATCAGTCAAATGGCAGTCTCGACATCACCTTCGGAATTGCCGGCCAGCTGGCCAGTCCCGGAAGTGCGGTTGGTCTAGTTCTGCTCGGAACAGGTGAGTTTGTTGCAGGCGGAAGTTTGACGAATAACTCTATCCTGCCGGTTAACGGCTTGGCGGCCTCCGGCTTTGCGATCTCGCGTTATCTCAGCGCGGGAGTTACAGACGCAACTTTCGGCACTAACGGCGGTACATTCACGCCGGTTCCCGCTTACACCGCCACTACAACTTCGGGCTTGGCGCTGCAGCCGAGCGGCGACATTGTGACCGTGGGCACTCCTAATCAAGGTGGGCAGACAGCGTTCGCCTTGGCGCGATACACACCGACTGGCCAACTGGACACCACGTTCGGAAACAGCGGTATAGTCGTTACCAGATTTGGAATTCCGAGCCAGGTTCCTTCCGTCAGTGCCAACGCGCTGGCTATCCAATCCGACGGCAAGATCGTCGCCGTTGGGAGTTATTCGCTCTTTTTTCCCCACCATGGTAGTGACACCGCGTTCAAGGTACTGCGCTACCTGAATCAATAGCGGTGTACATCCCGCGGATGATCATCACGCGGCGAACGGCACGGCCGTGATTGCTGGCAATTACAGCCGTTTTCATTCTGCGGACATTGCCGAGTTCCTGAAAGCCCGCGACGCCCGCTCAATCCGACATTTGTTTATTTCCCTGACGAACGCTATTCCCGCGTTCTGCATCCAACTCCGTTCAGAGGAAGCTGACGCCATTGCTTGCCTGAAGAAACTCCGGGCAAGGTCAGGAGCCTATGAAACTGGCAATGATTCGAAGCGCTCTAGTCGCACCTGCGTTGCTGCTGGCGCTCGCTGTAGCCGCGCGAGCGCAGCAAAACCCGCTCCCACAACCGAATGCCGGACAGGCATCTCAGCCTCCGGCGACCTCCAATGGACCGGGCACGGTGGGTTCGAGTTTGCCTTCGGGCGCGCCGCCGGCGCCCAACACAGCAGGAACGGCGCCAGCCCCGGCGGATAATTCAGGTACGACTGCAACCACGACTACACCGCGCACTAACGCAGTCACCGATACCGGTTCAGAGGACAATCCCTACGATCCGCTGCTTGAGCCTAAGCCTCTGCCAAAGGGCAGAACCACGCTGATCGGCGGTCTCGCCGCCAGTGTTGATCACGTGCGAAATCGCCTGGTGGTCAAACCATTCGGCGGCGGCGCCAAGATCAAAGTGACCATTGACGAACGTTCGAATATCTATCGCAATGGTGTTCCGACCACGGTGCTCGGCATTCATAAAGGCGACCGCGTCTATGTTGACACCATGCTCGACGGCGATAAGGTCTTCGCCAGAAATGTGCGGGTAATTACCGAGACTGGCTTGGCTGAGGTGCGTGGACAGGTTATCTCCGCCAATCCGGAGAAGGGCACGATCACGGTGCGCGATCAGCTTTCAGCCCGCCCGGTGAGTTTCTCGGTCAGCGGTGCAACCCACTACATTTCCTCGAAGGGCTCAGCTACAGAAGCCGATGTCCAGCCCGGATCCTTAATCGACGTGCAGTTTTCACCGCGCGCCGACAGTCGCGACGTCGCGCAGCAGGTGGATGTGCTCGCCAAGCCGGGCGACAATTACATCTTCTCCGGCGTGGTGACCAACCTCGACATGCGAACCAATTCTTTCTTTGTCGATAATAAGAGCGACGACGAAACCTATGAGGTCCACTTCAGCCCAGCTGTGTTGTCCGATGCTCGCGCCCTGAAGGTCGGCTCAGAGGTGACGGCGCGCACTACCTTCGACGGTAAGCAGTACATCGCGAGCAATGTGAGGATCGAGAGCTCGAATCAGGAAGAAGGACAGGAGTCGAAGGCGCAATAGCAACCATTGCGATGGAGCCTGAGATCGAGGACCGGCGCGCGGCCGCCCCATCACTAACTACGATTAATCGCCGGTGCGCGAAGTTCGTTTAAATCCCCGCCGGCTGTCCAGACTCCGCCTGCTCTTCCGGAGCACCGTGCCGGCGCAGCAACTGGGCCAGATTCTGTGAGAACGCCGAGCGCGGCAGCACCATATCGCAACCTGCTTCCTGCGCCTTCATCTTCAAATCCCCTTGCACATGCGAGACGAAGCCGATGATGTTGGTCGCTTTCTTCAGCTTCGATTTCAGTTTGGGGATCGTCGTGAGCGGTTTAGCCCCGGCGTTATTCAGATCGAAGATGATGAGCGAAGGCTTGTCATCGCCATTCTGACCCATCTTGTCGTGAAGGTCCTTCTCGGTCTTCACGAACTCAACCTTCACGTTCATCTTGCGGGCCGTCTCCTGGATCTTGGCCAGGAAGAATAGATCATCGACGAACGCAAAGATACGAGTCGGCCCCATATCGGAGGTTGTGGGCAAAGGTTCCGGGTCGGCCGAGGGATAAGGCCTTCCCATGCGGCCACGGTTGGCCTTGCGCGGGTTGCCATTGTTGTTGCCCTGCAGCGCGCGGTAGCTGTGGTCCATGGGCGCGGTGTAGATGCCGCCGCCCAGCACATTCTGCCCGCCGGGTCTGGATTTGCGCCCCATGGGACGGTTCTTGCCCGGTCCGTGACGGTGCTGTCCAGGTTGTTGTGGCTGTGTTCCAACGTGCGCGACGGGACCACGGCGGCCGCGCCTCCGTCTGCGTCCTTTCCCTCCGGGCGATCCGGAGGGAGGATTCATTCCTTGATTCATGCTTCTCTCTTACGTTTTCAGATCCCACATTTACGAACCGCTGTTTTGTCCGCGCAGTTGCGTGAAGTCACTCGCTGGCGTGGCGGCGGTCGGGTACTTCGCTGAAAATCGAATCAGTTGCGTCCGTCTGGCGCACGGAAAATCGGCGCGAGGAACGCCTGCACGGGAAGTGCGGCGATTGGAGGACGCTTCTATCGTAAACAGCTTTGCGGCCGGAAAGCAAGTGCAAAAGCTTGCCTTGGCTTAAGATGCATCCAATCGGCTAAGGGGTGTGATTAATTTTCCCCGGATCCAACAATCCTTCCGCTCTCACTTGAGCACCGTCCGCAGCGCATCGACTGCCAGCTGCGCCGCGTGTCCCGACGCTGGTGGCAGGCTGCCGACCGCATGAACGAGATCCTCTTTTGCAATTGCGCGCGCCGTCGCCAGCGGTTTGCCCTTCGCCAATTCCGTGATCGCCGATGCACAGGCCATCGCCGGAACACATCCCTTGGCGCGAAAGCGAATCTCCTCGATCCTACCGTCGACAACTCGAATGGCCAACTCCAGAATGTCGCCACAGGCGGGATTCTCGATGCGAGCGCGGGCGGTCGCGTCCGGCAATTCGCCGGAGTTACGGGGATGTTCGAAATGATCGAGAACTTCGGCAGAGTACATGCGAATCAAGGCCCTTAGCTCTTCGTTAGCTTCAGCTCTTAGCTCTCAGTCTCTTAGCAGAAGCAGCCGG
Source organism: uncultured Acidobacteriaceae bacterium (assembly GCA_963818905.1). GTDB lineage: Bacteria > Acidobacteriota > Terriglobia > Terriglobales > Acidobacteriaceae > Bog-257. The sequence goes on from CAWFUE010000022.1 coordinate 19,822, forward strand.
GAAATGCGCGTGCTGAAAGCTCAGCTAACAGGTAATAGCCAATAGGCAATAGTCCCAAACTACGATACCCGAATTCTCTGTGCCTCTGTGTCTCTGTGGTTCAACAACCCGCTTCGTATAATCAAAACGTCGTGAACCTTTCCGGCCACGCTCCGAAACGCATCGTCTCTCTCCAGCCAAGCGCAACCGTCACGCTGCGAGATTTGGGCCTGCTTGACCATCTTGTTGCCTGCACTAAGTATTGCGCGGATGTCTGTCCCGAGGTTGCGAACGGGTCACGCGTGATTGTCGCTGATTCCTGGACGGCGAAGGAAGAGCAGATCCTCGCCGCGAAGCCCGACCTGGTGCTGGCGTCAGTGCCGTATCAACTTGAGTCCGTCGGCGAGATCCTGAAGGCGGGCGTCCGATTCCTTGGCCTGGCTCCGAGAACCCTGACTGACATCTACGGCGACATTGCAGCCATTGCCGGAATCATGGGAGCTGGCGAGCGCGGTGAAGTGGTCATCAGCCGAATGCAAGCGCATATCAAGAATGTGGGGCAGCGCACGGCGCCAACGACGCGTGTGAAAGTGTTTTGCGAAGAATGGGGCAAACCGATCATCACCTCGCAGCCTTGGGTCGCCGAGTTGGTCGAGGCAGCCGGAGGCGAGTTCATCGGCGCCCCGGGCAAGACCATAGGTCCCGAAGAGATCACCGCTGCTCAGCCAGAAGTAATCTTCGCAGCCTGGTGCGGCGCAGGAGATCGCGTTCCGCTGGAAAAAATTGTCGAGCAGCGTGAGTGGCAGAGTCTACCGGCAGTCAGAACGCAACGCGTCTTCTGTATCAACGACGAGCTGCTGAACACGCCTGCCAGCAGTCTCCTCGGCGGCTTGGACGCGATCGCGTGGGCACTCCATCCCGAGCTGTTCGAAAAACCACGTGGCATTCGGCAGATTGACACGGCTACCCATTCTTAGCTCCAGCTGCTGGCAAGAAATCGCCTCAATTCAATTTGCTAAGGGTCAAAACTTCCCGCCAAACGCCGTATGATAAAACAACGATGATGCCCACCGGCCAACAACAGCTTGCCAAGGAGCTCACTGCTCTGAGTGACACCGCAAAGAGCATCGAGGAGCTGATGAGCATCATTGTCGGCCGGCTGCAACAGCGTCTTTCTCACTACAACTGGGTCGGCTTCTACATGCTCGAAAAATCCGCAGACGGTGAAGAGCCGATGCTGGTGCTGGGACCCTATGTGGGCGCCGTGACCCAGCACACGCGCATTCCGCTGAATCAAGGCATTTGCGGAGCAGCGGCTTCGTCTGGCCGCACGGTTATCGTCGATGACGTTCACGCTGACCCGCGCTACCTCGCTTGTTCCATCGAGACCAAGTCGGAAATCGTCGCGCCGATAAGAATGAAAGGCGAGGTGGTTGGGGAACTCGACGTTGATAGTCACGTGCCGGCAGCATTTACTGCCGAGGATCGCCAGTTGGTTGAGCATTGTGCGCGCTTGGTGGGTTTGTATCTGGAGAAAGCGGCCTACGGACAGTCGATACGCTGATCGAGCGGAGCGATTCGATGATCAAGCAAGTCGTAGCTGCGCTGATCGTGCGCGGCGAAGAGATTCTCTGCTGCCGGCGAACCGAGCACCAGGCGCTTCCGCTTAAGTGGGAATTTCCCGGCGGCAAGATTGAGCCCGGCGAGCAGCCTGAGCAGGCGCTCGAACGCGAGTTGGAAGAAGAACTCGGGGTGCAAGCGGAGATCGGCGTTAAAGTCGCGCAGCTACAACACTGGTATCAGAACGGCAATGCCGTAGAGCTCCATTTCTTCCTGGTGCAGCGTTACCAGGGCGAATTGCAGAATCGTATCTTCCGCGAAATTCGCTGGGTTTGCCGTCGCCAGTTGCCAGAGCTGGATTTTCTCGAAGCGGATCGTTCCCTTGTTCGGCAGATCGCCGCCGGCGAGTTGCTGGCCGGGCTTGAGACGAAGTAGTGTCGGCTGAAATTAATCTAAAGCAGGAACTTCAGCGCCTCGCACTCGAGGTTGGATTCGATCTTGCCGGCGTTGCCGGGGTTGCCGACACGCCGGAGCACAGCTTCTTTCCCCCCTGGATTGCCGACGGCCGCGCCGGCGAAATGAAGTACCTGGAGGCCAGGAACGAAGCCGGCGAGTTGAAGCGCGCATCGCTTGCCAACGCCGCTCCCTGGGCGCGATCGGTTGTGGTCTGCGCCCTCAACTACAACACCGATCAGCCTTATTCCACGCACGCCGGCGCGCCAACGCAGGGCTGGATCTCGCGTTATGCGTGGTCGCTACGTGACTACCACGATGTGGTACTGGAGAAACTGCGCAGGTTGGAAGCACGTCTGGTCGAACTGTGTTCGGACCGCGAAATTCCAGCTCCGCGCACCTGGTGCTATGTCGATACTGGTCCCGTCATCGAGCGTGTCTCCGCGAAATATGCCGGCATCGGCTGGATCGGCAAGAACACTTGCGTGTTGAATGAGCAGCTTGGTTCATGGCTCTTTCTCGGCGTGCTGCTGACATCTCAGGAGCTGGCGCCCGATCTCCCGCCGGCCGATCGTTGCGGCTCCTGTACCCGCTGCCTGGACGCTTGTCCTACGAATGCCTTCCCGGCGCCGTATCAGCTCGACCCGACGAAATGCATTTCGTATCTCACCATCGAGCTGCGCGGCGCGATTCCTGAAGATCTCCGCCCCAGCATCGGTCGCCACGTGTTCGGCTGCGACATCTGTCAGGACGTCTGCCCCTGGAACCGGCATGCGCCCGTCACTTCAATCCCGGAACTCCAGCCTCGCGAAAAGTTAATCAATCCCGATGTCGAATGGCTCGCCAGCCTGAGCTTAGATGAGTTTCGTGAAGTCTTTCGCGGCTCACCCGTAAAACGCGCTCGCTTCAACGGATTTCGGCGAAATGTAGTGACCGCAATGGCAAATAGCGGCGAAGATCGCTTCCTTACTCTCTTGGAAGAGCTCACCAGGAATGAAGACGCGATGGTGGCAGAACATGCGCGCTGGGGCCTGAAACATCTCCGGCGTCTGCTGGCCGAAGGCCACTGCAGGCGGGAATAAGATCGCGTGCGTGCTCCCAAAGCAGCGTCGAGAGTGGAATTCCCTGCGAAATTAAGGGGGCAGGCATCTTTCCTGCTCGCGCCGATCTGAATCAACAAGTATGATTAGCTGCGTCATTTCGAGTGTTCGGCACGTACTGAGATTTCATTTGTTGGTTCGTCGAACCCCCATCCCACCTGCACGGAGGGCGACCTTATGCGCAAGCTCCACAAGGTTCATCTCGTTCTAACCATGGCAGCCGCAGTTGCATTGATGTTTGGATTTGCGGGCTGCAAGAGCAACAACCCCGAACAAAACACCGCACAGAATCAGGCGCAAACCGACCAGTCGCAAAATGGGCCGGCCACCGATAACTTAGCTCCTACCGGCAATCAGGCTCCGGCCCCGCAACAGAGCTATTCACAGGCGGCGCCAGCGCAACAACAGCAAGCTCCGGCGGAACAGCAGCAGGAAGCTCCAGCTCCTGCTCCCGAGCAGCAAGCTCAAGAGCAACAGCCGGAGGAGCAGCAGGGGTACGAGCAACCTGAGTCTCAGGATGCCAGTTACGGCCAGCCGCCGCTGGAGGCACAGCAACCTCCGCCACCGCTGCCTGAATACACGCAACCCCCATGTCCAGCCCCTGGCTATGTCTGGACTCCCGGATATTGGAGCTACGCTCCTCAAGGCTATTACTGGGTACCGGGCGCGTGGACGCAACCACCCCAGGTCGGCTTTTTGTGGACGCCGGGCTTCTGGGGTTTCGTCGGCGGAATCTTCCGTTATCACTACGGCTATTGGGGACACTACGTCGGCTACTACGGCGGCATTGACTACGGCTACGGATATACCGGCATGGGATATCAGGGCGGCTACTGGAATGGAAACCAGTTCTACTACAACCGCGCCGTAAACAACGTCAACGTCACCAACATTACCAACGTATATAACCGCACAGTCATCAACAACACGACGATCAACCGCGTCAGCTATAACGGCCCGGGTGGCATTACTCGCGGCCCCACGGCTGCCGAGCAGGCGGCGTTGCGTCAGCAGCGAGTGCCGCCCATGACCACGCAGTTGCAGCATCAGCAGCAGGCTGCGCAGAATCGTGAGCAGTTCGCCTCTGTCAATCGCGGACGACCGGCGGTTTTGGCTGCGACCAAACCCATTACGGAAAGCAGGCCGATTGCTCCGGTCATCCCTGCGCGTACAGCCGCAGCTCCGCGTCCCGCGCTGACGAACCGTCCTCAGACGCAGATGCATCCTGCCGCGCAACCGCGGCCGCAGGAGCAAGCCCGACCTGCTCCGCAGCAACAGCGCACCGAAGCTCGCCCAGCTCCACAATCACGGCCAGCAGAACAAGCTCGACCCGCTTCTCAACCGCGACCGCAGGAGCAAGCGCGTCCCGCTCCTCAGGCACATCCGCAGGAACAGGCTCATCCTGCTCCGCAACAGCGGCCCGCAGAGCCAGCGCGTCCCGCTCCGCATCCGCAGGAACAAGCTCATCCCGCTCCGCAGCAGCGGCCCGCAGAGCCAGTTCGCCCCGCTCCGCAACCGCAGGAACAGGCTCATCCTGCTCCGCAGCAGCGGCCCGCAGAACCAGCGCGTCCCGCTCCGCATCCGCAGGAGCCAGCTCGCCCTGCTCCGCAACCGCAGGAACAAGCTCATCCTGCTCCGCAGCCACATCCAGAGGAGCAGGCTCATCCTGCGCCGGAAGAGAAACCGAAGCCGGAGGACAAGAAGCAGTAGCTGCGGAAACTTCGAACGAAAATCGGCGGGCTTCGGCCCGCCTTTTTTTTGCTACCCTCGGCGGATGACAGAAGACATCGATTCTGGCTATAAAGAAGGTATGACCGAGGCCCTCAGCCGCCGTCTGAAACAACCGCAATTCTCCAGCCCCGCTCAAGAGGCCGCGCTCAGCGTTATCGTCGCGGCCAACACCTTGAACGACCGCATGGACCGGATATGTGAGGAGCATCAGATCACGCGCGCTCAGTACAATGTGCTACGCATCCTGCGCGGCGTCTATCCGGGCGGCCATCCGCGTTGCGAGATCGCCTGCCGCATGCTGGATCGCGCCTCCGACGTCACCCGTCTGATCGACCGCCTGCAGGCTCGGCGGCTGGTAAAACGTACCCGCGGCAGCGAGGATCAGCGCCAAGCTGTGACCTGCATTACCGCCAAGGGCATCAAGCTGCTGGATTCCATGCGCCCGCACATGGACGAGGAAATCGCAAACATCGCTACCCTCCTGGGCGACGAGAATTGCCAGGAACTGAGCCGGTTGTGCGCCCTACTTTTCGACGGAGATGAAGCGTCCGGCGCGCCCGCTCATTAGCTTCAAACCCACCGCGTGCGATTATTGAACCCCCCCGCAATTCGCCGCATCCAATTTTATGCGTTGTAACACATATAATATGTGTTACAACAATATGTCGATGGGACAGCCGGTCCCGAGAGGTGCGAATCATGAATACTCTGCTCCTTGTTAACTCCAGCCCGCGCAGCAATTCGGTGTCGCGGCGTCTGACGCAGCAGGTGGGTGATGAATGGCTTGCGAAGAATCCCAATAGCCGCATGATCGAACGTGATTTGGCGGCCGGCCCACTTCCGTTCCTGACCGAATCCTGGATCCTGGCCTCGGCTACGCCCGCCGATCAGAGAACAGCCGAGCAGCAGCAAATCCTGGCGCTCTCCGATGCCCTCATTGGGGAGCTGCAGGCAGCCGACCTGATTGTGCTGGGCGTTCCCATGCACAATTTTTCTATCCCAGCCTCGCTGAAGGCGTGGATCGACTTGATCACGCGAGCCGGTAAGACCTTCAGCTACGGGGACACCGGACCGAAAGGCCTGTTGCCATCGGCAAAGAAGGTGCTCGCGATCGTCACTCGAGGGGGCGTTTATGGGGAAGGATCGCCGGCCGACTTCCAGGTTCCCTACCTGCGTCACATGCTGAGTTTTATCGGGTTGACCGATGTCACGGTAATCGAGGCCGACCGGCAGGCTCTTGGAGGCGATGCGGCGCAGCAGTCAATCGTCCGAGCGGCCGAAAAGCTTTCGGCGATGGCAGAGCGTTGTCATGACGAGCTGGCTGCAATTGCGTGACTCAAAGAGAGACCCTCCCCGAAGGGAGGGTCCAGTGGTCTAGGCCTTGAGTCGAAGATCCCAATCCTACTTGGCGCCAAGGATTCGGACTTCTACGTGGCGGAGACGTCTTAAACGCGCACGACGTTGGCGGCCTGGAAGCCCTTAGGTCCCTTGGTGAGGTCGAACTCCACCGTCTCGCCCTCGTTCAGACTGCGGTAGCCGTTTTCCTGAATCGCCGAAAAATGAACGAAAACGTCCTCGCCCGTGGACCGCTGAATGAAACCGTATCCTTTGGCTCCGTTAAACCACTTGACTGTACCTTTCTCTCTCACAACCCGCTCCTTTCCACGTTACGTGTTATCCACCCCTGCTTCGCGGACGTTCTCGGGCTAATTGTTGCCACTCTTCGGACACGCTTTCACGTGCGCTATGTGTCAACAATCTGCCCGGAAGACGTCTCAACGTCGCCGGGAAACAAGGGTTGCGGCTCAGCTCGCAGCTTTTCTGCAATGAAAAAAGCCCCTCGAACTCGCCTGGCATAGCACTACTGCCGCGCCAGAACCAATCCCGGGAGCCCGTGCAATGCGTGAAATTGAACTGCTGACAGAAACATCAACCCAAATCCGCGCTTCGGCTTCAAGCCGAAAGCTCCCCGCTTCGCCCTTTGAAGGGGGAGCAAAAGATCATTACAGGAACTAAGGCGTTTTGGCAAGTATTTCTTGCAGAGGAACTTCGCGTCGTTCCCGAATCGGAAAACCAGCCTATTCGTGCCACCCGACGGAGGGCTGCCGAAGCTGCTAGCATGGAATGTAGTGACCGCCAGCAGCAGCTCCGATATCGGGAGTGGTGCGTCCGGGCAGCCCGGGATCACCTTAGGCGAGTCATCCACCATTTCTCTTAGCGCCCTGAACGAGCCCCGAGAGTCGTCAAAGCCCGACATAACCGGACTAAGTCCCGGCAAAGCCGCCCGGCGCCTTCAGGCTGAAGACGAAGGCCAGGATCTGTTTCAGCACCTGCCGGAAACCTATAGCGTCTCGCATCGTCTGCGGCGGCATGGCTGGTCTACGCTGCGCTACCTGATGCAGACCGAGGTGCACACCTACGCGTTCTCGGTCGCCGCGTATGCCATTCTGTCGTTCTTCCCGTTCATCGTCTTGCTGCTCAGCGTGGTGCAGAGGGTCTTTCATTCCGCTGCGATGTACAACGTCGTCCTGCAATTGTTGCGGGATTACCTGCCCAGCAATAAAGATTTCGTGATCCGCAACCTGCAGTTTCTCGCCGGCGTAAAGGGGCGCGGCCAAGTTCTGTCGCTAGTCATGTTGCTGATCACCTCGACCGGAATCTTCCTGCCGTTGGAGGTCGCGCTCAACAGCATTTGGGGCTTCAAGAAAAATCGTTCCTACCTGATGAACCTGCTCGTCTCACTCGGCCTGGCGCTGGCCTGTGGATGTTTGGCCATGCTGTCGATCGCGCTCACTGCTCAGAACCTGCGCGTGCTGGGGCGGGTCATGGGAGCCGAGAACCTCGTTTTCCAAAGCGTAGCTTTCCTGGTTCTCAAAGCTACGGCCATTCTCGCGACGATTTGCATTTACTTTTTGATCTACTGGATTTTGCCGCACGGCAAGGTCCCGGCGCGCGCCGTGTTGCCCGCAGCTATTGTCACCGGCTTGCTCTCGGAGGCCGCGAAATACCTCTACGTTCTAGCGCTGCCCTGGCTGAACTTTCAGGAAGTGTACGGCCCATTCTCGGTATCGGTGACGCTGATCTTCTGGTCCTTCTGCAATGGGATGTTGCTGCTAGGCGGCGCCTATCTCTCCGCCGCCGAACACAGCAGCCGGGTGCAGGCGCGACGAGATACAGCGGCAGCAAATTAGCGAGCGACAGATTGTAGGATGAGATCATGCCGGAAAATGGACTTCCCTGCCTGGGCCTTCTGGAGGCGACTCCTGGAATTCTGCGGGATCTAATGACCGAGTTGACCGAAGAAGATGCGCGCTGGAAACCGGCGCCCGAACGCTTCTCCGTCGCCGAAGTGCTGGCCCATCTTTCTCATTCCGAGGGCCACTGTTACCGGATGCGCCTCGACCGTTTTGTGGCCGAAACACGTCCCGAGTTCGAGCCCGACGATGCGCAAATGTATGTCGAGATGTACCGCGGTGCTGATCCCGAGGAGGCCTTCGATCAGTTCGAAGATCAGCGCGAGACCAACCTCGAATTTCTCCGCAATCTGCCGGACGGCGCAGGTGACCGTGTCGCGTTACACCGGGAGTTCGGGGAGATCACGCTCGCCCAGATGTTGAACGAGTGGGCGCTTCACGATCTTGGCCACATTCGACAGGTCGCGGAACTGGTCCGCGCCCGAAAATATCAGGCGGGTGCCGGTCCGATGGCCGCATCGTATCACCTGAAGCCCTGACCACCGTGAAATCGACCACAGGCTCAAAGCTGCGCTAGCGAGCTGAAATCCTCAGCCAGGCAATCCTTTCGCAGCTGGGTAAACGCCCAGCACCTGCACAAATTCCGCGATCTCTCCGAGGTGTCTTATCGCATTGCGCGCGGCCTCATCATCGCCACGCAGAATGTCGGCGAAGAAAACATATTCCCACGGCCTTCCTCTCATCGGCCGCGATTCTATTTTGCTTAGATTGATGTCGCGCAACGCGAACACGCTCAGCGCCTTGAACAGAGCGCCTGGAACGTTCTTCAAAGCGAAAGCGAGCGACGTCTTGTTCGCGCCTTTGGCAATTCGGCGCGATTTTCGCAGCAGCAAAAAGCGCGTGTAGTTTTGCCGGTCGTCTTCAATTCCCGCCAGCAACACACCGCCACCGTATTGCTCTGCAGCCTGCTTGGGAGCGATTGCCGCCGCATCCGTCCAGCCCTGTGCGATTACATGACGAACGCTGCCCGCCGTGTCATAAAACGGAAGTGGCTGAACCGCAGGATACGAACGAAAGAAATTACGGCACTGATCGAGCGCGACCGGATGCGAGAGCACCCGTCGCACGGTCTGCAGTTTCACCCCCCGAGGAGCGATCAAGTTGTGGCGAATGCGGAGGTGAAACTCAGCCTGGATAAACAACTCGTGTCCCAGTAGCAGATCGAAATGCTCAGCCACCGAGCCGGCTAGCGAGTTTTCAATAGGGATGACCGCGCCGTCGACCGTGCCGTTTTCCACCCGCTCGAACACCTCCGCCGAACGTGCACACGGCAGTACCACTGCGTTTTTCACCATCTTGCCGGCAGCTTCATGGCTGAAGGAGCCAAGTTCCCCTTGAATGGCGACTTTCATTTGCGATGCGCAGAGCATAGCAGAAAACCACAGCCGTCCTCACGGGGTTGCCTGAGTGGTGGAATTTAATGCCCCTGACGGAGCAGAGCCGTCCTAATTCAGAAACAACCATAAGGCGTACTATCCGCCTCCAAGTAGTTGTTCGCAGTTAACGTGGGCAGAACTAGTCGCGGAGGTGATGGACATGCTTTGGACGATTTTCGTAATTCTGCTGGTGCTCTGGTTGGTGGGTGTAGTGAGCAGTTACACATTCGGAGGTTTTATTCACATCCTGCTAGTGCTGGCGGTCATAGCGTTGATCTTCCAGCTCATCTCCGGCCGCAGATCGGCGATTTGAGGTGCGCTAAGTTTCGGTGATGGGATAGAGGTGACGGAGCATTCAAAAGAGCGGTGCATGTTAAGCGGCAATAGCAGGAAAACTTAGTTGTTTGATTTCGGACGACTCGTAACAAGACCTAGGGAGGCCAAGTATGGATAAAGACCGGGTAAAGGGTAAGGTTGATGAAGTGGCTGGACGCGCTAAGCGCCAGGCTGGCGAATGGACCGGAGACACCGGAACACAGGCGGAAGGCGCCGCACAGGAAGTAAAAGGCAAAGTGCAGAACGCCTGGGGCAAAACGAAAGATGCTGTCCGCGACGCAGCCCACGATAACAAAACTCATAGCGAAACGGATTCCGAACGGCAGCGCGAAATCGAGCGCGAGCAACGAAAAAAAGACGTAGCTTAGACTATTTCGAAACTAAACCTGAAGGCGCTCGAACCTGGGCGCCTTTTGCTTTGCTACCTTAGTCATCGTAGTTGTTATTACCAGGTTTCCACTCTTGTCTACACGGAAGACTACCCCCGGCGGAAGTAGGGTGGTGGCACTGTACTCCGAAACTATAGCCGGTCCATACAAGGTTCGTCCGGCCGTCAATGCCTCACGATCATAGATTGCAGTTGGAACATACCTTCCATCAAACCAGACTGGTTTCCTTTCCACCTTCGGCATTTTCCTTCGGCCTAGAGGAGCTCCCCTGGCCGGCAGGCGTGATGACTTGATTCGCGATCGTAAACGCAACGTTACCAGCTCGACTTCCCGCTCGGGATGTTTATAGCCATAACGAAATTCATGTTCGCGATGAAAGTCGTCGGCAAAAGCCGCCGTGAAGGGGACATTCAGTTCAAATCCCTGACCGCGGTAGCGCAGGTCGGCGCTGCGCTCGAAGAGCAGCTTGCCACTCCAGCCTTCGTCCTTAAAGTCACGTTGAGCGCGCTGTTCCAGAGCTTTGAACTGCGAACGCAGACTCGCGCGCCGTGGCCGGCCCGCGAGGTTCATCATCACAGTTCGCGAGTAGTCCTTGATGATGTCGCTGGCAAGAATCCCGTACGCGGAGAGAGCGCCGGGCATTACCGGGACGACAATCGTGGGAATGCCAAGCGCACGCGCCAGATCGCACCCGTGCAATCCTCCGGCGCCGCCGAAGGCAATCAGTGCAAAATCGCGCGGATCGTGACCGCGCTCGACTGAAACGACTCGCAACGCGCGTTCCATATTCGCGTTCACCACCCGAATCACACCTTCGGCAAAGCGCTCCAACGAGAGACGCTGGCCTTGCTGCTTCAGCCACTCTGCGGTGATGGCTCGCGTACGCGGCTCATCCAACGTGAACGATCCGCCAAGGAATCTGTCCGCTTGCAGACGTCCGAGCAGCAGGTTGGCATCCGTCACCGTCGGCTGGATGCCACGCCCGTAGCAGATCGGACCGGGATCCGCACCCGCCGACTCCGGTCCAACTCGCAACGCGCCTCCGGCGTCGAAGCGGACCAGCGAGCCGCCGCCGGCTCCCACCGTATGAATGTCGAGCATGGGCACGTGCACCGGGAAGCCTGCAATTTCTGCCTCATTGCTCGGTTTAGGTTCGCCGGCGACCAGAGCTGCATCCGTCGACGTACCTCCCATGTCGAAGGTAATGACGCGTTCGAATCCGCTCAGCCTCGCCATCGCCGCCGCGCCTACGACTCCGCCGGCAGGTCCCGAGAGCACGGTTCTGACTGGCTGACGCGATGCTGTCTCCAATGACGTAATGCCGCCGTTCGACTGCATCACGAAGACGCGTAGTACCTTTCTTTTTGCCGACTGTTGCCGCATGCGTGCCTCAAGTCGCTGCAAGTAAGTCTGCATTACCGGCTGCAGATAGGCATTGACCACAACTGTGCTGGCGCGCTCGTATTCACGGAATTCCGGGAGGATGATATGCGACAGCGAAAGCGGCAGGCCAAGTTCTTCCAGCACGCGGCCAATGGCTTGCTCAGTCTCCGGATTGGCAAACGAGAACAATGTGCAGACCGCAATACTCTCTGTGCCACTGGCGTGCACATCGCGCGCCAGCACGCGCAGATCATCGCGCGAAGGCTTCTGCAGAATGTCGCCATCCGGACCAACTCGCTCCGCCACCCCGAAGCGCATTCCGTGCTCCACTAGGGGCGCCACGCGTTCAAAGTTGAGGTCGTAAAGCCTGGGCCGATTCTGGCGGCCAATCTCGATGATGTCCTCGAAACCGGCGGTGGTGACGAACGCAACGCGCGCGCCTTTGCGTTGCAATAGGGTATTGGTTCCTACAGTTGTTCCGTGGAGGAGGACGAGGTCGACGGCCGCACCGATGGGTGAAAGTGCCGCGGCGATGGCTTCCGAGGGATCGGCAGGCGTGGAGAAAACCTTGCTCATACGCAGCTTCCCGCGTTCTATCCAAACGCAATCGGTAAATGTGCCGCCGGTGTCGACGGCACTGATCTCGCGCTTGAAGCCGTCCACGATCTGCCGGTAAAGCGAGCCCGGCCGCCGGGGAAATCGGCGGCAGCAGGCAGGCTGTCCTTTTCTCGTTCACTGATTCTACTGTATATGCTATTTATATACAGTCAAGGGCCGATGTTCGAAAAATGTTCAGCGCAGGAAGATTTTTTCGGTTTCGGTGGTGGCCTGGTCGAGATCGCGCAGCAATTGGTCCCAATTGACGGTCAGGCCGGTCGCGGCGGCCGACGGCTCGAGCGTCGCGCCTTCCAGGGCGTGCGCGTCCACCAGCCGCTGCGAAGATTTTTTTGTCGCGCAAGAAGTCGTAAAGTTTTTGCGCAGCTTCGGGATGGGGACAGTTTTTTATCACAGCGACGGTGTTGGGCAGAAAAAGCGTTTCCGGCGTGACCGGCAGCGCCACGATGGGCGCGCCCTCCTGCTGGGCGTCGGCGATGTCGTCGGAGTCCGCCAGCCCGATGGCAGCTTCGCCGCGCGCGACTTGTTTCACCACCACCGAGTTGCCGTCCACCACGAACGGATGGTTGGCCACCAGCGCGCGGCACCAGGACTGCCACGCGGCGTCCCCCCAGTGCTGACGCAGCGCCAGGAAATGCGTCGAGGTCGTGCCGAAAAGCGGATAGGCCAGCGCCACCTTGTGGGACCAGATTTTATTGGTGACATCGCTCCAGGCGCGGGGCGCGTCGGCCAGCTTGATTAAATTGGTGTTGACCACCATGCGCCGGCTGCGATAGCCGAGATGTGTCCAACCATCGCTGTCGCGAAAGACGCCGCGCGAGGCCAGTTGGCGCGTGCGGAATTCCTCGTTGTTCCAAAAAACGTCGCACTGCGGATTGCTTTTCTCCTGCAAGAGCCGGTTGACCAAGCCGACCGTTTTCACCGCTTCGCTGTCAAAGACCGTTTTAACTTCGATGCCGGTTTCCTTTTGAAAATCCTTCAGAATCGGCTCGGCATAAACTTCATCCTGCGAGG
>CAWFUE010000023.1:0-80684 GCA_963818905.1 uncultured Acidobacteriaceae bacterium
GCGCTCAGAGCCGCGTGGTGTTGAAGGACATGGTGACCTGCGCCAATTGCCATTCCTTTTCCCGCGACGGCAAGACGATGGGGATGGATATGGACGGCCCCGCGAATGACAAGGGGCTCTACGCGCTGGTCCCGGTGCAGAAGCAGATCACCATCAACACCACCGACATGGTCAACTGGAACCCATCACAGGACCGCCAGGTGGGACTGAACCGCGTGGGGTTCATGTCGCAGGTTTCTCCCGACGGAAAGTATGTGGTCACGACGGTCAACACTGCGGACCGCGCTCCGCAGAACAACTACTACGTAGTCAACTTCAAGGACTACAGATTCCTCCAGGTCTTTATCCGACCCGTGGAATTCTGGCCTGGTACAGCCGCGAGACGGGCGGCGTGAGCCGTTGCCGGGCGCTGACGATCCACGCTATGTGCAGGCGGACGGCGTTTGGAGCCCCGACGGCACGACGAGCAAGACCAACCGAGCCAGTAAATTTTTTTTTTTTTTTTTTTTTTTTTTTTTTAAAAGAAGAAAAAAAAAAAAAAAAAAACTAGCGAAAAACAAAAATTACCAATTGCCGAGCATTGTGCTTATTTCTTGCTACGCCCATCAAAGAAACTGTAGGGGGAATGGCGCAACTCGTGCAGGAAGGTAAATCTGTCACATCGGCTTCTTTCTGAGCCTCGCCGCAAACGCTGCGCCGCGCGGTGAGGTTCATCTCGATCACCGCGTTGCAGACCGAGTACTCGCTGGAAGCCGCGAACCTGAAGATGCGATCCTTGCACCCGCCGGCGAGCTTGGCGTCGGCTTCTGAGCTTACAGCCCGCTGGGACGCGGCTTCTCACTCGCCAAGTTCACGCGCTTTCAGGATTTTGAAGACGACGCACCGCAGACTCTCCCGGCGCTTTCAGGGCGAACAGATTTCCAGAAGAATCTTGACCTGGTGCCGGGTCGAGGAAATCGCGAAGGAAAGTGCTGGGCAAGCCTGTGCAATTGGCGTGGCGGGCGCTCCGCCCAGGACAAGAACATTGTCCCGATCCCTGGAACGAATGCTCGGAAGCATCCGAAGAGAACGTTGCAGCGCTCGAAGTAAAGCTAAACGCGGAAGACCTGCGGCGCATTTCAAAATGACACTCTTCCTCTTGCTTGCCGCCGCTGGACTTCGTTACCCGGAAACATGATGCAAACGGTGAACGGATAAAATATTTGCAGCAAAGACTCAGGACGGCCCCTGAGGCCGCCCTTTGACATTTGTAAACACGAAATTAAGCTCGCGCCGGACTTTCTCCGCCCTTCGAGATTCCCCGTCCCGGCTCTGGCTTCAGTACCTGCTGCACTCCGCATCGTCGGGTTTGGAGGGAGACTTCATCGGAGGCAGTTCCTTGCCCTCCACCAGCAGCATTACCTCAGAGGCATCCAGCACTTCCCGCTCCAGCAAGGCCGCAGCGATCTTCTGAAGTGTGTCGGCAGTTCCCTCTGGACAAATATTCAGCAATACGTAACTGAACTTTAGAAAAAAAAAAAAAAAAAAAAAAAAAAAAAAAAAAAAAAAAAAAAAAAAAGTTATTGCTTGAATGCCATTCGGTTCTTCATGTGACTCACCTTTCTTGCTTTAAGCCTCTTTGCGTCTCTTTTTGGCAAAAAAACATTTCAATAACTTTGCACAATCTTGTTCTTTTATTCTGCCTTCGACTTTTAACTTTTGGTAATTATGCACTAAATTGGTGCTACTTGTCAAAATTCCTGTACCAAAAATTGGAGAGGTTGCTCCAAAAATGAGTTTTTCTACCCTGCAAAGCTGAATTAATCCAAGACACATCATGCAAGGCTCTAGTGTTACATAAATTGTGCAACCATTCAACCGCCAATCCTTTATTTTTTTGCAGGCCTTTTCAATTGCCAAAACTTCGGCATGTGCGGTTTGGCACCCCATTTTCTCAACTTTATTATAGGCTCTGGCCAAAATTTTGCCGTCAGGGTCAACGATTATAGCTCCGATTGGGACTTCATTTTTTTTGGCTGCAAGTCGTGCCTGTGCAAGGGCAGCTTGCATATAAAATTCATGAGATTTGGACTTGCAAGCCTCTTTTTTTATATCAGTAATTTTTTTATCTTTCATCTACAATCGCTTCTTAAATTAAGTGCTTTCTGGCGTAATTTGTGCTAAACTATCACTTTGAATAATGGCCGACTAATACGCACATAAATGCTAAAATACTAAATTCTTCATTTTTTTGAAAGTATTCGTAAAAATAGCATATAAATCTTAGTGTAATATTCGGCAATAACAATTTTCTAATTTTAGGTAGTGGGGTGAATGATTATGAAAGATGATAAAGATATAAAAATTTTGTCTGTCAGCGCATCAGAAAAGGCATCAGATGATTATGGTGCTAGCGCGATTAAAGTTCTTGAAGGCCTTGAGGCTGTTCGTAAACGTCCTGCCATGTATATCGGTTCAACCGATGTCAACGGTTTACACCATTTAGTTTATGAGGCTGTTGATAACTCTGTTGACGAAGCATTGGGAGGACACTGCAACCACATAATTGTAAAAATTCTCGCGGATGGGTCTTGTTCAGTTGAGGATAATGGTCGTGGTATTCCTGTTGATATACACCCTACGGAAAAAATCTCTGCCGCTGAAGTTGTAATGACAAAGCTCCATGCTGGCGGTAAGTTTGAAAAAGAGGCTTACAAATATTCTGGTGGCTTGCATGGCGTTGGTATCTCTGTTGTAAATGCTTTATCTGAAAAGTTTTTCTTAGAGATTTACAGAAATGGCAAAATCTATGAACAAACTTATAAACGCGGTAATCCTGAAGCTCGCTTAAAAGAAGTTGGAAAAACAGAGAAGCGTGGAGCATACGAAAGATTTTGGCCTGATACCAAAATATTTGAAACCACAGAATTTAATTTTGAAACACTGTCCTCAAGAATGCGTTAGCTTACATTTTTGAATAAGGGCCTAAGAATAGATATTTCTGATGAGCGGGTTGGCAAAAGAGTTATCATTCCATTTTGAAGGTGGTATCGTTTCTTTGGTTGAATTTATAAACACCAAAAAAACGCCACTATTTCCTGAAGTGATTCAGTATCATAATGACGATGGTATTTATATTTTAGACCTTGCATTTCAATATAATGATGGATACTCGGAGCAACTTTTTAGCTTTGTGAATAACATTCGTACCATTGAAGGCGGTACACACGAAGCTGGCTTTAAATCTGCTTTGACAAAAGCTAGTAATATGCTGAGCCGAAGCAGGCAGGCATGGCTATTGCTCAAGGTGAATCCGCTGCGCGAGCAGATCGGATACGTGTTGCAGGATACGGTGCTGTTCCGCGGAACGATCCTCGAGAACATCGCCTTCGCATGGTCAATGCGCGCGAGCGGAGATTGTGGATGCCGCCCGGCTGGCCAATGCGGACGAGTTTATCTCCGCCATGCCGAAAGGCTACGACACCATGGTCGGCGAGCGTGGCTCGAACTTCGTCAGGCGGACAGCGCCAGCGCATCGGCATCGCGCGCGTCATGATACGCAACAGCCCAATCCTGCTGCTCGACGAACCGACGGCCGCGCTGGGACAGCGAATCGGAGAAGCTGGTGATTGAGGCGCTGGAGCGGCTGATGAAGGGCGGCACGGCTGGTAACGATCGCGCAACTGCTCAGCACCATCCGCGATGCCAATATGATCATCGTGATCAATGGCGGCGTAGTCGCGGTAGTAGCGGCAATCACGACCAACTGATGGCGCTGAACGGAATTTATGCCGATCTGCGGCACGCAGTATGACTCAGCCGCAGCCAGAGCTTGATAAACGCAGCTCTCAGCTAAAATAGGACCTGTGCGGCCTGGCTGAGAGCTGACAGTTTCTTCAGGAGACCCTATGTCGCGTTATCTTATCGTTCTACCCGATGACTCCTCGCAGCCAATCGTCGATGCCATCAACCATGCCAGGAATCGCTGCGATTGAAGATGTTTCTATTTTCCTATTCTCAGCTTTTGACGCGGTCATCTCCGCCCATCGTCGCGGCGTGAAGGTGCGGATCATGCTGAATTCTGGCGCGCCGCAGCGGTGAAAAGGAAAACGACGACGCCCGCAAGCTGCTCACCGATGCGGCGATCGATGTCATCGACAGCAATCCTTGCGTTTGACGTGACGCATGAGAAATTGATGGTGGTGGACGATACACCCGCCTGCCTATTTAGTCTGTCGTCGAATTGGGAGACCAAGAACTTACCGAGACGCGCGATTACGCGGTGGTGACCTCGTATTTCTCACGAGGTCAGTGAAGGTCACAGAATGCTTCGACGCCGACTGGGAGCGCGAGCCGTTCAACTCCGACTGTAACTCGCATTTGATCTGGTGCATCGGCAATGGCCGGCAACTAATTCGGGACCATTGACCAGGCGAGACATTCTCTTTGGGTACAGAATGAGCGCTATCAAGATCCGGTGACGCTCCAGCGGCTGGTGCGGGCCAGTGGCCGCGGCGTGAAGGTACACGTGCTGGCGCGGCCGCCGCAAAGCCAAGAAACTGGTGGAAGCCGTTGGGTGGCATGCGCATCATGCAAGACGTTGAATCCAAGGTCCACAAGCTCAAGGGCCTGAAGCTGCATGCCAAGCTGCTTTTTGCCGACGGGGTTCGCGCCATCACTGGTTCCATCAACCTGTCGCCGGTAGCTTCGACAGCCGCCGCGAACTGGCGTATCGAGTTGCGCGATCAGGAAGTCATGGACCGGTGACAACGGTGGTGCATCACGACTGGCAATATCTCCGGCCGCTGGATCTAACCTATGAGGCCTGCTCTCGGAGCTGGAAGACAGCGACGAGAACGTCGCCGAAGATCTGGCTCTGGATGCGGGCGCGGGAGGAAAGTAGACAGTTCGGATGCAGCAAGTGCCCCAGCACATCCGCGACTTTGGATGTGGAAGCGAAGAGCTGATCCGATAAGCTCGGCCCTCAATGTATTCAGCGCATTCCAAATCCAGGAGTGAGTGGCGAACCGCTCTGGTTGCATGGTTGAGGGCGTTAAAGCGTAGTCGTCCGTTGTCGTCAACAGGCAAACCACTCGCTAGAATCCTCCTGTATGGTCCCTTCTGGCCTCGCGCCTGGAATACCGATAGACCGTAGAGCAATACGCATCGCAAGCATGGGACATGCGGTGTTTGCGGCGACCATGATCAGCCTTGGAACTCTGGGCCTGATCAAAGGCGATTACGTTTCGTTATGGCAGCCGATACCCCGGAGTGCGTCCGCTCTGGCCTATCTCTGCGCCGTCATCTCCCTGGCATGTGGCATAGGTTTGCTCTGGCAGCGCACGGCCGGCTCCGCTGCCCGCCTGCTGCTCGCCTATCTTCTGCTTTGGCTGCTGCTGTTGAGAGTGCCGGGCGTCATCCTCGCGCGCACTGTGGATTATTGGTGGTCGGCCTGCCAGATCGCAGTGATGGCGGCTGCCGCCTGGGTATTGTATGTCTGGTTCGCCAGTGATTGGGATAAGCGGCGCCTCGGTTTCGTCATTGGCGATCGCGGTCTGCGTATCGCGAGGGTGCTTTACGGGCTGGCCTTAATTCCTTTCGGCGTGGCCCACTTCATCTATCTCGAACACACTGCCGAGCTGGTGCCTCGCTGGCTGCCATGGCACGTGGCTTGGGCCTATTTCACAGGCTGGGCCTTCATTGCGGCGGGCGTCGCTGTGCTCATCGGAGTATGTGCACGGCTGGCAGCTACGCTCTCGGCGTTGGAGATCGGCATGTTCACGTTGCTGGTGTGGGTGCCGATCGTAGCCGCAGGCTCGAAAGACGCCTTCCAGTGGAGCGAGACCGTCATCTCCGTGACGTTGACGGCTGGAGCTTGGGTCGTGGCGGATTCCTATCGTGGCGTGCCCTGGCTCGCCGTGAACAAGCGTTAACACCAGCGCTGGGCGACTCGCCATCGCGATATCCCGGAATTATTGTTTCTTGGCCGGCCGGAAGACCAAGTCGAACCATGGCTGCCACGTCTTGCCGCCATCGGTCGAGGTTACTCCGATCTCGCGCACGCCTCCGCTGACCGCCTTCCACGTTCCGCGAGCCAGCGTCTTCTGTCCGCGGTGGGAGACGTACCATCCGCTCAGCACCATCGCATCGCCTTGCATTTTGCCCTCGACGATGAGTAACCAGCCACGATTCGTCACACAGGTCTGGTGCCACACTCTGCGAGAGGAGTCATAGATGCTGAAACTCTGGCCCTCATAGCCGTTGTCCTCTGAGTAGTCCTCGTGGACGACACAGCCGTCCAGCAGGCGGCTGACCTTAACGTGCGCGACGGGCGTCGTTCCTCCGGCGTCGAAGACATCCCAAATGCCAAGCCAGAAATCAAATTGCCGGTACTCAGGCTCACTGCAGGCAGGATGCTGTCCCGGCGCCGTGGGACCGTACGTCAAGGCAATTGCGCTTCCGTTGGACAGGAGCAAAACCGCAAGCACAACGCAATACCACGCCCATGGTCTCCGATTCACAAATATTTCTCCGGACTTGGCCAAAATACAACAGCGACCGGAGCGGAGTTGGACATTTGCGGACGTTGCTGGCTGTGCCGGTCTAAGCAACTTTGCGACCATTAGCACCGGTGATACCAACAAAACTGTCTTCCGATTTTGAGCACAACGTTCGCTCCACAGACAACGTCTAATGTGTGGGCGGAGAGGAAGGGTCAATGGTCGCGGACAGGCCGAGAACCAAAATTCTGTTGGACGGTGGCGATCCGGAAGAAACATTGCAAATCAGAAATCGCTTAGAACTGCTCGACGGCCGATCTCTCTCGACACTTGCAATGTTTCTTCCGGATCGCCACCGTCCAACAGAATTTTGGTTCTCGGCCTGTCCGCGACCATTGACCCTTCCTCTCCGCCCACACATTAGACGTTGTCTGTGGAGCGAACGTTGTGCTCAAAATCGGAAGACAGTTTTGTTGGTATCACCGGTGCTAATGGTCGCAAAGTTGCTTAGACCGGCACAGCCAGCAACGTCCGCAAATGTCCAACTCCGCTCCGGTCGCTGTTGTATTTTGGCCAAGTCCGGAGAAATATTTGTGAATCGGAGACCATGGGCGTGGTATTGCGTTGTGCTTGCGGTTTTGCTCCTGTCCAACGGAAGCGCAATTGCCTTGACGTACGGTCCCACGGCGCCGGGACAGCATCCTGCCTGCAGTGAGCCTGAGTACCGGCAATTTGATTTCTGGCTTGGCATTTGGGATGTCTTCGACGCCGGAGGAACGACGCCCGTCGCGCACGTTAAGGTCAGCCGCCTGCTGGACGGCTGTGTCGTCCACGAGGACTACTCAGAGGACAACGGCTATGAGGGCCAGAGTTTCAGCATCTATGACTCCTCTCGCAGAGTGTGGCACCAGACCTGTGTGACGAATCGTGGCTGGTTACTCATCGTCGAGGGCAAAATGCAAGGCGATGCGATGGTGCTGAGCGGATGGTACGTCTCCCACCGCGGACAGAAGACGCTGGCTCGCGGAACGTGGAAGGCGGTCAGCGGAGGCGTGCGCGAGATCGGAGTAACCTCGACCGATGGCGGCAAGACGTGGCAGCCATGGTTCGACTTGGTCTTCCGGCCGGCCAAGAAACAATAATTCCGGGATATCGCGATGGCGAGTCGCCCAGCGCTGGTGTTAACGCTTGTTCACGGCGAGCCAGGGCACGCCACGATAGGAATCCGCCACGACCCAAGCTCCAGCCGTCAACGTCACGGAGATGACGGTCTCGCTCCACTGGAAGGCGTCTTTCGAGCCTGCGGCTACGATCGGCACCCACACCAGCAACGTGAACATGCCGATCTCCAACGCCGAGAGCGTAGCTGCCAGCCGTGCACATACTCCGATGAGCACAGCGACGCCCGCCGCAATGAAGGCCCAGCCTGTGAAATAGGCCCAAGCCACGTGCCATGGCAGCCAGCGAGGCACCAGCTCGGCAGTGTGTTCGAGATAGATGAAGTGGGCCACGCCGAAAGGAATTAAGGCCAGCCCGTAAAGCACCCTCGCGATACGCAGACCGCGATCGCCAATGACGAAACCGAGGCGCCGCTTATCCCAATCACTGGCGAACCAGACATACAATACCCAGGCGGCAGCCGCCATCACTGCGATCTGGCAGGCCGACCACCAATAATCCACAGTGCGCGCGAGGATGACGCCCGGCACTCTCAACAGCAGCAGCCAAAGCAGAAGATAGGCGAGCAGCAGGCGGGCAGCGGAGCCGGCCGTGCGCTGCCAGAGCAAACCTATGCCACATGCCAGGGAGATGACGGCGCAGAGATAGGCCAGAGCGGACGCACTCCGGGGTATCGGCTGCCATAACGAAACGTAATCGCCTTTGATCAGGCCCAGAGTTCCAAGGCTGATCATGGTCGCCGCAAACACCGCATGTCCCATGCTTGCGATGCGTATTGCTCTACGGTCTATCGGTATTCCAGGCGCGAGGCCAGAAGGGACCATACAGGAGGATTCTAGCGAGTGGTTTGCCTGTTGACGACAACGGACGACTACGCTTTAACGCCCTCAACCATGCAACCAGAGCGGTTCGCCACTCACTCCTGGATTTGGAATGCGCTGAATACATTGAGGGCCGAGCTTATCGGATCAGCTCTTCGCTTCCACATCCGAAAGTCGCGGATGCGTGGGGCACTTGCTGCATCCGAACTGTCTACTTTCCTCCCGCGCCCGCATCCAGAGCCAGATCTTCGGCGACGTTCTCGTCGCTGTCTTCCAGCTCCGAGAGCAGGCCTTCATCGGTTAGATCCAGCGGCCGGGAATTGTGCCAGTCGTGATGCACCACCGTATGCAGCCGGTCCATGACTTCCTGATCGCGCGACTCGATCGCCAGTTCGCGGCGGCTGTCGAAGCTGCCCGGCGACAGGTTGATGGAACCAGTGATGGCGCGAACCCCGTCGGCAAAAAGCAGCTTGGCATGCAGCTTCAGGCCCTTGAGCTTGTGGACCTTGATACCAACGTCTTGCATGATGCGCATGCCACCAACGGCTTCCACCAGTTTTTCTTTTTTCAGCTTATGCGGCGGCCGCGCCAGCACGTGTACCTTCACGCCGCGGCCACTGGCCCGCACCAGCCGCTCGATGATCACCGGATCTTGATAGCGCTCATTCTGTACCCAAAGAGAATGTCTCGCCTGGTCGATGAATTCCCCGATTCGTTGCCGGCCATTGCCGATGCACCAGATCAAATGCGAGTTACAGTCGGAGTTGAACGGCTGGCGCTCCCAGTCGGCGTCGAAGCATTCTATGACCTCACTGACCTCGTGAGAATGCGAGGTCACCACCGCGTAATCGCGCGTCTCGGTAAGATTCTTGGTCTCCCAATTCAACGACTGGATGAAGGCGGTTGTATCGTCCACCACCATCGATTTCTCATGCGTCACGTCAAACGCAGGATTGCTGTCGATGACATCGATCGCCGCATCGGTGAGCAGCTTGCGGGCGTCGTCGTTTTCCTTTTCACCGCTGCGGCGCGCCGGATTCAGCATGATCCGCACCTTCACGCCGCGACGATGGGCGGAGATGACCGCGTGCAAAAGCTGGGGATCGGAAAATAGAAACATCTTGATGCGCAGCGATTTCCTGGCATGGTTGATGGCATCGACGATTGGCTGCGAGGAGTCATCGGGTAGAACGATAAGATAACGCGACATAGGGTCTCCTGAAGAAACTGTCAGCTCTCAGCCAGGCCGCACAGGTCTGTTTTAGCTGAGAGCTGCATTATCAAGCTCTGGCTGCGGCTGAGTCATACTGCGTGCGATGCAGATCGGCATAAATTCCGTTCAGCGCCATCAGTTGGTCGTGATTGCCGCTCTCCGCGACTACGCCGCCATTGATCACAATAATCATATTGGCATCGCGGATGGTGCTGAGCCGGTGCGCAATCGTTACCACCGTGCGGCCCTTCATCAGCCGCTCCAGCGCCTCAATCACCAGCTTCTCCGATTCGCTGTCCAGCGCGGCCGTCGGTTCGTCGAGCAGCAGGATTGGGCTGTTGCGTATCATGACGCGCGCGATGCCGATGCGCTGGCGCTGTCCGCCTGACAAAGTCGAGCCACGCTCGCCGACCATGGTGTCGTAGCCTTTCGGCATGGCGGAGATAAACTCGTCCGCATTGGCCAGCCGGGCGGCATCCACAATCTCCGCTCGCGTGGCATTTGGCCGTCCGAAGGCGATGTTCTCGAGGATGGTTCCGCGGAACAGCACCGTATCCTGCAACACGTATCCGATCTGCTCGCGCAGCGGATTCACCTTGTACTCGCGCACGTCGCGCCCGTCGATCTTCACACAACCACCGATCGGATCGTAGAAGCGCGGAACCAGACTCACGACTGTTGATTTGCCACTGCCGGTCGGGCCGACGATGCCCACCATCTGCCCTGACTCGATCTTAAAGCTCACGTCTTTGAGCACAGGACAGTCGGCAGTGTAGCCAAACTTGACGTGCTCGAACTCGATGTCGCCCTTCAGGAAGCGCGGCTCGAAGGCGTCAGGCCGCTCCGGCAGGATGGTATCGGTCTCCAGGATCGCCTGCACGCGTTCCACGCCTACGGCCGCCTGAGCGATAGCGTTCGTGGTCGTCGCCAGATCCTTCACCGGCTTGAAGAACTTAGTGAGGTATGCCAGATAAACCGTTAATGCGCCGATGGTCATGACATCGCGGAGGATGAGAGCGGCGCCCCGCCACAGCACCACGGCGGTGCAAAACGCGACGGTGATGGTCACAATCGGCGATAGCAGCGACTTCACCTTGCGCGCCTTCAGAGCCGCATTCACCGTGGCATGGCTGACCTGGGCCAGCGCCTCCTGCTCCATATCCTGGCGGCCGAAGGCTTCGATCACCTGCATCGACTCCAGTCCCTGCTGCACTACAGCGACGATCTCGGATTCTTCTTTGCGCACCTGGTGCGTCGCCTTCTTCACCGCTTTCTTGAAGCGCGAGATGAAGAACAGCATGAACGGCGTCACCGCAACCGCAATCATCGTGAAGTCCCAATTCAGCCAGAACATCAGACCGAGCATCGAGACAATGGTCAGCATGTCGATCAGGATGTCGAGCGTGGATGAGGAGGCAAAATCCTGAATGGTCTCGATATCGGTGGTGATGGTGCTGAGAAGTGTGCCCGTCTGATGAGTGTTGTAGTAGCCGAGTGACAGCCGTTGCAGGTGATGGTAGGTACGCATGCGGAGGTCATGCGCCACCCATTGTCCGACGCTCTCGGTGTAATAGTTGTCGACGTAGCTGGCCAACGCGCCTATCAGGGCAATGATAACGAACGCCAATGCTGCCAAGCCAGCAACCTGTAATTTATTGCCCTGGTCCAACATAGGCCGGACGATCTCATCCAGTGCATGAGGTAGTTTGTGGCTGCCGACCACGTTGTCGATGATGACCTTCAGCGGCCACGGACTGGCCAGGCTCATCCCCGTCTCGACCAGCATGGCGAGCAGAATTATCAGGAGCTGCCAACGGTAGGGCTTTAAGAATTCACGGATCAGACGGATCATGGCGCTCCTGTTTGGCTGGGCGGGGCTGTTGCAGCATTTTGCCTGAATAACTCAAGTTTGCAAAGTGGTTAATTGCGACCGCAAGAAGGAAGGCCCGGTTGCCCACCCAGTAAAGCGGAGCTTGGCGAAACACCCGAACCCTGGCCGTGGAGCAGCTTTCGCCATTACGCCACGGGCGGAAAAAGGTGTGGTCGAGATCGGGTCACAATGGACGGCACGAAAACGCCAGCGAGAAGGCGTTGTACCAAAGCTGAAGTTCACCGCCCTAAGCACCCACCTTAGCCGAAAGAATGGCTAGAACGGGCCAGCCGTGCACGATTCACCATCCACGACATTTCAGCCTTCGGCCTTCACCGGATACTGCTTGAACATCTTGGCGACCGCCGTATTCACCTGACTGAGCAACTTGTTGGGATTGTGCGCAGCCAGGTTCTGCTGCGACATGCCACGCCATACCAGCTTCTTTTTGGCGGCGTCGATCAGGTCGACCACCATCTGTCCTTTGTGAATCGTTACCGTAGTATTGCCGTACATTCCAACAAGCATCGATCCCGAAAAAGTGGGATCGAACGGCGGGATGCCGCCGGTGGCGTTGTACAGCGGATCGTTCGAGTAGAGCGTGGAATCCTGATCGATGGAGCCGTAGATCTTGATGATGAGTCCCGGATTCGCGCTCATCTCGACCCTCTGGAGTCCACGGGACTGCAGTTCCTGGTCGATGGCGCCCACGACATTCGCGGCCAGCATCGGGTGAACCACCGGCGCTCCCAGCGGCGCCCACGCATAGGTCTTGAACTGCGCAAAGTTGAGTTGCTTGTCGTAGGCGACGTTAATCTTCTGCCCCTGTGCGCCCAGACAAAAAATCAGAACTGAGAAGAGTGCGAGCGGTAGCTTCAACTGGGAACTGAATGTCATAAGCTCCTCTGCAATACATTGTCACTCTAGATCAAGACTTGGCCCAAACGGAACTATTAACCTTGTTAGCGCCCACTGGAAAACTTGCCGGCCAGATCAGAAAAGAGAACAGTCAGCAGTTGGAGGCAGCGAGTCCGGCGGAGCTGAATTGCCCACCTGCGGTGATGGTGTCTATGGCCTCGAACAGATCGGAACCGATCCGCGACTTGAAAACATAGCCGGCTGCTCCCAGCTCGAAGGCCGCGCGCACGAAGTCGATATTTTCGTGGACCGTCAGAAATATCACTTTGGCGGACGTTCCAGCTCTTTTCAGCCGTTTCACAACCTCAAATCCCGTCATGTCCCGCAGTGAGATGTCGAGAATGATGAGATCGGGATTCAGCGCCGAAGCCTGCTCCAAAACCGACCTGCCGTCCGACAGCGCCGCGGCGACGACATAGATCGGCTGCAACATATCGATCAATGTTTCCAGAATTTCCGGGTTGTCGTCTACCAACAACAGTCGCGTCGAACGCACGATCAATCTCCTCCCGCGGCAATCCGCCGGAGCGCACGTGAGTACTGCTGAGGCTGACGTTATCAATGACGGTTGAGGCTGCCTACTGGCAAAAGTACTATTTTTTTGATGGAAAAAAGGATGGTCTAAGCGGGAAATCCCGTCTTACAACTGTGCCGCTCCTGGAAGTCAAAAGGGTATTCGTTGATAAGAAGAATGGGCCAATGAGAGCAGCGGCCATCACTGACAAGGGGTTGGCGTTCCCGAAACTGCAGCACCGTAATATGCGTACCTGACGAGACCGTAAATGTCACTGCTTCCCGGAATTAGATTTCCATTGCTGTCAACTGTCTGATAGGGGGGCGGGAGGGGAGAATTAACGATCAGAACGACTGGCACGCTGCACTTAAAAATCCCCACATAGGTCCGAAGATTTATTCCTCCGGTTTGCACGAGAAATCCATCTTTGCATTTGTATGGGGAGGGACAACTTGCCATGATTGAGCAGTCGCTGCCATCCCAGCCGAGACAGTCGGAGTTCATCTGTGTCTTCTGAGACGGTGTGAGCAAGACGTTTCCGTTCGCAAGGTCATTCATGATCGCGTACAGGTCAGCAGCGCTAACCACCCAACCGCCGCCGGCGCATGAGAGCGTCCAATCGCCCCAATCCGTGCCGCTCTCAGCCCCGAGCACAGAGGAATACGAAAAGATGACATTCGTCGTGCTGGGCGGCTTGCATTCCCGTTGCGGAATTCCAACTGGCTGAAACACGTGCTGGTTCATGTAGGCGATATAAAAGGCTGAGCTAGCTTCAGCTCGCTCGTCATCCGTACCAGTGATAGGGTGCCCTTCCATAAACGGCAATAACTCACGAAAGATAGCGAAGTTACAGTTGTTATAGCTCGCCACTGCTTTGTCTGCCAGCGTGACGCCATCTGCGATCAATGTTTTCAGCTCCGCATAAGTCGGTCGTCCGTTACAACCCTCCCGGAAGCCCGACATATGAGTTAGCAGCTCGCCAAAAGTGATTGTGTTGATATTCGGGCCCTGAATCCAATCGGGATATAGAAAGGGTGAAATTCGATCGTTGATGGTAAGTCCGTGGTTTGCGAGGGACTGGAGAACCCCAATCGTGGTCAGCGTCTTGCTGACACTTGCAATGTTGGTAACCAGATCAGCCGACATCTCTGTGATTGGCGGGTCTGCTTGCGAGCGCGCGTAGCCGCCAGTAATTGGAGGGAGTTGCCCCACAATTAAGACATACCCGGCAACCTGGTTGCTGATGTAATTCTTTATCTTTTCGGCGAATATACTGGTAGAAATACAGCCGTTAGAATCGCAGGCTGTGTCCGCCTTCGGGGACGAGCCGCAACCACTCAGGACAGCGGTCAGTGTTAGAGCCACAACCCAACATGCTTTCATACGTAGACATCCCGCTTATTTAATTAAGTAGTGACTCGGTATTCGCTTTTTACTAAGCCGCTCGGATAATGTTGCGTGCTAATGTGCTGCAGCCGCACATCGTGCGGCAAAGGGCCGAAGAGCGGAATTCCTTCTCCGATGAGCACAGGCACGCGAGTGATCACCAGACGTTGAATCAGGCCGGCCTGCAAGAAACCTTGGATCGTGATTCCGCCGTCGACGTAGACGTGGCTGGCGCCGCTGGCCGCAAGTTTCGAAGCGATGTCGGCTGGAGTTCCGGCCATCTGTTCAAAAACTCCACGCGCGGCAGAACGGTCGAGAGGCCGGCTGCTCAGGACTACCACGCGTTTGTCACCGTATGGCCAGGCGGGAAAACTCAGAATTGTCTCGAAGGTCTTGCGACCGATCACGATGGTATCGACGCCGGCTATGAACTCTTCATATCCGTGGGGCTCGCCGCCGTCCATCGGCAGAAAGTCCAGATCGCCGCTCGGCCGCGCGATGAAGCCGTCTACACTGACCCCGATAAAGGCCGACAGCTGCATGGCAAACTCCGCTCATCCCGGCAGCCCATGATCCAGATTTCTGGGAGGTTACGTTGTCATCTGCCGCTTGATGGCGTACTCCAGCAGCTCCGCATTGGTCTTGATTCCCAGGGTTTCCATCATGCGGTATTTGTGAAATGCAACCGTCCCCGGCTTGAGCTCCAGCACGTTGGCCACTTCCTTCATCGACATACCCTCCGCCAGCAGTTGCAGAATTTCGCTTTGCCGCTTGGTGATTCGCTTCTGCTCGGTACGCGACTTACCCCGATTGAGGAGGAAGGTCACGGTCTCGCGCGCGATCAGGGGAGATAAGTAGGACTCGCCTTGCACTACTTTGCGAATCGCAATCAGTAACTCCTCGCCCGCGGAGTGTTTCAGCACATAGGCGGAGGCGCCGCGCCGAAACGCCTCGGCCGCAACATCGGCTGCCACATTCATCGTCAGGAAAACCAGCTTTGCCGACGGCAGCTTCTGCTTGACTTGTTCGCCGGCATCCAGCCCATTCAGACGAGGCATGGCAAT
Organism: uncultured Acidobacteriaceae bacterium; assembly: GCA_963818905.1. Taxonomy (GTDB): domain Bacteria; phylum Acidobacteriota; class Terriglobia; order Terriglobales; family Acidobacteriaceae; genus Bog-257. The sequence continues at coordinate 15,445 of CAWFUE010000023.1, forward strand.
GTCGAGGATGATAACGTCCGGCCTCAGCGTCAGAGCCGATTGCACCAGGCTGCGACCATCCGTGACGATGTCGACAACTTGGAATTCAGGTTCGAGGAGGGTTTTGCAGGCGTCGGCGAGCAACCTGTGATCGTCAGCAATCAGAAGCCGCGCTGCTGGTTTGCGTTCCATTGTGGAAGGGAATTTGACGCGCAACAACGCACAAATAATGAACAAATTCAGTGTACCGCCTACAGGGTGAGGAGTTACAGCCAAAAGTAACCGGGATGGCACTACGGCTGCTTGTGGAAGGAGAGCTCATTCAGAATTGCTTATCGCATTTTGCTGCCAGAAGACTACTTCCATTGCCACCAGCCGTGCGATCATCACCGCCAGGAACAGTTGTCCGGTGAGCGCTTCTCCCATCGCCAAGGTGCGCGCAATGGGGAGTACCGGGGCAATGTCTCCATAACCGACCGTGCTCAGCGTGACATAGCTAAAATAAAACCAGTCTGAAGCCAGAGGCAGATCGCCGGGCGGGAAGCTGAATGATCCTGGATGCAGCATGGCAGTAATGTGATAGGCGTGCGCCCATCCCACTCCGAACAACAAGTAGACAGCGATTGCGCCCTGGATTCGCATGTGCGTTACCCGACCCGGACGAAAAATCTGTTTCAAAAGCACGAACGCAATGACTATGATGACAGCCACCGTCCACCAGTCGTTCCACAATAGCCACCGACTGGTCGGGTTCCGCCAGGCCAACCAGCGCATCACGAGGGCCACGACTCCCACGATGGCCGCGATCGGAAACAGTTTTCGCTGGCCCCAGGCAATTGCAACGCCCGAGACCAGCAGCACCGAGAATCCAGCGTCGCTATATAGGCGGAAGTCTTCCTTTCCGAAACCCAACACGGGCAGCACAAAGGCAATCAAAACCTGCAGCACCAGGAACAGCGACAGATTGGCCTGGGATTGCCATGTGTCGACAATTATCCCTTTGGCCTTCCTGCGGACAGCGCCGTGCTTGATCATCGCCCGCTCCTGGAGTGGCTTTCGTCAGGGCTGAATACAAAAATGGGGCCAGAAATCCTGGCCCCGGGTTCGCGATCTCGTCCTTATGTGCCGGAGATGCCCTTGTTCTGCAGAATTCGCACCACTACACGCCGGTTTGCGGCTTGACCTTCCGCACTGGCATCCGACGCGACCTGATCGGCTGTGCCCATAGCGCCGGGCGCCAGCACGTTGGTCAGCGGGATACCGGCATTCTGCTCCATGAAGTCCAGCACGTTATCGGCGCGCTGCTGGCTCAGCTTCTGATTCAGCGCCGCCGAACCTACGGCTGACGCGTATCCCTGCACTTGAATGATATAGGCGTTGATGCTCATCGCCTGCTTGGCCAGCTTCATCAACTGCGGCTTGTATTGCTGTTCCACGACCGTGCTGCCGTTGGCGAAGTACACCGTTACCTCGCCAAGAATGTTGTAGTCGGCCAGCTCACCGAAGCGCTTATTGGCAGCTGCAATCGCAGCTTGATTGGCAGCGATTTTGGCTGCTTCAGCCGCTTGCTGCTGTTGCTCCTGGGTAAGTTGAGCCTGCTGTTGCTGCAACTGCTGCTGCTGTTGGGCAATCTGTTGCTGCTGCGCCTGCTCCTGCTGCTTCACCGGAGTTATACCGGCCTGAATGTCTTCGGCATTCTGCAGTTGGCCGCCCTTGAACTTCACTGTGTCTGCTACCAACTGGTTCTGCGCGTTATACGCGCCCTGCACCTGGACGGGAAGTCCGGGAACTAATGCTGTCATGGCTAACTGCTTTTTGCGGAAGTGCAATATCCCCTGGGATTCTTGTACCTGGGTGGCGGGAGTGAGAACAACTACCACGTTGCCCTGGTCCTGGGTCTGCACCGTCATGGTGGCGCCGCTGCGGCCGATGATCAGCCCCTGCAGCTGCGCGCTCTGTGCTGCTGCGATGCCACATACCAACATCACCATTGCCAGCGATGCAGCCAATACGAACTCCGTTCTTACACTCTTGCTCCTCGTCATGTCAGTCCTCTTCTTTGTCGGGAGAGCCCCCGGCCCAACCCGTGCGCTGGGGTTATCGGTTCGAACGGCGCTCCGTTTACGGGCCATGCCTCGGCGAGCCGGATACACCTCGGCGAGTCGCCGCAGCGCGGTGCCGACGCAATCTTAGAGGCTCCGGAAGAGTGGAGATACTGGCAAAATTAATAGCTGTGGCAGCAAACTTCGTGGGCTGTCAGGAGCTCCTTGTGTACTGGGTGATTAACAGCTTCTTTTTATTGCGGCTTTCTGTATTTCTGCTAGTTATCCTCGCCAAGCCGGAGACGTAGCATCACTGCGCGAATACATACAGCATCGGGGCTACGGCCAGCGTAGTGGCGCGAATCCATTTAGTCTGCGCCAGCTATCCAGCCAGGAGGAAGTTTGTGCATAGAAGATTAGGTATTACCAACACCGGCTTTCTTGCGCTCGCTTTGTTCAGTTTACTGGCGCTCGGCAGCATTCCGGGATTTGCCCGCGACAAATATGAAACTATCGACGCCACCGCGTGGGGCACCAGCACGCAGTTAGGCAGAAACGTCGGCATCACCATTGTGATCTATCAGTACTCGACGCCGGAAGACCAGGATATTCTGATGCAAGCTTTTCAGAAGGGCCAGAATCAAGGCCTGGTCAACACGCTGGAGAAGATGAAAGCCGTCGGCCACATCGCCATCACCGGCACGCTCGGCTATGATCTGAGTTTCATCAAGCTGATCCAGACTCCAACCGGCCGTACGATACGGTTCGTCACCAATCGCCCTATTCGTTTCGGTGAGGCGTACTGGGACACGCAGACTCAGTATTACAACCTGACCGCCGGCGAAATAAACATAGACAACCAGGACAAGAGTAAGAGCGCAGGCGTGCTCTATCCCGCGGCGCAACTCACGATCAACGCTGATGGCCAGTTGGAACTGAATCTCAACAAAAATCCCTGGAGATTGGGCAACATCATCGACTGGGCGGGAACGCCGGGTGAAAACTAGTTGTCAGCAAGGCTGCGCTGTCGCACCCGCCTGACTGAAAGCGGGTACGACTTATTCGCTCCAACCTAAGTCGCCTGTTTAATCCACTGAGGATCCTATGAAGATTCAGCGTCTTCTTACAGCTTTAATCACTCTGTTACTGCCGATCTTCCTTGTTGCCGGAATCGCCACCGCCCAGGCAAAGGGCAAATACGTTTGCGACGAGCCGCATCCGCAAGCTCTTTGCAATGCACAAAACACCTGTTCCGCTTCCGGCCCGTGTACGGTGGACATCAAGCGTCAAGGCATGAATGGCGCGACGGCCACGCCGGGCTTTCCGAAGGCTAAAGGCAATTCGCTATTTTGTGTGAAGCAAGGAACGACAGTGACCTTCCAGAGTTCATCAAAAGGCACCGGCTTCATCGTCGATTTCGGGCCGTCCTCGCCCTTCGATCCACAGGAGACGATTATTGGCGGAGCTAATAAGCCAGTGGAAGTTGCAGCCAAGCGGACGGGATGCTTCAAATATTCGGTCGGTGCATGCTATTCCGGAGCCACATCGGGGATGTGCGGTTCGGGAACGGCGGAAGCGATTGTGATCGGCGGCGGCTCACAGTGAGCTGCCGACCTTCGCCCCGCGAGGACTGACAGCCAAACCGTTCGCCGCGCTCGGCAGCCGCACTTTGGCCTGGATTCTGGTACCGCCGCCCGGCTTCGACGTGATGTTGAACTGTCCCCCGATCAGATGCATCCGCTCACGCATGCTGATCATGCCCAGCCCGGCCGTGTCACGCACCGTGTTCATATCGAAGCCTACGCCATTGTCAGCGACCGCGAGCACCAGTTCGTCTTCGCTTCGCACCAGCTCCAACTGAACCTCTGACGCGCGGCTGTGCTTGGCGATATTGTGCAAAGCTTCTTGCACCACGCGCAGAAAACCCAGCGCGACGTCGTTGTCCAGCTCCGATGGAATGTCCTTGCACACGCAATCGATCTTGATGCGGTATTGCTCGGAAAATTCCCGGCACAGACTCTTCACCGCGACGGCCAGCCCAAGAAACTCCAACTCAGACGAGTGCAGTTGATGCGACAGCCGGCTGAGCTGATTTCCAATTTCCTTCAACTTGGCGCACAGCTCTGCTATGCCGGGATTTTTCCTGCCGGAGGCGGTGGGCTGTCCCGCTCTTTGCATTTGAATACTCAACAAGGCGAGCGACTGGCCAATCCCGTCATGAAGCTCGCGGGCGATGCGGGTTCGTTCCGCCTCTTGCGCCGTCATTAACCGTCGCGAGAGATCGGTTCGTGCCTCTTCCGTGCGCATGCGCTCCAGCACCGTAGCGATGGCATCGCCAACCATGCGGCAGCGCGCGACATCGTCGTCCGACCACACCACAGCTCTGGCATGCGAATCGAATCCCACGGCGCCGGCAATCACTCCGGCCGCCCCGTGAACGGGCACCAGCAAAATCGATTGCATTCCCGCTTGCACGTCGGGCACGAGCCGCTCGACGACGGCCTCTGGAGGAAAATCAGCGAGAGTATTGATCCGGATCACCTCGCCCGACAGGATTTTGCCTTCACTCCAGGGCACCGAGCCCAGTGGAAGGTTCTGATAAGAACGGGCCTGTGGCTCCAGACCGGGACTGCACCATTCGTGAGTCGCGCCCCACGCGGTGCGATCCGGCGAAAACACCAGCACGTAGGCGTGATCGACCCCGATAAATTTTGCTGTGTCTTTCAGCGCATTCACGACACAGCTATGCACTTCGGCCGCCGAGCAGGTGGTGAACTGCGTCAAGGCGCGAGTCATCAACTCGTCGAAATCGACCTGGCGCTGTAGCGCCGCCTCTGTCCGGATGCGATTGACTCGTTGCGGAGTGAGGTCTTCGACGACCGCCAGATAACTGTGTGGCGCGCCGGTAAGCTGGTCGCGAACCAGGGTTATGGTCGCCTTCAGCCACGCCACTCGCCCATCCGCGCGAAGATGCCGATTCGAGCTGGAAAAGCTCTGAATCTGGCCCTCCAGCAGCCGTAGGCAGTCCGCCAGTTCACGGCTGACATCATCGAACCGGGTGATCTCTGACAGAGGCCGGGACAGAAGCTCCGCCCGCGAATAGCCCAGAATGTCGCACAGCGATTGATTTACCTCTAACCATTGACCGTCGATGGATAGTTGCGCCACGCCGAAACCTGCCTGCTCAAACATCACACGAAAGGCTTCCTGCTGGTGGGGGGACGACACGCGTTCATCGGTCAGCTCTTGCATTGGCCAAATCCATTAGCGGACGTCGGAGGATGATCGAAAGTATATGACGCTTCCAAGTGCGCGCGAAGAAAATTGTGTGCCACAGAGTGGGACTCTTTTGCCAAAGCGCTGGTGCCCCCGTTTTAGCCATCTGTTGCCCAGAGCGGGGGCAGTTGCTCCGCTTTGGTTAACTACTGGGGTGTCTGATCTATGTCCTCCGCCGTCGAATATTTCTTCCCCACCCTAGCATTTCTGCCAGTTAACCAAATTATCGCCAGCCATTAACCTCGACAGCGGCATTGTCGAAGTGGGAGGGCGTTCGTGAGTCAACCTGACCGACCTCCCGGTTAACAATTCGAGCGATGAAGGAGCAACAACAGGAAGCACCATGAAGCATCTGGCTGAGCGTTCTATCGCGTGTCTACTTGTATTCACCATTTCGTTGATGTCTCCGACTGTGGCGGCAGCCCAGAGCACGGCTGCTTCCCTGGCCGCCAATCACGCCACGAATGGCAATGCAGCGGCACCTCCACCCTCCACCGATCCCTGGCCGCGCGTTCTCAACTATCAGGGTGCGACCATCACGGTCTTCCAGCCGCAGGTGGAGAGCTGGGTTGGCAACAAGCTTGAGGCTTACGCCGCGGTTCGCGTGCAGACTCCGCAGAAGAAAGACACCGATTACGCCGTGATCTGGTTCAGCGCTCGCACCGAAGTGGACAAAGTGAACCGGATGGTGACGTTGGATAACTTTCTTTTGGTCAAACAAAATTTCCCCACCATCGCGAACAACGGCTCTGAGTACGCCAACGCTTTCATCTTGAACTTGCCTTGGAGTAAGACGATTCCGCTCGATCTGCTGGAAACTTCGCTGGCAGCAACCAATGCAGCCGAATCGCAGAAGCGCTATACGCTGCAAAATGATCCGCCGCGAATCATTTTCAGCATGACTCCTGCCGTGTTGGCTTTGATCGACGGCACGCCGGTGCTGCGCCCGTCGGCCGACAACCTGCAGAAAGTCATCAACACGCGTGCGCTGATCCTCTTTGATCAGGGAAAAAATATGTACTACATGGCGTTGATGGATGGCTGGGTAGAAGCGCCAACAGTCGAGGGACCTTGGAATCCAGCCAAGCACGCGCCCACCAAGTCGCTGGACAAGATTCGCCAGGCAGCGGAGGCGAACAACCAGAATCAGCCTTTGGGAAATCCGCAGCAGTCGCTGCAACAGACTTCCGAAGATGGCGAAATGCCGGCGATTTACATCAGCACCACTCCCGCTGAGCTGCTCGTACTCCAGGGAGAACCGCAATACGCCACGATTCCCGGGACTACTCTCTCCTATGTCTCCAACACCGGCGGCGACATCTTCCTCGATTCCACCAATCAGACTTACTACATCCTGATCTCTGGACGCTGGTTCCAATCGAGCTCTCTGCAGAACGGTCCCTGGACCTATGTTGCCGGCACGAGCCTGCCTGCTGATTTCGCCAAGATCCCAACCTATAGTCCAAAGGCCGATGTCCTGGTCTCCGTGCCCGGCACGGCCGAGGCAAAGGAAGCAGTCATCGCTAATTCCATTCCACAAACCGCGACCATCTCGCGTACGGCTGCCACGCTGACCGTGACCTACGACGGCGAGCCTGTTTTTCAGCCGATCACAGGAACCAACATGACCTACGCGATCAACACGGCCACGCCGGTCATCTACGTTCCCGGCAATACTTACTATGCGGTCAGCAATGGGGTGTGGTTCACGTCGGCGAATGCCACTGGACCCTGGGTCGTCGCGACAACCGTTCCCACGGAGATCTACACCATCCCGCCGAGTTCGCCGATGCATTATGTGACCTACGTGCAGGTCTATGGATACACGCCGAGCGTCGTGTATGTCGGCTACACTCCCGGATACTACGGCACGGTCGTCGCCTCTGACGGCGTCGTCGTCTACGGCACCGGCTACTACTACCCGCCCTATATTGGTCCCACAGTGTGGGTGCCTGCGCCATACACCTACGGAGTCGGCGCCGGTTTCGCGTGGAGCACGGCCGCCGGATGGGCGCTGGGCTTTGGAATGGGAATGGCGATCGGCTCCTGGTGCAGTCCGTGGTGGGGCCCGGTAGGCTATTGGGGCTGGGGCTGGGGAGCTCCTGCATGGGGATGGGGCGGATGGGGCGGAGCGGCTGCGGCTAACGTCTACGGCCGCTGGGGCAATACGGCATACGCCGGGACAAGAGCGGCGTGGGCGAATCCCTGGACCGGCAATGTCGGAACGGGAGCACGTGGCTCGTACTACAATCCGGTCACCGGCAACAGCGGCATCGCGGCCCACGGCGCCAACTACAACGCCTATACCGGAAACTACACCACCGGATCGCGAGTCAGTGGCTACAACCCGGCCACCGGTAATCGCTACGCCGCCGGCGGTGGCACCGTCAGCAATGCCTACACCGGGAACTATGCGGCCGGCGCACACGGCATGGACTACAACCAGTCTACGGGCGTAGTAAGGGGCGGCGCCGCGGGAGTTGCCGGCAATGCCTACACCGGTGAATCTACGGCAGGAGCGCACGGATTTGCCTACAACACCAACACCGGCAATGGCGTCGCGCATTCCGAGAACAATACCTATGCCAGTCACGACGGCAATGTGTACAAGTACAATCCATCCTCCGGTTGGCAACAGCACACCGGCAGCGGTTGGTCGACCCCATCCTCCAGCTTCGATAGATCGACGATGGATAGCCAACTACAGTCGCGCAGCGAGGGAGCGGACCGCTGGGGCAATTTCCAATCAGGAGGATGGGGCGGAGGACACGGCGGCGGCGGCTGGGCTGATCGTGCCGGCGGCGGATTCGGCGGTGGCCGTTTCGGCGGAGGAGGTTTCGGCGGTCGGAGATAAAACGCCGCTGTCAGTTGTCGATTGTCAGTTGTCGTAGCGCCGAGTCCTGGCGCCGTGGGTGAAACACGCCTTCAGAGGCTGCTGAAAACTTCGGATTCTGCCACGATTGGGTAGAGCGGATCTTCAGAGGCGCTGAAAAACTGCTCATGGGCTGTTTTGAAGGGGCACAGCTTTAGCTGTGCCGGTTGCAAGCCCTTTTATATTTGTCATCCCGAGCGCCGAGCCCACCGCGGGCGAGAAGTCGAGGGACCTGCTTTTCGAGCTTTTCAGCAGCCTGTTCCGTTGTGCCGAAGACATTCGGTGCACGCGTTCACACGCTGGTTGAAGATTTTGCTTTAAATGCGCTTAGTGTCGTGCGCGACTTCAGTCGTGCCGAACAGGCGAATTCTTAGACAAAAGCCGGCTTCAGCCGGCGATACTCTGCGGACAGAAACCGCTACTTCTTCACCGTAATGCTGTCGGCAATCTTGTTGTATTCGTCGCGCGAGACAATTCGCCGCTCCAGCAGCTCGTGCTCGCTGGAATAAGGACGTCCCGCAATAATGCGGTCGGCTGAGGAGCTGTCCATTCCCGGCAGGCTCATCAATTGCGCCTTCGAAGCCGAGTTCAGGTCGACCGGCTTGTCCGGGCTAGGACGCGTCAGGCCATCGCGTATTCCTTCCGCTACCGCTTTCGCATTGTCCTTCAACTCCGCCGTGGCCGCGGCCGTCTGTTGCCGTACCTGTTCAGGAGTCTGCGGCTTGGTTGCACAGGCATTACATCCGGTAAAACAAATCGGAATGGCGCTTACGATCAGCGCCAGTCGAGTCGTTCGCACTTGCATGCCTGTGAGATGCAGATTTTGCTCGCCAAGCTTGATGCAGTATCGCTAAGCAAAAAGAGCACAGCCTTAAGCTGTGCCCTTTGAATTTATGGAACGACCAATGTCAGCGTCGAAGCCTCACGAGCCGCCGCTTCGGACTATCGTTTGAAGTCTCGAAACAAAATCGCGGAGATCGGCCGATCCGGCATGTGTAGCGCCGCTCTCCAGGGCATTGCCCTCAGCTTGCCGGAGGACGGCGGTCGCGGGAGCCTCTGGCTCACGCAATCACTTGGACATGCACGCCGTCATTGCCGCCCGGAAACGAGTCCTGCGCTACGGTGGACGAATCCCTCTGCACTCGCCTCGGCCTTATTTGCCGTAATGTGCAGCGTTCTTCGCGATAAATTCCTGTTTGTCTTCAGGAACTTCCTCGGCCACGAATACAGAATTAGTCGGGCAAACCGGAACGCAGGCGCCGCAATCGATGCAGCCCTCGGGATCCACATAAAGCTGGGGCGCGGCTTCAAAACCTTCCTCGTCCTTCTTGGGGTGAATGCAATCGGTCGGACAAGCTTCCACGCAGAGTTCATCTTTCGTACAAGTATCAGTAATTACGTATGCCATGATTGCGGTCTCCGTTTCGTCATTGTTGCCCGCCCCACGTTCCGGACCCGGGCGGCAGGTCCTTTGTCAAAACCAATGTACAAATTGCATGACCATGAAGGCGGTGATCTTGGTCACTGCCCTGTTGTGAGCGGACGCACAACCTTCAGGCGCGCCTCAGGCCTTACCCCAAACGAAGCGGAGCGGGAGGACCGATGTAGAAACCCTGAGCGCAGCGTAGCGGCCAAAAGGAACAACTGCTGCAATTGCGCTGCATTTTCAATGGCACATCAATTGCTCTTCGATAGATAGCGAACGCATAAGCCAGCCTAATCGTGGAGATTCGACCCAGTTTCGTGACGCAGTAGGTAATTTCTGCATCTCGCCCTGCGAGTCCCCCGGACCACCCCTCAAGGTATGTCCCTCCGCTATAATCGGCATTTCGGCTTCAGGAACTAAAGGAGCGAGTGCATGCACCTCAGCAAGAAACCGAGAGTCTTAGTCGTCGACGACGAGCAGGTCATTGCCGACACTCTGGCCAAGATTCTCGATTTGAACGGTTATGACGCTTCGGCGGTCTATACCGGAACAGCGGCAGTGGAAAGCGCACGAACGCTGCAACCCGACCTCGTAATCAGCGATGTAATCATGCCCGACATGAATGGAATCGAAGCGGCGATCAGTATTCGCGGCTTTTTGCCCAGCTGCAAAATCCTGCTCTTTTCCGGGCAGGCGGCTACTGCCGATCTGCTGGAAAATGCGCGGGCCCAGGGACATGAATTTGAAATCCTCGCCAAGCCTGTTCACCCCGCAGATTTACTGGCAAAGTTGAGAAGCTAACCGGCAAGAACAGTCGCATGACCGTGCACCAGATGTGCGAAAGGTACGCGCCAGTGAAATCTTTTCATCAGGAGCTGCACGAGCTTTGTTGTCGCCAATATGGTCAGTGATCCGAGGACCAGGCAGACAGGAATAAACCACCAGCCTAGCACTTCGTGCACCGTAGCCGATGGATATTCCGGCCCTAGGCCCATGCGAAAGCTGAAGTCGAAGATACCCGGTCCGATCCATAGTCCTGTGTAGTGTGGAAAGATCGGCTTGAGCACCGCGAGCAGCAGAAAACATGCTCCCGTCAGGTATCCCAAAAATGCAAGCAGGCAGACCGCGGTGCCTTGCGCGCCGGTGCGTGCCCAGCGTAGCGTCGCTCGCAAAATAGTAAGTGGCGAAATGCTGCGCTGCGCCTGCTGCACCAGCAGCCCTGCTCGATACTGCTGCGCCAGCTCGGGCGCCGAACCGAGATCAGCCAGAACCTCGTCCACGCCAGTCCGCCCATCGCCACAACGCTCGCGAATGTGCATCTGAATCTCTTCTACGATGTCTTCGCGTTCGCCGACGGTCATGTTGGTTAGCGCGCTGCGCAATTGTGCCAGATAGCTGTTCACGCGGCTGTCACTTGTTCTCATCGCCATTGCTCCATTCACGCCTCGTCCTTATCGCGCTGCCTTGCCCGCCGGTTTGAGAACCGGCGCGATCAGCGATCCCAGGCCGGCAGAAAAATCGATCCACGTTCTGACCATAACCAATGTCCTCTCACGCCCTTGCGGCGTCAGTTCGTAGTACTTCCGAGGGTGCCCGGCTTCAGCTTCCACCCACTCCGATTGCAGGAGGCCCTCGACGCGCAGGCGGTTAAGAATGGGATAAATCGTACCCTCAGAAAGAATCAGCCGCGAGTCACGCTCCAGCGCGCGCAGGATCTCCAGGCCGTAAAGGCGGCCATGCCACAAACTCGCCAGCACCGCCATTTCCAGGCAGCCCTTGCGCATCTGCGCTTCCCACTTGTCGCCCGACTCCGTTTCGACCGGGATTGCTAGAGGCTTGGCCATGAACAATACATTGCTATGCATAGTATCATGCAATGCAATCGGGCCGAATGTCAACAGGATTTTTATCGGTTTTACCGAGGTACTATGGTACCTTGATAACATAATGAAAGACGCTAAGCATCCCATCCTCGTCGAGCGCGTCCAGACCGGTGTCCGCATGGAGAAGCGGCTGTTGAAGGTCTTGAAAGCATTGGCCGAACTCAAGGACTTGACTCTCGGCGATCTCCTGGAAGGCATCGTTCTGCACGCCTTTGAAGGTAAGGCGCCATTCTCGCCCCCCACGCTGAAAGAGATTGAGCAACTCCGCGGCATTTACGGCCTCACGCTCAGAGCCAAAGACAGCCATCAACTCAAGGAGCAATCGTGAAAGCTCATTTTCTGCCTGTCATTCTGCCTTTGCTGATGCAACTCGCCGTCTCGCCCAACGCAGCCGCACAGGAATCCAGCTCCTCGCAGACGGCGTTGCTCCACACCCGCACCGAATTTCACTTTGTCGCGAACGCGCCGTTTGAGCTGGTGGCGCCTCTCTTCGGAGCTGACGAAGAACGCAAGTGGTCGCCGGATTGGAATCCGCAGTTCGTCTATCCCACTCCGGCGCATGATCAACCTGGAATGGTCTTCCAGGTGGCGCACGGGCAATATTCGAGTACCTGGATCAACACCGCATTCGATCTAGCCGCCGGCCATATTCAATACGCCTACGTGCTGAACGATGCCATGGCGACAACGATCGACATTCACCTCACCCGAGATTCCGCGCAGAAGACCGGCGTGACGGTTGTCTACGAGCGCACCGCGCTGATAGCCGAAGCCAACGAGCACGTGCAGCATTTCGCCAAGGGAGATGCAAAAGCACAGAAGGAATGGGAGGAAGCGATCAACAGCTATTTGGCGAAGCGCGGTGGGGCCGCAGCGAAATGAGATCCTGCAGACCACGGGCGAGTATGTAGCCCTGTTCGAAAGCGTGCGTCTGAAACGGGCTGGAGCACGCCTTCAGGCGTGCAGTAGAAAACCGGCTTTAGCCGCTGAGGTGACGCGCGAATCTTACCTCAGGGGCTAAAGCCCACTTTCCAGACCGAACATCGCTGGCACTGCTAAAGCAGTGCTCCTACCCGTGCAGTTCCCGACGTTGTTGGGCGGCGGCAGAGCGAACGGCGAAAAGCGATCATCTGCGAGCGGCCTGATTACAGCTCCCTTCTACCCTCCATCGCCTTCTGCATCGTAACCTCGTCGGCGTATTCAATATCGCTGCCGACCGGAACGCCGGTGGCGATACGTGTCACCTTCACTTCGGATGATTTGAATAAGTGCGAAAGATAAGTCGCTGTAGCTTCGCCTTCCACGGTCGGATTGGTTGCCAGGATGAGCTCATCGACATTAGCTGCCTCGACTCGCTTGGCAAGATTCGCTATGCGCAACTGCTCGGGGCCGACGCCGTGCAGCGGCGAAAGCGCTCCGTGCAGCACGTGATAGACGCCGTTGTAATGACGCGTCTTCTCGATGGCGGCGATGTTCGTCGGCTCCTCAACCACGCACACCAGCCGCTGATTACGCGTAGGACTCGCGCAATAGACGCACGGATCAATGTCCGTAATGTTGTTGCAGACGGAGCAGAGACGAAGGCTCGCCTTCACCTCATGAATGGCGCCGGCCAGCAGCTCGGCATCTTCGTCGCTGGCGCGCAGGATGTGAAAGGCGAAGCGCTGCGCCGTTTTGCTGCCGACGCCGGGCAGCTTCTTTAGCTCTTCAATGAGTCGAGCCATCGGCTCGGCAAATCTGGACAATGTCTTCGCCTCGTTTTGGATTCACTACGGAAGCACGGAGTACACGGATTTAACAAACAGAAAAAACCGTCTTTGAGCAGAGTGGATTTTCGGACTGGAAAGCTGATCTGCCATCGGGATCATTGTTCCCAACAAATCCGTGACCTCCATCCGTGGAGAATGCCCTTTTCACAATCCCGGCAATCCCATCCCGCCGAGCATGCCGCCCAGGCTGGACTTCATGGCCTCGTCCACTTTGCGCGAGGCCTCGTTGACCGCGGCAATCACCAGATCCTGCAGCATCTCGATGTCACCCGACTTCACGACCTCCGGGTCAATGGTGATGCTCTGCAATTGCTTCTGACCGCTCATGCGCACGGTGACGCTGCCGCCGCCCGAGGAAGCCTCGATCGTGATCTGCTGCATCTTCTCCTGCAGCTTTTCGGCTTGCTGGCGCGCCTGCGCGAGCATGTCTTGCAAATTGAATCCACCCATGTGTCGCCTCAGTTAACGAACCTTTCACCACGGAGGCACGGAGATCACGGAGTTTTCTTTCTCTCTTATCCTCGGTGCGCTCAGTGTCTCCGTGGTGAACTTATGAGTTGCCGCGATCCTTCTGATCGATCACGGTGCGAATCTCGGCGCCAAATTTTTCCTGCATTCGCTGCACAATCGGATCGGCCATCGCCCGGCTGCGCGCGCCCGCGCCATTCGTGGGACGAGACACCGGCGCACTATTGCTCGCAGCCGGCATTCCGCTCACCATCTTGAACTTCATTGGCCGCTTAGCGGCATTGCTCAAAGCCGCTTGAATGATTCGCTTCGGCTCCGGCCCCAGTGCAACATCGATCAGCACCTGCGACATCCCCACCTTCACAACAACCTCAAACCCGCGTAGCGACCATTCGCCTTCTTCCAGATTGTGCGCCAGCACGTGTTGCCCCGCATCTTCCAACCCAGTCAAGACAGCATTACGCAGCCCCTCGGCCGAGAGCTCGTCACGCGAGGATTCTCGGCTGTTCTCCGTTTCCACTGCCAATGCCGTGGCGACCGCGCTTTCCGCAGCCTCACCCTCAATGGATGAATTGATAATCGCAGACGACGCTTCGGACATCGAACCCAAAGCGGGCGCCGTCTGCGCCGGAAGATCCTGAGCAGTTGCCTTCGGTTCGCTCTTGCGCTGGCGGTCGACCTCGAATGGAGAAGGCCGGGTAAATGGCGATGCCGCCGGTGCACGCGACGATGGCACTTCAGCCGTGCTGCTTCGCGAGGCAGCACTTCCCTGCCCTGTGTCGGCAGCTCGCGGACTCACACTCGCCGCTCGACCAGCCAATGCAGGCGTGCTCGTTCTCGCCTGACCTGCTTCCCCGCTCAGCAACTCCTCCAGCGGCAACAGCCGCTGCGCGTGCACCAGCTTCAACAGCCCAAGCTCGAGATGGAAACGCTGTTCTTGCTTATATCCTAGTTCGCCGTGGGTGCGCAGCATGATCTGCATAAAGCGCGACAGATCTTCCTCGCTGAAGCGCTCCGCCACGCGCGCCACGCGCGCCCGCTCGTCGGCAGAGATTTGCAGCACCGGCGAATCGCTGCCCGCAACTTTTGCCACCAGCGCATTGCGCAGAAACCGCAACATCTGCCTGGCGAAGTGCTGCGGACTTTGCCCTTCCACCAACACCCGGTCAATCGTCCTGAGGACATCTTCGCTGGAGTTGCGCGCCACGGCGTCCATCACGCTTTCGAGGACATCCGATGACACCGTGCCCACCAACCCACGCACGACATCGGCACTTAACGTTGTTCCGCAGCAGGCGATGGCCTGGTCCATAATGCTTAGCGCGTCGCGCATTGAGCCGTCGCCCACTTCGGCCAGCATGGCCAGGGCTGCGTCGTCAGCTTCAATTCCCTCCTGACCGGCAATGTCGCGCAGCTGCCCTACGATGTCGTCAAATCGCACGGCGTGAAAGCTGAAGTGCTGGCAGCGCGAGCGGATGGTCTGCGGAATGTCTTCCGGTTGCGTCGTCGCCATCATGAAGACGATGTGGCTGGGCGGCTCTTCCAGCGTCTTCAACAGCGCATTAAAAGCGGCATCCGTGATCTGGTGCGCTTCGTCGAGAATGTAGATCTTGAAACGATCTCGCGCCGGGCGATAACGCGCCGCCTCGCGCAGTTCGCGAATCTCATCGATGCCGCGGTTCGTGGCGGCGTCAATCTCGATCACATCCACGGAATTGCCGGCGCGAATCTCGCGGCAGGAATCGCAAACCCCGCACGGCTCGGGAACGGGATGGTCCTGTGACTGGCAATTGAGCGCCATCGCCAGAATTCGCGCAATCGTCGTCTTACCAATTCCGCGATGCCCGCTGAAGATGTAGCCGTGCGCAATACGTCCCTGCTCAATGGCGTTCTTCAGCGTGCGCGTCACATGATCCTGGCCGATAACATCGGAGAATCTTTGGGGCCGGTATTTGCGCGCGAGAACCTGATAACTCATGGAGGGAGAACTCGATTATACGGTGCGAAGCTGTGGAACGGGAAAGCCCTCTGCGAGATAATGGCGTGCGCGTGCGAGCGATTACATATGTCCCAGTGGCTGCCCTAATTTCGGCGGCTGGGTGTTGACGAGTTTTCTTCGGAGGATTTCATGCGAGTTGCTCTGTTGACCACGTTCCTGACCCTGGTTGCAATAACCGCCTTTGCGGCCGAGCCCCAAGACGTCTCCTACCGCAGCGGCGACGAGACGGTTCACGGCATTCTCTACATGCCCGAGGGTGAGGGACCGTTCCCCGCCCTGGTGGTCATCCACGAATGGTGGGGATTGAATGACTGGGTTAAGCAGCAGGCCTCCAACTATGCAGATCAGGGATATGTAACTCTTGCGATCGATCTTTATCGCGGCCAGGTTGCAACTAATCCTGACGAGGCGCACCAGATCATGCGCGGGGTTCCGGAGGACCGCGCGAATCGCGACCTGCTGGCAGCAACTTCTTATCTGCGTTCGCTCACCACTGTCAACGGTAAACGTGTGGGCGCAATCGGATGGTGTATGGGCGGAGGCTACGCCTTGGATCTCGCCATCGCCGATCCCAAGTTGAAGGTGGCTGTCATCAACTATGGCCACCTGGCCAGCGATAAAACGACGCTGAAGAAGATTCATGCATCGATTCTCGGTATTTTCGGAGGCCAGGATAAAGGCATCCCTGTGACCGACGTCAACAAATTCGAGGCAGAGATGAAGGCCCTTAATAAGAAGGTGGACATCCACGTTTTTCCGGAGGCCGGCCACGCCTTCGAAAATCCGAACAATCAACAGGGATTTCGCCCTGAGGACGCCACCAAGGCCGAGGAGATTACAAAAGATTTCCTGATGACGAATCTGAAGTGACGAAGAAAGAATGGCCGGCGGAAGTTGAACTGCTCCCGCCGACTCTGACGATCTTGATGATCAAGCAGCCTTGCGATGTTTGCGCAGGGCACGAATGCGGTCCAACGTGCCAACAATGGCCTGCGCCTGATTGCGAACAATTCCCAGAACATCGTCCGGCAGATGGCCGTCGCGGATGCATTCGTCGTATTGTTTCTGGGCATAGCTGTCGCCAGTCTCCATCGACGAAAGGATGGCATCGTCGCCTCCGCCTAGCGCCGCCTTCAGCCCTGTCCATCCGCGATGAATTGCTCCCAGGGCACTGCCGGAGCGATCAACATCGGCCCGCCCCCAACGAATGGCCTCATTCTCCAGGTCACCCGCAAACTTCGCCCGCTCCAGGCTGACCTCGCTGAGCAGCTTTTTCAACTCCTGCTCCTTCACATGCTCCGCCGCCTCGCGGTAGCCGTTTTGTCCATCCCGGCAAGTCTCAATCAGCGTCTCCAAGGTTTCCGTTATGTACTTTGCATCCGGCATATTCGCCTCGAGGGTAACAATTTGCATACCTGGGAAAGTTGGATGGCAGCAAAGGACGCGGGTTTGCATTACACGAGGAGTAACTGGTTGCGGTCAGGGAATTTTGCGCTTCGGTCGCAGGCTCCGGGAAACGTTGCGCGCTGAATCGCCCGCAATGCAGTGCACCGACCTGCAGATGCCACCACGACGCGGCACAGCGCCGACTGCTGTTTTGCTATAATCGCCATGCCGCTTTCCGAGCGCCCTTAGCTCAGCTGGATAGAGCGTCTGGCTACGAACCAGAAGGTCGGGAGTTCGAATCTCTCAGGGCGCGCCATAAATTCAATAACTTAGGGCACTCACGAATGAGTGCCCTTTGAAAGACAAAGGGTGCGCTGAGCACCCTTTCATCGTTCCGCGCTTCGATTTGTGGCGGCGAAGGAGCTCGCGATTACGGACGGCAGGCTGCGCAGGCGTGCACTACGCCTAGGCGGAAGATCGTACCCTGGCCATAAGCGCCGCCCTCGCTGGTGGGCCCGTAGAAGGCTCCGTTGCGGGCCTGCACTAGCCCTCCATAAGGCGTCTCGCCGTCGGACCCGTCGAAGCTGTGCAGCGTGGTCAGCGTGCCCGCTGGCGTGATTTCGAAGACCGTGCCATCGCTGGAGCTGTTCCCGCCCCCGGTGGTTGTCCCGTAGAGATTGCCATCCGTGTCTTCCACCAGCGCCGCATAAGGGTTGGCGCCATCAGTGCAGCTCGGTTGCGAGCAAAAGCTGTACAGCGAGGTCAGAACGCCTGCGCCGGTGATTCTGAAGACCGTGCCACAGCCATCGCCGGTGCCATTACAGTTGAGGTTGCCCCCGTATAGGGTTGTCCCGTAGAAGTTCCCGTCGCTGGTTTGCACCAGCGCGGAGAAAGGCTGTGAGCCATTAGCGCAGTAATGTCGCCCTTCAGGGCAAAAGACGTACAGCGTAGTCAGCATACCTGAAGCGGTGATTTTGAAGATCGTGCCGCAGCCGTAACCGTTGCACGCGCCGTTGCCCCCGTAGGCAGTTGTCCCGTAGAAGTTGCCGTCGCGGCCTTGCACCAACCCGGTCGGCTGGTCGCCGTCAGCACAGTTCAGTTGAGAGCAGAAGCTGTACACCGTTGTCATCGTACCGCTGGGGGTGATTTTGAAGATCGTGCCACACCCGTCTACGAACTCACATCGGCCGTTACCACTGTTACCACCGCCGTAGGTTGTCCCATAGAAGTTGCCGTCGCGGCCCTGCACCAGCGCGCCCACAGGCCGCATGCCGTCAGCGCCGTTGAAGCTGTACATCATGGTCAGGTTACCTGTGGGGGTGATTTCGAAGACGGTGCCGTAGTCGCCGTTGAAGCCGCCCGACCAGGTTGTCCCGTAGAAGTTCCCATCGCTGGCTTGCATCAGCCCGGCGTACGGCCAGTAGCCGTCCTCGCAGTCCGGTTGCGAGCAAAAGCTATACACCGTGGTCAGAACGCCTGCGCTGGTGATTTTGAAGACTGTTCCACAGCCGATACCCCGACAGGGTCCATTGGCCCCGCCACCGGAGGTTGTTCCGTAGAAATTCCCGTCGTTACCCTGAACCAGAGATACGTACATGGGGTAAGCACCGTTGCTCCCGTCGAAACTTGCGAGAGATGTGAAGAAGACGTTCTGTGCGGGTGAGGCAATTACTGCCGCGGCACAAAATAAAAAGACGGCGCATACGACCGTTGCTAGGCCAAGTTTCTCCAAAGTGCTGGGGTTCCGGCTTTGCGCGGGCGGGGAAGTAATCAGCCCTAAAGTGTGTCGCTTCGTCATTGGGAAGTCCTCCGTAGCAAGCCCTACTTGCCAGGATGATCGAGAGGTGCGGAGAGTTGGAGTCGTTCGGGGCTCGACAACTGGGACGATGAGCCGGCGACAGATCGGTCCTCGCCTGTCGTAGCTTTGTCCACTCACCGGGCGCACGTGGGCGCCGAATATTAGCCAAGAATCGTGCGCTCCTAGCACAAACATTAGCGCAACAATACAAGTGGTCAATTAAAAAAGGACGATGGCCGTTCTTTCTTGTGCCGGATTCCCGAATAGGAACCTGACGGGCCGTTCGATAACATTCAGGTTCAGACAAAATGCATCAGGTCCTGTTCGCCTGCTGTCCGTTTTCTATCGGTGAAGGTGAGCCGAAAGAGGCCGAAATGGACCAATTGCGCTGAGCGTTTGTGCAGTGTTTGCGTGAGCTCAGTTGGTTGTGGTTGTATGCGGTTGGGGCTATCTTTCCCCTACGAACCAGAAGCTCGGGAGTTCGAATCTCTCAGGGCGCGCCATCTACTTTCCGGTCCCAAATCCCCTCTAGCCGATTGAAAAGACAGTCGCTGTTCAAATTTGAAATGCCTTTGACGTACGGCCCGGGAACAGAAAGAATCTCCTGATGAAGTACGACGCAATCATAATCGGCAGCGGACAAGGCGGGAACCCGATGGCGGCCAAGCTTGCGGATCAGGGATGGACGGTCGCCATCATCGAGAAAGGCAACTTGGGCGGTACCTGCATTAACACCGGCTGTACTCCGACCAAGACCATGGTGCATCGCGCGCTGGTGGCGCACTATGCCCGAGACGCAGCGCGCTGGGGCGTTGTCACGCATGATGTCAGCGCTGACTTGGCGAAAATCGTCGCGCAGAAAAATCAGCTGGTTCAGGGACGCCGCGATCGCCAGCAGCAGGGAGTCGACAAGCGCTCCAACCTGCATCTGTATCGCGGGATCGCGCACTTCACGGCACCGCATCGGCTCAAAGTCGGCGATCAACAACTGGAGAGCGAACACATTTTCATCGACACCGGTGCGCGTCCGTTGATTCCGCCGATTCCCGGGCTTGAGTCGATCAGCTATCTGACTAACGAGAGCATTATGGAATTGACCGAACTGCCGGAGCACCTGCTGGTTCTCGGCGGCGGTTATATCGGCCTCGAGTTCGGGCAGATGTTCTCCCGTTTCGGCAGCCGCGTGACTGTGATCCAGAGCGACGGCCAGATTGTGCCGCGCGAGGATCCGGAGGTCGCAGCCGAACTGCAGAGGGCGCTGGAAGCTGAGGGTATTCGGTTCTTGCTCAACGCTCAAACCACGCGCTCGGAGATGAAGGATGGCGCGATCGCACTAACAGTCGAACAGGCCGGTCGCATCAGTGCGGTAAGCGGCTCGCACCTTTTGATTGCGACCGGACGGCGTCCCAATACGGAAGACCTCGCGCTCGACAAAGCAGGCATCGCGACCAACAAAAACGGAAGCATCAAGGTCAACGACAAGCTCGAAACCAGCGTGCCCGGCATCTGGGCCATCGGAGATGTGAAAGGCGGTCCAGCGTTCACGCATATTTCCTACAACGATTTTCAGATCGTTTACGGCAACCTGATCGAAGGCAAGAATCTCACCATCGACAATCGGATTGTCCCTTATTGCGTCTTCACCGATCCGCAACTCGGCGGTGTTGGCATGACCGAGAAGGAAGCTCGAGCTAAGGGATACAAGCTGAAAATCGGGAAGGTCCCAATGTCGGTTGTGGCGCGAGCTTACGAGCGCGACGAAACCGCCGGGCTGATGAAGATTGTTGTGGATGCCAGCAATGACCGCATTCTGGGCGCGACCATCTTGTCGGGCGATGGAGGCGAAACCGTTCAGATACTTTATACCCTGATGCTCGCCGATCTTCCTTACACGCTGCTGAAAGGCGGTGTCTTCATCCATCCAACCTGGGCCGAGGGACTGTTTTTTCTGCTGGACGACGTGAAGCCAGTCCCGGCTTAAGCACAGCGGATCTCGTTTGTGCGAGGTAGAAGCCAGCTTACGCTCGCATAACGGCAAGAGCTTGCCTACTGCTTACTTCTTCTTCAATCCCGCCCCGTAGTTCGTAACCACCGTCACCGACTGGCTGACCTGCTGCGAAATGCGATCGAGCAGGATTTTCTTTCCGTCCGGTGCGACATCGAAGAAGAACTGCGGGGAAGACCAGTTGCTCATCAGCAGTTGCGGCGAGCCAAACTGCAACGCCCCTCCGGACTCCGTCACCGGTACGGAGTAAAGGCTGAGCTTCGGCTCCATGTAGTAAAGCTGCTTGCCGTCGCTGCTCCACATAGTCCACACTCCGCCGTGGCTGGACACCTGCCATTTCCCCGGACCGTGAAACGCCGAGACATATACCTCGCTGGCGCCTGACTCGTTCGACGCATAGGCCAGCCAGCGCCCATCCGGCGAAACTTGTCCTTCCGAACCGTGCCTTACCAGCAGAAAAGGCTTGCGCTCTCCCTCGAGCGGCAGCGCCCATAGGTCCTCCGCGCCAATCGGCCCGCGGTTGTAAATCAGGTACTTGCCGTCATGTGTCCATTGGCTGATGAAGACCAGCTGGTCCTCGGCATACAACTGCTCTTCCGGCCCACTACCATCGGCAGGCTTGCGGGTGAGGACTGCGCGTCCTCCGTCATCGGCGACGTAAGCGATCCACTTGCCATCCGGCGACCATGCTGGACTTTGGTTGGCGATCGGGCCGAAGGTCAGCCGCGTGCGCACGCCGCGCGCCAGGTCGAGCACATAGATATCGGCCTGTCCATCATCCATCTCGACTGCTACCCGGTCCCCCTGCGGCGATAACATCGACCGTTGCAGGTTGGGAAGGTTTTCGGCGATAGTTGTGAGTTGTTTTCCGTCGCGGTCCATCCATAGCAACTGCCAGTTCGCCGCGCCACCGCTGGCCAGCACCAGCAGCTTATCGCTGAACGCCGAGACATCCATGTGCCAGGTGGTGAGGTCATTCAACACCCCCTTGGCGATCTCCTCCGCCTCGCCACTCAGTTTTCCATTGGTGGGATCGAATGGTTGCGCCATCAGCCTGTCGTTGCGCGCGAAGAGCAGATATCCGTCCGCATAGATGGCATTCGACAAGGAGTGAAAGAGCGGCTTGTTCTCCTTCCCGTCCAGCGACGCGAAATAGAGCATGTCGTCCTTCCACTTCGAGGGCGTGTGATTGATGGCGAGGTAAAGAAAATGCTTGCCATCGGGCAGGAAGAACGGCCAGCGATGCGACGTATGTTGCGCGAGATCGATCTTCGTAGCCGGAGCCGGCGTTCCACCGGTTGCGTTGACTCGCAGCAGCGCACTTAAAGTCCCGGGCGAGAACAGAATCATGCCGTCTGCTCCCCACGAACCACCGCGCCCAAATGGCGCGTCGGCAATCACTTGTGGCGAGCTACCACTCAGATCGATGGTCTTCAACTTGCCGTCGGCGAAAAATCCCAGCGCGCGGCTGTCCGGCGACCAGAAGGGAAATATCGCGTTCTCGCTGCCCGACAGCGGCTGCGCCTCCAATGAATCCAAAGAACGGAGCCAGATGGCAGTCGAGCCATCCTGCTTGGTCGCAGTGAAGGCGAGCGTCTTCCCATCGGGCGAGAGCACCGGAGGCCCGGCGGAATCGCCCGCCAGATTCAGTACCGTCTTCTCCGGCGGATTGATCATCGTGCGCGTAACCTGCGTCCACGGAGCGGGGCGGGTCAGCAAAGCCGCGCCAATTCCGATCACAAGCAGCGCAAGGACGGCCACCGCGATCCAGGCGTAATTCACCCTCTTTGATGGCGCCGGCAACGCTTTCATCCCAGTCGAGGAACCGCTCGTTCCCACCCACTGCAATTCCAGCTTGACGTCGTGCGCGGTGTGAAAACGCTGCTCAGGTTCTTTCTGCAAACAGGTGTTGACGACGTGTTCAAACGCCGGCGGCGTCATGGGCTTAATCGCGCTGATCGGCTCCGGATCCTTCTCCAGAATCGCCGATGCCAGTGAGATCTGACTCTTGCCCTCGAAAGGCCGCTTGCCGGTCGACATTTCGTACAGTACAGAGCCGAGGGAGAAGATGTCGGAGCGCGCGTCGGCTTCCCTGCCCTCAATCTGCTCCGGCGACATGTACTGAACTGTGCCGACGATGGTGCCCGCCGTAGTCAACGGGCTTATGAGATTGGCTCCGGTTGAGGTGGCTGCGACGGCAGTGAAGGATGGTGGCGCTCCCGATCCAGCGCTGGCCTTCGCCGCGCTGAGCGGCTTTGCCAAACCAAAATCCATCAGCTTGGCGCCGCTCTGTGTCAGCATGACGTTTCCGGGTTTCAAGTCGCGATGCACGATTCCCTGCCGGTGGGCAATGTCCAGGGCTTCGCAAACCTCTATGCCGATCTTGAGCGTCTCTTTCAGCGGCAATGCACCCTTTCTTAAGCGGTCGGCCAGCGACTCCCCTTCCAGGTACTCCATGACCAGGTAATCGATTCCGTTCTGATGTCCAATGTCATAAAGGGTGCAGATGCGCGGATGATTCAACGCCGAGATGGCCCGCGCCTCGCGTTCGAAGCGCTCTTTCGCTTCAGGACTTTCGGAAAGGTGAGCCGGAAGGATTTTTATCGCAACGCTGCGGCCGAGACGCGTGTCGCGCGCTCGGTACACTTCGCCCATGCCGCCCGCCCCCAGCGGAGATTCAATTTCATAGGCGCCAAGCTTTGTCCCTGAGGTAAGAACCATTCGTGCGCGTCATTATACTTCAGGCTTTCGGCTGGCTGCGTGCGGTCTTGTTGGAATGTCGCTTCCCAGGCTTGATTTGCATGTCCTCGCCGGAATCCATATTCTGGGCGGCTGCGGAGGGACTAATCCGGATGATCTTTCTTCAACGCGCTCGCGTCCTGGTGCTATTCGCATCTCTGGCCTTCTGTTTCCCGATCCTGAGTTGGACACAAACGCAGAACTCGCCTGCGCCGCCTGAAAAATACCCCTCGCTACCCAGCGAGATCCCGGCAACGTTCACCCCCGTCACTACAACGTTTAACTACGAAAGACGCGACGTGATGATCCCGATGCGCGATGGTGTGAAGCTTCACGCCGTGATCATCATTCCCAAAGGCGCGAAGAACGCGCCCATCCTGATGACCCGCACTCCTTACAATGCGAGCTCGATGGTTGAGCACAATGCCAGCTCGCATCTGGCGCGCATTCTGGAGGGATATGACAACCCCACCGACGTGATTGTCGAGGGCGGCTACATTCGCGTGATCGAAGATGTGCGCGGCAAGTACGGTTCCGATGGTGATTACGTTATGACGCGTCCGCCGCGCGGGCCGCTGAATCCTACGCGCGTTGATGAAAGCACCGACACCTACGACACTATCGATTGGCTGGTGAAGAATGTTCCCGAGAGCAACGGCAAGGTCGGCATTCTCGGCATCTCCTATGACGGCTGGACAACCCTGATGGCGATGTTCAATCCGCATCCGGCGTTGAAGGTGGTTGTACCGATGAATCCGATGGTGGACGGATGGCGCGGCGATGACTGGTTCCACAACGGCGCTTTCCGCGAGCAGATGGAGAGTTACATCTATCAACAGGAATCTTCGCGCTCCAGCAGCCAGGTGTGGTGGCTCGATTACTCTGACGACTACAACGCATTTATGGCGGCAGGATCGGCGGGCGAGATGGGACGCAGCCGCGGACTGGAGCAAACCGGATTTTGGCGCAAGATTCTCGCCCATCCCAGTTACGACGACTTCTGGCAGGATCAGGCAGTCGATCGTCTGCTCGCTGCACAACCGCTGACTGTGCCGGTGATGCTCGTCGCTAGCATCTGGGATCAGGAAGACATCTACGGCGCGCCCGCGGTGTATCGCGCGATCAAGCCCAAGGATACGAATAACGATAAGGTTTTCCTCGTGCTTGGACCCTGGCATCACGCGCAAGAGATCGGTGACGGCAGCACTCTCGGCGCACTCAAGTTTCCCACCGACACTGCACTGGAATTCCGGCAGAAGATCCTTGCGCCATTTCTCGCGCAGTATCTGAAGGACGGCGCGCCCAAGGCGGACATTGCGCCGGTGATGGCATACGAAACTGGAACCGACAGATGGCTGCGGCTGCAGTCATGGCCTTCGGGATGTCCAAGCGGTTGCACGGTTACGCCTACGCCGCTGTATCTTGAGCCGGGCAACAAGCTCAGCTTCACCACGCCGCAAGCCGAAAGTGCGGCTTATGTGGAGTACGTTTCTGATCCAGCCAAGCCTGTGCCCTATCGCGTCCGGCCTATAAAGCCGTTCGGGTACGGGGAAGGCAATACGTGGTCAATTTGGCTGGTGGATGATCAGCGAGAGGTTTCCGGGCGGCAGGATGTCATCTCGTTTGTCTCGGACACGCTCACCGCTCCGGTAAAGATAGCCGGCCAGCCCATCGCTCACCTGCTGGCTTCAACCAGCGGCACGGATTCGGATTGGGTAGTCAAGTTGATCGACGTCTATCCGGACGAGTTCGCATCCCAGCCGAAGATGGGCGGTTACCAGTTGATGATTGCGGCCGATATTTTTCGCGGACGATACCGTGAAAGCCTGAGCAATCCCAAGCCGATTACGCCTGACCAGCCTCTGCTCTACCAATTCGCTTTGCCGACGGCCGATCACGTCTTCCTGCCGGGACATCGCATCATGGTACAGATCCAGTCGAGCTGGTTTCCTTTGTATGACCGCAATCCGCAGACTTTCGTTCCCAATATATTCTGGGCGAAGCCTGCCGATTTCAAGAAAGCTGTGCAGCGGATCTACGTCACGCCTGGCCAGGAGAGCTATATCGAAATGCCGCTGGTGAGCGGAAGTCAGACCGGTGCGGCAGAATCAGAGCCTAGCGCTGTTCATTAAGGAACAAACATTATTTCCAAGGCGCCGGAGCAGATTCAGAGTTGGTGCTCCACCCAATGCGAACTCTATAAAACTGAATTCGGCCAGATCCCTTACATGTGGCGATTGTCGCCGTACATGCGAAGGAATCCGCATTCCTTCTTCACCTCGCACTGCAGCATGTCCTGCACCAGAAGATTCCAGCCCACAAAGCCGGCGAAGACGTGATTCGGTGACTCCTCCGGCGTGGGTGCGAGGCCTTCGCCGGTTTCGGCGTTGTAGTCCTCATGCATCGATCCCCACTTCTGAATGTCGGCGAGGACCATGCGCCCGAGAATTCCGGACAGCTCAGCCGCTTCCTTGTCGAAGCCATAACGCTTCAGCGAAATGTAATTCATGTAATTCGCGTTGATCCAGATCGGGCCCTGCCAATTCGAATACGGAACGATGATGGCAGCGTTGTTGTAATCCGGATCCTGTTTGCTGAGACTGCGCACCCCGTACGGCGCGAGCATCACGTCTGTGTTCAGCATGTAACGTCGAATCATCTCCTTCGCGCTTTTCTCCGGCAGGATGTCGTCAATGAGCGGAACGAAATTCGAATAGCTGATGCGCTTTACCGGCTTGCCCGTGTCGCGGCGAATGTTATAGAACATCGTCTCCTGTGCGAACCACATGTACTTCAGCATCGCCGCTTTCAGGTCGGCGGCCTTCTGCAGATATCGCAAGCTTTCATCCGGCTTGCCCAACTTTGCGGCGATAGCGGCCATGGCTTTGTACTCGCGAAACTGGAAAGTGCTGATGTCGGTGGCCAGGATGGCGCTCTTGTCATTGGGATCGTTGGTCAGTGCGACGTTGTTGTCGGCGCCTGACGAAATCGCGTTCTCCCAGAAAAACAAACCGTACTTGGGATCGAACTGGGTTTGCTCGCGATACGTGATGACCTTGCGCATGCTCTCCCAGATCGGCTTGATCCATGTGTAGTCGCCCAGCCCTTCCGATGCGATCACGGCTCCCTGGGCGAGAAAAGGCTTCATAGCGAACTTGCCCATCAACGGACGCGGGCCCTTGGTCGTGATGCAACCGGCGACGTAACCGTCCTGATCGATAGCTCCGGCAAAATCCAGCACCCACCACTTCAGATACTGCGGCTTGCCCTGTTGCGCCAGATGCGAGCCGATAAAGAATCCGTCCCAGTCCCACATTTGTTTGTAATAGCCGGCGGGGATTAGGTAGTCGTACTTGATGAAGCCTTCGGCGGGACGAATGGATTGCGGTTGAAGTTTTGCGTAGGCGGCGGAGACTTCCGTCAGCGTTTGACTAAGGTCAGCCGGCTTATCGGTAGGACCTGCCATGGAAAGTAACAAGGACAAGGAGATGAGTTGCGCGATCATGCTCACCATTGTTGCGCAAAGAAAATCCTGTTGGGTGGTAATTCGGCGGATGCCATAATGAAGCCGCTCTTACCGCGATTCGGGCCACCGGAATTACACGCGAGCTCGCACGCATTGACCGACAAAACGAGCAAAAGACGGACGGCGGCGCAGTCAGCCGTTTTAATGCTGTTGGCGATCGTCTTTCTCACCGTCGGCGCATGTGCCCAGTCAGGAACGATTTTCTGGTCGCAGGTTGATACTTATGTCGGCGTGACTCCCAACACTGACCTGATGTTCCTAACGGCCGGCAGTCCGGGGTTAAATGGCAAACATCCCACGCTGGTGCTCGGTCCCAACTTCGATATAGCTCTGTGGCCCTTCCTGACGCACCTCAAAACCAGCAACCCCGAACAACGCAAGTACCTGACCTTTCGCATAGGCTATCGTTATGTGCGCGCGCTCGACACGTCTGAGGTGCAGAACAATGGGGTGCTGGAGCTGACGCCCCGTTTTCCTTTGCCGCTCAAACTGCAGGTCGCGGATCGCAACCGCATCGACCTTCGCGGATTGCCAGCAAGATTTACCTGGCGATACCGCAACCGCCTGACGTTGTTGCGCAGCTTTGAAATTCATCATTTCGATCTGACGCCATATGCCGAAGCCGAGATCTTCTATAACTGCGAGCTCGGCCAGTGGGGTCAATACTCGTATCAGTTTGGCGCTATCTCTCGCATCTCGTCCCAGGTTGAGGTCGACACCTGGTTCAAACGCCAAACCACCATCGTCGAGCCGGTCACGACCTTCAATGCCGCCGGAGTGAAGCTGCTGTTGTTTTTTCACATGTCGGCCAATTAGCCGGCTAAGTCCATCCGCGGCGTTATCCCACAGCGTCGTGGGAGCGACTAGAATCGTATTGTTGCTGACAAGGAAAGTTCATGAAAGCCGCAGTTCTTCTCGCTCCCGCCGATATCTCGCGCCAGCCACTCCAGATCGAAGACGTGCCCGCGCCCCCGCTCGAACCGGGTCACGTCCTATTGAAGGTCCGCGCCTGCGGCGTCTGTCGCACCGATCTGCATATTGTTGAAGGCGAGCTTCCGCAGCGCCTGAACCATGTCATTCCCGGTCACCAGATCGTCGGCGATATTATCGGCGGCGCGACCCCAGAGCTTAAGGCAGGGACGCGAGTTGGCGTCTCCTGGATTGGCGGAATTGATGGCACCTGCTGGTATTGCAAACATGCGATGGAAAATCTCTGTGACGCGCCGACCTTCACTGGCTATACCGTGAATGGAGGTTATGCGCAGTATGCCGCGGCGCGGGCGGATTTCGTCTTTCCACTGCCGCCCCAGCTGGACGACTTGCACGCTGCTCCGTTACTCTGCGCGGGCATTATCGGATTTCGCAGCCTGCGAGTCGCGGGCGTCGAACACGGCGAGCGGGTTGGACTGTTCGGCTTCGGAGCGTCGGCGCACCTTACCATTGACGTGCTTCATGCTTGGAAGTGCGACGTGTATGTCTCGACGCGCGGGGAGTCGCATCGCCAACTGGCAGAGTCGCTGGGCGCGAAGTGGGTTGGTACAGAAAAAGAAAAGCCACCGGTGGAGCTGGACCGCGCCGTGACCTTCACTCCCAGTGGAGATGTTGTACTGGCTGCGCTATCGAGCCTGCGAAAAGGCGGAGTGGTTGCGATCAATGCAATTCATCTCGACCGTATGCCGCAGTTCGACTACGACAGCCTGTTGTGGGGCGAGCGGCAAATCCGCAGCGTCGCCAATATGACACGAGAGGATGCTCGCGACTTCCTCAAGATTGCAGCCGATATCGGAATGAAGCCTAAGGTGACCTCGTTCTCACTCGATCAGGCCAACGAAGCTTTGCTTGCGGTAAAGAAGGACGCTATCGACGGGGCGGCTGTCATTCTCCCCTAAAACAAATGCCCTTCCAGCCGTTAGCCAACGGGAAGGGCATTTCTGATCAAAATCACGTTCTGGCCGCAATATTCCCTGGTACAACGTTACTGAATCTTCGCGTAGTTCGAATTCGTAGTCGTAACCTGTAGCTGTTTCGCGGTGGCGTTCAGGTTGGTTTGCGCCGGATAGTTGGTTCCATCCGGAAGACTGGCCATTTGCACGGCCAGCGTCACCACGTCTTTCGGCTCGTCCATGTAGGTGTTGACGTTGATGCTGCTGATCTTGCGCGTTGCCGTATCAAAGGTGATCGTCATCTGATCGCCCTGCTTGGCGTAATTGCTGAAGACCAGTTGCACGCCGGGCGCGCCCATGGGTTTCTCCATGGTTACATTTTTCTTCTGAATTGCCTGCTGGATCAGTTGTGGATTCGGTGGAACATAGAGCGAAAGCAAGCTCTGCACCTGCTGCATGTAGTCTTTCATTTCGTCGGTCTTCTTTTCGACGATGCGCTGCCTCAGCCGGCCTCCGCTCTGCTCTTGCTGCGGTTGCGCGCCGAGTGGAACTTTTACCACCTGCCCATTGGGTCCATAGGAGCACTGCGACACCCGCTCCGGCTTTTGCTCACCCTTGAGCGTTAGCTGTGTGGTCTCGACCCACTGATACTGATGCAACTTCTGCTTGTTTTCTGCCGCGGCGCTTTTAAGCGCCATCAACTTCTGTTGCATTTCGCTGTTGCCGCCGCTGCCGGAGGCCATCTGCCCGAACGCCGCGGTGGACAACGCGATAGTGAGAGCTAGGGCAAGCTGCAGCTTAGGACGAACGAAGCTCGAGCTCATGAGGTTGCTCATTCCTTTCATGACGACTCTCCCGTTATCGTGAAGTAAAGCTCCCGCCGCGCGGACACCAACGCCAGCGCTGTGCGAACAGCTTTGAAAAGTGGAGCTCTCCACTATTACAGACTGGGCGCTGATTTCGCCACATCTTTTTCTGTTTTCCAGAGCACGCTACTCAACAGGTGGCTTGTTAAAGCCAAGCAGCTCCACCATCCGGCTCTGGGCTGGATCCCAGTACTCGGCTGCCTGCACGTCAATCTTCAACAGGATGAGATTGGGATCGTCGAGACCACGGGGAAACCATGATGTGTAGCTCGGCTTCCACAGCTCTTTAGCCTTCGCATGGTCGCGTACCAGTTCGCAGTAGCCGCTAACGGAAACATAGCGCTGGGCGACGTGATCGGTGAAGGCGACATTCACGCGTGGGCTTGTCCGCACGGCTTCAACTTTTTCCGTGTTGCTGCCGGAGATGAACCACAGCGCACCGTCGGAATCGACGCCGTGGGCAGCCATAGGACAGCTGTGCAGCGTGTTGTCCGGACGAATCGTCGTCAGGATGGCAAAGTCAACGCCCTTAATTAACTCATTCAGTCTTGCAATAGGATCATAGTATTGCGCCATGTAAGCTCCTTAAGGTTAAAAGCGAAATACTACGCCAGCGGTCAGGCGGTTGTCGCCGATCTGCGTTGAGGATGTCGAGTCAATTCGGATCTGCGACCAAAGTCGAATACAAATTACTTGCCTGGTATGTGCCAATCCCGGTCACCAAATCGTAGCCAGGAGCCGCATTGCACTGCGATCCGCAATTACCGTTGTTTCCCGTCGTGATGTCGTGAAAGTCGTTCAGGTAATTCGAGGAATAGTAAATCGCATACAAATCCTGATTCGCCTGGCTAAGCGTACCTTTACCCTCAGCCGCCCGTAGCGAGTTGACGAGAGTGAAGAACGCGGCCCAATCCGGGCTGGCCAGGCTGGTGCCGGCCGCCTCGACCCAACCGAGATAGCCCCAGGTGCAATACACCGGAACGCCTGTGTTGGGATCGCCATCCGACGAAATGTCGGGAACGCAGCGCTGGCTGGTCGACCAGGTTGCACAGGCAGCGTTCTGAAATGACGGCTGGGCTTCGAAGGGACTGACTCCGCCGGTGGTGTCATTCCATGCCGACTCGATGCCATAGTTTAGAGCCAGGGGGTTCGGCAAAGGCAGTGGCGTCGACAAAGCTAACGACGTGCCGCCCGCGGCAATCACACAAGGTGAGGTTGCAGGATACTCAAGCGGTGGTCCGTGCGCGATGTCGCCGCTGGCCACCATAAAGGTCACCGGCTGGCCGTTGCCGGCAACCGCACCACAGAAGTAGCTGTCGTTGGCCGTCTCGCCGCTGTACTCTTCTAAGCCCCAGGTCATGGAAATCACAGTAGCGTTGTACTGCGTGTAGGCCACCTGAACTGCAGCAAACAAATCCTCGCCGCTGGAACTCGCGGCTTCTACCAGCACGATGTTGGCTTGCGGTGCCAGCGAGCAGGCCTGTTCAACGTCTAACGCCTCCTCCAGACTCCACGCAAAGTCGCCTTGTGAGCTGCCGAGAGTTACCCGCTGGAAGTTGCACGGCCCCAGATGGAATTGCGCTTTGTAGGCGGCAAGATCAGACTCGATGTTGAGGTCGCCTGAGCCATCGATTAGCGCGATTGTCTGTCCCTGGCCTTGATTGGGGATGCGGTTGAACCCATACGCAGCCTTCAATTGAACTGGCGTAATGCCAGTCGGGGTGCCCGGATTCTGCGGCCCATCGGCCAGGCGAATTGGCGGGTGTGCGTAGTGGGGAGTGCCATTCGGCGTCTGTGCCCTCGAAGGCAGCGTCACGGCAAGCACCACCAGCAAGACGATCGGCAATACCGTGTGTGGTTTCATCTCCGCATGTCTTCTGATCTTCGTCTATCCGCCCGACGTCGCCGCGACGATCTCACCGGCTACTTCATCCGGCTTCCAATCGTTCCCTGAGTATACCTTGAGCACCTTTCCATTCTTATCGATCAATACCGTGCTGAGGTTGTGCACGATCTGCCCGTTCTTGGTGTTGTACGACAGTCCGAAGAAGTCAGCAGCTTTGCGCACTTCGTCGGGAGAGCCCGAGGCAAATTGCCAATGCTGGAATCCGGGATCGATGCGGCCCACGTAACTCTCTCCGTAGCTGCGCAACTCCGACGGCTTGTCGTGCTCCGGATCGATGCTGATGCTGAGGAGGTTAGAATCTGCGAACGCTCTTGGATCTTTCTGCAACTGTTGCAAAACCTGGGCGAAATTGTTGCTCATGCGCCGGCAGTATTCGGGAAACGGGCAACGAGTGTAGATGAAAGTTACCAGCAGGGGCTTTCCCTGGAATTGTTTGAAGTGAATGGTTCTACCGTTCTGATTGACGAGGGTGAAATCAGGGACCGCTTCGCCGGGCTGCGGGATGTGCAGCTGTGAAGTTCCATCGCCGGCGACGTCAGAGCCTCTGGTGAAGTTGATGTCCTGCAGTTCAGCGCGATCGCCGAGGATCAGCGTCGCGTGTATCTGATCGCCGGGAGCTATGGCGCGAAAAACCCAAAGATCATTCTTGCCGACGAGGTACGGCATAGTCATCGCTTCCATTACCCCCGGAATCGTCTGATTGGCAATGCTGAGCTCATGTTGAGCCGCATCAACTGCCACCACCCGGCCCCGTAACTCATATCGCTTGGCTGCAGGCGAATGAGAGCAGGCTGCAAGGAACAACACGGCTACCGCACTCCATAGGCAGCATTGCAGGCGCAGATTGTTATTCCACATATCTATTTATTGTAGGAGATGTGGCCGTCGAGCTTAACCCGCCGGAGGTGCTTTCAGCACATCGTAAAACGCTTGCAGACCGTTGAACATGATCTGGATCCCTATGCAGACAACGATGAAGGCTGAGAGGCGAAGCAAAATGCTGGTACCGGTCGGACCCAGCAACCTTTGTAACCCTTCAGAGAACCAGTAGCACAAAAATATTGCCAATCCGACGAACAAAATACCTACGATCGCGGTCAATGCGGTAACGATGAGTTGCAGATGGGATTCTTCGTGCAAATTGCTGCCCAAGGTGAGGGCGACAGCGATGGAGCCAGGCCCCACGGTTAGCGGCATGGTGATGGGATAGAAAGCTTGCGACAAAATTTCCTGGCTGCTGGGTGCAGACTCGACCTGCTTATCCTCCAGGCCGGTCCGCTTGTTCAGGATCTGCCACCCGGCAAGCGTGACCACCAGTCCGCCGCCGACTTGCACTGCCGCCAGACTGATTCCAAAGAATTGCAGAATATAGGAACCGATCAACAAAGACGCGACCAGCAAGGCAATCCCGTTCAGGGCAACACGAGAAGCGACGGTGCGACGGATTTTATCCGAGTATCCCAAAGTCATTTCCGCAAAGATCGGCGCCATGCCCAGCGGATTGACGATTGGCAGAAGCGCGGCAAAGACGAGCAGCACTTCTTTTATGACGGCTTTCATAGCACCCTCTCAGCATAGCCGAGCAGTTGCGCATTGCCAATCGCAGGAGACAATATTGACGCGAATGGCGCTTGCGGGTTCAATGGAGAGACGGTTCCCGACATTGGGAGCTGAAGTTTAGTCAAACCATGGGCATTCCGCCTCGCACATTTGGAGCGCTGCAAGTCAAGCTTCGTGAGTCGCTGGTAACGCGCGCTCTCGTGCTTCCCATTCAACAGTTCATCCACACTCAGGGCATCAGCAGCATTTTCCTGTTGGCCGCGGCCGTCATTGCACTGATCTGGGCCAATTCTCCCTGGCACGATTCCTACCATCACGTGTGGGAGATGGAGTTGACGCTCTCCCGTTTAAATCTGCCGGTGCACGCCTGGATCAACGATGCCCTGATGGCGATCTTCTTCTTCCTGGTAGGCATGGAGATTAAGCACGAGATCGTCCACGGCGAACTCGCCGATATGCGGCGTGCGGCTTTGCCAGTATTCGGGGCGCTGGGTGGAATGATTGTTCCAGCCGTATTCTTTGCGGTGCTCAACTACGGCCAGGCTGGCCAGCACGGCTGGGGCATTCCGATGGCCACCGATATCGCGTTTTCGCTGGGCGTTCTAGGAATGGTGAAAGGCATACCTTCAGAGTTGAAGGTTTTTCTCCTGAGCCTGGCCATTGCCGACGATATTGGCGCAATTATCGTGATTGCGGTTTTCTACAGTGACACGCTGGATCGCACAGCGTTGTTGGTCGGCCTCATCCTCCTCGGTCTCATCTTCGTGGTGCTGAAAATCGGGATCTCGCAGCCGGTTTTGTACTTCGTGCTCGGCGTCGGGTTCTGGATTGCCATCCTGCGCTCCGGAATCCATGCGACTATTGCCGGCGTGATCCTGGGATTTCTGGTGCCGACAACTGCACCGTTGTCGCTCGAACAGTTTGAGGACATCGCGACGGACATGGCGAGACGTTTTCGCGATGCAATTGGGAAGGGTGACATACGAGGCGCAAAGAATCTTCTCGGAAGTTTCGATGCACTGCTGAATAACACGGAATCGGCATCGGAACGGCTGACGCGGCTGCTGAATGATTGGGTGTCGTTTCTGGTGCTACCGCTGTTTGCCCTGGCCAATGCGGGCGTAACCTTTTCCAGCGGAACCTGGCGCCAATTGCTGACCAGCCACATTGCGTGGGGAATTATGCTCGGCTTAATTGTAGGGAAGCCGGTTGGCATCATCGGATTTGCCTGCCTGGCCCGGCTTGCGGGGTGGGCGCAATTACCACATGGTGTCACATGGAAACAACTGACCGCGGTTGGATTCTTAGCTGGGATCGGCTTCACGGTTTCGATCTTTATCAGCTCGCTGGCCTTCGATGATCCGGCACATCTGATGCAGGCAAAGACGGCCGTATTGGCGGCTTCAGTGGTGGCTGGCGTCGCCGGTTACGTGCTGTTGCGAGAGGCGACAGCGAAAGGATCGCCGCCATTAATACCAGCGGAATCCGCGGCTCCTCTCAAGTCACAATGAGAGTGCAAACGCGCTACAATTTGTAGACTCTTTCTTTTCGCGGCCACCCGTCTCTAGCGCAGCCGTTTAGTATTCATTTCGCAAGAAGACAGCACATGCAAGTCATTTCATGAAGTAGCTGGCTGGACGCATTTCGGTCCGGCAACACAACGAAAGGAAAAAAACATGCGTTCCCGAATGTCAGCGCTCGTGCTCAGTTTCGTTCTCGCGGGAAGCTTTCTAGCGTGCAATAAGAAGCAGCAAGCCGCGAATCAGCAGCCGGCGACGACTACCAATGAGACCTCCTCAGCGCAGGGCGCCCAGCCCGCCGGCAATATGAGCCAGACGCAACAGTCGTCCGCCACTCCGGCGGAGCAGCAACAACAACAGCCAGCTCAGCAGATGGCCCAGCAGGCAGCGCCGACTCCACCACCCCCGCCTCCACCACCTCCGCCACTGGTTGTTCCGGCAGGAACCAGCATCGTTGTGCGGATGGGCAATACCATCAATACCAAGACGGCGAATACCGGGGATTCATTCACCGGAACCCTGGCGCACTCCATTGCGGTGGGGGGCGTAGTTGCCATCCCGGCCGGCGCGGGGGTAGCTGGAACAGTTGTCGATTCCAAATCGCCTGGCAGATTCAAGGGCGAAGGCACGTTGTCGGTTGCATTGACCTCCATCAATGTCCGTGGCGTTCCCACTACCATCCAGACTTCTACCTATACCCAGAGTGTGAAGGGCAAAGGTAAACGCACGGCGGTGATGGCGGGCGGAGGCACAGGTGCGGGTGCGCTGATTGGCGGCCTGGCGGGCGGTGGTAAAGGCGCGCTGATTGGCGGTTTAGTCGGCGCTGGCGCGGGTACTGCAGGCGCAGCGTTTACTGGAAATAAGGAGCTGAGCATTCCTGCTGAATCAGTCGTGACCTTTAAGTTGGGAAATTCGATCACAGTAAAGCGGTCGAATAATGCTTCATCCCAGAGTCAGACCGGCGACAATCAGTAGACCTCAATCTCGTTCTGAATGCGGAAGGTCCGACACCCACCTTGTTCGCCTCATTGGCGAACAGGGTGGGAATCTCCAGCGGAGTGACCTATTAGAGCATCACATCAACCGTTATGCGAGTGACCGTGCCATTTGCGGGAAATTTCGGGCTCCACTGACGAGGCGAGGCCATCTTTGATCGTTACACTACGATGTCGCTGGTGGAGACGTAGTTCGGGATAGCTCCCGAACTACGATTACGCCTATTCTTCTTCTTCTACCTCTTCACCGCGCTCGGCCTTGGCTGCGGTGATGATCTTCTCCTGTTGCGCCTGCGGAACCACATCGTAATGGTCCATCTCCATGGCAAAGCTGCCGCGGCCCTGCGTCATTGAGGTGAGATCGGTGCCGTAGGTGAGCATTTCGGCCATGGGCACTTCGGCTTTCACTATGGTCTTGCCGCCCTTGTTGTCCATACCTTGAATGCGCCCGCGGCGGCTGTTCAGGTCGCCCATGATAGAACCGGCGAACTCATCTGGAATCGTTATTTCGACATTCATGATGGGTTCCAACAGGGTTGGCTTGGCCTGCTCCATCGCTTTGCGGAAGGCAATGCGCCCGGCGGTCTTGAACGAGAGCTCGTTAGAATCGACGTCGTGATATGAGCCGTCGTAGAGCACAACCTTGAAATCGACGACGGGGTAACCTGCCAGGAATCCGCGCTGCGCCGCTTCGACAATTCCCTTTTCGACGGCAGGAATGTAATTCTTGGGAATGGCGCCACCGAATATCTCGTTGACGAACTCGAAATTGCCGCCGCGCGGCAGCGGCTCCATTTTGATCTTGCAGTCGCCGAACTGGCCGTGACCGCCGCTCTGCTTCTTGTGTCGGCCCTGCACGTCGGCGCGTCCGCGAATGGTTTCACGATAAGGAACCTTTGGCGCCTTCAGGTTGACTTCGGTGTGGTAGCGATTCTTCAGCTTGGAGACGACGACCTCGATGTGCTGCTGCCCGGTGCCGGCGATGAGGAACTCTTTGGTCTGAGGATCACGGAAGAAACGCAGCATGGCATCTTCTTCCATGAGCTTGTGGATACCGTTGCTCAACTTGTCTTCATCGGCGCGGGTCTTCGGCTCGATCGCGAAGGTGATGGCCGGCTCGGCAAACGTAATCTGCGGATACTGGATCGGAGAAGCCTTATCGCCCAGAGTGTCGCCTGTCAACGTCTCTCTGAGCTTCGCCACCGCGCCCACATCGCCGGCATGCAGTTCGTTCACCGGGACGGCGGTCTTGCCCTGCATAGCAGAAATATGCGCGAACTTCTCAGCCGTATTGCGGGTAAAATTCTGCAGAGTAGCGTCGTTCTTCAATACGCCCGAGTAAACCTTAAAGAAGGAGATGCGACCGGCAAATGGATCGCTGATTGTTTTAAAGACGTACAGCGAGAGCGGCTCGGAGTCGCTGACTTTTCGGGTTGCCGGCTCGCCGTTGTTGGCAGTGGCTGCGGCCGTTACCATGTTGCGCTCTGCCGCAGTGGGCAAATAATCAACGATGAAGTCGAGCACCTCGTCGGTCCCCATGTTCCCCAGTCCCGAGGCGAACAGCACGGGAAAAATTTTGTCCTCGCGGATGGCATTGTGAAGACCGCCTACGATATGCTCCTCGGCGATGGTGCCCTTGTCAAAGAATTCTTCCATGAGCGCATCGTCGCCTTCGGCGACTTGCTCGATGAGCCGCTCGTGTGCCGTTTGGGCCTGCTCGGCCATGTTGGCAGGAATGGGGCCGACGGTAGCTTTGCCGTTGCCACCCATCTCGTAGGTGTAGGCCTGCATCTTCACCAGATCGATGACGCCGGAAAAGCTCTTCTCGGAGCCGATCGGCAACTGGACGGGAACAACGGTGCGACCAAAGGCGGAGGTCAGCGATTCCATTACGCGGTGGAAGTCAGCCCGTTCGCGATCCATGCGAGTGCAGACGATCACGCGCGGCAGTGACAACTTGTCACAGTAGTGCCAGATGCGCTCGGTCACGACTTCTACGCCGCTGACTGCATCAACTACGACCGCGGCGGCCTCCACTGCGGGCAATGCCATTTCGGCTTCGTGAATGAACATGCTGAAGCCGGGGGTATCGAGCAGGTTGATCTTGGTTTTTCCCCACTCAATCACGGCAGTCGCAGCGGAAACCGACATCGCGCGCGAGATCTCTTCCTCGTCGTAGTCGGTAGTGGTGGTGCCCTCGTCGACCCTGCCAAGTCGCTGGGTAGCGCCGGCGGTGAACAACATGGCCGAGGCCAGCGAGGTCTTGCCGGAGTGCGAATGCCCAACCAGGGCGACGTTGCGTATGTTTGCGCTGTCGTAATTCTTCACGTAGAACTCCTTGCGCGCGAGATGCGCGCGAATGAAAACCCCGAGGTTGCCAGTGAGGCAAAAAGGCGGGGCACCATGCCGACCTCCGCATGGTGAAGCTGTAACAAACTTGAAATGCTAGCACACGGGCATCGCAGGCTCAAACGGTGGTCCGCACCTTCAGCGTGCGGCAGCCGGTCGATCAGGACTGCGCGGCGGTAGTGGATCGAGCGGATGAGGTTCGCGCTTTGGCAACGCCTTTCTTCCTGGCGATTGGAGATCTTTTCGCTGGGGTAACGGCGAGCGGCAAATCCTTCATCTCAGCTGAGCGCCACATATACCAACTGGCAACGCTGCGATAGGGACGCCAGCGCTCGCCATACGCCAGGAGTTCTTTTGGCTTGGGAAGTTCGGCCAGCTTGCGCATTTTGGCGAAGCCTTTGCGAACTCCGTAGTCATCGACCGGGAGAACGTCAGGACGGCCCAGGCGAAAAATCAAAAGCATCTCGACCGTCCAGCGCCCGATACCGCGAACAGTGTCGAGCCGTTCGATGAGCTCTTCGTCAGTCATTCGGTTCGCCTCTTTGATGGCCGGCACGGTGCCATCCAGAGTCTTGGCCGCGAGATCGCGAATCGCCAGCATCTTGCCGCGCGACAAACCGGCGGATCGCAACAGCTCATCGGAGGCTGACAGTATCTGTTCGGGCGTGGGAAAGCCATCGACCAGACCGCGACGGGTGCGGATGCGTTTCGTATTCTCAGGAAAAAGTGCTTTGACCCGACCGGTGATAGTCGCGGCGACTTTGCCGTTGAGCTGCTGATAGATGATGGACTCCAGCAACGCCTCGAAAATGCTTTGCGTCGTCTCCTGCTGAAGGCGGCATGGACCGGATTTGGCGATGATGCGTGCCAGATGGCGGTCGACTCGCGAAAGATGCTCACAAGCGGCGGTGTGATCGAGTTTCTTGGGCATGGAAAAACTTCGTGGATCGTTTACCGTGGATCGTGGATCGCACGATTCACGATTCACCACCTTCTTCCTCCAGTTCGCTTATCACTTCGTCATCCACATTCCACTTCTTTAGTATGCGAAAAATGATGCTAGTTGGAAAGCCGCCACGGACGAGGGTACGGAAAACGCGGGCAGTCTGCTTCTGGTTCGTCGGTTTAGCAAGCCGCTTGCGTCGTAAAAAGTCCCGCGCCAGTTGCTCCTCGTTGACCTCGTCATAGGCGGCGCCGACGACCGTGTCGATGATGTCGCCGTGGACTCCCTTGATCTTGAGATCCTGAACCACGCGGAGCCGGCCAAACTTTTCATTCTCCTTGCGGAAGCGCGAATAACTCTCCGCGTACTTGGTGTCATTCAGATACTGCTGGGACTTGAGCAAGCCGACAACAGTTTCAATGAGCGCGTCGCCATTCAATTGCGCAGAAACCCGATTACGCATCAGACGCTTGATTTCGGCGACGGTGCGCATCTTTCGCCCGAGTGCACCGATGGCGTATTCGTAGAGCGAAGCTTCGTCATAGGTCTTCGCCGTGCGCTTGAAAGCCATGGGAGGATTATAGGCGGGGAGCAGAGCGGCTTAGCCAAATGCCGGCTTACCCGGGCGACGAACTGGCAAGCCTACGTTTCCGAATTGTCTTTTGAACTGCCGCGCTTGGTCCAGCGACCGGAACTGGTGCCGTCGGGAAGCTTGCCGATGTGCCACATGCGTCGGAAGTGTGTCGCCCGCTCCGTACCAAAAACATCGTTGTACTTGACGAATCCCCGAACGTGAAGGAACTTTCGGCCCGCCTCAATGGCGTCGATATCCGCGGATTCGAGCCCCATCTTCGGATAGACGCCGTGCATGAAGGCATCGACAATCCGCCCATCGGGGGTAATGACCTGGGGAATCTTCATCGGCGGCGTCCAGTGAGGGTCGTCCACCGGCTCGGGCGAGTCGGTAAGCTCGGCGCGCGCGCACGACGCGGTCACGTAAGCCTCGGTTGCGCCATAGAGGACCACCTTGTAGCGCAGCTCCGGCACCGCAGGGCGCAGCGGCCATTCCAGGGGGATTAACTCGACACGAAGATGCGCGCGCTCACGGTTAACAAAGAGATCAATGTTCTGGCGCGCGCTTTCGGCGCTCTTCTCGGCCAGCGCAACCGACTGCTGCAGTATTCCCGTCTGCCGTTCCATCTGGATCGCCTGCCGCTCAATTGCGCGCAGGTTGCCCCACAACAGCCACGCCTGGAATCCGCCGACCACGGCGAGGAACAGTGTGAAGGCCCAATACGCCTGATCCGTCCAGTCCTTGGTCATCGAGAGCGGAGGCAGTTCGCTGACTTTGACTGTCTCTTGAGCCGGAGCTGTGCTGGATGTGGTCGCTTGCGGCGATGACGCCGTCGGAGTCGCATGTTGCTGCCCGGAGGTAGCCGCGCCTGCATCGGCCATTCGCACGAAGGCATCAGCCCGTGAGAATGGCGATGCAACCATGGCTAGAAGCAACACGAGCGGCAGCAGATTCATGACGCAACGATTGTAAAGCAGGAATCCGACAAAGAGTTGAACCCGCCGCTGGTATTGCAGAGTGCCGCCGTTCCGCGGCTGAGTTTTGTGCGGACCGCTTCCTCGGGCTTACGCCCACTGCTCAAGAAATACCGCCGGTTCCGGGTTCCGGCACTGCCTTCGCCGGAGACTCCAGCATCGCCGATTTCAATCACAAGCGAAAAATGCGGGCGCGGATCACTCCGCGCCCGTCAAACGGATCATTGCGCCGTTAGGTTGGCACCGCTTCGCTGCTGGTGAGCCAACTGACCACTGGCAAATGCTAATTCAGCACATGAATGTGTTTCTTCTCGCACATCTCCTTCAGTACCTTGGGCCATACCGTGACGCTCACTTCGCCGAGGTGCGCCTTGCGCAGCAGCAGCATAAGGGTCCGCGACTGCCCGATGCCTCCGCCAACACTCAGCGGAATCTCATGGTTCACGATGGCCTTATGGTAGGGGTAGTTCAGGAAATGCGTCTGGTGTGTGAGTTCGAGCTGCTTCTTCAGCGACTCGGGATTCACGCGAATGCCCATCGACGACAGCTCGTGCCGGCGTTTCGTGACGGGATTCCATACCAGGATGTCGCCGTTCAGCCCGTGCCGAATATGACCATTGTCATCGCGCGTTTCCGTGACCCAGTCGTCGTAGTCGGCGGCGCGCATCTCATGCGGATAGCCGTCCTTCAAGGTCCAGCCAATGCCAATGATGAACACTGCCGGATATCTTTGCAGGATTGCCGTCTCACGCTGCTTGCGCGGCAGATCGGGATACATGTCGAGAATCTCTTCGGCGTGCAGGAATTTCAGGTTCTCCGGCAGGCTGGGATAGCGCGAGTCTTTTAGCTGGGGAAACAGTTCCTGCGCATAGTGCTCAGCGCCGACCATCACCTTCCAGATCTTGCTGACCACTCCCTTCAGGAAGCTGAGGTTGCGCTGCTCGGCAGTAATCACTCGCTCCCAGTCCCACTGATCGACATAGGCGCTGTGATCGTGATCGAGGAAATAATCCTTGCGCACGGCACGCATGTCGGTGCAAAGGCCTTCGCCGGGCTGCATGTTGAATTGCTTCAGCGCCATCCTCTTCCATTTGGTCGCCGCCTGCACGACCTGCGCGTTGATGGGGTGCTTGTCGCGATCATTCGAGATGTGGAACTGGATCGGCGTGCGCGAGCCGTCGCGGTCAAGATAGTCATTCACGCCCGACTCCTCGTCTACGATCAGGGGCACGGTGACCATCATCAGGTTCAATTCTGTGCAGAGGTTTTCTTCGATGTATTGCTTCACTTCGAAGATCGCTCTCTGGGTGTCTTTGGGTGACAGCAGCGAGCTGTAATCCGCCGGAAGCACATGTTCCAGCTCTGTGTAGTCGCCGATTCCGGGGCCAGCGAGATCTGCCTTCTTGTCAGCCATGCTGTTCTCCTTGCGATGCGGTCGACGTGGCGGCGAAACAGTGTCCGCCGCGTTTGTCTGGGAAACGCACGTCGCCAGGTACAGGAGACCACCGTTTGGGCTAATGGGCAGTAACCCGCGTCACCAGGGAGTGTGCGATAGATCTGAGGATAGGGGCTGAACACGCTCACTGTGCAAGTCCCATGCGGCGCACCAGCGACTGGTATCGAGGGTCGGAGTGAAGATTCTCAAAGGCCGGTTCGCATCCGATATCGACCAGCGAACTCTTTCGTTTCGCATACGCCTCATCGAGCAAGCGAAAGGCTGCGTCCTTATCTCCCAAAGCGCTATAGGCCGTTGCTAGCAGATATGGATCAGCATCGGGAGACTTCTTCAGTTGCTCCAACATCCGGCGAGCGTCATCCTTCTTGCCGGTAGCGGCAAATACCCATACCGCGCTAGCAACAAGCGAATCGTCATTGTTGGAAAGCTGGATCGAGGTTCGCGCCTGCTCCTGCGCAAGCTGTGGCTCATTCTTGCGCACATAAACTTCCGCTATGATGGCCCGAGAGGACGGATCCTGGGGGGACAACTCCGCTACATTGCGCAAAGTCTCCAGCGCGCGGTCATACTGGCTATCGCACTCATAGATCGCGCCAAGATTGACCTGGGTGGTGAGTTCGAAGGGCGCCAGCTCCAGAGCTTTCTGGCTCTCGCGAATGGCCTCATCCAGCCGCCCTCGGGTCTGCAGATAGAGTGCATATCCGGAATGAGCTTCGTCATAGCTCGGATTCAGCTCGATGGCGCGGCGGAATTCCCGTTCCGCGACCGCCCAGTCCCAGTCATGGACGAACTCTACGAAAGCCAGCGCCGCGTGGGCGTCGGCCAGTGAGTCATCCAACTGTAAAGCTTTGGTGGCGGCTGCCTTCGACAGAGGAAAGTACTCATCGTGCCCGAGGGATCCCAGCCAATGGTAGGCGCGCGCCAGCGCCGCGTATGCTTCCGCATAGTTGGGATCGATCTGGACAGCACGTTGAAAGTATTCGATCGCCTGCTTGAATAAGTCCTCGCCCATTGGCGCATTACGGGCTTCATTCAGCTTGTACAGCCCGCGCAGATAAGCTTCATGGGCTTCGGGATTCACCGGGCGAGCCCGCGCCAGCCGGTCTTGCGCTTGGGCCGTGACCTTGGCATTGATTTCGCCCGCGATCGCGGCCGCCACTTCGCTCTCTAGCTCCAGAACGTTGTGCACGTCGCGGTCATAACTGCTGGCCCAGAGATGTCGATCGGCGGGCGCATCGATCAATTGCGCGGTTACCTTGACGCGGTCGCCGGCGCGTTGCACCGAGCCTTCGACGATTCCGTTTACATGCAACTCCTTCGCGATCTCCGGCAAGGGTTTGTCCGATCCCTTGTACCGCATCACCGAGGTTCGCGAGACCACTCGAAACGAACCGATCTGCGCCAGCTGGGTGATCAGCGCTTCCGTCATGCCATCGGCAAAGTAGTCTTCCGCTGGATTACCGGACAGATTCACCAGCGGTAAGACAGCGATGGAATCGATGTGTTTCTGGTCGGAGCGGCCGAGCAGCCGATCGCGCAGTCCGCCGAACGGTGAGGCGAGTAACAGGAGCGCGATCAGAACGACTGCGGCCAACAAACCGAACACCCAACGCCGCCGCGGACGCTGGACTCTCACAATGTCGTGATCCGCCGCCCCGTGAGAGCCGAGGCGCTGCAGGTCGATGGCCACCTCTTTGGCGGATTGATAGCGCTGCTCCGGATCTTTCTCCAGGCACTTCAGAATGACGCGTTCCAGCTCTGCCGACATCCGAGTATTCAGCAGGCGAGGTTGAACCGGGGCGCGCCGCAAGATGCTGATCATCAACTCCGGAGCATCCTTCTCTGGAAATGGCCGGCGTCCGGTGCTCATCTCGTACAGGACAGCGCCCAGCGCATAGACGTCCACCCGCGCATCGGGCCATTGCCCACGCACTTGCTCCGGCGCCATGTACGGCAGCGTGCCGCCGACTTGCAGTTCGCTCACGGTCTCGCGCTCGTTTGCCGGGCTGGGCCGCGAACTGCGCAGAAACTGCGAAAGTCCGAAGTCGAGGATCTTCGCCCTCCGATCCGGCATCAGGCGCACGTTATCGGGCTTCAGATCGCAATGCACAATGCCAT
Source organism: uncultured Acidobacteriaceae bacterium (assembly GCA_963818905.1). Taxonomy (GTDB): domain Bacteria; phylum Acidobacteriota; class Terriglobia; order Terriglobales; family Acidobacteriaceae; genus Bog-257. The sequence continues at coordinate 59,757 of CAWFUE010000023.1, forward strand.
CCTGGTGAGCCGCGCTCAAGCCTTCGGCGATCTGCATGCCGATGCGGATGACTTTGTCCTCCGGCACCGGACCAGCGGCAATCTCCTCTGCCAAGCTGCTGCCTGCAAGGAACTCCATGACCAGGAAATCCACGCCGTCCTGGCTGTCGAAGTCGTATACCGTCTCAATGTTGGGGTGGTTCAGGCGGGAAAGATTCAGCGCTTCTTCACGAAAGCGTTTTCGCGTGGACTCGTCAGCAAGCAGCCCGGAACGCAATACCTTGAGAGCGACGTCGCGGTTCAGCCGCTCGTCGTGGGCGCGATAGACAACCCCCATTCCACCAGCGCCGATTTGCTCACGTATGCTGTACCGCCCCAGCGTTTGACCGATCATGAGGACGAGCCGCAGACAATGTTAGGCGCGATGTCGGCAGACAGCAATTGACAATTCGTCTTCACCGGCTTCTCGCGCTGTCCATGTCTTCTCCCGTACACTATTGTCTGCTCCTCCATCGCTACCCGGCTAACCGTCATCCAATGCTTGAGGAGATCGAACGCATGGCACCTTTGGCGTCCCAGGAACAGACTTCGACGTTGCTGACTCCTTACGACCTGCATCTGTTCAACGAAGGCAAGCACGTACGGCTCTTTGAGAAGTTTGGCGCGCACTACATCGAGCGCGACGGCCGGCGCGGCACATCGTTCGCTGCCTGGGCGCCAAATGCCGAGCGCATTTCCGTGGTCGGCGACTTTAACGATTGGAACCCCGATTCGACGCCCATGAACCCACACGGCAACTCGGGCGTATGGGAGGCGTTCGTTGCCGATCTTGGGCACGGCGCGGTCTACAAGTACCACATCCGCTCGCGTTATCACATGTACACGGTCGACAAGGCTGATCCCTTCGCCTTCTACAACGAGATTCCGCCGCGCACCGCATCGATCGTCTGGGATACCTGGTACGAGTGGAGCGATCAAGAATGGATGCGGACTCGCCATGAGCGCTCCAGCTCGACGGCGCCGATGTCGATCTATGAGGTGCATCTCGGTTCGTGGATGCGCGTGCCGGAAGAAGGCAACCGCTGGCTCACCTATCGCGAACTGGCGGTGAAGCTGGCCGATTACGTCAGCGACATGGGCTTTACCCATGTCGAGTTTATGCCCGTCATGGAGCACCCGTTCTTTGGCTCGTGGGGCTACCAGGTGACCAGTTATTACGCGCCCAGCGCGCGCTTCGGCTCGCCGCAGGATTTCATGTATCTGGTCGACCAACTCCACCAGCGTGGCATCGGCGTCATCCTGGACTGGGTTCCATCGCACTTTCCCAACGACGAGCATGGTCTGGCCTACTTCGACGGTACCCATCTTTACGAACACGCTGATCCGCGCAAGGGGTTCCATCCGGAATGGAAGTCGTCCATCTTCAATTACGATCGCAACGAGGTGCGCGCCTTCCTGATCAGCAACGCGATCTTCTGGCTGGACCGCTATCATGCTGACGGGCTGCGCATGGATGCGGTCGCGTCAATGCTGTATCTCGACTACTCGCGCAAGCAAGGGGAATGGATTCCCAACCAGTTTGGCGGGCGCGAGAATCTTGGCGCCGTCTCGTTTCTGAAGATGGTGAATCAGGAGGCATATCAGCAGTTTCCTGACATTCAGACCATTGCTGAAGAGTCCACCGCATGGCCGATGGTGTCGCGACCGACCTACATTGGCGGGCTCGGCTTCGGCATGAAGTGGGACATGGGCTGGATGCATGACACCCTGCTCTACATGTCGAAGGACCCGATCCATCGCAAGTATCACCACAATAAGCTCACCTTCCGCGGGCTCTACGCGTTTACGGAAAACTTCGTCCTGCCTCTCTCGCATGATGAGGTGGTCTACGGCAAGGGCTCGCTCTTCGGAAAAATGGCGGGAGACCACTGGCAGAAGTATGCCAACCTGCGTCTGCTTTTCGGCTACATGTTCACCCAACCGGGCAAGAAGCTGCTGTTCATGGGCGATGAGATTGCCCAATGGAGTGAGTGGAACCACGACGGCAGCATTGACTGGCACGCGCTCGGCTATGCTCCACATCAGGGGATACAGCGCTGGGTTCGCGATCTGAACACTTTTTACCGCCACGAGCCCGCGCTATACGAAACTGATTTCTTTCCTGCGGGCTGGCGCTGGATTGACGCTGACGACTCCGATGACAGCGTGCTGACTTACATGCGGCTGCCGAAAGATGGCGTCAATCCGCTAGTGATTGCGTGTAATTTCACTCCCATACCGCGGCCGGGCTATCGTGTCGGCGTGCCCCATCAGGGATACTGGCGCGAACTGTTGAACAGCAACGCTTCAATTTACGGCGGTACGGATGAGGGTAATTTTGGCGGCCGCATGACGGATTCGATTGCCTGCCACGGCTTCGAGAACTCTTTACTGCTTGACCTGCCGCCGCTTGCGATGGTGGTTTTCAAGCAATAGCGCGCGGGTAACGCGTAGCTCGCTTTAGAGCAGGGCGCTGCATCTTCGTGAGGAGTGGCTTGTGTCGGTCGTGCAGTGCGATCTACAAACTGCGCTATTCCCCAGCAAGAAACTCGTATTGCCCGCTCGTCAACGGCACCACGGAGAGCCTCCCCTGTCGCACCAGCGGCGATTGCGCAAACAATGATCGGGACTTGATCTCCGCCAGCGTGACCGGTTTGGCGAGAGGCTTTTCCACCTTGATTTTCACTATCGGATTGCGTGGGTCGGCGGGATTCACCGAAACCACCGAAGCTGTGCCCACGGCCGTCTTGCGGTCTCCGGTTTCGTAAATGATCAGGCGGTCGCCCGTCTCCATTTCGCGCAGGTGTCGCAGCGCGATAGGATTGGATACTCCATCCCAAATTGTCTGCTTGTCGCGTTGCAAGTGGGCAAAGGAATACTCCGAAGGCTCGGTCTTCAGCAGATAGTCCATGTTCCGCCTCCGCCAGGTAGAGCAGGCCTTCAGGCCCGCGTACAGCAGCTTATCAAAGTATCAATTGGGCCGCCCACAGTCGACTAGGTTCTCCTGTAACGCGTGGCTGAAGGCCCGCTCTACCCACTTGTGCCCGATGGCGCTGGCGTGCTAACTTGCGCCGTCGCTATAATTTGTGCGCTGCGCGAGGTCTGCCGCAAAATGAGCACCACTACAACTGCTCCAACCAGAAAGTTTCGGTCTTACGTCCCCGACGATACCAATCTGCCGGAGTTCACACTTCGCGCCGTGTTGCTGGGCCTTGTTCTCACTGTAATTCTGGGCGCTGCCAACGCCTATCTCGGCCTGCGCGCCGGCATGACCATCGCCGCGACCTATCCTGCCGCGGTTATCGGCATGGCGGTACTGCGCCTGATGAAGGGCTCACTGCTGGAAGAGAATATTACGCGAACTGTCGGCTCCATCGGCGAGTCGGTTGCAGCAGGCGCGATCTTCACGATCCCGGCATTCGTTATCTCCGGCGCCTGGCCCATCTTTGATTTTCAGCACGCATATCTGAAATCTTCGATCCTGATGCTGGTGGGCGGCGCGCTCGGCATCCTTTTCGTAACGCTCTTACGGCGAGTGATGGTCGAAGATCCCGAACTTCCCTTCCCTGAATCGGTGGCCGCGTCCGAAATCCACAAAGCCGGACAGCAAGGCAGCCGCGCCGCGAAGATTCTTTTCTCCAACATGGGATTCGGCGGACTGATCTATCTTCTGGGACAGTTCAGTTTGTTCTCGCCCAGTCGAGATTTTCTCGTCAACGTTGGCCAGATAGGCAAGAGCTTCGTCCGTATGGGACGCTCAGCAACTTCGCCGAAGCTGATGGCTGGCGCTGCAACGACATGGTCGGCGCCGGCGATCAGTCCCGCGTATCTCGGCGTGGGTTACATCATCGGGCCGCGGCTGGCTGCGCTGAATTTTTCCGGCGGCGTCATTGCATGGGGTCTGCTGGTGCCGCTGATTCTGTTTCTTGGCGGCCCGACATTCGTCACCCAATTCATGCCCGCGGGCGCCGCCGCCATGACGCCCGACAACAGCTTTTGGGCAGGCCAGGCGGGCGCAGTGTGGAGCTTCATCGTGCGTCCGATTGCCGTAGGAGGCATGTTGGTTGGCGCCTGCTACACGCTATTCCGTATGCGCAAGAGCCTGACTTCCGGCATGGCGCGCGCCGTCTCCGATCTGAAGAAATCGGCCGCGCAGCATGCCAGCACGGCGCGCACCGAGCGCGACCTGAATGGCAAGGTCGTTTTCGGCGGGTTGTTTGTCGTATTGCTTTGCATGGTCGCGTTGTATACCAGCTACGCGGGCGTGCTGAGGGGCGGAATCGTCGCGGCCATCGTAATGATCATCATCGGCTTCTTCTTCGCGGCGGTTTCCGGCAACCTGGTCGGCTTGATCGGCTCATCGAATAATCCGATCTCGGGTTTGACGTTGGCCGCGTTAGTCATTGCGGCGTTGCTGATGATCGTTATCGGCGTCTCCGGGATGAGCGGCGTGGCGGCGGTGCTTGGGGTCGCGGCCGTCGTTTGCATCTCTTCCGCAGTGGCAGGCGAGATGTTGCAAGACTTGAAAGTGGGACACATTCTCGGTGGCACGCCCTCCAAAATGCAGATCGGCGATTTCCTTGGCGTCGGCGTCGCCAGCTTCGCACTGCTTCCCGTCTTATTGCTGCTGAATCAGGCCAACATCAATAGCGGCGGCATTGGCTTCGGCGACCGTCAACTACCAGCTCCGCAAGCCGGACTGATGGCCATGCTGGCGAAAGGCATTGTCGGCGGCGAGATGGCATGGCCGCTGATCGTAGTCGGCATCCTCATGGGCTTCGCCTTGATCATGATTGAGGTCAGAAGTCCCATGCTCTTCGCCGTTGGTATGTATCTTCCACTAGAGACCACGTTCGCCATTTTCGTCGGCGGCGTCATACGTTGGCTCACCGACAAGATGCGCGACAGCAAGAACTTCAATGAGGCGCAGAAGGCACGCGTGGAAAATGCCGGCATCCTCACCGCATCGGGATTCATTGCCGGCGAGGCGCTGATGGGAATTGTCATCGCCATCTTCCGCTATAAGCAGTGGCCGCTGCCGGTCATCTTCCAGCATCCGCCTGTGGTTGGAGGCTTCATCGTGCTGGTGATACTGGCGATCGTGATGATTCGTGTTCCTCTGGCTAATGCCGGCAGCCCCGACGAGCCTGCGCCACCGACCGCAATTATGTAAATGATCGGAAACTGAATGAGCCTTACTCAACGTGTGCAAAAAGACATGGTGGACGCCATGCGCAACAAACAAGAGCTACGCCTCTCGACCTTGCGCATGATGAAAGCCGCGCTGCAGAACAAGCGCATCGAAAAGCGCGCTGACCTCGACGAAAAAGAAGAGTTGCAGGTCTTCAGCACCATGATCAAGCAGCGCAAGGACTCGATCGAGCAGTTCACCAAGGGCAACCGTCCCGAGCTGGCGCAAAAGGAGGGCGAGGAAATCGCGATCATCGAAGGCTACATGCCGAAGGCAGTCGGCGAGGATGAGATCGTTGCCACGGTGCGCACCGTAATTGCCGAGATGGGCTCTCCCACAATGAAGGACATGGGCACGGTGATGAAAAATGTTATGGCAAAGTTCGGCGGAGCCAGAGTCGATGGAAAAGTGGTGAGCGAGGCGGTGAAGAAGCAATTAACCCCGGGCAGCTAGCCTCGAGCCTCGACCTACGGGTCCCGAGCAAGTCTTCGTTCGATCCGCCAAACCATGCGTCATCCCCAAAACGTCTGTGGGTTATGCGGAGTGCTGACTGCTGACTGCTGAGTGCTGTAATCTGAATTCAGCTCCCATGTCGTACCAACAGACAGTTGAGCAACTCTACGCGCTCGGGCACGAGCTGGCCTCTACGCCTTCCCAGAAATTCGATCTTGCCTATGTGCGCGAGATGCTGGAGGCGCTTGGCCATCCTGAGCGGCGCTTTGCCAGCGTGCTGATCGCTGGTACCAATGGCAAAGGTTCGACCGCGGCTACACTGTCCTCGATCCTGCGCGTTGCCGGATACAAGACCGCGCTCTACAGCTCGCCGCATCTGATTCGCATCAACGAACGTATTCGCGTGCAGGGCGAGATGATCTCGGATGCCGAGTTCGGCGCAATTCACGATCGCGTGGAGCGCACAGCACAACAGCTTCTGCATGGGGGCAAGTTGCCGTGGCATCCCAGCTTCTTCGAGATGCTGACGGTCATGGCCTTCGAGTACTTCGCCAGCGTCGGAGTGGAAATCGCGGTGCTCGAAGTCGGCATGGGCGGCCGGCTGGACGCGACCAATGTGGTTGAACCGATGATCTCGGTCATCGCCGACATTTCGTTCGACCACCAGAAGTATCTGGGCGACACGATCGCGGAGATCGCGCGCGAGAAGGCCGGAATCATTCGCAATCATGGTGTGGTGGTAACGCTGCCGCAGCATCCCCAGGCCAATGACGTGATCGGGCATTCAATTCTTGAGCACAATGCGCGTGCGGTCAGCGCTGCAAAATATGTTCCGCCGGTCTCGCCGGGGGCGGCGGCTTACTTGGCGGGACGCGCTATTACTGTGTCGGGACGCAGCCGATATCCGCTCACCGTGATGGGCGAGGAGATCGAGGTGGATTCTCCGCTTGCCGGACGGCACCAGTTGCGCAACATCGCTCTGGCGATTGCGACTGCGGAGGAATTGGGACAGTTTGGATACAAAGTAACTCCACAGCAGATCGAGCGAGGCATTCGCGAGACGCATTGGGCCGGACGTTTTCAGGTGGTTGCGCCATCGGCCGCAACCGGAGAGCGCGAGATGGTGCTCGATGTGGCGCACAATCCGGCTGGCGCATGGGCGCTGCGTTCGGCCTTGTCGGAGAATTTCCCAGACCGCGAGCTCACGCTGGTTTTCGCAGCGATGCGCGACAAGGCAATTCAGGAGATCGCCGAGATTCTGTTTCCTATTGCCGAGCAGGTCGTCCTGACTCAAGCCAAAAATCCGCGCAGCGCCACTACCGGCGAGTTATTGCAGGCTGCGGCGCGAACCGGAGCCGTGCTCATCGAGGAGCCGACGGTTTTGGCAGCTCTGGCGCGGGCTCGCGCAGTTAGTAGGGCGGATGGACTGATCGTGGTAACCGGATCGATTTTCCTGGTCGGTGAAGCCATGAGTGGAATGGGAGTCGCTGCGTGAAGAAATCTTTTTCACCACAGAGGCACAGAGGACACAGAGAAGAAAATCGCAGGCTCTTAGCTCTTAGCTTGTGGCCTTTTGCAACCACCGCGAAAAGCCTTGGTTGCTGACAGCTAAGAGCCACAAAGCCTTTCTCCGTGCCTCCGTGGTGAAATCGGCCTTGCACATGAACGCTGACTCACAATCCGCGAATCAATCGCCGCGTCGCGGTACGCTCTACACTCGTCTGCGTTCGTATTTCTTCTGCGTTCCAGTGGTCTATCTGTGCACCGGACTATTGGGAACGGGTGCGCTGATCGCGTCGCTGTTCGATGGCAGCGGTCGCGTGCAGCACTGGTTTGCACGCACCTGGGCGAAGCTCAATCTCAAGACAGTTGGCATTCGCGTGCGCGTCGTCGGCCTGGAAAATCTTCATCCGTCGCAACCCGCGATTTACGCTGCCAATCATCTTTCGGCAATCGACATCCCGGTGCTCTATGCGAGCTTGCCGGGGCAATTCCGCATCATGGCCAAGCGGGAGCTGTTTCGCTATCCGTTTCTGGGATGGTATCTGAAGCGGTCGGGGCAAATTCCCGTCGTCTATGGCGACCCTCACGCCTCGTTGCGCAGCTTGAATCACGCCGGAGAGGCGCTGCGCCACGGCATGCCGCTGGTGGTCTTTCCTGAGGGCGGCCGCTCGAAAACAGGGCAATTGCAGGAGTTTATGGGAGGTGCGTTCTATGTTGCTATCCGGGCACAGGCGCCGGTGGTGCCGATGGCGATTGTCGGCACCTACGAACTTCTCCCGATCAACAGCTTTCATGCGATTCCCGGTGAGGTGAGGCTGGTTATCGGAGCGCCGATTGCCACCCGTGGCATGCGTCTCCGTGACATGGAGAAACTCGCGGCCCAAGCGCGGCAGGCGATTGCCGAGATGTACGATGCGCATGCCGGGCGCACTATCCCGACGAAAGCAGCTGAGCCCAAAGCGATGTTGCATGGGTAATTGTTGTTGAAGGAAGAATGAAGCCTCGTATTGCCATTCCGGTGCCGAACTCCAGGCGGCCTCTCTACGCGAGGCTTTCCTTGCCGCAATATGAGCGCGCGGTGCGACAGGCCGGAGGCGAACCAGTCGTGATCGAGGTGAACGCGAGCCCTTCCGAAATCGCGCAAGCCGTGAAGTCGTGCGATGGCGTGCTGCTTCCCGGCAGTCCTGCCGATGTCGATCCGGAAAAATATGGCGCGGAACGTCACCCCAAGACAGCGCCTGCCGATCCCTTTCGCGACAACACCGACGAACTGCTCTTGCAGGACGCTTACAACATGCGCAAGCCGGTCTTCGGCATCTGCTATGGCCTGCAGTCGCTGAATGTGTGGCGAACCGGAACGCTGAATCAGGAGCTGCCGCCGGGTATAAAGCACGACGCGGGGCGAAAAGTGGTCGAGGCGCATCGCGTCGCGATCGATCCCGGCTCGAAGCTGGCGGCGATCTTGCTTAAGGCGGGCGCCCTGCCTGCGACCAATGATTTAGTCATGCCCGTGAACTCCAGCCATCATCAGGCGCCCGAGACGCTCGGTGACGGACTGCGCCTGGTCGCATGGTGTCCCGAGGATGGTGTGAAGGAAGCTGTCGAAGGCACGGCGCCCGACCACTTTGTGCTGGGCGTGCAGTGGCATCCCGAGCGCACCTGCGACAGTGAGCCGGCGTCGCGCGCGATGTTTCGGGCCTTTGTGCAGGCCGCCGCGCGCTGGCACGAGCGGCTGCGGACGAAGCAGCAGGACTTCGAATCGATTGCCGCAAGAAAAAGCTAGTTCACCACAGAGACACTTAAATCCCCACCTCAAGAGCGTCCGGAAATGAGGGGATTTCGTCTCATTACAGTCGCGTCCACTAATTCGGTCCTAAAGAGCGAAAGGCTAAGAGCCAAGAGCCTCACTCTGTGTCTCTGTGGTGAATCGTCCGCGTTTCAATTACTCTGATTTCTTATGCTCGATCTGGCCTTTGTTCGCGATCATCTCCCTCTGGTTGAAGAAAAACTCCGTCAGCGCGGCATGAATCCTGAGGCGATCCTCAAGGATTTTCATGCCATTGATGTCGAACGGCGTGCGGCAATCACGGAAGCTGAGACTCTGAAGGCGCGCCGTAACAAGGCAACAGAAGAGATCGCCAAGCTCAAGAAAGAGAAACAGGACGCGAGCGCGCAAATCAACGAGACCAAGGAACTACGCGAGAAGATTGCCGAAGCCGAGAGAATCTCCGAGGAAGCCGACGGAAGACTGCGCAACATCCTGCTCAATATTCCCAACCTGCCTGACGACAGCGTGCCCGTCGGCAAGAGCGAAGCCGACAATGTCGAGGTGCGCCGCTGGGGTACGCCGCCGCAATTTGATTTCACGCCCAAGCCGCATTGGGATCTGGGCGAGGAACTGGGCGTGCTCGACCTGGAACGCGCGGCCAAAATTACCGGTGCTCGCTTTGCCGTCTATTGGGACCTCGGCGCGCGGCTGGAACGGGCGCTGATGAACTTCATGCTCGACCTGCACACGCGCGAGCATGGCTACACCGAAGTTTTGCCGCCGTTCCTGGTCAATGCCGATTCCTTGTACGGTACCGGCAATTTGCCGAAGTTCGAAGCCGATCTGTTCAAAGTGCCTCACGGCGAGAAAAATCTTTACCTCATCCCGACCGCCGAGGTTCCGGTCACCAATCTTTATCGCGACGAGACGCTCGACGGCGCGCGCCTGCCGATCTCGCTGACCGCTTACACGCCGTGTTTTCGCAGCGAGGCGGGATCGTATGGCAAGGATGTGCGGGGCATCATTCGCCAGCACCAGTTTCAAAAGGTTGAGCTGGTGAAGTTCACCAAGCCGGAGCATTCGTGGAAGGAGCACGAGAAGCTCACCCGCAACGCCGAAGAGGTACTGCAACGGCTCGGGCTGCACTATCGCGTAATGGCGCTGTCGACCGGCGACATGGGATGGTCGTCCGCGAAGACATACGACATCGAAGTCTGGCTGCCGGGCCAGCAGCTGTTCCGCGAGATATCGTCGTGCTCGAACTTCACCGATTACCAGGCGCGGCGGTCAAACATTCGCTATCGTCCTGAAGGCGGCAAAAAAACAGAGCTGGTGCATACGATCAATGGCAGCGGCCTAGCGATCGGACGCACCTGGGTCGCGATTGTTGAAAACTATCAGCAGGCCGATGGCAGCGTGCTGATCCCCGAGGTGCTGCGGCCATACATTGGTGCGGAAAGAATCACGGCAAAAAACTTCTGAACGGTAGAGCTGGCCTTCAGGCGAGCGTTATCGCAGTCGCATAACATTTTCCATCCTGCCGAAGGCAAGCGCGCAGCCTGAAAGGGCGGAGCGCCACAAACAGCAGCTCCCTCCGCCGGGCTTAACCACCCCAGCAAGCGCAAATGCGGCGCTTGTCGGGGGGCCCGGTCAGCCGGCGGGATGACAAATAAAAGTAGCGGCGGACGCAGGCCTAAAGGCCTGCTCTGCCCTGCTGCCTCGCGGCCGCCTGAGCCGCGATCTTCGCCATTAGTTCCTTGGTCACCGGCGTCGCGATGCCGTATCTTTCGCCGCCGCGCACAATCGGCCCGGCGATTGCGTCCAGCTCAAGCTCGCGTCCCGCCATCAAATCTTTCGCCATGGAGCTGCGCATCGTATCCGGCATCGGCGCCATGATCTTCTCGATCGTCGCGGCGTCGATCTCGGCCCCTGACGCGTTCGCCACCGCCGTCGCTTCTTCGATGGCCGCGTAGAGTTTCCTCTTCCATTCTGGATCGGCGAAGATGCCGCCCTTGTCGTTTCCCGACGCCGAGGTTACCAGCGCGAAGGGCGCCAGGAAGCAAAGCTTGCTCCACAGTAGCGTCTGCTCGTTCGCAACAAAACCGCAGATGAATCCCACCCGCTCCTGCAATCGAGCGAGCAGCTCACCCAACATAGGCTCGCTGCTGGCAGCCAGCGTGAGACGGACGATGGAGCCCTGTACGAACTTGCCTTCCGCTATACGATCCGCGCCAACAGCGATCGTGGCCGGTACGACGCTCTTATCTCCGAAGCGTGAGCGCAATACGGCGATGTGATCGATGCCATTCAGCAGCGGGACGATCAGACGCGGCGATGTCTCGACCGATTTGAGCGCGGATTCCAGTTGGTAAGCCTTGGTCGCGATCCACAGGACATCCACCGGCGCAGTAAGTTTGGCCGCCACATGCACCGCCGCGGTGATCGTGCGCTCGGGTTGTTGCAATGACAAGGTCTTGGGATATCCAGAAATTTTCTCCGGACGAACGATGAGGATAACGTCTTCGCCCACAAATCCAAGCGCGGTGGCCATAAGCCCGCCAATTGCGCCCGCTCCCAAGATTGCATGCTTCATATCTAAGCGCTTGCCTGCCTTGCATTTGATGCAGCATTCTTTGCATCGTTCCAACTCGACGGTAGGTTTCGCAACTTCGACCAGACGATCACAAACGACACAAACCAGGCCAGGTCGACGGCGGCCGTTCCCAGGTTTTCCGCCGGCGCGCGGCCATGCGCATACAGCGTGAATACAGCGACGGGATACAGCAGCTTCTCCAGGAAGAGCGCAGGCATCAACGGTACGTAGCGCAGCGGATCGCACGAGATGATGAGAAATGCGACCTGCCATGCCAGCGTGATGCCGACGAAACCGTAGTAAAAGCCAGGATGAGTGATCGGAGGCGGCTGGGTTCGGCCGATCGTGTTTTCCAAGAAATACAGCGGAACGATCTCCAAAATTCCCAGGATCCCAGCGATCAGGAATATCCAGCGCGCGAGGCGAATCGAACGTTCTTCTTTATTCATCGCGATGCACCGTTTCCATTGAAAATGCGGGAAGACACACGGCAATATACTCAGCGCCATCGACATGTGGGGTCGAGTACTGCACCCGCTCACCGGCGTGAACGACGACAGCCTGACCCGCACCGATGTCGAGTTCTCCATCGTGCGATTTCACCCGCAGCGTGCCGTGCAAGACGACGGTGAACTCATCGAATTCGGGAGTCTGTCCAGGCTCGACCCAGCCTTGCGGGCTGCGCATGTGGGCGATGCTCACGGCCGAGTGCTTCGAGTTTATTCGGCCAATGTATTCGTCGATGAGCTTGGGCTTGTTCCCTGCCGCGGTAATCCGCGTGGGTTGCGGGATGAGAGTGGGCATGGGGTGATTATAGGTTTCGGGTTTCAAGTTTCAAGTTTGAAGTGAGTTATGTTCCAGACGACGGCTGACGGCTGATAGCTGACAGCATCAAACCGAACTGTGAATAACCGCCTTCCCGCCATTTACAATGGCATTCCGGAGGCACTCTGCGATGCGTCGCCGGTCCTTTTTTGCAGCAGCTATCATCCTATCGTTCGTTAAAGTTTTCTCCGGTGCTCCCATGAATGCTCAAACTACGATGACCCCGAATCCGCCAGCCACAACTGAGTCAGGCCAACCCACCGTCGCCGAAGCCGAAGAGTTCATGAGTGGCGCCGAAGCGCAGCTTAACGATCTCGCAGTAAAGGCCAGCCGCGCATCGTGGGTGCAGTCGAACTTCATCACCGATGACACCGAGATCATGTCGGCCGAAGCCAACGAAGCATTGATCGGCGCAACCACACAACTGGCCAAGCAGGCCACGCGCTACGACCATCTTCAGCTCCCGCCTGAACTGGCGCGCAAAATGCTTTTGCTGAAGCTTTCTGCCGCGGCTCCTGCTCCCGCGCCCAGCGATCCCAAAGAACTGGCCGAGATGGCGCGCCTTGGCACGTCCCTTGAGGCCGACTACGGCAAGGGCAAGTATTGCCCCAAGAGCGGCAAGCATGCGGGCGAGTGTCTCGACATCACGCAAATCGAGAAGATCATGGCCACCAGCACCGATCCGGACGAGCTGAAAGATTTGTGGGTCGGCTGGCGAACGATCGCTCCGCCGATGCGCGACCGCTACACGCGATGGGTCGAGCTGGGCAACAAGGGCGCGCGTGAATTGGGCTTCAGCGATCTGGGCGCGATGTGGCGCGCCGGCTATGACATGACGCCCGAGCAGTTCAGTGCCGAAGTCGAGCGGCTGTGGCAGCAGGTGAAACCGCTCTATGATTCGCTGCATGCCTACGTTCGCACAAAGCTGATTGAGAAGTACGGGCCGACGGCGGTTGATGCCAACGGCATGATTCGCGCCGATCTGCTGGGTAATCCCTGGGCGCAGGAGTGGGGGAACATCTTTCCGCTCGTCGCGCCGCCTCAGCAGAAGCCGCCGTATGAGGTCACGGAACTCCTGATGGGGAAGAATGTCGACGCGCTCGGCATGGTGCGGTATGGCGAAGGCTTCTTTACCTCGATGGGATTTGCGCCACTGCCCAAGACTTTTTGGGAGCGGTCGCTGTTCGTGAAGCCCCGCGATCGCGAAGTGGTTTGCCACGCCAGCGCGTGGGACATCGACAACTTCGACGATCTGCGGTTGAAGATGTGCATACAGATTCGCGGCGAGGATTTCGTCACAGTCCATCACGAACTTGGCCACAATATGTATCAGCGTGCCTACGAGCATCAGCCATTTCTTTTCAAGAACGGCGCCAATGACGGGTTCCATGAAGCTATCGGCGACTCGATCGCGCTGGCCATCACTCCGGAGTATCTGAACAAAGTGGGCCTGCTGGCGACGATTCCGCAAACCGACGACACTGCGTATCTGCTGCGCATGGCGCTCGACAAAGTTGCATTTCTCCCCTTCGGATTACTGATCGATCAGTGGCGCTGGAAGGTTTTCAGCGGCGAAATCAAGCCCGGCGATTACAACCAGGCGTGGTGGGAGATGCGCGAGCGCTATCAGGGGATTTCGCCGCCGATCGCCCGCAGTGAAGCCGACTTCGATCCGGGCGCGAAATATCATGTGCCGGCGAATGTGCCGTACACGCGATATTTTCTGGCGCGGATTTTGCAATTCCAGTTCTATCGGGCGATGTGTCGCGAGGCGGGATTCACCGGGCCGCTTTATCGCTGCTCGTTTTACGGCAACAAGGCCGCGGGCGCCAAGCTGAATGCCATGCTGGAGATGGGGCAGAGCAAGCCGTGGCCCGATGCACTCTATGTCCTGACTGGCGAGCGGCAGATGGATGCCGGTGCCATGATGGAGTACTTCGCGCCACTGAAACAGTGGCTTGACGAGCAGAACAAGGGCAAACAGATAGGGTGGAAAAGTAACTAACTTCGAGCCGCGAGCTTCGAGCTAGGAGCCTTTGCGACCATAGTTCCTCCCGATGATCCGTAGCTATGAAACATGTTCGATCGGGACAGGCGCCAAGGGTTCAAAAGGCTCGTGACTCGACGCTAGAGGCTTGTAGCTCCTCAACTCTGCCCTGAAATCTTCAATCGCAAATCTTCCGGGATGCGATCGCGGATCTCTTCAGGAAGTTTTTCCAGTCCCATGCGCGCGCCGGTGAGCGCTACATCTTTCACCACCAGCGGCGCAGGCGTGACCAGCGCCACCACCAGCCACAGCAGCATGGAGAGCAAGAACCCACCGAGTGCGCCGATCTCCAGCCAGAAGGCATGGCTGGGATGAAAGTGGCGAATGACGCCATAGGCAAGCAGAAAGACGACCATGGAAGCCGAGGCCAGAGCCATCAGTCCTATATCGATGCCGCGATGCAGCCGCTGACGCGAACGACAAAAGGCACATTCGGCCAGGTGGGCCTCGTAATCGCCACGCATTTCGGGGGCAATACCGGAGATGTCGTAGCGCCATCCAGCCAGGATCTTGCCCACGACAGGGTCAGTGCATTTTGCCATCGACAGAAGCCGAACCGCGCCCTGGGAGGTACGACGGCACGGAGGTTGTTACAGCCGAATCGCAGGCAGCGGCTGATGCTGGGCCGCAAGCAGGAGGCGATTATGCAACAGGTCGCGCTGCTCACCCAAGGCACGTTCCGCCGTCATCCGCGCAATCTCCGGATGATTATTCTGTTCCGAAAGATGTGCCAGGATTAGGAACTCAGCACTTCCATCATAATCGGTCGTTAGGAAATCCGCGAGCGCGTCATTGGACAGATGGCCGACGCGGCTCATGACGCGTTGCTTCACACTCCAGGGATAAGGGCCGCCGCGCAGCAATTCCAGGTCGTGATTGGATTCGATCATGAGCACGTGACATCCGCGGAGATGATCGCGTACGCTGGCCGGCATGTAGCCGAGGTCAGTGCAAATGCCGATCTTGATGCCATCGCTTACCAGCGTAAAGCCGACGGGATCGATAGCGTCGTGCGGGATGGTAAACGGGGTTACCGTAATGTCGCCGATCTGGAAGCTGCTGCCGGAGCTGAACTGCTCGCGCCGTTCGAGATTGACGCGATGCCCGGCGGCATCGCGGGTGTAGCGCTGGTATTCCTGGTAGGTCGGCGCGCTGATGTAAATCGGAATCTTCAGCTTGCGCGCCAGCACCCTTAATCCGCCAACATGATCGCTGTGCTCATGGGTGATAAGGATGGCATCGATGCGACAAGCGTCCTCGCCGCAGAGCAGCAGGCGGCGGAGAATCTCGCGGCAGCAAAGGCCGGCATCGATCAGCAATCGCGTTCCGGAGCTGGCGACCAGGGTGCAGTTCCCTTTGCTTCCGCTCGCCAGCACCGTGACCGATACAGCCATAGAGGCGAGCATAAACGGAAGCCTGCACCGGCGGTAGTAACAAACTCGTTAACCGCCGGGGTGACCTGGCCAAATTGCGGCTATGGCGCTGCAGCCCGGTTCGGGACGAGATTTGCACAAGAAAAGTGTCACGTTGCACACGAAATACACAGCACACCGATTTTTGTGCTTGTGCGTTGCTTGACTTTCAGGCATCCTTTCACGAATCGAGGCACAAGCGAATTGCGTGTCGCTTCCAGGTTGTTAACGGCCATCCGGCGATGAGAGGCGATCCGGGTCGGAACGCGAGGCTCCTGGGCAAGCGTCATCCGGCGCTTACCGGGTGCAAGAGCGGCTGTGCCGGGTCTATTTCCAAGCGTTAACCTCGAGTTGCGCTTGGGATGTCCCGCGTGCTGGACGTTGCAACCTTTTAGGCAGTTTGGGCCCTGGCGTGGCTTTGTACGGACTACACTCGGGCCGCTAAGGCCTCGAGCTTGTTCCTCCGAGTCCGGTACTTCGAAAGCGGCGCGACTGCGCAACACGCCGGTGTTCATCGCCAGTGCTCTGGGCTGAGCGAGGAAGCCGCGCACGTCATTACGACGTTAAACTTGTGCTTCAGCCGCGGCGCGAGGTGGCTGGCCTCGCGTCGCATCTTTCTGAACTCTACGCCGACAGCACCGGCGCTGCCCACGCAAACTGGAAGATCGAGAGCGGATCCTCGGAATACTCCACATCCAGATTGATGTAGCTCTCGGCCACAATCCAGTAATAGGTTTTCACCGTTTCGATCATCAGTCCAAGAGCGGCATCCAACTCGCGCTGCGTGGAAGCCAGCGCCGGGAGAGTTCGCTCGTGATGGGCAAGATGCGGCACCAACACCTGCTTCAGGCTGTCAACAGCTTTCTGCAATGCCGCGCGATCTTGGGCGAACTCGCCCAAAGTAATTTTGTCTTGCAATAGCTGGGGATAATCGGCCATCTGCGCCAGCACACGTGGCAACGAAACGCCGTCATCTTCCCCGCTCAGCAAACGTAGGATGCGTGCCGCCATAGCGTCGGCATAGCAGGCGCGCAGCATATCGAGAAGCGGACTGCGTGTCCGGCAAAGTTGCTGGTTGGGCTGGATGATCTCGCGCTCCAGCTTCCAATAGACATCGCGATCCGTCGCCAGGCTCTGCACCTGACGCCCAATCTGGCGCAGTTCGCTCCTGGCGCGTTCGCGCAATTGTTTTTCATTCAACATAGAAATTTGAACCTTAAGAAAAGTCTAGCGGGATCGGCGAACATATCGCAGTGATCCGCATCACTGGCAGGTTAGTTTTCTGGCAGGGAGTTAAGAATTCGTAGTTCCGGCGTCATTCGAGGCTGCGGCCTTGGCTCGGTGGGACGGCATGAACATATGCCCTTTGTCGCATCGGTAGGCCAGAACGCTCGGTTGGGACTGCTCCGTCGAGAGGCTTCTATGGACCGGCTGCACATCGGAACTTCCGCATACCGGACATGGGGGTAAATTCGAAGAAGTCATCACTGTTACCATCATTGCATCTCGGAAAGCACCGCGCTGTGACCTGAGTCACCATGGTCTGCCGCTTTCGGGGGATAGATCGGAGAAAACTTACTCTGAACTACAATGAAATTCTTATGAGGTCATCCTAGTGTCTAGCTATCAAGAGATCGTCGATCGGGAAAAGAAATATTTGCTCAATACCTATGCCCGTTATCCGCTAGCTATCGCCCGCGGCAAAGGCGTTTATGTCTATGACGTCGAGGGACGCCGTTATCTTGATTTCCTCACCGGACTGGGGGTCAATGCGCTGGGGCATGCGCATCCCCGCATCGTGAAGGCGATTCGCGACCAGGCAGCGAAGGCCATCCACGTTTCCAATCTCTACTACAACGAGTACCAGGGGCTGCTGGCGGAAAAGCTTTGTCAGGCCTCCGGACTGGATCGCGCCTTCTTCTCCAACAGCGGCACCGAGGCGATTGAAGGCGCGCTGAAGCTGGTGCGCGCGGCTGGTCATGCTACGGGAGGGCCGGAGAAATGTGTCGTCATCGCGCTCGATAATTCGTTTCACGGCCGAACTATGGGAGCGCTAGCGCTCACCGGCCAGCCGAAATATCGCAAGGACTTCGATCCGATGCTGGAGGGCGTGCGCTTTGTGCCGCGCAATGAGGTGGACGCACTGCGCAGTGCCATGGATGGGAAAGTTTGCGCCATCGTGCTGGAGCCGATCCAGGGCGAAGGCGGCATTCAAGAGACGACGCCGGAATTCCTTCGGGCGTGCCGCGAGCAAGCCGATCAGCACCAGGCCGCGCTTATCTTCGATGAGATCCAGTGCGGCATGGGACGCACCGGCCGACTCTTCGCCTTCGAGTACTTCGGCGTGACGCCGGACGTTGTCTGTATCGCCAAGCCAATTGCCGCGGGATTGCCGTTGGGAGCGTTTCTCGCCAAAGAGCGCTTTGCGCAGCACATCACGCCCGGCAAACACGGAACAACCTTCGGAGGCGGTCCGCTCACCTGCCGCGTGGCTTTGGAATATCTCGCGATTCTGGAAGAGGAGAATCTGCTGGAGCGCGTGCGCCGGGTCGGCGGCTATCTTTCGCAGAGGCTGCACGAATTAGTCGATAAGTTTGACATTGCGACCGAAGTGCGCGGCGTGGGCGCAATTCAGGCACTGCAGCTGAACATCCCCGGCAAGCCGGTGATGGACGGAGCACTGGAAAACCGCCTTCTCTTCAACGTAACGCAGGATGACGTGCTGCGCTTTCTAACGCCATTCATTTTGGAAGAGAAGCACGTGGATAAGGGAATGAGTATTTTGAAGAAGCAGCTTGCCGCGGCGCAGAAGCAGGCGAAAGCTGAGAAAAAAGCGACCGCAACAGCGTAGCTCCGGTCACCTCAGCGGCAGCGGCAACCGAGTTAGCGGGTGTTGCTTGCCAGAGGGCTGTGCATAGCTGGAATTGAGTGGGATTCAGACTCCGATTGAGTTCGTGAATTCCCTCAAGAACTCCATACCATCATCATTAAAGTTGGACGAATGATCAAAGTCGATCGTGATCTCGTGATTGCCGGGTATCGATTGTTGTTGGAACGCGAGCCGGAAAACGAAGACGTTGTGCAGAGTGCGCTTGCTGCTTGCAGTAATCTCACGGAGCTGCGCAATTACTTCCTCAACAGCAATGAATTTGTCCTCAAGCACTCCAATGGCACTCAGAACCCCTCCGGTGCTACGCCCGAGGAACTCGCGATTATTAACCAGGAATTCAATCTATCTCCAGAACCGCAAGCCGGATTTGTTGTAGACAAACTCGGGGTTCGAACGCGAGGCTCATCGCTGTGGGACGAAGCGCAAATCATGGTTGGAACGGTAATTGCGCCTCCATTTCTCGGCGACTTCCATGGTGACGCAGTGGAATGGATTGGCTTGCTGAAAAGCGTGCGATCGGCGAAGAACAAATTCGTTGCTATGGAGCTGGGGGCGGGGTGGGGTCCATGGATCGTAGCCGGCGCGGTGGCGGCCCGCAATCGCGGTATTAACGACACGTTTCTGCTCGCCGTCGAAGCCGATCCTGGTCATTTTGAATTCCTACAGCAACACTTCAAGGACAATGGACTAAATCCCGAAGAACACAGGCTGTTGCAGGCTGCTGTAGGAGAGCGTGCCGGACGGGCGCGATGGCCGCGTGTCGACTCACGAAACGACTGGGGATCCAGACCCATTCCGATGAATGTTCGGCGTACCGGAGGCAAAATCTCGGATTACCTGGGCCGCCAGTTCTCCGAGTTTGTTGAGGTTGAAATTCTTTCCATTCGCGATCTGCTGAAAGAGCAACGGAGATGGGACTTCGTGCATATCGACGTGCAGGGTGAGGAGGCAGCAATTTGCCAGGCCGGACTTCCACTCCTGACCGAGCGCGTGCACTGGATGGTAATTGGCACACATTCCCGCACTATAGAAGGCAGCCTGCTATCCATGCTGAGGGCGGATGGCTGGATTCTTGAACACGAGCAAGCCGTGCTGTTCGATCCAACCTCACGCGCTTCCACTCAGGAGGGGATGATCTTGCGCGATGGTGTCCAAGTCTGGCGAAACCCCCGGCTAGATTGATCTGGGAGAAGCTACCCGCTCGGCAATCCACGCTGCGCATTCGCGCGTGCCCAGCGAGCCTCCGACATCCGCTGTCGTCTTCTTCTCACGTACTGCTTGTACGACCGCGCTCTCGATCTTCTGCGCCTCCTCAGTCAGGCCGATGTGATCCAGCATCATCGCTGCCGTGAGAATCGAGCCCATCGGATTGGCCATGTTCTTCCCTGCCATCGGAGGCGCCGAGCCGTGTACCGGCTCGAACATCGATGTCCGTCCAGGATGAATGTTGCCGCTGGCTGCCATGCCAAGTCCGCCCTGAAGTGCGGCAGCAAGATCGGTGATGATGTCGCCAAACATGTTGTTGGTTACGATCACGTCAAGCGAGCGCGGCTCGCGCACCATCTGCAGACAGAGCGCGTCGACGTACATGTGCTGCGTCTGAATCTCAGGGTGGTCTTTGGCAACCTCCTTGAAGACACGCTGCCAAAGGCCTCCCGCGTAGGTCATAACGTTGGACTTATCCGACATCAGGACTTTCTTACGGCCATTGGCGCGGGCGTACTCGAAGGCGAAGCGAACGACGCGCTCCACTCCCTTGCGCGTATTGATGTCCTCCTGCGTCGCCACTTCGTCGGGCGTACCGACTTTGAAGTTGCCGCCCATGTCCATGTACACGCCTTCGGTGTTCTCGCGAATGACGGTGAAGTTGACGTCGTCGGGCGTGGCGTTCTTGAGCGGGCAGAGCGAGGCATCAAGCAATCGCACCGGCCGCACATTGGCGTAAAGATCCATCTTGAAGCGCATGCCCAACAGGATTTCTTTGGCGTGGATGTTGCTGGGGACCCGCGGATCGCCGAGCGCGCCGACGAACACGGCGTCGAAGTCGCGCGCCAGCATCTGGAAACCGTCTGCGGGAATCGTCGTGCCATCGGCGAGATGCCGGTCGGCGCCCCAGTCGAAGGTGGTGAACTCGACGTCCGCTCCCGAGGCACGAACTACTTCCATGGCGTTGGGAATGACTTCCTTGCCGATGCCGTCTCCGGGAACGACTGCGATGCGCTTTTTTG